>NZ_JBXAWH010000030.1:0-1202 GCF_057291635.1 Pseudomonas sp. 1L-C-7-B-C1 | reverse complement strand
TGATCCAGGCCACGCATCAGCAATAACCGATCTTTGCTGAGGCGAACGACCGTCAGGTTTTCAATGGCGTTGAAGTGAAACAGCTTGACCTTGGGCAGAGGAAATTCATGGCTGCGTCCGTCGGCGTCATGAAACACCAAACTGTCACCCACACAATCAAACCGCGTAGTAAACGGCGTGATCCATCGCGCGCCCACCACGTCATGATCGAAGGCATCCAGACTCGAGCAATAAGTCCGCGTCCACTCAATCGGAAACGGCCCCGGCAGGCTGAAATCGGTATGACTGACCGACTCCGAGCCCATCGCAAAACTGATGCTGTTCCCCGTTGAGCCGCAGTTACAGGCGCAAGGACAGGCACATGTGCACTTCTTCAGTACGTTGGGCCGGCCCTTGGCAGGCTTCTCACGCTGAACAACTTCGAGTTTGCCTTCGCTGCCCCGACGCTTGGCCTGATTGGTCACTCCCGGCTTGATGTTGAAAGACTGACCATGCCCATTGCGGGAACGCCAACTTACAACCGCTCCAGCCAACGTCTGCAGCAACGCTCCAATCGAGTTTTGAACCCCAGGATCCGCTAGACCATTAATCTGGGCCCGAAGCTCTGACCCCATGGCGCGCAACGACTTAGCCTTTCTGCGTACCGGGTCTTTCAGCGCTTCAGGCACAAGATGTTCGACGGTGCCGTTGACGATTTTTTGGCCGGCTGCGATGTAAACATCGGCAACCGCGATGAAGATGTTGGAAATCGCGCCTTTGGGATCGTAGTCCCACTGCTTGCGCCCATCGCTGATCAGTTGCACCGCCTCAAGCAGACTGCCCTCGGCATCGAGATCGCCGTTGACCACGCTTTCCAGACCCTTGGCGATCTCGTTCAGCACGCCTTCGCCCAGCTTCCCCGCGTCATCGAGAATGCCAGCAAGCTTGGTCTGCGCCTGCATTACAAAGTCATCAAGCGTTCCAACGATGTCCGCATTGAGGTGCCCGATCAGCACCTCGATCAGCGAATCACCCAACACCAACTTCCCCGCCTGCCGCATCTCCTGACGCACCAGAAACAACGTCGGCCGTAAGCTCATCCGGGCTGCCGCCATAGTCGGCGGCGTTGGCAAGACGCCAATCAAATTGATGCCCAAACTGACCCAATCCAGCGGATCGCGCTTCTCACTCGTCGCCAGCCGAACGATGTCATTCAGCGCATC
>NZ_JBXAWH010000029.1:0-1375 GCF_057291635.1 Pseudomonas sp. 1L-C-7-B-C1 | reverse complement strand
ACACTCGTCATCAGCTCTCGGCCTTGAAACCCCGGATTTACCTAAGATTTCAGCCTACCACCTTAAACCTGGACAACCAACGCCAGGCTGGCCTAGCCTTCTCCGTCCCTCCATCGCAATAACCAGAAGTACAGGAATATTAACCTGTTTTCCATCGACTACGCTTTTCAGCCTCGCCTTAGGGACCGACTAACCCTGCGTCGATTAACGTTGCGCAGGAAACCTTGGTCTTTCGGCGTGGGTGTTTTTCACACCCATTGTCGTTACTCATGTCAGCATTCGCACTTCTGATACCTCCAGCAAGCTTCTCAACTCACCTTCACAGGCTTACAGAACGCTCCTCTACCGCATCACTTGCGTGATACCCGTAGCTTCGGTGCATGGTTTGAGCCCCGTTACATCTTCCGCGCAGGCCGACTCGACTAGTGAGCTATTACGCTTTCTTTAAAGGGTGGCTGCTTCTAAGCCAACCTCCTAGCTGTCTAAGCCTTCCCACATCGTTTCCCACTTAACCATGACTTTGGGACCTTAGCTGACGGTCTGGGTTGTTTCCCTTTTCACGACGGACGTTAGCACCCGCCGTGTGTCTCCCATGCTCGGCACTTGTAGGTATTCGGAGTTTGCATCGGTTTGGTAAGTCGGGATGACCCCCTAGCCGAAACAGTGCTCTACCCCCTACAGTGATACATGAGGCGCTACCTAAATAGCTTTCGAGGAGAACCAGCTATCTCCGAGCTTGATTAGCCTTTCACTCCGATCCACAGGTCATCCGCTAACTTTTCAACGGTAGTCGGTTCGGTCCTCCAGTTAGTGTTACCCAACCTTCAACCTGCCCATGGATAGATCGCCCGGTTTCGGGTCTATTCCCAGCGACTAGACGCCCTATTAAGACTCGCTTTCGCTACGCCTCCCCTATTCGGTTAAGCTCGCCACTGAAAATAAGTCGCTGACCCATTATACAAAAGGTACGCAGTCACCCAACAAAGTGGGCTCCCACTGCTTGTACGCATACGGTTTCAGGATCTATTTCACTCCGCTCTCCGCGGTTCTTTTCGCCTTTCCCTCACGGTACTGGTTCACTATCGGTCAGTCAGTAGTATTTAGCCTTGGAGGATGGTCCCCCCATGTTCAGACAAGGTTTCTCGTGCCCCGTCCTACTCGATTTCATTGACAAGAGATTTTCGCGTACAGGGCTATCACCCACTATGGCCGCACTTTCCAGAGCGTTCCGCTAATCTCAAATCAACTTAAGGGCTGGTCCCCGTTCGCTCGCCACTACTAAGGGAATCTCGGTTGATTTCTTTTCCTCAGGGTACTTAGATGTTTCAGTTCCCCTGGTTCGCTCCATACACCTATGTATTCAGTGTAAGGTAAC
>NZ_JBXAWH010000028.1:0-1631 GCF_057291635.1 Pseudomonas sp. 1L-C-7-B-C1 | reverse complement strand
ATGGGGTTTCGGAATTTAATCTTGACGATGACCTACTCTCACATGGGGAAACCCCACACTACCATCGGCGATGCATCGTTTCACTGCTGAGTTCGGGATGGGATCAGGTGGTTCCAACGCTCTATGGTCGTCAAGAAATTCGGGTACTGACTCGTTCTCTCGAACGCTTCAGCAAATCGGGTATGTGATCAAGGTACAGCTTGTGTGCTCGCAAACTTTCGTCTTCATGCGTCTTCACACACCGCAACCTGCTGTCTTTCTGCAGATTGCTTGGGTGTTATATGGTCAAGCCTCACGGGCAATTAGTATTGGTTAGCTCAACGCCTCACAGCGCTTACACACCCAACCTATCAACGTCGTAGTCTTCGACGGCCCTTCAGGGAACTCAAGGTTCCAGTGAGATCTCATCTTGAGGCAAGTTTCCCGCTTAGATGCTTTCAGCGGTTATCTTTTCCGAACATAGCTACCCGGCAATGCCACTGGCGTGACAACCGGAACACCAGAGGTTCGTCCACTCCGGTCCTCTCGTACTAGGAGCAGCCCCTCTCAAATCTCAAACGTCCACGGCAGATAGGGACCGAACTGTCTCACGACGTTCTAAACCCAGCTCGCGTACCACTTTAAATGGCGAACAGCCATACCCTTGGGACCGGCTTCAGCCCCAGGATGTGATGAGCCGACATCGAGGTGCCAAACACCGCCGTCGATATGAACTCTTGGGCGGTATCAGCCTGTTATCCCCGGAGTACCTTTTATCCGTTGAGCGATGGCCCTTCCATACAGAACCACCGGATCACTAAGACCTACTTTCGTACCTGCTCGACGTGTCTGTCTCGCAGTCAAGCGCGCTTTTGCCTTTATACTCTACGACCGATTTCCGACCGGTCTGAGCGCACCTTCGTACTCCTCCGTTACTCTTTAGGAGGAGACCGCCCCAGTCAAACTACCCACCATACACTGTCCTCGATCCGGATAACGGACCTGAGTTAGAACCTCAAAGTTGCCAGGGTGGTATTTCAAGGTTGGCTCCACGCAGACTGGCGTCCACGCTTCAAAGCCTCCCACCTATCCTACACAAGCAAATTCAAAGTCCAGTGCAAAGCTATAGTAAAGGTTCACGGGGTCTTTCCGTCTAGCCGCGGATACACTGCATCTTCACAGCGATTTCAATTTCACTGAGTCTCGGGTGGAGACAGCGCCGCCATCGTTACGCCATTCGTGCAGGTCGGAACTTACCCGACAAGGAATTTCGCTACCTTAGGACCGTTATAGTTACGGCCGCCGTTTACCGGGGCTTCGATCAAGAGCTTCGCGTTAGCTAACCCCATCAATTAACCTTCCGGCACCGGGCAGGCGTCACACCCTATACGTCCACTTTCGTGTTTGCAGAGTGCTGTGTTTTTAATAAACAGTCGCAGCGGCCTGGTATCTTCGACCGGCATGAGCTTACGGAGCAAGTCCTTCACCCTCACCGGCGCACCTTCTCCCGAAGTTACGGTGCCATTTTGCCTAGTTCCTTCACCCGAGTTCTCTCAAGCGCCTTGGTATTCTCTACCCAACCACCTGTGTCGGTTTGGGGTACGGTTCCTGGTTACCTGAAGCTTAGAAGCTTTTCTTGGAAGCATGGCATC
>NZ_JBXAWH010000026.1:0-3581 GCF_057291635.1 Pseudomonas sp. 1L-C-7-B-C1 | reverse complement strand
TTGTTCGCCGGCAACGACCACGGCGGGGTGTTCTTGCTGTTATAGACGCTGCCCATGATCAGCGGGCGGTCCGGATTGCCGTCCAGGAAAACCACAACCACTTCATCGCCCACACGCGGGATCTGAATGCTGCCGAAGCCGCCACTGGCGCCGGACTGGGCGACGCGGACCCAGCAGGAGCTGTGATCGTTGTACTTGCCGTTGCGGTCCCAGTGGAACTGGACTTTGACGCGACCGAGTTCGTCGGTGAAGATTTCTTCGCCCGGCGGGCCGACGATGATGGCGGTCTGTGGCCCAGAGATGGTCGGGCGTGGGGTGGACAGTTGCGGGCGGAAGGGAATCTTTTTGCGCACGCAGGAGAAGGTGTTGTAGTAGCTCGCCTGATGGCCATTCAGGTAGTTGTTGTGGCCTTCGCTTTCGACGCCCATCAGCAGGAACTGACGATCGTCGGCGGAGCCTTGATCGTGGTCGTAGTGCTGCACCAGCTCGAAGGTGTAACCGGGCTTCATCGCGCGGCAGTTGCTCGCCCCTTCGAACTTCTTGCCGCGTATTTCCAGGGCTTCCATGCGCAGGCGCAACAGCGTTTCGCCCTCGTCGTAGGTGCCGTGGGTGTACTGGCCAGGGAAGTCGTAGATCTCGAACGTCTCGACATCGCCCTGTTTGTTCAGGCTGTTCATCCCGACGGGCAGACGGTTGTTGGGCTGACGGTAGTCGAACGTCTGCACGGCCATCTTGCCCGCCTGCAACTGGCGGTTGCCGCTCCACTGGGTGATGGAGTCTGCGGTCTCGGTGACGGACGCGGTGTGGAAGCGGATCTGCGGTTGCTCGGGCAACGGTTCCAGCATGCTGGAGTCGTCACAGATGATCATGGTGTGGCCTTCGGCGGTGTGCTCGAAGTAGTAAAACATCCCTTCTTCTTCAAGCAAGCGCTGGACGAAGTTGAAGTCGGTTTCACGGTATTGGGTGATGTAGGTGTAGCGCTTTTGCGATATATCAGCTTAAGTGGAACGATGACAAAATTCCGCCAGCGCCCTCGCTTGAAAATAAGTAAAGGACATCTAAACCAACTTCGGAGATCAAGCATTCAGCATATTTGAATAAAGGCATTAACATTCCGACTGGACGATCAGGCGACAGCAGCCGAGCTAAATATTCGACCCATACAAACAGCATCGGAACGCATAAATTCGCACCCAACGCTTACTACCAGATATGAGCAACTTTATTTATAAGGATGTTTGGCCGCTTAGACTCAGCAAAACGACCAAATGTTCACAATTTTATATAATCCCAACGAACGACGACATCATAGATGCCCATTAGCAAGAGACACAATTGAACACATGAGATCAATCAAACTTCACTGGTAGCCTTTGAGCATCCAAGGTATTGATCTCCTGCTCGGAAAGCAAGTCATCAAACGCATCACCACCAAATTTTTCGATGAATACTCTTTCAACCTCATAAATCGCGATGCACTGTAACCAATTAATCTTTAAATTTTTAAAGCTTAACTCTGGAAAGTGAGCATCATTCCAAATATAGGGCACAGTTAAATAGATGTGAGGCATAATAGGATCGGGCAGATAGTCCTGAAATATGTTCGGAACTACATCTCCAGGCATCACAGCTTCTTTGCGCTTTTGAATGAAGAAAGCGGCTGAAGCGACAGCGTTCTCCCAATATATTTCGGGAGTTAGCGCCGCAGCACATAATTCCACACGAGTCCCAAACTCGTCGCCGTCTGCATCAAGCAACGAAATTTCAGAAAGACCTATGGACCCAATTGACTTGACACCCTTATGCACTGAATCAAGCGTCGTAAGCAACTCGACTGACAATGTTCTATTGTCGTCGTAGTAGACTTGAACTTTTAGCTCGCCTTTGAAAACTTGAAGAGTATGTTTAGCTACTGCGCGACGCTGGTCACTTGGAGTAGACATCTTAAGGCCCTAAGTATGTATCTGAAGATAATTCGCCAGCATGACTTCGATTTGACGATGGGAGTTCAGGCCTATAGTGACCTGGCTTATTGAATTCGTCAAGAAACTCTTTCCTAGTCAGACCGCGCTCTTCAGCGCTCTTCACGTGTTTCCAATGCTCGTAGCCTGGCTTGTGACCCATATCCCAAGGCTCGGCCTTATTCATAGGAGACTCGGTAACTGGATCACGCACAATTCCATCTGGGCTATCTGTTTTCGCTTTCTCCCACACAGACTCCCTTACCCCTTTACGGAATGTCCCGCGACGATATTTAAACTTTGACCAAGTTGAAGGTTTATCCGAAGGTGTTTTCGGCCGCACACCAACATTTCCAAGGTTAGAACCTGCGCCCTTGTTTATAAGCTTAAAGCTACGATCAAAAGCCACGCCTCCCCTAGCGGCTAATCCCCCTCCAATGATCCCTCCCATTAATGCCGAAATTTTTTGTCCGTCGGTCCCTTCGCCAAATATTTCACCACCAATCCACCCGGCACCTCTCTCACCTACTAATGCGCCGATAATACCCACCCCTACTACCAACGGGCCCGCCACCGCGAGCGCGCATCCAAGACCAATCGCAAAAATGGTATTCTGCAGCAATTCAGGCACTTCAGGATCAATCGCGTCGGTTGTTTCGGTTTCTCCACCAATATTCACATTGCCAGAGCCAGCGCGGATCTTTCCGTCGCATATCGTACGATCTCCGACCCTTGCCGCGGGTACGCCGTTTATGTAAACGGTATGACTACCTTGGCCAATAATCTTCGGAGCGCCGGAGTGCTTCTGACAGTTAGCGGTATCTAAGTGGGCTCGCGCTGCCGCCCTTCCGTTTATTTTCACGTTGGCGGAGCCCGTTGTGATTTGGCCCGCATCGTTTGTGAACATATCAAGGCCACCTAGCACTTCCCCCACGCCGGCGCCCATTGCCGCCCCGGCACCAACAAATGCAATGGCAGCCAGTCCACCTGTACCTACAATTAATGCTGATGCTACAGCCCCGATAGCCAATCCCGCGATGAGTCCGGTAAGAGCTGCGGAGTGCTCAATAGGATCCCCTACACGAGCAGCCTGAGTCATGCCAAAGTGACCTCATCTTCCAGCGGAGGGTGCCGTAACTCCAGCGTGTCTATAACAGAATAGAAAGCTGCACGCTCTTCATCGTTCATTCCTGCAGGGTCGTTACTGGTACCGGTGATCTGGATCAGAAGCGGCTGTTGATGCTCATCCTGATGCAAAAATAGAAGTTGCAACTGATAGATTAGCTGCCCTTGTTGCCGCCATTTGAATTCGACCCGACGCGCTTCAACGCCAGCAATTTCTGCAGGGCAAAGCGCCTCGATCCATTCCAGATGCGATAACGTTTTTTTCAAGTCGGTGATCAACTGCTGCGCCACTACCTCCAAATCCGTAGAACCATCTACGGGCGTACGACCGATAACTATTGATAGGGGACTCGGCCCAATATCAGTTAAGGTAAATACGTGAAAGGTCTTGTCCTTGAAGCTCTCCGGCCGCACGAAGCTCAGCTCGTTGGTCTGAAAACGCTCATGGGGCTTGGGAATCAGGTTGGCTAAACGCTCCTGTTCCAGGCGTTCGGC
>NZ_JBXAWH010000025.1:0-8179 GCF_057291635.1 Pseudomonas sp. 1L-C-7-B-C1 | reverse complement strand
AAAGCACCCCAAGTAACCAAGGGTGCTTGCTCTCGGTTTGGTTCCTCCTTCGTCGGAATACCCTCACTCCGGTCTTGCTCCGTGGGCCCGCGCCGAACGGACATCCATGTCCTGACGGCGCTCTCGCCGCATCCATGCGGCTCGGCACACTGCGCAAAACCTGCGTTCAGCTTGCACCAAAGTCGCGATTGGCGTCGTCTGGACCAACTGCGTATGAAGATCAAAAGCAAAAGGCAAAGGCAAACCAGATCACAGGCTTCCCGGCTAAAGCCGGTCCCACTAACAGCAGCGCATGCCTCCAGTGATAGTCGAGGCGACCTCTAATGTGGGACCGGCTCTAGCCGGGAAGCTTTTGATGTTGATCTTCATACGCAAGACGTCCGGACGACGCCAATCGCGACTTGGGTGCAGGCTGAACGTAGGTCTCGCTCCGTGGGCCGAGCCGCATGGATGCGGCGAGAGCTGCCCCCCGCCATGGATGGCGGATGGCAGCGGGCCCACGGAGCGAAACCGGAGTGAAGGAACCCCGAGGAACGAGGGGCCTAGCCAGGAGCAGGCCCCCTTGGTTACTTGGGGGGCTTTTTCCAAGTAACTCGCCGAAGGCGAAACAGAGGCCGTTAGGCCGACGCTCTGGATTTAGAAATACACGCTAACCAGGCAATCGAACGGTTTTCTTGTCGCCGGTAAACAACGCCCACGTCGACATAAACAGCGCCGCCACCATCGGCCCGATCACAAACCCGTTCAACCCGAATACCGCCATTCCGCCCAACGTCGAAATCAGAATCAGGTAATCGGGCATCCGCGTGTCCTTGCCCACCAGGATCGGACGCAACACATTATCCACCAGCCCGATCACGAATATCCCGAACAGCCCCAACACCACGCCCTGCCAGATCATCCCGCTGAGCAGGAAATACAGCGCCACCGGCGCCCAGACAATCCCCGCCCCCACCGCCGGCAGCAACGACAGAAACGCCATCATCACCGCCCACAGCAAGGCGCTCGGGATATCCAGTGCCCAGAAAATAAACCCGCCCAGCGCGCCTTGAGTCACCGCCACCACAATATTGCCCTTAACCGTAGCGCGAACCACACGGGTGAACTTCAACTGCAAGCGGCGTTTCTGCGGCTCGGCCAGCGGAATCGCGATGCGGATCTTGCGTGTCAGCTCCTGGCCATCGCGCAGGAAAAAGAACAGCAAGTACAGCATGATGAAAAAGCTGACAACGAAATCGAACGTGCCCTGCCCAAAGCTGAACGCCTGGGTAGCCAGGTAGTTGCTGCCCTGCATCGCGCTTTTGGCGATTTTGTCGCGCAGGCCGTTGAAGTCCCCCATGCCGAGCCGATCAAGCCAATGCTGCACATAGGGTGGCAACAGGACTTTGAATTCAGCCAGGTACTTGGCAATGTCGAGCTGACCACTTTCCACATTCTTGTAAAGCGTCGCACCCTCTTGAACCATCAACGCCGCGATGACGATCACCGGCAGGATCGCGATGACCAGACAGATCGTCAGCGTGCACAAGGACGTCAGGTTGCGCTGCCAGTTGAAGCGAGCCAGAAGGCGGCGTTGCAGCGGCGCAAAGATGATGCCGAGGATCACCGCCCAGAACACTGCGCCGTAGAACGGCAGAAGGATCCAGATGAACGCGATGGTCACCAATACCAATAACAGCAACAGGGTTTTACTTTGTAGCGCGGTTTCGTTCATGTTCCTTCCATGTCATTACACCGCGCCAAGCACACGGTCTGATGCTTAGTCCGCCAATCGCCGCAGGAGTGCCGCGCCTGAAGTGCAAGATCAATGGAGGAAGTGCGGGCAGCGGGCCCCGAGCCTGGCCCGCCGCCCCGGCCTAGATTCTGAACTGCCGGACCAACTGGCCAAGGCGCTGATTCAACTCCGTGAGATTGCGCGACGTGGAGGCGCTGTGGCGGGTTTCATCGGCCACGCTTTCGACCGCTACCGCGATCTGGTGAACGCTGCGATTAATCTCTTCCGCCACGGCCGTCTGCTCTTCTGCGGCGCTGGCAATCTGCGCGTTCATGGCGTTGATCGTGCCGATCAGCTGACCGATTGTGTCCAGCGATGCCCCGGCTTCATTAGCCCGGGCGGACGTCCCATCGCCCGCCTCGCTTGAGCGTCGCATCGCCTGCACCGCGCCTTGGGTGCCTTGCTGCAAGCGGTCGATCATGCCCTGGATTTCCTGAGTGCTTTGCTGCGTGCGGCTGGCCAGCGCACGCACTTCGTCGGCCACCACCGCGAACCCGCGGCCCGCTTCCCCGGCACGCGCGGCTTCGATGGCGGCGTTGAGTGCCAGCAGGTTGGTCTGATCGGCGATGGAACGAATCACCCCAAGCACACCGACGATGGACGTCACATCATTTTGCAGGCTGTCCAGCGAGGTGCCGCTGTGACGGATGTCGTTTACCAGCGCGTGAATCTGTTGGATGCTGCCGTCAACCACTCGCTTGGCGGCCTGACCTTCAGCATCGGTTTGCTGCGCCGCGACCGAGGCACCCTGCGCGCTCTTTGCGACTTCCTGGGCCGCAGCCGACATCTGATTGATCGCCGTGGCGACCTGGTCGGTTTCATGGCGCTGACGCTCCATTGCCTGCTCGGAGCGCTGCGCCTGATCGGTCACCTCGCCCACCAGCCCAGTCAGCTGCGCGGTCATCTCGGCAATCTGCCGGACCAGGCCGTGGATCTTGTCGACAAAGCGATTAAACGACCCGGCCAGTTCGCCAAGTTCGTCCTGGGAGGTCACCGCCAGGCGCTGGGTCAGATCACCCTGTCCTGCGGCGATATCATCGAGGTTGGCTTTCATCAGGCGCAGCGGCCGCAGAATACCGCCCGCGATCCAGAAACCCACCGCTGCGATAATCACCAATACCAGCAGCGTGATGCCAATGATGCTGACGAGCATATTCTGCCGGCGCTCGGACACATTCTTCTGCAGCTCTGCGACTTTGGCATCGATGTTATCCAGGTTGATCGACGACCCAAAGGCCATGTCCCATTTCGGCAGATACTCGGTGTAGCCCAGTTTGGGCACCAGTTCGCTCGACCCGGGCAGCGCAGAGGAATATTCCAGGTAATGAGTGCCCGCTTTCGCCACGTCAACCAGGCCGGCATTGACGAAAACGCCTTTTGGATCGCGAGCGTCCTTGAAGCTCTTGCCGATGCCGTCGGGGCTATTGCCCTTGAACAGCCGCACCGCCTGCGAGTCGTAGCCGAAGAAGTACCCGTCCTTGGCGTAGTTGACTTGGGAGAGCATCTTGATGACTTGCGCGCGGGCTTCCATGTCACCCGGCGCCGAGGCGTCATACAGCGGTTTGATGGTGCCTAGCGCAACAGCCACATAACTCTGCAACGTGGCTTTGGCCTCCGCGAGCAGGTGCTGGCGGGTTTCCTCGACTTCGCGCTTGCCCTGCTCACGCAGCATGATGACGGTGCTGGCGCTGATGATCAGTGCGAACACCAACACGGGGAGCACGGCGAGCGAAAGTACTTTGGCTTTGAGATTTAGCCGCATAGAAGTCATGACCCTTTGTTTTTGTGCGTTGAGTCGTTGGGGTTCCTTTACGGTTAACGGCCCGGCGCACAAAAAGTTGAGGTCACGAGGGTTGACGAGCGCTTTCGGTCCCCGGCAGTTGCGGGCTGAGTCGCTCGGGCAGATCGATACGCACTTGCAGCCCACCCAGTGGGCTGTCCAGTAACTGAATGCGCCCGCCCCACGCCTCGACGATGTCCTTGACGATGCCGAGTCCCAGACCGTGGCCGGTCACTTGCTCGTCCAGACGATTGCCACGGCCGATGACTTCATCGCGATGCTGAACAGGGATACCCGGGCCATCGTCGTCGATCAACAGACAGTAGCCATCAGCGCCTTTGGCGATGGTCAGCCTGACCTCGCTGTCGGCCCACTTGCAGGCGTTGTCCATGACGTTGCCCAACAACTCAAGGATGTCTTCACGGTCCCACGGCAGAAACAGATCCGCAGCGATCTCACTGCTCAGTTCCAGATGCTCGCCATGAATCATCCGCAATGTGGAGAACAGCCCGGGGATCTCCGCAGCGCAATCAAACCGTGCGCCTGGCAAGGCGTCGCCTGACAAGCGCGCGCGATTGAGCTCACGCTCAAGACGCTGCTGAATGTGCTGCAGCTGATCGCGCAAGGTGTCGCGCACGTGCGGGTGGCCCGCCAGTCTGTCGCCTTCGGCCAGGCTCATCAGCACGGCCAGCGGCGTCTTTAGCGCGTGGCCCAGATTGCCAAGGGCGTTGCGCGACCGTTTGAGACTGTCCTCTGTATGGGCCAACAGATGATTGATCTGCGCAACCAGCGGCTCAAGCTCCACTGGCACTCGCTCATCAAGTTGCGAGCGCTGCCCTTGTTGCAGCTGGAAAATCTGTTCTCTGGCCCTTTCCAGCGGGCGCAAGGCGCGGCGAACGGTGACGCGCTGCAACACAAGAATCAAAACCAGGGCCATCAGCCCCAGCCCGAGACCGATGCGCTGGACCAGTGCGAAACTGTCCCGCACCGGGGTGTAGTCCTGAGCGACGGTGATAGAGACGGTCTGTCCGAACTTGCGGTAATCGGTGTGCAGCAGCAACAGCGATTGATCGGTCTTTTCCAGGGCAAGGTCGGCATGCAAGCCGGGCTGCCCGGGATGCGGCAACTCCAGATCCCACAACGAGCGCGAGCGCCAATGACCGTGGTCAACATCAATTCGAAAATAGTGGCCGGAATAGGGTCGCTGATAGCCGGGCGACAGCCGATGCTCATCGAGCTGCAGGCCGCCGGGGCCACGCACCAATGCCACTAGCAGCAGCTCGCTCTCATTGCGCAGGCCTGATTCCAGGTAACGCTGCAAGCCAACTTCGAAGAGCCACAGGCTGATCTGTGCCAGGACCAGTCCAACAATCAGCAGCACGCTGATCAGGCCCAGACTCAGGCGTCGCTGTATCGACCTCACTCGCCCGTCCCGGCAAAACGATAGCCTTGCCCGCGCCGCGTCTCGACCACGGCCCGACCCAGCTTGCGGCGCAAATGATTGACGTGGACCTCGATCACGTTCGAGTCGCGCTCGTTCTCCCCATCATAAAGATGCTCGGCCAGATGACTTTTGGAGAGAATCTGGCCGGGATGCAGCATGAAATAACGCAGCAGGCGAAACTCTGCAGCAGTGAGCTGGACTTCCTCCTCCCCGCGACTGACGCACTGGCGCCCTTCGTCCAGGTGCAGGCCAGCGGATTCGAGCTTGGGCTGATTGGCCAGACCTCGGACACGGCGAAGCAGCGCCTGTATGCGCAGCTGCAGTTCTTCGGGGTGAAAGGGTTTGGTCAGATAATCGTCGGCGCCGGCCTTTAGACCTTCGATACGTTCGGCCCAGGAGGCCCGCGCCGTCAGGATGAGTACGGGGGTGGACAGCCCGCCCGCGCGCCACTTCTGCAACACCTCAAGCCCGGGAACGCCTGGCAGGCCGAGGTCAAGCACGATCAAGTCGTAAGGCTCTGTGGCGCCTTGATGAATAGCGTCGCGGCCGTCGGTCAGCCAGTCAATCGCGTAACCCTGCCGGCCCAGTGTACTGATGAGCTCGTCCGCCAAGGGAACGTGGTCCTCAACCAATAACAAACGCATCAATCGTCTTCCTTGTCTTGCAACAGGCGGCTGTCACCGGCATCAAATTTGAGTTCGCGCACGACATGATCGGCGGTGAGAAGCTCGATCTCGTACACCAACACGCCGTGCTTTTCTTCAAGTTCGGCTTCAAGCAGCTTGGAGCCGGGGTAACGTCCCAGTGCCTGATCGATGAACTGCTCAAGCGGCAGAATCACACCTCTCCTGCGCAGCTCAAGCACCTCGTCCTGATTCAGGTCCCGAGCCAGGCACGCGACGCTTGGGGCGACCGCACAGGCGGCCACAAGACAGTAAACGAAACGCTTGGCGGCACGCTTACTGGCGATCATCAGGCGTCCTGGTGGTCTTTGAGTATCTGGCCGCTGACGGCATCGACTTCAACGTCCCACTCCACACCTTGAGCATCTCGCAGTTCGATCTGGTAAACGTACTTGCCATATTCCTGTTCCAGCTCGGTGTCCGTGATAGTGGATTTCGGGTGCTTGGCCAACGCGACGGCGTTGAGCTTTTCAAAGGATTGAATAGTACCTGCATCCCGCAGTTTCAGCGCCTCGTCAGGACCAAGGTCTCGAGCCTGGACGTAACCTGCTGTGAAAGTGAATGCGGTGGCAGCGATGAAGGCAGTCAGGATTTTCATGGTGGATCTCCGTTGGGTTCTGGTTGGTTACGGAGCCCACCATAAACGCGCGAACTTAATTGAAGCTGAATTTATCTGGCTACGTGCCACTACCCTATCAACCGTCAGTCGATGAAGGCGGGATCCACGGTATTATTCGCCCCAGTCCGACCCCGGAGGGGCCATGAGCAACATTCACATCAAACACCCTTCATTGACTATCAAGGCCGGCAGGCGCGCGATGACGCGGATCAGGGAGCAAGGCCTGTCGCCGATTGACGTTGGCATTATCCCTGGCGCGGCAGGAGGCCCGAAAGCACTGGGCATTCAGGGCCTGGATCTGGCGCTGTTTGGCGAATGGCTCCCCCGAGCTCAACGGGAGCGATCATTGATTGGCGCTTCCATCGGTTCGTGGCGCTTTGCAAGCGCATGCCTGCCGGACCCCGTTGCAGGTCTTCAGCGACTTGGGCGTTTGTACAACGAGCAGAGTTTCGCCAAAGGCGTAACGATGGCGCAGGTCTCCCGCAGCTGTGTGACGATGCTTGATGCGCTTTTGCAGGCGGATGACGCACACGTCCTGGCGAATCCCCATTACCGTCTCAACGTAATGATCGTCAAAAGCCGGGGCTTGCTTGCCCGGGATCATCGCGCAGGGTTGAGTCTGGGACTGGGGGCCGTCATCGCTGACAACCTGATCGGGCGCGCGCGCCTGTCACGGCATTTCGAGCGGCTGATCATGCACGACCCGCGCCTTGCCCCTCCCCTCCTGCCATTGACTGATTTCCCATCCCGATGCTTGCCACTGGACACATCGAACCTGCGCCAGGCATTGCTGGCGTCAGGCTCCATTCCGATGGTAATGGAGGGTGTTCCAGAGATACCCGGTATCGGCGCAGGAATGTTCCGGGATGGCGGCCTGCTTGACTACCACTTGGATCTTCCATACAGCGGAAGCGACATTGTGCTGTATCCGCATTTCACCGACAAAATCATCCCGGGCTGGTTTGACAAGACACTGCCCTGGCGCAGAGGCGATCAGACTCGGCTTCAAGACGTCGTGCTGCTTGCGCCCTCCAAGGAGTACCTGACTACGCTGCCCTACGGCAAGCTGCCTGATCGGAGCGACTTTAAACGGTTCGTAGGCAGGGATGCGGAACGGCAACGGTACTGGCGTGCTGCAATGGAAAGCAGTCAGCGGCTGGGGGACGAATTTCTTGAACTCGTTGACACGGGCCGTCTCGCCCACCGACTGGAGCCTCTGGTTTAACCACGCGGCCAGGTCTGCCTGTCACTCGCTAAACCATTACTGATAAACTCGCCGCTTGCATTTATCGCGCTGGCGATCGCCACTTCTCAAGGCTTATATCACCGTGGAAATTTTTAAAGAGTTTACGTTCGAGTCCGCTCACCGGCTCCCTCACGTGCCTGATGGGCACAAGTGCGGACGTCTGCACGGTCACTCCTTTCGTATAGCGATCTACCTACAGGGCGAACCCGATCCCCATACCGGATGGATTCGCGATTTCTCTGAGATCAAAACCATCTTCAAACCTCTGTACGAGCGGCTGGACCACAACTACCTCAACGACATTCCCGGCCTGGAAAACCCGACCAGTGAAGTGTTGGTGAAGTGGATTTGGAAAGAATTGAAACCACTGCTGCCAGAGCTGTCCGCTATACGGATTCATGAGACATGCACCAGCGGGTGCGTGTATCGCGGTGACTGACCAATGCTGGCAGAAGAAAAGACCACCCTAGCGGGTGGTTTTTTTGCGAGAAACTTTGTTTTTTTGCGCGCAAAAACAAAACCCCATCTGCTTTCGCAAATGGGGTTTCGGAATTTAATCTTGACGATGACCTACTCTCACATGGGGAAACCCCACACTACCATCGGCGATGCATCGTTTCACTGCTGAGTTCG
>NZ_JBXAWH010000024.1:0-13136 GCF_057291635.1 Pseudomonas sp. 1L-C-7-B-C1 | reverse complement strand
GCCTTCCCGGCTAAAGCCGGTCCCACAGGTTGGGGCTCTAGCCGGTCTCACCGGATGCACGCGATGCTGTTAGTGGGACCGGCTTCAGCCGGGAAGAGGCCGGTGAGTGCGCTATAGATTTGCGGTGATGGGTTATCGCCCCGGCACCAACCTCAACACCTCTTTGCTGTTCCCCGCCACATCTCCTTCGCTGAACCGCTCCGGCGCGTACTCGCCGTTGACGTAACGCTGCGCCTGATCGGCATAGTGCTCGTCGAACAGCACGCCGCTCTGGCCCACCGGGTTGATCCCCAGCGCATGGGCCGGGTCGGCGAAGTCGATGAGGCGGCGCGTCGAGGGCCCATACGTCACTGGCCACGGCGCGGGGCCCATGCTCGCTGACAGGTTGTTCGGCACCTCATGGGTACCGGGCGCAGCGAACGGTCCGACATTGAACAGCATGTCCAGCGGCGGTTGCTTGCCCAGCGGATGTTCGTGGGCCAGCGTGTGCGCTTTGCCCCACGTCCATTCATCCGGGTTCTGCCCGTACAGCGATTTCAAATGCGAGACCGCTGCATGCCACGCGACCTTCACCGTGTTATCGCGGCTCTCGGGCTCTCTTGAATGGCGATTGTTCCACCACGGCGAATCCGCGTCGGCAGCCAGTCGCGGCAGCGCCAGGTCAATGAGTCGTGTCGACAGCAGCGTCGTGAACATCCCGTCGCTCAGCTCATCATGGAAAACCTGATCGGTCAGGTTGAACAGGAACTGATTGAACAGCGTCGCGCCCACCGAATCCACGGAGTACTCACCGTTCCATGCCGCCAGGCGCTCAAGCAAGTCGTGCTCCTCCGGTTCGCTCACCACCCGGCGCAGCACCGGAATCAGCGGCGTAAGAATCTGTGCGGCGTAATCCGTTCGAGTGCCAAGCTGCAGCGGCTTGCTGTTCTCCAGATTCCATTTCACCGTGTCGTCGCTCAACTGGCGACTCAACTGGCGACCGCGCTCGGCAAGGTTGTAATAGCCTGGAATCTCCATTCCTGTAGGCGATACCGGCTGGAAGTTCGCAGAGACGATATAACCCCGGGCCGGGTTTTCCTCCTGAGGGTTGGCGCTGAAAGGGTAGAAACCGTGCTTGTCAGCCTGCTCGGAGCTGCCGTCGAGAATGAACGTCGGGTTGACCCCATCGGGTCGCTTCGGCAACTGCGCCGCCGCCCACCAGCCAATATCACCCCGGGCGTTGGCGTAGACGATGTTCAGACCCGGCGACTGAATCTTCTCGGCGGCGCTGCGCATCTTGTTAAGGGTGTCGGCGCGGTTGGCTTCGTAGAAGCCCTGCAGGATCGGGTTGTCCGACTCCAGGAACGACCACCACATCGCAATCGGCGTATCGCTCGGCTGTTGCGGCCCATTGGCGCCCAGCGCGTCGTTCACGATCGGGCCGTGGGGTGACTGCCGCAGGGTGAGCGTGACGGGAGATTCTCCCTTGACGTTGATCTGCTCGGTCCGAGACGTCATGTCCACCCAGGCGCCGTGGTACCAGACTTGATCGGGATTATCGGGGTTGGTCTTTTCAGCGATCAGGTCCAGATCATCGTTCTGGAACATGGTCAGGCTCCAGCCGAAATCCAGATTGTGGCCGAGCAATGCGAAGGGGTTGAGCGCCTGAAAATGCCCGTAAAGCTCAAAGCCCGGCGCCGTCAGCTGCGCTTCGTACCAGACCGCCGGCACCGAGAAACGAATGTGCGGATCACCCGCCAGCAGCGGTTTACCACTCTGGGTGCGGCTGCCGGACACCGCCCAGGCATTGCTGCCCTCGAACTGCGGCAGGCCGGCTTTCTCAAGCGCCTGCTGGCTGAGCAGTGCCAAGTCATTGAGGCCTTTCCAGTCGTTGCTCGTCAATGCAGGGGACTGGTCAACGGCGCCTTTTGGCTGCCAGTCCATATCGAACACTTTCAGGTATTCCGGGCCCAGTTGATCTCGCACGAAGGTCATCAGCGGCTCAGTGCGAAACGCCGCGGCGAAGCTGTACGCCAGGTAACCGCCGACGCTGAGGGTGTCTTGCGCCGTGAACGGCCGCTCGCGAATGCCCAGCACGTCGAACTCGATCGGTTTGGGATGCGTCGCCTGGTATTGATTGATGCCGTCCAGATACGCCTGAAGCGCCTTCCACGCCGGCGAGTTTTTGTCCTGGCGGGCGACATAGGCATCGGCATGCTCGCGGATGCGCAAGCTACGGAACAGCTTGTCGGTGTTGACCAGCTTGGAGCCGAGGACTTCTGCCAGCTCGCCGCGTGCCAGCCTGCGCAGGATTTCCATCTGGAACAGGCGGTCCTGGGCGTGAACATAGCCCAGCGCGCGGTACAAGTCGTCCTGGTTGTCGGCACGAATATGCGGCACGCCGCGCTCGTCGTAACGCACGGTGACCGGGGCCTGCAGACCTGCGAGGCTTATCTCGCCATCGCGGACCGGCTGTTTGCTGTGGATGTACCACGCGCCTGCGCCCCCGATGAGCAACAACAATGCGACGACGACGTAAAGGCTGCGTTTCATCCGGGGGCTCAAATGAGAATCGGGAAGGTTTTGCAGGCTACAGATTTGTCTCGCGACTGGGTAGACGGCGCGCCGATGGATTTAAGTGGCGTAACTTGCCACGCCGCGGCGGACAGATGACACTTCCGTGCGGTCGCTTCCTACACACCCTCATCTGGAATTCCGATGTCCGACACGTTCGACCCCGACCATCTGCGTGCTGAGCTGTTGCCGCTGAACGCGTCACAGGCGCCATCTGCAGAGGCCCAGGCTTATCAGCGTTTCTACGGTTTGAATGCGCTCGGCCCGAGTGGCGCGACCAATAGCCGGATAGGACGCGTTGAAGTGGGCGGCTATGAGATCGTCACGCAGCTGTGGATGCCCGATCAACCCGTTGGCACGCTGGTGCTGATGCATGGGTTTTACGATCACGTTGGGCTGTATCGTCACGTTGTCGACTGGGCGCTGGGGCTTGGACTGGCGGTGATTGCCTGCGACTTGCCGGGCCATGGATTGTCCAGCGGGGCGCGGGCGAGCATTACCGACTTTTCGGAGTACCAGGCGGTGCTGGACCGGCTTTTTGTTGAGGCCGAAAGCCTTAACCTGCCACAGCCATGGCACCTGTGCGGGCAAAGCACTGGCGGCGCGATTGTCATCGACCACTTGCTGCACCACGGCGATGCCAGCCCGGCGCAGGGTCAGACGATCCTGCTGGCGCCGCTGGTGCGGCCGCGTGGCTGGGCCTTGTCGAAGCTCAGTTATTACCTGCTACGCGGCTTCGTCAAAGCCATCGACAGACGCTTTAGCGAAAACTCAAACGCCCCGACCTTTCTGCCTTTTCTGCTGGCGGACCCGTTGCAGCCGCGACGCCTGCCGACCGTCTGGGTGGGCGCGCTGGCCAAATGGATCGAACGCATCGAGCGCGCGCCCCGCAGCCGCCGCAGCCCGCTGATCGTGCAGGGCGAGTCGGACATGACCGTGGACTGGAGACATAACCTGCCGGTGCTCAAGGACAAGTTCGCCGAGCCGCAGATCTTCATGTTGCACGACGCGCGGCACCATCTCGTCAATGAGTCACCCGAGCTGCGCGCGCGATTTTTTGAGTTTCTGACTCAGCGTATGGGGTAGGGCTCGAAGGGCAGGTCTCCCGGCTGACATAGCGCGTGTGGGACCGGCTTTAGCCGGGAAGGCTTTAGTGGTCACACCGAAAGATGGGGGGTGTTTACTCAGTCCTCTTCCCGGCTTAAGCCGGTCCCACTGACGTCATTTGACGGTCTGGCCGACCGCCAATCCCGCGCGAACAGCTGCCAGCGCTGCCTTGTAATAGGCCTTTCCATCGTTGGACTCGGCGAAGCTGGCGAACTCGTCCAGCTCGCCATCCGACAGGTCGCGGTACACGTAGAGCAGCGTGTTGTTCACGTCCTTGCCGATCTGCCCCATGAGCCGCTGGCGCTGACTGTCTAGCATGGCCTGGGTCGTTCCGCCGCCCATCAGGCCTGGAATCATCGAACTCAGGCTGTCGGCGGCGACGCCAGCAATCGCCATGCTGACCTCTGCGCCGGCTTCTTTGGCGGGGAGGGCGTTGGCCAGGTGGCCGATGATCAGCAGTCGGTTGTCGTCGGCCTGGATGTGCGGCAGGCCTTGGGCGTTTTTGGCCAGTTGGTCCGGGCGCGTGGCAGTGAGCTCGGCGTTGACGATCTTGCGGCCCAGCGGCGACTGGAAAAACTGCAGCGCAGGGTTCGGGTCCTGCAGCGTCTGGCGCAGCATTTGTTCGCCGCGCTGGTCCATCGCCTGCGGCGCGAACCGCTGATTGCTGTTACTTACCAGAGCGTCGAACACGGCGGGCGGAAGGCTGTTGCGGTAACGCTGCTGAGCGGCTTTCAAGGCATCGACAAAATGAGCGCGTTGTTCCGGCCAGCCGGCGAGCTTGTAGAGCTGATCGTGGCCGTCTGCCCAAGCGGGCAAAGTGCAGAACATCAACAGCAGGAAAAACAGACGGCGCATTAGAGACTCCTGTCGGCAGGCCGCCATTCTCGGTGGGGCAGCGGGGATTTGTCGAGTTAACACTTGCCAGACCCCGCTAAAAACCGTGGGTTCGATCAGTGATCGGGCAAAACCGCCGGGCGTATTCAAACCCGCGAAAATATTCCTCATTCGCCGGACTGCAGGCCCTGTCGGATTAATCGGCGTATGGATACTATGCCCGCCATGCGCATATCCCCTGATCACCCGCTGCTGTTGCGAATCGTCGACGACCTGGCCGAGCGTGGCTGGTCGCAGCAGAACATCTTCCTGCCCGATACCCTGACCCGCGAGCTGGCCCTTGAATGCCGCACGCGTGCCGTTCAGGGTGAGCTCGCGCCTGCCGCAGTGGGGCGCGGGCCGGCGCAGGAAGTGCGCGAGGGTATTCGAGGCGATCACATCCAATGGCTCGAAGCGGGGCAGGCCGAGCCGTGCGATCGTTATCTCGACCTGATGGACAGCCTGCGTCAGGCGCTGAACCGAGGCCTGTTTCTGGGCCTTGAGGACTACGAAAGCCACTTCGCGCTCTATCCGCCAGGGGCCTTCTACCTCAAGCACGTGGACCGTTTTCGTGATGACGACAAACGCATGGTCTCGGCGGTCGTCTACCTCAATGACGGCTGGTTGCCAGAACACGGCGGCCAGTTGCGGATGTACCTCAAGGGCGGCGTGGAGTATGACGTGCAGCCAACGGGCGGCTGCCTCGTGGTGTTTCTTTCGGGCGACATGCCCCACGAAGTCATGCCCTCGACCCGGGAGCGTCTGTCGCTGACCGGCTGGTTCAGGCGACGCGGGAACGAGCCGTTCGAGCTGTAGCAAACTCACCCCCACAAGGCTATGGCTGCTGTGCGACGCCGCATCGGTCCAACATGAAATCTTCTACATCAAGCCACTCAGCGAAACACTTCGCGGCCAACCGCAGCTAAGGTGAAGGTCGTTTCTGGGCGGTTGTCTGTCGGGATAAAGAAGCTTCGACCCCCGAGCCCGCCAATCGCACATCGATAAAAAAGGCGAGATCATGAAGACGTTATTCGCGAGAACTGCCCTGACCGGACTGCTATTAGGGGCGAGCTTGCTGGCCCAGGCCGCTGACATGCCGCGCACTGCATCGCCTGCAGGCGCCGAGGTTTACATCATCTCGCCCAAAGACGGCGCGACCGTCAACGGCGCATTCAAGGTGCAGTTCGGCCTCAAGGGCATGGGCGTCGCCCCGGCCGGCGTTGACGTGCCGGACACCGGCCATCATCACCTGCTGATCGACGTCAAGGATCAGCCCGACATGACCGCGCCGCTGCCGACGACCGACAACATCCGCCACTTCGGCAAAGGCCAGACTGAAACCGAGCTGAACCTGACGCCGGGCCAGCACACCCTGCAACTGCTGGTTGGCGACAAGAACCATGTCCCGCTGAACCCGCCGGTTGAGTCGCAGAAGATCACCATCACGGTGAAATAACCTGCTGTAGGCTGGGCATTGGGCGCACAGCCGGTGCCGGCGTGTTACGTGATTCGCGCATAAAAAAAGGAGACCCGAGGGTCTCCTTTTTTATCACCCCGAAACCACCGCTTTAGAACAAAACGCGGCTACGGATGGTGCCTTTGATGTGCTGCAGTTTCTCTTGCGCCAGATCGGAATACTCGGCGTCGACGTCGATCACCACGTAACCGACTTTCTCGTTGGTCTGCAGGAACTGACCCGAGATGTTGATGCCGTTTTCAGCGAAGACCTTGTTGATCTCCATCAGCACGCCCGGGATGTTCTCGTGGATGTGCAGCAGGCGGTGCTTGCCAGGGTGGGCCGGCAAGGCCACTTCCGGGAAGTTGACGGAAGAAACCGACGTGCCGTTATCGCTGTACTTGACCAGCTTCTCGGCCACTTCCAGACCGATGTTGGCCTGGGCTTCTGCGGTCGAGCCGCCGATGTGCGGGGTCAGGATCACGTTGTCCAGGCCGCGCAGCGGGCTTTCGAACACGTCATCGTTGGAACGTGGCTCGACCGGGAACACGTCGATGGCCGCGCCGATCAGGTGCTGATCCTTGATCGCGTCAGCCAAAGCGTCGAGCTTGACCACCGTGCCGCGCGCCGCGTTGATCAGGATGGCGCCCTTCTTCATCGTGCGAATTTCTTTCTCGCCGATCATCCACTGGGTTTCGTTGGTTTCCGGAACATGCAGGGTGACGATGTCAGCCATGCCCAGCAGCTCGTTCAGGCTGGACACCTGAGTGGCGTTGCCCAGCGGCAACTTGGTCAGGGTGTCGTAAAAGTACACTTGCATGCCCAGGCCTTCAGCCAGGACCGACAACTGCGTGCCGATCGAGCCGTAGCCGATGATGCCGAGCTTCTTGCCACGAATTTCGAACGAGTTGGCCGCGCTCTTGATCCAGCCACCGCGATGGCAGGAAGCGTTCTTCTCCGGGATACCGCGCAGCAGCAGGATGGCTTCCGCCAGCACCAGCTCCGCCACCGAACGGGTGTTGGAGTAAGGGGCGTTGAACACAGCGATGCCGCGTTCGCGGGCTGCGTTAAGGTCAACCTGGTTGGTACCGATGCAGAAGCAGCCGACCGCGACCAGTTTCTTGGCGCTATCAAACAGTTCTTCAGTCAGTTGGGTGCGGGAACGAATACCGATGAAATGAGCGTCGGCAATCTTTTCCTTCAGTTCGGCTTCCGGCAGAGACTTGGTGTGGTACTCAATGCTGGTGTAGCCGGCGGCCTTGAGGACGTCGACCGCGGACTGGTGGACGCCTTCGAGAAGAAGGAACTTGATCTTGCTCTTGTCGAGGGAAGTCTTGCTCATCTGCGTAAACCTGTGTCCCGGAGAGAAATGGCAGTAAGTGAAGCGCGCGCCAATGGGTCGAAAGCTCGATTGGCGGGGGGCGTATGCTAGCATATGCCCCCCGCGAAACACCCCATTCCTGGACGTGAGCCGTTCTCAGGATGACCATGAATTGTTCGAGAGTTCTGTTGATGACCCATCCTGCGCTGATAGATGAGCTGAAGAACCTGGTTGAGCCTGGCAAGGTCCTGACCGACGCCGATTCCCTCGAAGCCTATGGCAAGGACTGGACCAAACATTTCGCCCCGGCGCCCACCGCCATCGTGTTCCCCAAGACCACCGAACAGGTGCAGGCCATCGTCCGTTGGGCCAACGAGCGCAAGGTCGCACTGGTCCCTTCGGGCGGCCGCACCGGGTTGTCCGCCGCCGCCGTTGCCGCCAATGGTGAGGTGGTCGTCTCCTTCGATTACATGAATCAGGTGCTCGAACTTAACCTGACAGACCGCACAGCCATCTGTCAGCCAGGCGTGGTCACCAAACAGCTGCAGAATCTCGCCGAAGAAAACGGTTTGTATTACCCGGTGGACTTCGCGTCGTCAGGCTCCAGCAATATCGGCGGCAACATCGGCACCAACGCCGGCGGGATCAAAGTGATTCGCTATGGCATGACCCGCAACTGGGTCGCCGGCCTCAAGGTTGTCACCGGTAAGGGCGACCTTCTCGAACTGAACAAAGACCTCATCAAAAACGCCACCGGCTACGACATGCGTCAGCTGTTCATTGGCGCCGAAGGCACGTTGGGGTTTGTGGTTGAGGCGACCATGCGCCTGGACCGCGCGCCGAAAAACCTCACCGCGATGGTGCTCGGGACCACTGATTTCAACGCCATCATGCCGGTGCTGCATGCGTTCCAAAGCAAGCTGGACCTGACCGCCTTCGAGTTCTTTTCGGACAAGGCGCTGGCCAAGGTCATGGCGCGCGGTGACGTGCCGTCCCCGTTCGAAACCGAGTGCCCCTTCTACGCGCTGCTGGAATTCGAAGCGACCACCGAAGAAGTGGCCAACCACGCGCTGGAAACCTTCGAGCACTGTGTCGAGCAAGGCTGGGTGCTGGATGGCGTGATGAGCCAGAGCGAACAGCAACTGCAGAATTTGTGGAAACTGCGCGAATACATTTCGGAAACCATCTCCCACTTCACGCCGTACAAGAACGACATCTCGGTCACCGTTTCGAAAGTCCCGGCGTTTCTCGCTGAAGTGGATGCGATCGTTGGTGAGCATTACCCGGATTTCGAAATCGTCTGGTTCGGGCATATCGGCGACGGCAACCTGCACCTGAACATCCTCAAGCCGGAAAACCTGAGCAAAGACGAGTTCTTTGCCAAGTGCGCAACGGTGAACAAGTGGGTGTTCGAGATCGTCCAGAAGTACAACGGCTCGATCTCCGCAGAGCACGGCGTCGGCATGACCAAGCGTGACTACTTGCATTACAGCCGCTCGCCGGTGGAGATCGAATACATGAAAGCCGTCAAAGCGGTGTTCGATCCGAACGGCATCATGAACCCTGGCAAAATCTTCGCTGTGTAAGCGGTTCCCCATTACAACAAGCTTCTCAGGAGCGCTCATGAGCTATCAGCACAAATACGTCGACGGCACCAAGGTTCACTTTCCGCTCGGTAAAGTCGTCTGCATCGGCCGCAACTACGCCGAGCACGCCAAGGAGCTGGATAACCCGGTACCGACCGAGCCCTTGCTGTTCATCAAGCCGGGCAGCTGCGTGGTCGGGATCGAGGGGGGCTTCAGCATTCCTCAGGACCGGGGTTCGGTACATTACGAAGCCGAGATCGTCGTGCTGATCGGCAAACCGCTGAGCAAGAGCCCGAGTCGTGAAGAAGTCCTCGATGCGATTTCCGGCTTCGCCCCGGGCCTGGACCTGACGCTGCGCGACGTGCAGTCGAAGCTGAAAGAGAAAGGCCTGCCGTGGGAGATTGCCAAGTCGTTCGACGGCGCGGCGGTCATTGCGCCGTTCGTATCCGCTGACGCTTATCCCGATCTGACCGACATCGCCATCCGCCTGACCATCAACGGCGAAGTCCGCCAGGACGGTAACAGCAGTCACATGCTCAACCCGATCGTGCCGATGATCCAGCACATGGCCTCGCAGTTCTCGCTGCAGGCCGGTGACCTGATCATGACCGGCACGCCTGCCGGCGTAGGGCCGTTCACTGTTGGCGATGAGAGCGTGCTGGAGCTGACCGGCCACAGCCGTTTTGAAAGCGACGTTCGCGGATGACACAGCGTAGAAGCCGTCTGCGTTTCCGTTGGTGGTGGCTGCTCGCTGCAGCACTGGTGATTTTGGCCGGTCTCTCTTATGCCTGGCACTGGGACGATCGCGGTCTGTTGTGGCTGCGCGAGCGCAACGTCACGCCGGCTGAGCGCGCGGCGGGCATCTGGCTGCCGGATTACAAGGTAGACATCGACGCCAAGCCGCTGACTGGCATGGAAAAGGATGAGGCCTCGGACTTGTCCTACGACCCGGCGACTAAAACCCTGTATTCGGTGATGGGCAAAAACCCTTTCCTTTCCGAGATCACGCTGACCGGCGACGTCATTCGCAAAATTCCGCTTGAGGGCTGGGGCAATCCCGAGGGTGTAGCCGTTCTGGGCGACGGCCTGATTGCTATCGTCGATGAGCGCCAGCACCAGATGACCATCGTCCACGTCACGCCTGACACCAAAACCCTCAACATCGCCGACTTCCCCAAGTACGATCTCGGTCCGTCGAAGGACCAGAACAAAGCCTTCGAAGGCATCGCCTGGGACCCACGGGATCAGCAGTTTCTGTTCGGTGAAGAGCGCCCGCCAGCGCTGTACAGCTGGAAGGCCGATGGCAGCAGCGAGGTAAGGGGCGAGAAGCGCAAGCTGATCAACGACAACCTCATCGTGCGCAATCTGTCGTCTCTGTACGCGGACCAGAAAACCGGGCATTTGCTGGTGTTGTCTGCCGAGTCGCACATGCTGCTGGAATTGGACGGCAAGGGAAATCAGGTCAGCTTCATGACGCTGCTGAGCGGTTTCAATGGGCTGAGCCAGACCATTCCACGCGCCGAAGGGGTGGCAATGGATGAGAACGGCACCATTTACATGGTCAGCGAGCCCAATCTGTTTTATACCTTCAAGCGCCGGTGAGCCTCGGCTGGCTTCGCCTGGAACGTCGGTCGGGGCTCGTCATGGCCCCGAAAAGTCCAAACGAGATGTCACATCGCTTTCAGTTTGGCTTCAGAATACGGTGCTATTAAAGTCGCCCCCCTGAAGTCGAGCCCCCTGCATGCGTCGTGTGTCCCCGTTCCAGAGCGTCGTGCTCACGTTACTTGTCCTGTTGATATTGACCGCGTCGTTTTTCGTGGCGCGCGAGTACAGGGTCATCGAGCGGCTCTGGTTCAACTGGTACGTGTTCTGGCAATCCAGTGATGCGCAAGCGCTGGGCCTCGACGCCTATGAGGTTGAGATTGAGGCGCGGGCCATCGACGGCTTGGAGGCTAATGTCTCGGCGCTCAGCTTCGATCCGCAGCGCAAGACCCTCTTTACCGTGACCAACAAAAACCCCGAGCTGGTCGAGTTGAGCCTGGAAGGGCGGATTCTCAGACGAATTCCCCTGACCGGGTTTGGTGACGCCGAGGCGGTCGAGTACATCAGCCCCGGGATTTACGTGATCAGCGACGAGCACAGTCAGCGGCTGATCAAGGTTCATGTGGATGACGACACGACATTTCTCGACGCGGCCGATGCCGAGCAGCTGACCCTGGGCATCGACGCCGGCGGCAACAACGGCTTCGAAGGCCTGGCCTACGATAATCAGGGCCGTCGGCTGTTCGTCGCCAAAGAGCGGCGGCCCGTGCAGATCATCGAAGTGCGCGGCTTTCCTGACGCCGGCACCCATTCCCCGAATATTCTGGAAGTGACGTCCAGCAAGCAGCGGGATGCAGGCCTGTTTGTGCGCGACCTTTCCAGCCTGCAATTCGATGAACGCAGCGGGCATCTGCTGGCGCTGTCGGATGAGTCGCGGCAGATTCTCGAACTGGACACTGAAGGCAAACCCGTTGCCAACGTGTCGCTGACCAAGGGCAGCATGGGCCTGAGCAAAAGCGTGCCCCAGGCCGAAGGCATTGCAATGGGGGACGACGGCACGTTGTACGTCGTGAGCGAGCCGAACCTGTTCTATGTGTTCAAGAAGCGCTGAGGGCAAGGCATCTCCGCTAGGATTTGCTTTGCCCCGCAACCATTAGCGCTTGAGGGTTTTCACGCCTTCTTGAGTGCCCAGCAGCAGCAGATCCGCCGGGCGCGCGGCGAACAGGCCGTTGGTGACGACGCCGACGATGTTGTTGATCTGCGCTTCCACTTCCACCGGGTTGGTGATGTTCATGTTGTGCACATCGAGGATGATGTTGCCGTTGTCCGTCAGCACACCGTCGCGGTAAACCGGGTCGCCGCCCAGCTTCACCAGTTCGCGGGCCACGTGGCTGCGGGCCATCGGGATCACTTCGACCGGCAGAGGAAACGCTCCCAGTACCGGCACCAGTTTGCTGGCATCAGCGATACAGATGAAGGTTTTGGCCACGGCGGCCACGATCTTCTCGCGGGTCAGGGCTGCACCGCCGCCCTTGATCAGGTTCAGGTGCTCGTCGCTTTCGTCGGCGCCGTCGACGTAAAACTCCAGATCGCTCACCGTGTTCAGTTCATACACCGGAATCCCGTGACCCTTGAGGCGTGCGGCCGTTGCGTCGGAGCTCGCGACTGCACCGTCGAATGCGCCTTTGTGCAGGGCCAGTGCGTCGATAAAGCAATTGGCGGTAGAGCCGGTGCCCACGCCCACGACGCTTTTGTCGTCGAGTTTCGGAAGGATGAAATCGACGGCGGCCTGGGCAACGGCCTGTTTGAGTTGATCCTGGGTCATGCGAGGTGGGCTCCGGTTACAGGGAATAGCGATAGGTCCGAGGGCCGGCAGTATAGCGACATGCCGTGGTCAAAGCCTGAGTCTTGATATGGTCGTGCGCCGGGACGAGGGGTAGACTTCCGGGTCTTGCCCCTTCGCCAGCGATTCTTCTCCGATGCTCGAGCACTACGTCAAAAAGATCCTCACTTCCCGCGTCTACGACGTTGCCGTGGAAACCCCGCTGCACGCCGCCCGCCAACTGTCCCAGCGCCTGGGCAACAACGTGCTGCTCAAGCGCGAAGACCTGCAGCCGGTGTACTCCTTCAAGATTCGTGGCGCGTACAACAAGCTGGCGCAGCTGAGCCCGGAAGAACTGGCGCGGGGCGTGGTGACAGCGTCGGCAGGCAATCACGCCCAGGGCCTGGCGCTGGCAGCGAAGACGCTGAACGTCGCGGCGACCATCGTCATGCCAAAGACCACGCCGGAGATCAAGGTCGAGGGCGTGCGCTCCCGTGGCGGAAAAGTCGTACTCCACGGCGACTCGTTTCCCGAAGCGCTGGCGTACTCGCTGAAGCTGGTCGAGGAACACGGCTACGTCTACGTTCACCCCTACGACGACCCTGACACCATTGCCGGGCAAGGAACCGTGGCGATGGAGATTCTGCGCCAGCATCAGGGGCCCCTGGACGCGATCTTCGTCCCGGTGGGCGGTGGCGGGCTGATCGCCGGCATCGCGGCCTACGTGAAATACCTGCGCCCGGAGATCAAGGTGATCGGCGTCGAGCCCGATGACTCCAATTGCCTGCAACAGGCCATGGCCTACGGCGAGCGGGTGGTGTTACAGCAAGTCGGGCTGTTTGCCGATGGCGTCGCGGTGGCGCAGATCGGTCAGTA
>NZ_JBXAWH010000023.1:0-18281 GCF_057291635.1 Pseudomonas sp. 1L-C-7-B-C1 | reverse complement strand
CGGGTATGGCGGCGCAATTACGCCAACCATGGCGAAGCGATACGCGACATCACTCAATACATCGTTGGGTATTACAACAACGAGCGGCTGCACTCAAAACTGGGGTATCTGCCACCGACCGTTTACGAACGGACGATGGCCTTGAAACAACCTATCGAGGTGTCCGGAATTAGTTGACCACTACATGTTGGTGGGACCGGCTTTAGCCGGGAAGACGCCCTTTCAGACACTGACATTTGATCGTTCCCACGCTCTGCGTGGTAATGCCGCCCCGGACGCTCTGCGTCCAGTGGACGACGCGCATTCAGGCCCGGGGGAGTGACGCGGAGCGTCACAGGATGCATCCCCCACGGGGAGCGTGGGGACGATCACAGTCCCACGTATTTGCGTTCGCCGCTGATTCCGGGCGGTGCCGAGATCCATGAAATCAGAGGCCATAAAGGGGCTTACAGCAGCGGAAATCAAATCTAAATTTGCACTTCCTGAGCTGCCCACCTTCATGTCAGAAGTATCTGTTCCAGCCGGAACCCGGATTAGGACCGGAGTGGTAAATCCAGTGTTTGGTGGGACGGGAAACGCCACGCAGTACGAGCTGCTTCAACGACTGCCCACCTCCGCGTTTAAAAACACGATAAGGCTTGACCAATGAATAACATTGCATTTTTGATAGTCCACGGAAAACTCACCATCGGCGACCGAACATTCGATCTTCCGCATCCTGTAGAAGAGGCACTTACTTATCATGATTTGATTATCGTTCGCCTCGAACCTCCAGCCGGTGTCATTTTCAACAGGAATGTTTATGGGATTAACCATGAGGGCGAAGTTCTCTGGCAGATAGAAGAAAGCCCCCATGGAACTCAAGAAGACAAGCCGTATGTGAATATCAACATAGGCCAGAACCACGATCTTATTGCGGGCAACTGGAATGGAGTGAGTTATTCCGTGAACCCTGAGAATGGAAAAATCACGGTTGTATCGTTCGACAAATAGTCAGACGGTTATAATGCGCGCCCCTGATCCCGATCGCCTCACGCCCTGCGTCCCGCAGGCGCTGCGCACTCAAGCCTGGAGAAGTGAGGCGGGGCGTGGGGACGATCAAGCTTGCTAAAGATCCGTGATCTTCACCGCGCCTGTCGCTATCCGTGCGGGCAGCTTCAACTGAGCACTCAACCCACCCCCTTCGCGGTTGGTGAGCGTCAAGGTGCCGCCCAGTGCGATCGTCAGTTGCTGCGCGATCGCCAGGCCCAGTCCGGTACCTCCGGTGTCGCGGTTGCGTGAGCTTTCGACGCGGTAGAACGGCTTGATCACTTCCGACAATTCCCCTTCGGCAATGCCCGGCCCGCGGTCGAGCACGTGCAGCGTCAGGCTCTGATCGGCGTGGGCGATCACTTCAATCTCCGCTGCACCACCGAACTTCAACGCGTTGTCGGTCAGGTTGACCAGCACCCGGCGCAGGGCGTGGGGGCGGGTGTCGATGATTGCGCCGGTCTTGCCGTTCAACTGCACGTCGCGGCCGACGTCTTGATAGTCGAACACCAGGCTGTCGAGGAATGAATCCATGTCCACGCGCCGCGCTGTCTCGGTCGAGGTGTCCATGCTGCGTGCGTACGCGACGCCTTCCTGAACCAGGTGCTGCATCTCGCTCAGGTCGCTCCAGAGCTTGTCTTTCTCGACGCCATCGTCCATGAACTCGGCGCGCAGTTTCATGCGGGTGATCGGGGTTTGCAGGTCGTGGGAGATCGCCGCCAGCAGTTGCATGCGCTCCTTCACGTAGGTCGAAATCCGTTGCTGCATGGTGTTGAACGCCACGGCGGCAAAGGCCACCTCGGTCGGGCCGCTTTCATCCAGGCGAATGCCTTCGCCGTTCGGATCGAGGTTGTCAACGGCGTGGGACAGGCGCGTCAGCGGGCGAATCGCTGTGCGTACGGCAAGCCAGGTGCAGACAAACAGCAGCACCAGTTGGCCGATCAACAACAATGGCAGCCAGGGCGACAGCGGGGTGATCTGCGGGCGCACGTCAATCGTCAGCGGGTTGCCGTCCTTCAGCGTCAGATGCGCCTGATAGTGCGGTCGGCTGTCGGCGATGTTATTGAACGTCAGTGTGTAATCGTGGCCCAGGCTTTCCTGCATCGAATGGACCGACATTGGCGCCTTGTCCATGTCCACCGGCGTACCGGTCTGGCCGGCACCCAGGATGTAGACGTAGGTCGGGTGTTCGAAACGTGGCAGCCAGGCCTGGCGTTCGTCGGCGGGCAGGCGTTCGAGGATGGCAACGGTAGTGCTGAGATCGCGCTCCATGTTGCCGAGCATCGTGGTCATTGCGCTTTCATAGCGCTCATAAAATTGCAGGCCGAACGACAGACCGTGGGCCAGCACCAGGCTGATCAGAAAAATCAGCGAGAGACGTGAGGCCAGGGTGCGCGGCCATCCGAAGCTCAGCTTCATGGGCTTTCCCCGAGAATTTCCACGGCGTAGGTGAACACGTAGCCCTCGTTGCGCACGGTCTTGATGTAGGCCGGGTCACGGGCGTCGTCGGCCAGTCGCTGACGCAAGCGGCTGACCAGCAAGTCGATCGAACGGTCGAATAGATCGGCGTCGCGGCCCTGGGTCAGGTTCAGCAGTTGATCGCGGCTCAATACCCGCTGCGGGTGGTCGAGGAAGGTGCGCAGCAAGCGGTATTCCGCGCCGCTGAGCGTCACCACCGTGCCCTGGGCGTCGAGCAAGTGGCGGGCGGTGGTGTCCAGCTTCCATTTGCCAAAGGCCAGCAAACGACCGGCTTCGGTGACGATCAGGTTCGGCGGCAGCATGCGGGTGCGGCGCAGCACAGCGTTGATCCGCGCCAGCAGTTCCCGGGCGGCGAAGGGCTTTACCAGGTAGTCATCGGCGCCCATTTCCAGGCCAATGATGCGGTCGGTTTCGTCGCTGCGGGCGGTGAGCATCAGCACGGGCGTCGTCTTGTGCTTGCCGGTGCGCAGCTCGCGGCACAGCAGCAGGCCGTCGTCGCCGGGCATCATGATGTCGAGCACGATCAGGTCGACAGGCGTCGATTCCAGGAACGAACGCATCTGCCTGCCGTCCGCCACCACCGTGGTGCGCAGGCCGTTCTTCTTCAGGTAGTTGCCCACCAGTTCCCGAATCTCGCGATCGTCATCGACAATCAGAATGTGATCGACGTGCTCCATTGCCGCAGCTCCCGTATTCATGTGTGTGAGGCGCATCTTAACCAGTCGCGCGTGACTTGCCTGCCGGGGTTTGTATTCCACTGTATCTGGCGCTGCCGGGCATACATGCGCATGCAAAAGGCAGGTTTTTCGGCGCGAATGTATCGCTGTGTATCTGCAGCGGGCTCTGACACGTAAGGATGATTTTCCGGCGGTTCGCGACACAAGCGAGATACCTGCGGGGCGTTCAATGGGACCCATCGAGACGACAGACACACACCGCCTCGAACCCTGACCGAATGACCCTTTGAATACCGGAGAACATCATGAACTGGAAGAACCTCAGCATCGCCACCCTGTTTGCCGCCATGAGCCTTGGCGCCCTGACCGCCCAAGCCCAGCCCGTTGCTCAAGCCCACAACTACATGTACGGCGAGCACCTGGACATCGCCAAGGCCTTGTCCACCGAAGTCGACCCAAGCCCGGCCTGCGGCGTGGTCAATGCTCACCTTCGCTACCTCGACTCTCAGGGCCAGCAACAGGTTCTGAATTACGAGACCGTTGCCCAGAACTGCCCGCAGGACAACTGAGTCCAGGGCCGCGCGGATGACGTGTCGCCGGCCGCCCGGTTCGCCCATTACCGTTGAAGATTACGTGAGGATCACACCATGACACCGATCAAAACCACCTTGTCCGCCGTTGCATTCGCACTCGCGGGTTTCGCCGTTCACGCCAACGCAGCGGTGCAGCACATCGGCGGCGACGAGCGCACCTGCTTCCAGCTTGCGCCGAAAGTCGCCGAAAACGGCTCCGACAAAACGCCACTGGTGATGTGGATCGAAAGCCGCGGGCAGATGGTTGCCGAAGGCGGCTCGGAACACACCCGGGTCGGCGTGGCGGGGCATCAGCAGAGCCGGGTGTGAAGGGCGTGACAGACGGTGGTCTTTCGGGCCGTCCGTGGTAACGGCGACACGCAAGTGGGCGGTGATCGGGCGGCAGGAGTAAGCTGTGCTCCTTTTTGACTGCCCGCGCCCACGCGCCGCTCAGGACCTGACACCCGCAATGAGATCACCCGCTGCCTTCGCGCCACCGCCGTCACTGTTTCTGCCCCTGACCGAAGATGTGTGCAAAGGCCTGGCCGCTGGCGAATCGCTGGACGATTTCCTCAATCAGGCAGGCCGGCCACAACTCGCCGCGCTCATGCTGCTGCTCAATCTCAAGGCCCTGGCCGCGCAAAACACCGCCGTCGAACAGCTCGAACGCATGCTCGATGACGTCCTGCGTGCGGCCGCCTCGGTTGAAGAAGCCGGCGGCCGATTTGCCGATCTGGTGCGCGGCAGGTTCACCGCCGACCATCTGGCCGCAGGGCTCTCGGTGCTTGAAATTGCCGGCGTCAGCCTGCTCGAAGACGCTGACATCGAGCAGCAGGATTACCTCGACGGGGAAGGGCAATGGGACTTCGGTTTTGGCCTGCGTCATCGCGCCAAACTGGAACCCCTGACCCGCGAGCTGGTGATGCCGTCCGGCGACGTGCTGCACCTGAGCGATCAACAGAGCCGGATTTTCGACGAGTTCAAGGTGTGCAGCGAGGAGTCGTTCCACCTGCAGGCCTATGCCGGCGTGGGCAAGACGTACTTGCTGGCGAAGTTCTTCGAGGTCCTGGTCCCGGAAAAGACCCTGCTCATGGCGACCTTTCCGGGTCAGGTGAGCGCGCTTCAGGCGCGGGTGCGCCAGGCCAATCCCGACGCGCGGATCAACGCGTGCACCTTCGGTCACATGGCCAACCTGCTGCTTAACCGCGATCTCACTGCGCGCGGCTGGCGCAACACCGACATTCAGCGTACCGGCGCCAGCTCGCTGGTCGATGACCGGCAAGTGGCGCAGTGGCTGAACCTGCAAGCCGTGGGCAAACTGCAGCCCCGTGATGTGGCGCGGGTCTGCCGCAGCACCGTGCACAGTTTCAGCCTGTCGCCGCTGGCGAATATCGAGGCGCGGCACTTGCCGTCCCTGGGCCATGCGGCGAGTCAGGCGGACATCGCCCTGCTGCTGGAATACAGCCGCCTGCTCTGGCGCGAGACGGTCAGGCCGTCGGCGCCGCACATTCGGTTGCCGATCCGCAACAGCCACCGGATCAAGTTCCTGGCGCTGAGCAACGAAGTCATCCCCGAGAACTTCAGCCACATCATCATCGACGAGAGCCACGAGCTGACGGCGCCGATGGTGCAGATCCTCGACCGCAGCCCCCAGGCGGTCATTACCCTAGGCGACGAATTCCAGCAGCTCAGCGGCAAGACCCCGCGCCACGGTGGCTTCATTCGCCAGCGATTCATGACCCAGTCGATTCGCGCCGGCAAGCAAATGGCCGACGTGCTCAACCCGCTGATTCAGATGCACCCCAGCGACATAAAAGAAGGCTTCGTCGGCCGCGCGCCGCACCCGACGAGGATCATCGGCCACAGCGTCATGCCGATCCCGGAAAAACCCACCACGATTCTGGTCGCCAACGAATGGGGCTTGTTTGCCTGGTTCAAGCGCCTGACCGAAGCAGGCGCGCGCTTTCAAATGCCACTGCGCACCCTTGAAAACCTCACGCTGTTCGTCAAAGGCCTGGACCTGCTCTACCGCGAAGACCTGCGCCCGCAACACCGGCTGATCTTCCGCTTCGCCTACTGGGACGCGCTGGCCTCGGCCATGGGCGGCAGCCACGAATTCAAGGCCATGCACGACTGGCTCGGCCAGGGCAACCGGCTGCAGGACTTCCTCGACACCACCCAGCGTTTCTGCAACGACCCGGCCGCCATTCTCAAACTGGCGAAAGTCGAAGACGTGAAGAACCAGGAGTTCGACTCGGTGCTGCTCTCCCGCGACCTCATGCGCCCACCGCGGGAAGGCTCGACGCATTCCCTCGCCAGCGTGTGCTCGCTGCTCTACACCGCCAGCTCCCGCGCCCGGCACGAACTGCTCCTGCCGGGGAACATGAACGACTGGTTGCAGGATTTGGGGCGGAAGTAGGTGCGGTTCTGGTCCAGACGGCGCATTGACGCCTGACGAACACTTTATTTGTGGGAGTGACCGGGGTGGCGCTCCACCTTGCTCACGAAAGCGGTATTCCATGCGCCGAAGATGTGGCGGATGTTCCTGCCCCTTCGTGAGCAAGCTCACTCCCACAGGTGCAGTGTTCGTTGCGAGACGGCAGCCCGTCCCACCAATGATGGGAATATGCGAACTGCCCGTCGATTGATGAATTGTGGGAGTGACCGGGGTGGCGCTCCACCTTGCTCGCGAAGACGGCATTTCAGGCAGTGGAGATCTGTAAGCGGATTGTCAAACCCGGCAGTCACCACCACGCCACTGCTTCGGACTCACTCCAAACCATCGTTTGAACGCCCGCGAGAATGCGCTGGTTTCCGAGTAGCCCAGCAGCGAGGCGAGTTGGGTGATGCTGAGGTTCTGCTGCTTCAGGTGGCTCAGGGCCGAATCCTGGCGGATCTGGTCCACCAGTTGCGTGAAGCTGATGCCGTGTTCGCGCAGTTTGCGCTGCAGGGTCCATTCGGACAGGCCCAGGGTCTGGGCAATGTCCTCCAGCGCCGGTTCGCCCAAGTGCAGGGTGGCGACGATGGTCTGGCGGGCGCGGTCAAGGAGCGTCGCTTCGTGGCGGTTGCCCGTGCTGCTGCCGTTTTCGCCCAACTGACGGATCGCGTCCTTGATCAGCATCAGCAGGATCGGGTCGCTGCCCGGCATGGCCTTGCCGACGACATCGCCCTTGGGAATCAGCAGTGAATTGCAGCCCTGCCCGAAAGTTACGTCAGCGCGGAAGACGTCGCGGTGCTCGTGCCAGCCCTGGGGTTGGGCGTGTTCGAAGGCCACTTGCCGAGGTGCCCAGTCCGGGCCGAGCACGTGGCGCACGAGGTTCAGCGCCATGCCCATGGTCAGTTCGGCGTCCTGGCGGCGTTCGTTGATCGCGCCGTGGCGGACCTGATAATCAAACCGGAAGCACTCGCCTTGATCGACCAGTTCGATCAGCGTGCTGTGCTGGTGGAAGGGGAAGGCGGCGGAAAAGTTGATCAGCGCGTCTTCCAGCGTCGCCGAGCACAGACCAATGTAGCCCAGCAGACCCAGTGCCTGAGGCCGGAATTGCTGGCCGTAACGCAGGCCGAAATTGTCGCAGCCGGTCTGGCTCGCGGCTTCTTCCAGCACTTTGCAGTAGTTGGTCAGCGGCAGGCTCAGGGTCGGGTGCAGCAATTGCTCGGGGTCGATCCCGGACCGCCCGAATACGCGGTCCAGATCACCGCCGTGCTGCAGGATGAACCCGTCGAGCCCATTGGCCGCAGCCGACAGCACGCCGCGGTTGCTGGCGGCGGGCATGTTCGATGCGGCGGCGGGGACGAGGGTCGGGAGCATAGGGGTGATGGCTCTGACGGTGTGTAGGCAAAGTGTGCAAGCAAATGTCATACCTTCATGGCTTCAGCACACCTTCCGGCAACCACGGGCCGGCCTGCCATTTAGCTGTGGAGGCTTGATCGCATCTCGGCTGGGTGGACGTCTTCGCGAGCAAGCTCGCTCCCACAAGAGGCGCGGTGCTACCCGGCGACTCATCCGGCAACCAGAGTTTTGGGAAGTACGGTGCCACGCTGACCCGGAAACACAGCCTTACACTGACCTCAATCGTGACCCCCAATAAAGCACCGGGCCGTTTTCACGCGCCAGCGTGGCGCACCCCCGGCAGATACCCGGAAAACTTGACCGCAGACGACATACGGTGCAACGCAGTGTCAAGCCATGGCCGGCGCGCTGTGACTATGCTCGACGGCAGACAAATACCGTCGCCTGGCTACCGGGGTACACGCTCATGACTGCTTCACAACTCAAACCGACCTTGGGAACCCTGCACTTGTGGGGATTGGCCGTGGGCCTGGTGATTTCCGGCGAATACTTCGGCTGGAGTTACGGCTGGGGCACCGCCGGGACGCTGGGCTTTCTGGTGACCACGCTGATGGTCGCGGTGATGTACACCTGTTTCATCTTCAGTTTCACCGAGCTGACCACCGCGATTCCCAACGCAGGCGGGCCGTTTGCCTACAGCTTGCGCGCCTTCGGCGTCACCGGCGGGATGATCGCGGGGCTGGCGACACTGATCGAATTCGTCTTCGCCCCACCGGCCATCGCCATGGCCATCGGCGCCTACCTCAACGTGCAGTACCCGTCCCTTGACCCAAGGGTTGCGGCCATCGGCGCGTACTTCGTCTTCATGACCCTGAACATTTTGGGCGTGAGCATCGCCGCGACCTTCGAACTGGTGGTCACCGTCCTGGCGGTCGCCGAACTGCTGGTGTTCATGGGCGTCGTCGCGCCGGGCTTCAGCTTCAGCAACTTCGTGCTGGGCGGCTGGGCGGGTTCCGACACCTTTGGTCTGCCGGCCATCAGCGGGATGTTCGCGGCGATCCCGTTTGCCATCTGGTTCTTCCTCGCCATCGAAGGCGCGGCCATGGCGGCCGAAGAAGCCAAGGACCCGAAACGCACCATCCCGCGGGCCTATGTGGCGGGCATTCTGACCTTGGTGGTGCTGGCGATCGGCGTGATGATCTTCGCCGGCGGCGTGGGCGACTGGCGCACGCTGTCGAACATCAATGACCCGCTGCCCCAGGCAATGAAGGCCGTGGTCGGCGGCAATTCGAACTGGATGCACATGCTGGTGTGGATTGGCCTGTTCGGTCTGGTCGCCAGTTTCCACGGCATCATTCTCGGTTACTCGCGGCAGTTCTTTGCCCTGGCGCGGGCGGGCTTTCTGCCGCCGAGCCTGGCGAAACTGTCGCGCTTCCAGACCCCACACCGCGCCATCCTCGCAGGCGGTGTGATCGGCATCATCGCGATTCTCAGCGACGGTGTGATCAATCTGCAGGGCATGACGCTGACCGCCGCGATGATCACCATGTCGGTGTTTGGCGCTATCGTGATGTACATCATCAGCATGCTCAGCCTGTTCAAGTTGCGCCGCAGCGAACCGAACCTTGAGCGCAGCTTCCGCGCCCCGGGTTACCCAGTCGTGCCGGGGATCGCCCTGGTGCTGGCGGTGGTGTGCCTCGTCGCCATGGTCTGGTTCAACCTGCTGATCTGCGCCATATTCATTTGCCTGATGGCCGTGGGCGCGCTGTTCTGCAAAATGGTCCGCGGACGCAGTGCGGCGGTCGCGGTCACCGGTTAATCACGCGGTTCGATAAAAGAGGTGTGCATGAGCTTTTCCCACAGCATCGGTGGCATGGTCTGGCGCTTCGACAGCCTGCGGGAACTCATGGCCAAGGCCAGCCCCGCGCGCTCAGGCGACTTCCTGGCCGAAGTGGCCGCGAGCAGCGATGGCGAGCGTGCGGCGGCGCAAATGGCCTTGGCCGACGTGCCGCTCAAGCAGTTCCTCACCGAAGCGCTGATTCCCTACGAAGAGGATGAAATCACCCGCTTGATCGTCGACAGCCATGACCGCGCGGCCTTTGCCCCGGTCAGCCATCTCACGGTTGGCGGCTTCCGCGACTGGCTGCTGGGGGACGACGCCACCGAGGCCAGCCTCAAGGAACTGGCGCCGGGGCTGACCCCGGAGATGGCGGCGGCGGTGTCGAAGATCATGCGGGTGCAGGATCTGGTGCTGGTGTCCCAGAAGATTCGCGTCGTCACCCGCTTTCGCAACACCGTCGGCCTGCGCGGGCGCATGTCCACCCGACTGCAACCCAATCACCCCACCGATGACCCGGCCGGCATCGCCGCCAGCGTGCTCGACGGCCTGCTGTACGGCAACGGCGACGCCATGATCGGCATCAACCCGGCCACCGACAGCGTCAGCGCCATCAGTGAACTGCTGAAAATGCTCGACGGCGTCATTCGTCATTACGAGATTCCCACCCAGTCTTGCGTGCTGACCCACGTCACCTCTTCGGTCGCGGCCATCGAAAAGGGCGTGCCGCTGGATTTGGTGTTCCAGTCCATCGCCGGCACCGAAGCGGCCAACAGCGGTTTCGGCATCAGCCTGGAAGTTCTTCGCGAAGGCTACGAAGCCGGGCTGAGCCTGAAGCGCGGGCCGCTGGGCGACAACCTGATGTACTTCGAAACCGGGCAGGGCAGCGCCTTGTCGGCCAACGCTCACCACGGCGTCGATCAACAGACCTGCGAGGCCCGCGCCTACGCCGTCGCGCGGCATTTCAATCCGTTTCTGGTGAACACCGTGGTCGGCTTCATCGGCCCGGAATACCTCTACAACGGCAAGCAGATCATTCGCGCGGGGCTGGAAGACCACTTTTGCGGCAAGCTGCTCGGCGTGCCCATGGGCTGCGACATCTGCTACACCAACCATGCCGAAGCCGATCAGGACGACATGGACGTGCTGCTGACGTTGCTCGGCGTCGCGGGGATCAATTTCATCATGGGCATTCCGGGGTCCGACGACGTGATGCTCAATTACCAGACCACCTCGTTTCACGACGCCCTGTATGCACGCAAGACCCTCGGCCTGCGCCCGGCGCCGGAGTTCGAGGAATGGCTGACGCGCATGGACATCCTGCGTCAGGATGACGGCGGCGTGCGGCTGGGGCAGGGCGTGCCGCCGCTGTTCCGCAAGGCGCTGGCGCAACTGAATTAGGCGAATTGAATGACCAGCGTGATCAGCAGTCGAGAGAAGGGCATGAGCCATGAGCGATGACAAGAAATCACCCGCACACGCCGATGCCTGGCAGCAGTTGCGCTCGTTGACCTCGGCGCGGATCGCCCTCGGGCATGCCGGCACCAGCCTGCCGACGGCGGCCCAGCTGGATTTCCAGTTCGCTCATGCACAGGCCCGCGACGCGGTGCATCTGGCGTTCGATCACGGGGCGCTGGCAGAGCAACTGGCGGGCCGCTCCCGCGAGACGTTGACCCTGCAAAGCTCGGCAGCCGATCGCAATATCTATCTGCAGCGCCCTGATCTGGGGCGGCGCTTGTCCGAGACGTCGGCTGCCCAACTGAAGGATTACGCGGCGGCCCATCCTGAAGGATTCGATCTGGCGCTGGTGGTCGCTGACGGGTTGTCTGCCTTGGCGGTGCAGCGTCACAGCCCGGCGATGCTGGAGCGCATTGATGAAATGGCGTCAGCGGAGGGTTGGAGCCTGGCGCCGGTGGTGTTGGTGGAACAGGGCCGGGTCGCCGTTGCCGATGAAATTGGTGCACTGCTCAACGCGCGCATGGTGGTGATCCTGATCGGCGAGCGGCCAGGCCTCAGCTCGCCGGACAGCCTCGGCCTGTACTTCACCTACGCACCGCGCGTGGGCCTGAACGACGCCGCGCGCAACTGCATTTCCAACGTGCGCCTCGAGGGCATGAGCTACGCCATGGCAGCGCACAAATTGCTGTACCTGATGCGCGAAGCCTGGCGCCGGCAACTGTCCGGCGTGAATCTTAAAGACGACGCACAAGTGCCGGTACTGGAAGCGGGCGAGGGCAGCCGGCCGGGGAATTTTTTGCTGGGTGGATGATGAACCAAGGCAGCCCAGATGATCGTGCCCACGCTCTGCGTGGACATGCCTCCCGTGACGCTCCGCGTCACCTTTGCAGGGCTGGAAATATCTGGCGTCTTTTCCGACGCCTTCCCGGCTAAAGCCGGTCCCACATTTTTAGTTCACAGCCGGTTTGACTGGATGCACGCGGTGCTTTTAGTGGGACCGGCTTCAGCCGGGAAGAGGCCGGCACATCCGCTGCATCTCCACCGGCAGAAAAACCCCTTCGCGAGCAAGCTCGCTCCCACATAATCGTCGATGCCGCCGGATCTGAGCCAGCCTGCAGAACGTGTGGGAGTGAGCTCGCTCACGAATAAGCCAGCACATCCGCTGCATATCCACCGGCAGAGACGCCGCTTTCCCGGCTAAAGCCGGTCCCACGTTTTAGGTCTCAGCCGGTTTGACTGGATGCACGCGGTGCTTTTAGTGGGACCGGCTTCAGCCGCGAAGAGGCCAGTCCATCCGCTGAATCTCCACCGGCAGAGACACCGCTTTCCCGGCTAAAGCCGGTCCTACGAACTGCGCGGTGTCAGCCCGCTTTCCAGATTCATTTGCTAGGCTGCTCCCACCACTCCCGAGAGCGCTGCCCCATGTCGACTGCCCATTCCGACTGTGCCACCACGCACTTCTTACGTGAATTCTGGTTGGCCCTCGGCGGCGAGCCTCGCTACCTCGATCATCTCCAGATCACTGGCGAAGGCGCGCTGGCGTCGGTATTCCCGGTCACTGGTTTCGCCACCGCCGCCATCGCTGCCGCGCATCTGGCGGTGGGCGAACTGATTGATCAGGCCCACGGCGCCTCGCCTGCGATCACGGTCGATCGGCGCCTGGCCTCGTTCTGGTTCTCAACGTCCCTTCAGCCCCAGGGCTGGTCACTGCCGGCGCAGTGGGACGCGGTGGCGGGGGACTATCGCGCGGCGGATGGCTGGATTCGTTTACACACCAACGCGCCGCACCATCGTCAGGCCGCGCTCGCCGTGCTGAAAACCGCCGCCGAGCGCGACGTGGTGAGTCAGGCCGTGCTGCGCTGGAAGGCCAGTGAGCTGGAAAGCGCGGTGGTCGACAATCAGGGGTGTGCTGCCGCAATGCGTAGCGCTTCGGCCTGGCGCGAACATCCCCAAGGCCGCGCCGTCGCCGCCGAACCCTTGCTCCATCGCGCGCAGGCCCCAGCGGCACCGGCTGCAGGGCATCAGCCAAACTCTGCACGACCCGAATGGATCGTCCCGCGCGATCGTCCTTTGCAGGGCATCCGCGTGCTCGACCTCACGCGCATCCTGGCCGGCCCGGTGGCGACGCGGTTTCTTGCCGGTTTCGGCGCCGAGGTACTGCGCATCGATCCCCCTGGCTGGGACGAGCCCGGCACCGTGCCGGAGGTGGTGCTGGGCAAACGCTGCGCGCGGCTGGACCTGCGCGACCCTGCCGATCGCGCAGTGCTGGAGGGCCTGATCAGCGAAGCGGACGTGATGGTTCACGGCTACCGCGCCGACGCCCTCGCGCGGCTGGGCCTCAGTGCCGAACGCCGCCGCCAGCTCAATCCCGGTCTGGTGGATGTATCGCTCAACGCCTACGGCTGGACCGGCCCATGGCGCGAGCGACGCGGTTTCGACAGCCTGGTGCAGATGAGTTGCGGCATCGCCGATGCGGGCATGGTCGCAGCGGGAAGTGATCGGCCCGTGCCGCTGCCGGTGCAGGCGCTGGATCACGCCACGGGGTATTTGATGGCGGCGGCAGCCGTGCGTGGACTGACCGAGCGACTGACCACCGGGCAGGGCGTTCAGGTTCAAGCATCCCTTGCCCGCACTGCGTTATCGCTGATGTCGTTTGCCCCAATCGAGGCGCAGCCTTCAGCGCTGCACCCGTTGACCCCTCGGGATTACTCCACCGACATCGAGTACACCGCTTGGGGAACGGCGCTGCGCCTCAAACCCGCCGGGCAGATCGACGGCACGCCGACCCACTGGGATTTACCGGCGTGCGCATTGGGCAGCGTCGACGCGAAATGGCTGTAACGCGCGACGGGTCGAACGTCAGTCAGCCACCCGCAATCATCACATCCAGGTTCTGCACCGCCGCCCCGGCTGCGCCTTTGCCGAGGTTGTCGAACACGGCGGCGAGCAATACGTGGCCATCGTTTTCAAACACCATCAGCCGCAGGTTATCCGTGCCATTGAGCTGGCGCGGATCAATCCCGGTCAGCGCGCGCGACTGCTCCATCGGCATGACTTCGACATACCCGCTGCCCTGATAATGTTCAGCCAGGGCGTCATGCAGCGTCGTGCCCGTTACGCCGTGGGGCAGCAGGCGCGTTTGCAGCGCGATGGTCAGCACGATGCCCTGACGAAACGCGCCATACGCCGGAACGAACACCGGCCGCTCGCTCAGCCCGCTGTACTGCTGGATTTCCGGGACGTGCTTGTGCGCGAGACTCAGACCGTAGACTTGAAACGGAATCGACTGGGCCGCGTCAGGCCCCTCGAATTCATCGACCCCGGCGCGGCCTTTGCCCGAATAGCCTGACACCGCGTTGATGCTGATCGGGTAGTCGCGGGGCAGCAAACCTGCATCCAGCAATGGCCGCAAGAGACCGATCGCCCCGGTGGGGTAGCAGCCCGGATTGCTCACCCGGCGGGCGCTGGCGATGCTTTGTTTCTGCGCGTCGCTCATCTGCGCGAAGCCGTAGACCCAGTCAGGGTGGGTGCGGTGCGCAGAGCTGGCATCGATGACCCGCACGTCCGGATTGGTGATGCTCGCGGCCGCATCGCGCGCGGCATCGTCCGGCAGGCACAGCACGGCGATGTCACACGCATTGATCGCGGCAGCTCGGCTCACAGGGTTCTTGCGATGCTCGGCCGGCAGGGTGACCACATGCAGGTCGGTGCGGCCTTGCAGGCGCTGGTGAATTTGCAGGCCGGTGGTGCCTTGGTCGCCGTCGATGAAAACAATAGGGAGGGGCATGGGTTCGATTCCGCAAAAAGGTCGTCAATGGACGCCATCTTCCAGTCCGCTCGTGGATAGAGAAAGTTGAATTTATTGACGGTAGACTTCAGCTTTTCTGAAGGAGGGGCCGGGCGATGCGGGAAATCAGTCTGGATCGGTTGCGCACGTTAGTGGCCATCGCCGATCACGGGTCGTTCGCTGAAGCGGCGCGAGTCCTGAACCTCGCGCCGCCGACGGTCAGCCTGCACATTGCCGATCTGGAGCAACGGGTGGGCGGCGTCTTGCTGTCGCGCACTCGCGGACGGGTTCAGCCTTCGGCCATCGGCGACACCCTGATCGAACGCGCGCGGCGCCTGTTGGCCGATGCCGAGCAGGCGCTGGAAGACGTCGAGCGTCAGGTTCAGGGACTGGCCGGGCGGGTGCGACTGGGTGCGTCAACCGGTGTCATCGCGCAATTGCTGCCCCAGGCGCTGGAAACCCTGGAGCAGGTGCACCCCGGCATCGACGTGCAGGTTGCGGTGCTGACGTCGCAACAGACGCTGCAAAAGCTCGCGGACGGCAGCCTGGACATCGGGGTGATTGCATTGCCCCAGGCGCCGGTAAAAGGACTGTCGATTCAGCCGTGGCGGCGCGACCCGGTGATGGCGTTCCTGCCGGCTCGCTGGGACTCTCCGCCAGTGATAACGCCGTCATGGCTCGCCAGTCAGCCGCTGATTCTCAACGACGCCACCACGCGGCTCTCCCGCCAGGTGGCGGAGTGGTTTGCGGGCGAGGGGCCGCAGCCGACGCCGCGCATTCAGCTCAATTACAATGACGCGATCAAGAGTCTGGTGGGGGCGGGCTATGGCGCGACCTTATTGCCCCACGAAGCATCCACGCCAGCGCCCGAGAACCGCATTGTCATGCGTCCGTTGCAGCCGGCGTTGTGGCGGGAATTGGGCATTGCGCACCGGGCGGGAAGCGTCGAACGCTCGACCGGGTTTGTGCTGGAGGTGTTGCAGGAGCTGGAGGCGTTATAGATCAAGGGGTGGTAAAGCAGACGTGTAGCCGAAGCCGACCGGTGCGTGATCCTGTCAGGCGCCCGGTCGGTTACAGCGTGGCTGTCATGCCATCAGAATTTGAACGCCTGGCGCCCGATCAGCAGCCATTGGCCTTTCTGTTTCTGCCAGACCTGGAAGTTTTCAATCTCGGTCGGCACGACCTTACCACTGTTCACAGCTTCTGCGGAGAAGTGATTGCGCACCAGAGCAGTGTCGCCGTTCATGTTGATTTTCTGGTTTTTCATCTCAAGGGTATTGAAGCCGCTGCGACCGGTTTCGATGTCGGCGATGAACTCATCCTTGTTCTGCACTTTGCCGCTGGAGTGGCCGTAGGTGACGTTGTCGGACGTCAGGGCTTTGAGGCCGGCGATGTCCTTGTGCAGCATCGCCTGGGTCATTTTGTCCACCGCTTTGGCGACGTCTTGCTCATCGGCAGAGGGAGCAGCGGCAACGAAGCCTGAAAACAGGCACAGGAAGCCGAGGGTCAGTTTGAGTCTGGTCATGGGTGCATCCTTTTTTATTGTTGATGGAAGCGTAAAGCAGGGGCCGTTTTGGTAACAGTGGCTTTGTACGTCGTCGTACAACTGCGCCGCTCAGGCTAGCCCACAACGGGCGTGTTGGAAAGGGCGTGTTTGAAACCGGGGAGCCGCTGCGGCGCGTCTTGATACAGGCTGGCGAAATACTGCTTTACTGAGGACTCGCTGCGGCACGTTCAGGCGCTCGCTATCGCGCCTGTGGCCGTTGAACCACCGATGAGGATGCGCACAGATGACCCGTCTCACCGCCAAAGACTTCGCCCCGGAATTGCTTGAGCTCTATGACCACTATGTTCACGGCAAGATCAATCGCCGGGAGTTTCTCGATCGCGCGGCGGTATTCGCGGTGGGCGGCCTTGCGGCGACGACGATTCTGGCCTCATTGAGCCCCAACTATGCGCTGGCCGAGCAGGTCGAGTTTACCGACCCGGACATCATCGCCGAGTACATCACGTATCCGTCGCCCAAGGGCCATGGTCAGGTGCGCGGGTATCTGGTGCGGCCGGCGAAGGCCGATGCCAAAGTCGCGTCGGTGCTGGTGGTGCATGAGAACCGCGGTCTGAATCCCTACATCGAAGACGTCGCCCGCCGTGTGGCCAAAGCCGGTTTCATTGCCTTGGCGCCTGACGGTCTGACGTCGGTCGGGGGCTATCCGGGCAATGACGACAAGGGCCGCGAGCTGCAGCAGAAAGTCGACCCGGAAAAGCTGATGAACGATTTCTTTGCGGGCATCGAATGGCTGATGGCTCATCACGCCTCCACCGGAAAAGTCGGGATCACCGGGTTTTGTTATGGCGGGGGTGTCTCGAATGCGGCCGCAGTGGCCTACCCGGAGCTGGCGGCGGCGGTGCCATTTTATGGCCGGCAGCCCAGGGCTGAAGACGTGAGCCGGATAAAGGCGCCGTTGTTGTTGCATTACGCTGAGCTGGATAAGCCGATCACCGACGGCTGGCCGGCGTATGAAGCGGCGTTGAAGGCGGCGGGGAAGACCTATGAGGCTCATATTTATAAGGGCGCCAATCACGGGTTTCATAACGATTCGACGCCACGGTATGACGATGCCGCCGCGACATTGGCGTGGAACCGGACGGTGGATTGGTTCAGGAAGTACCTGGTCTGAGGGAGCGCGGTGCGGCTGGGGAAGATCAAGAGCGTCTGCCTGGGGGCAGACTGTTTCGCCTTCGGCGACTTACTTTTGAAAAGCACCAAAAGTAAGCAAAAGTGCCTGCTCCTGGTTGGGCCCTTCCTTCGTCAGGGTTCCTTCACTCCGGTCTCGCTCCGTGGGCCCGCGCCGAACGGACATCCATGTCCTGACGGCGCTCTCGCCGCATCCATGCGGCTCGGCCCACTGCGCGAGACCTGCGTTCAGCCTGCACCAAAGTCGCGATTGGCGGTGTTTGGGCCTTTTGTGTTCGAAGATCAAGATCAACAGCTTCCCGGCTGAAGCCGGTCCTACTGGATGCACGCGATGCTTTTTGTAGGACTGGCTTTAGCCGGGAAGAGGCCAGTGTGTTCGCCATCACTTTTGCGGTGTGGCGCCGAATGCCTTCCCGGCTAAAGCCGGTCCTACAGTCGAGGTCGCCGCTAATCCCATGGTGCGCATTGATTGTTCCTCACGCTCCGCGTGGGAATGCATCCCCTGACGCTCCGCGTCACCGGTCTGCTGGAGGAACGCGCACTCATTTTGGGACTGGCTTCAACCGGGAAGAGGCCAGCGTGTTCGCCACCACTTTTGCGGTGTGACGCCCGACGCCTTCCCGGCTAAAGCCGGTCCTACAGTCGAGGTCGCCGCTAATCCCATGGTGCGCATTGATCGTTCCTTACGCTCCGCGTGGGAATGCATCCCCTGACGCTCTGCGTCACCGGTCTGGCTGAAGGAACGCGTACTCATTGTGGGACCGGCTTTAGCCGGGAAGAGGCCAGTGTGTTCGCCATCACTTTCGCGGTATGCCACCCGACGCCTTCCCGGCCAAAGCCGGTTCCACTAGGTGATCGCGGTGTGTAGTGGTCAACTAATTCCGGACACCTCGATAGGTGGTTTCAAGATCATCGTCCGTTCGTAAACGGTCGGTGGCAGATACCCCAGTTTCGAGT
>NZ_JBXAWH010000022.1:0-26609 GCF_057291635.1 Pseudomonas sp. 1L-C-7-B-C1 | reverse complement strand
TTCATCGCCGAACGCGTCGACGCTGCCGAGCAAACCTTGCGCTATCGCTGGGACAAGCTCGGCCGGTTGATCGCGCTGGAAAACGAAAACGAACGCCGCGCTCACTTTCACTACGACCCGGTCGGCAGGCTGCTTGAAGAACGCGGCTTCGACAATCGCTCGACTCGCTATCAGTACGATCCCGAAACCGGCCGTCTCTCAGAGACCATCAACGGCCAGCGCTCCATTGCTTTGACCTTCGATCCCATGGGCCGCCTGACCGAGCGCCGGGCAACCCTCGGCGACAAGTCCCAAAGCGAAACCTTCGCCTACGACGGCAATGGCCATCTGGTCATGGCGACCAACGCCACCAGCAAGCTGCAATGGTTTCACGACCCGGCCGGCAACCTGCTACGCGAGCACCAGCATTATTCGAATCTGGATAAACCCCTGGTTGCCGTCTGGCAGCACGAGTACGACGCGTTGAACAACCGCGTTGCGACCATTCGCCCAGACGGGCATCGGGTCAGCTGGCTGACCTACGGCAGCGGCCATCTGCTGGGCCTGAAGCTCGACGAGCACGAATTGCTCAGCTACGAACGCGATGATCTGCATCGCGAAGTCGCCCGTCATCAGGGAAATCAACTGGTGCAGACCCAGCAATGGGACCCAGCGGGACGCTTGCAAGCCCAACTACTGGGCCGAGCAGACGACAAAGCCACACTCATCAAACGCGCCTACACCTACGACGCCGCGGGCCAACTCAGCGACATCCACGACAGCCGTCGCGGCCCGTTAAGTTACCGCTACGACCCAGTAAGTCGCCTGCTCAGCGCCACCAGTCGATTAGGTATAGAAACCTTCGCCTTCGACCCCGCGAGCAACCTGCTCGACGACAGCGCAGCGCCCGTACGCCGTCCACTCGATCCCGAGCCGACTCAAAACAAACTCGTGGACAACCTGCTGCGCGACTACGCCGGCAACCACTACGAATACGACGAACGCGGCAACCAGACAGCCCGATGGACTAATGGCCTGCGCAGCGAACTGCACTGGGACCTCTTCGATCGCCTCGCGCATTTCCGCGATCCGCGTCTGACTGTCGACTTCGGCTACGACCCACTGGGACGGCGCCTCTACAAACTCTCAAAAGCCCACTACCGCCCACGCCCGGAAGCCGGTACCGGCTGGAATGAAAACGAACACGCCCGCAAGGAACGCGAGCTTGGCTGCGGCTTCACGCTTTACGGCTGGGACGGCGACAACCTGGCTTGGGAAAGCAGCCCTCCGCCATACGCTGGCGCTTTGGGCCGCACCGTCCACTACATCCATGAACCCGGCACCTTCGTCCCGGTGGCCCAGGCCATCCGCCACGAAACCATTCGCCTGGTAAGCCAACCGACCTATCAGGGCCGTTACAACTTCAAAGAAGACCCGCTCTGGAACTACAAACCGGTCGCGCTACCGATTGATGCGTTGGCGTGGTACCAATGCGACCACCTCGGCACGCCCCAGGAAATGACCGACCAGACCGGCAACACCGCGTGGAGCGCTCAGTACAAAGCGTGGGGCGAGGCGCAAGAACAGCGCTCAGAGTTCGCCCAGCAAGCCGGCCTGACCAACCCGATCCGATTCCAGGGCCAATACCACGACCACGAAACCGGCCTGCACTACAACCGGCATCGGTACTATGATCCAAGGGTCGGCCGGTTTATCAGCAGGGATCCGATTGGCTACAGTGGTGGGATAAACTTCTACCACTACGCACCTAACCCAGTGCTATGGGTAGATCCAAGCGGTTTAAGCAATGACCCTATTGGCGGGGAATACAACCCGTTCCTTACCTCAAGGGCGGCGCGACGAGAAGCGATGAGACAAGCCGGCATTCCCACTACCCAACAGTCAGTTAGCCAATCTAGGAACTCGTCGGGATTGGAGTTCACGTATGACACGCCCCGAACTGGTGGTGGCACAGGATTTTCTTCTGTTCAACAGCAAACGATGGATGTCAGCCACCCAGGCAAACCGCACTGGGAAGCTGGCAGGGTGAAAGTTGATAACACCGGAAATCCGAGAATGAGCAAATATGGTCGTCCCCAGCTTCGAAATGGAAAAGGAAAAGCTTTCTACGTTGAGGGATGCTGCCAATGATTATTGATCCTTATAAAAAAGAATTGCTGTACAGAAAAGCTCACGGCAACAGCTTGCGTAAAAGATATAAGGAAAAGCTTAAATTCCTTCTCGGTACCGATCCAGAAGACCGACTCTTTCTAAGCTTGGCTGAGACAGATGATATAATTAATAAGCTAGTTAGAAATGAAAATATATTCTCAGAAAATGCCGAATTTTCGGTTATGGATGAATGCCTGATGCATTGCTTGTCAAAAGCAACTGGTGGCGACTATTACCTCTTGATGGACGAGGATTGGCGCTATTGTGGTGCATATATTGTTCGTAATTTTAATTTAAATATGGAGTTCGAATTCAACAAGCATCAAAGCGATGAAATTAGACTGGTAGGCACTGACTTTAGTACAGAAATCACTATCGACTACACTGAAAGTCTCAATGAAGATCTTTTTGAGTTTCGTGTTAGTAAGTACGCACTGGCGTAAATATAACTGGTTGTGGGCGGGCTAAATAAGGCTAAAGGAGACGGCCTCCTTTAACTCAAGTGGAGACGAGGAATTTCATGGGCACGTACGTTGCTGGTGCGATTCGCATAACGAACAACAATCGGCATTCAAAGTTAAAGGGGACGGAACCCTTTTAAACGTGCCACACAGTCAGTGGCATGCCCACTGCAAATGCGGGTCGGACTACAACCTTGACGGATCAGAAATAAAAAATGGAGCTATCATGAAAGCATTAAAATCATCTTTCTTCGAGATCTTCTTACTCTTTCTAAAGGATGCCACAATCAAAAGCCCTGAGACACTCGGACTCAAGAGCTTTTCACCAGACGAACTTATCGCTCACGACTACGAGCTAGCAGGCGAAGTCGATGACTATCACTTTTTTGAGCAACTCTACAATGTAACTCACAAAACAAGATCTGTAGGTGCGGTATTCAAGCGCTACTTTTTTCAGGACCAGCAAATAGGGAGCGGCTTCAGAGTCTTGAAAGGAGTTAGGCTTACATCCTTATTAAAGGAATATATTAGCCACGGTCAACACCACCCTGAACTTATCAAACCTATGACGTTCTATTTTTTTCATAACAAAAAAGATGGTGCAGTAATTTTCGATGATTCAGTAGTAGTTCGATTTAGCCATAAAAACCAGAGGGATGGGTATCAGGTTGAGACTCTGGAAAGTGATTATGATGCAATGGGGATACTAAACAAAGCTGCGACCAACGCTATAAAATACACAATGGACTTTCACATATTTGAACGGAGCCGCATTACCCTGAAGAAGCGGCACTATTCGTCCGCTTACCGTCGCCTAATCAAGGCTTTGGAAGTTAAAGACAAGCATGCTTAAGCAGACGGATTAATGATAAAGGGGACGGCCCCCTTTAACTCACCGATTAACCATTCTCTGGCAGCTCGATTTTTATAAACAAAAAGGAACAGCTTCTTAAAATCTCGCTAATTATTTATCCGATGGGGAGATTCACTCGACTCAAATCTCACTGCAACACAATTAATACCCTCAACTTCCACCCTATGAGATATCGCATGTTTATCTATAAAATCGCCTTCAATTTCTGCAGGGCCTCTGCCCTGACCTTTGCCCTGCTCTCGGGCTCAGCCATGGCGCAAGCTGAATCTGAAAGAGATCTAGTCCGTCAGCTAGACAATGCGGTGATGGAATACGCTTATTCCAAGGATGCCGCAGACTTGGCTATCGTCAATTCGTTGCTTGCGAGCGGCGCGCGACCGGACATCAAGATCCTGTGGCATGCGACCTATTATCAACGGCCCGATCTGGTTGATCGCCTGCTCGAATTTCCGATTGATGTAAACCAAACTTTTGAAACCAGCGGCGAAACCGTCTTGCTAACGGCGCTCAAGCACGGCAAAGATCCGCAAGTATCAAAGGATGAACTACACATTGTGGAAAGTTTGCTCAAAGCGGGCGCTAATCCTAATGTTTTTGCCCAAGGTGGTACTACTACGCCGCTTAAAGCGGCACTCGAAGCACAGCCGTTCCCCCAGCCGACTTTGGTAAAGATGCTGCTGCGTTACGGTGCTGATCCCAAACTTTTGAGTTCCCAGGGGTTTTCCCCGCTAATGGGTAAGGGGGCTACCAATATTGAAGTCATCAAACTGTTGATCGCAGCCGGCACCGATCCTTATGGTGTCAGCAAGGTTGCTTCAACCCCCCTCCATTATGTCTGCACGCGATCTTTTGAGCTGAACGATCAGCCGGATCCGCAAGCTGCAGAGCGCATAGCCCTATTACACAAAAAAGGAACCTCGATTGATGCACTTCCACCACAAGAGAAGCCGTGGCCCATTGGTACGCCATTGGCGGAAAACTCGATGAGCCGTAACCCCGATTGCATTAAAGCGCTAATGGACGCCGGGGCCAGCAAAGATGCACCGGCCTTCACGCCAGAATATGTGGCTAAATTTCCAGAACTGAAGGGTCAAACGGTCCGCGAGCACGTAATCAAATCAGCCAAGAGCTCACCAATCCTGTATTCCGAGGCTGTTTTAAAACTATTTGAATGACAGTCTCCCACCCGAGTGGGGCATTTCAGTCTGAACGGGACGCCCTCTTTTAGATTTTATGCAAGCGACCATCGACCTTAACTGACCATCGCCCACCCCCACTCCAAAACGCAAAAAAGCCCCGAAACATCGGGGCTTTTTGACTACGCCATGCAGCTAATAAACACCCTCAAGGATCAACCTGCCCCATCAACTCCACAACCGGCTCCGTCCGCTTCGCATACCGCTGGGCCACCACCGCGCACACCATCAGTTGAATCTGGTGAAACAGCATCAGCGGCAAAATCAGCAGCCCAATCGTGCTCCCCGCAAACAGCACTTGCGCCATCGGCACCCCGGTCGCCAGACTTTTCTTCGAGCCGCAGAACAGGATGGTAATGCGGTCTTCCTGATTGAAGCCGAACAGCTTGGACAGCAAGGTCGCAGCCACGAGCACCAGTGTCAGCAGCAGGCAGCACACCAACACCAGCCCGGCCAAGTCCCAGATTGGCGTCTTCTGCCAGATGCCTTCGTTGACCGCCTCGCTGAACGCCCCGTAGACCACCAGCAAGATCGAGCCCTGATCGACGAATTTCAGCCAGTTCTTGTTGCGTCCGACCCAGGCGCCAATCCAGCGCCGCATGATCTGGCCGGCAATGAACGGCAGCAGCAACTGCACGCTGATCTTAACGATCGCATCGAGGGTCGAGCCGCCTTCGCCGTGGACGTTCAGTAAAAGCGTAACCAGCAGCGGGGTCAGGAATATCCCGAACAGGCTGGAGGCCGCCGCGCTGCAGATCGCCGCCGGAATATTGCCGCGTGCCAGTGACGTGAAGGCGATCGCCGACTGCACCGTCGCGGGCAGCGCACACAGGTAAAGAATGCCCATGTACAGGTCTTTGCCGATCAGCGGCGACAGCACGGGTTTGAGTGCCAGGCCGAGCAAGGGGAACAGGACGAATGTCAGCCCGAAGACCAGCAGGTGCAGGCGCCAATGCCCCGCGCCGGCGATGATCGATTCGCGGGACAGTTTCGCGCCGTGAAGAAAGAACAGCAGCGCGATGGCGATGTTGGTCAACCAGCCGAAGCCGACGGCCACCTGCCCGGTGGCGGGCAGGAAGCTGGCGATGATCACCACGGTGATCAGCATGAGGGTGAAGTTGTCGGGGAGAAAACGGGGGCGGGTCATCTGCGTTATCCGAAGCTGCCAGGAACATGCCCGCCACTTTAACGCGCAATACACTTGCCGACTAACGCCAATATGTCGATCAATAGCGGCTAACGGACACCTTGGCCGACTTGGACCTACCGATGACCTATTCCCGGCTAAAGCCGGTCCCACTAGAGGCAGCGGGAGCCGCTTGCCAGACATTGCGTCCACAAGCGGCTCAGCGATTAATCCGGGTTATGTCAGGCCAGACCGCCCTGAATCACACGCATCACGGTCACTCGACGCTGGCCGGGATTGTCTGCAATGAGCCGGGACAGGGCGGCTTGCCACTTCAATATGTCCTTCTCTTTGGAGAGCATCATCAGTTGTTCCCAGCCCATCGGACCACGGGGGCCAGCCTGCGCAGCAGGCTGCTCGGGACTGTCTTCGCGTTTCAAGAGGTTTGCTGCAATTTCCGAGAGAGTACTCATGGCCGGCTCCTGGGCATGCGCGTTTTAGAGCATGCCAATTCAAAACTAAAGGTGATTTCAGGAGAGCCTTCGCGCCAATTTTCTGTGATCGAGGCCGCCTGTAACAGGGATGTAGCAAAGTTCAGACCAAGAAGGATCTTGCCGATTTATTGTTCATCTGGCCTATCCGATCACCCTCGATTTTGCAGTGTGTCGCCGGACGCATTCCCGGCTAAAGCCAGTCCTACCACTACGTGACGCTCGTCGCCTTCCTGGCTAAAGCCGGTCCTGCTGACTCCACGAGAATCGCCATCCATGCACGTCGGTCGGTCTTCCAGTGCCAACGGTTGACCCCTCTGGGCAGAGCCGCTTAACTATATATACATACAGCTAACAAACAGGAGGGCTTCATCATGAACGTCGTTTTCCCCGGTTTTTCCGCTATTCCCCGCAGCCGACGCCCTGCGTCAGCACCTCCAGCCGCCCTGCCCCGGGCCTGCATCCGCCGCGCGCCGATGAATCCGCTGGTCAATCCAGCGACTGCCCGGTTCAGCGTGGCCCATCATGATCCCGTATGAGCGAACCTTCGCGCTGATTGACTGCAACAGTTTCTACGCCAGCTGCGAACGGGTTTTCCGCCCGGACCTGATAAGGACACCCATCGTCGTGCTGTCCAACAACGACGGCTGCGTCATCGCGCGCAGTTACGACGCCAAACCCTTCGTGAAAATGGGCGCGCCGTATTACCAGATCAAGGACGACCTGCGCCGTGCCGGGGTGGTGGCGTTCAGCAGCAATTACGCGCTGTACGGCGATATCAGCGAGCGGGTAATGACGATCATCGAGTCGATGGTGCCGGCCCTTGAGGTGTACAGCATCGATGAAGCGTTCGCCGAGCTGACCGGGCTCCCGGGCGACCTGGATCGATTTGGCCGCAACATTCGCGAGCGGCTGATCAAATGCACCGGCATCCCGGTGGGCGTGGGCATCGCGCGGACCAAGACGCTGGCCAAACTCGCCAATCATACCGCCAAGCGGCTGTCGCACATCACCGGCGGCGTGGTCGATCTGAGCGATCCGTTCAAGCGCGACTGGACCCTGCGCAACACTAACGTTGGCGAGGTCTGGGGCGTCGGCAAACGCATGAGGGCGCACCTCGAAGGCATGGGCATCAAGACGGCGATGGACCTGGCCCGGGCCGACCCGTGGACCTTGCGCAAAACCTTCAGCGTGGTCATCGAAAAAACCGCCCGCGAGTTGGCCGGCACGCCGTGCCTGGAGCTGGAAGACATCACGCCGCCGAAACAGGAAATCTGCTGCAGCCGGATGTTTGGCGCAAGGGTCACCGACATCGAGCCCATCAAAGAGGCGGTCGCGACTTATACCCAGCGCGCCGCCGAAAAGCTTCGGGCGCAGAACTCGCTGTGCAAGAAGATCCGCGTCAGCATTCGCACCGGGATGTTCAACCCCGAGGAGGTGAAGTACGCCAACGCCGCGCTGGTGGAACTGCCCTACCCCACCAATGACGTGCGCCTGATGACCAAAGCGGCGACCGAAGCGGTCAATCGGCTGTTCCGGCCGGGCTTCAAATACAGCAAAGCCGAAGTGCTGCTGATGGACTTGCGCCACCCAGGCGAATTCACCGATGACCTGTTCGCCCATTCGCAACCCACCGACGCCGGCAAGGTGATGGAGGTGCTCGATGAAATCAACACGCGATGGGGTCGCGGCACACTGCGCTCGGCCAGCGTCCCGGCGGCGCCGGCATGGGCCATGCGCCGTGACCTGATGAGCAGCAGTTACACGACGCGGGTTGATCAGTTGTGGACGGTCAAGGCGACCTGAACCGTGTTTTTTGGCGCCCGCAGTGAACGCAGCCGCCCTTGAGCACAGCCAGGTTGCCCTGGCTGATGCACTGGGTGCTTGAAGTCGCCAAGCGCTGCGGTCGCTGAACGTGTAGATGTAACTGCATATGCATAACGCCCAAATAGGCTGAACTATGTTCCTGACCTATTGATCCCAAACCTTGCGCACCCTGCGCGGCCCTGATGGGTCAGTTCATTTGCACAGCATAAGCGTCAGCAAAATAGGGAGTCGTCGTGAACACTACCGCCCATCTTGTCTACAGAAACCCGCCAGGCCCGCTACACGCGATAATGCTTGCCGGAACCGTCCCGCTGTTTCTCGGCGCATTGCTGAGCGATATCGCCTACTACCAGACCTACCAGATTCAATGGAGCAACTTCGCCTCCTGGCTTATCGCCGGGGGTCTGGTGTTCTGCGGACTCGCCGTGCTGTTCGCGCTGGTCAATCTGATCCGGGCCGATCGCAAGGGCGGGCGCCCTGTGGTCTATCTGGTCTTGTTGGTGGTGACCTGGGCATTGGGGCTCGTCAACGCCTTTGAACATGCCAAGGATGCCTTCGCCACCATGCCGTCGGGCCTCATTCTCTCCGCACTGACCACGCTGCTGATTGGCGTGACAGCGTGGCTGGGACTCACCAGCGTGCGCACGGGGGACGGAAAATGAACCACTCGATCAAACTGACCGCAATCAGCATGGCGTTATTGTTAAGCGGCTGCGGTGACGCCGGGGATGCGACCCAGGCATTGGGGCCCGATCCAAAACTGCCGGCCGCGCAGCGCGGCCTGTTACCCAGCATGAAGATTGCCGAACCGGCGCTGTGGGGCGACCAGAAGCCCACGGTCCCTGAGGGCTATAGCGTGACGGCCATCGCCGCCGACTTGCAGATTCCTCGTCAAACGCTCGTGTTGCCCAACGGCGATATCCTCGTGGCTGAAGGGCGTGGCGGCAATGCCGCAAAACTCAAGCCCAAGGACGTGATTGCGGGGTACATCAAGGCCCAGGGCAACACCAAGGTCAAAGGCGGTAACCGCCTGACGTTGCTGCGAGATGCAGACGGTGACGGCGTCTACGAGACGAAGACTGTATTTGCGGAGAACCTTAACGCGCCCTACGGCCTGGCGTTTGCCAACGGCAAAGTGTACGTGGCCAACCAGGACGAACTGGTGCGTTTCGATTATCAAGAGGGACAGACCAAAGCCGACGGACCACCGATCAAAGTCACTGACCTTCCCGCTGAAATAAATCACCACTGGACCAAGTCATTGGCCATCAGTGATGACGGGCGCACCTTGTACGTCGGCATCGGTTCGAACAGCAACGTGACCGAGCGCGGTATGGAGGTCGAACTCGACCGGGCCAGGGTGTGGCAGGTGGATGCCGAGACCGGTGCCCACAAACCGTACGCAACCGGCATCCGCAACCCGACGGCGTTGACCATCCAGCCGCAAACCGGAAAGTTATGGGCAGTGGTCAACGAGCGCGATGAACTGGGCCCGGATCTGGTCCCGGACTACCTGACCTCGGTTCGCGAAGGCGGGTTCTACGGGTGGCCCTACAGCTATTGGGGTCAGAACGTCGACACCCGTGCCCAACCGCAGAACCCGAAAATGGTCGCTGCCGCCATCAAGCCCGATTACAGCCTCGGGTCCCATGCCGCAGCCCTTGGCGTGGATTTTTCAATCCCGGCGATGGGCGAGAAGTACGCTGACGGGGTATTTGTTGGCGAACACGGCAGCTGGAACCGGGAGAATCCGGTGGGGTACAAAGTCGTATTCGTGCCGTTCAGCAATGGCAGTCCGAACGGTGCGCCGATTGATTTCGCGACCGGCTTTCGGGGTGCCGACGGGAAAACCCGCGGGCGGCCAGTGGGTGTGACGGTGGACCCTAAAGGTGCATTGATCATCGCCGACGACCTGGCGAACACCGTATGGCGGGTCACTCGTAGTCGATGAAGGATGATTCCAGGCAGGGCAATCCTGCCTGGAATGCAGAAAGGCGTCTGCCGCTGGCCTGGATTGATTCATGGGGCGTGAAAAGGCGAATATCCGCAGTGTCCCCATTGATCCAGCACCCACTAACGGAGCGCAACTTTTTGAAGTCATCCACCGTTTCCCTCGAATCCCCTGATCAACCGGAAGTCATCGCCCTCATTGAAGCGCTGGATGACTACCAGATACCGCTTTACCCGGCTGAAAGCCACCATGGCATCGATATAAATGCATTGGCTTCGGACAATACGGTCTTCTCCGTTGCACGCACCATTGATGGAAAGGCTGTGGCCTGCGGGGCGCTCGTTATCCACGCGACCCATGGCGAGCTGAAGCGGATGTTCACGCAACCTGCCTCACGCGGGCAGGGTCTGGCCGGCAGGATTCTGAGTGTTCTGGAAGACGAGGCTCGGCGACGCGGCTGCACGCGAGTGATGCTTGAGACCGGGTACCTGCAACACGAAGCGATCTCGTTTTACGAGCGTAACGGCTACCAGCTTCGGGGCCCCTTTGGTGATTACCAAGAGGACCCCAACAGCGTGTTCATGGAAAAACGCTTCCCTGACTAATAGGAGCGCGGCATCTACTCGCCGCGCATCCCATGGATTCACGCCCAAGATCAGGCCGGCAATTGCCCCTGACCGCTTTCGATGATTTTCGCGAAATTCATGACGTTCTCGACGTACTTCGGATCGCCTATGCCGCCGGCGTCCGCGAGATTGCCCTTGTTGACCTTGTCCGGGCCCGAGTTGTAGGCGCGCAGCGCCGAATCCCAGTCACCGAACTCCTTCTTCTGATCGCGCATGTACAGCGCGCCGGCCATGATGTTGTCGTGGGCGTTGTTGACGTCGGCATTGCCGAGCTCTTTGGGGTTGTCTCGTTTGAGGGCGGCGAAGGTGTCGGCGTTGACCTGCATCACGCCTGCATCCTTTTTGCCATTGACATTGGTGGTGTCCTGGCCCAACTGACCACGGGATTCGGCCCAGATCTGACCCGCCAGAATGTTCGGCGGCACGCCGGTTGCGTTGGACGCTGCCATGATGTCCTTACGATAGTCTTCAAGCTGAGGCGGCAAATGCAAACCGCCCGAACCGCTGAGGGCCGTGTCGTTCGACACCGCGTCGGTGTTGGCCGCAAGCGCAGCGGGTGCCTGAGCAGCGCCAGCGCCTTGCGCGCCACCGCCCGCCCCTTCTGCAGCGCCACCGCCGCCACCACCGCCCGCTCCCTCGGTCGCGCCACCACCGCCGCCACCGGTCACTGCGTTGTTCTGCGCCGCAGGATTGCCAGTCTGGTTGGGGTTGTTCTGCATCAGCATTTGCATCAACTGCATGATCAGCGCCATGAGCTGCTGGGCAATGCCGTTCTGGTCGGCGCCGCCAGCGAGGGGGTTAGCGGCGTTGGTCTTCGAATCCTGATTCTCAGGCGATCCAAAGTTGACCTGGGACTGCCCGGCATGTGCAAACAGAATCGAGCTCGCGTCGAGGGCCTGACCGGCGCCACCGCCGCCGCCCAGCGAGTTGCTCTGGCCGGGCTTGCCGCTGAGGGACGAAAAGTCCGGGTGGCCGGGCTCGCTCAACGGCCGAATCTGGGAAATACCGATACTCATGATCACTTACCTCTTTCGGGTCAGGAAACATCAATGGGCTTTGGGGATGCCGAACTGATCGAGGACCGGGTCGACGTTGTGATCGAAGGCCTTCTGGGCCTTGTGTTTCTTGACGGCTTCGATGATGGCGGAGATGCCGAAACCCAGGGCCATGGCCGCGTCGGCGATCCAGCCGACCACCGGAATGGAGGCACCGATGGCTGCCCCGGCGGCCAGCCCTGCTGCTTCTCCTACGACCATGCCGGCGACGCGGCCGCCGACTTTCGCCGCGACCTCGCCCAGCCCTGCGCGCCCGGCGGACTTGGCCACCGCGTCATAGCCATGCTTGGCCGCCGAGAGGCCGGATTTGGTGCTGTCATAAATGGTCCTGGCGGCATCGGCTTTGTCGCCGCGGGCGAGCATGTCCGACACCGAGGCAAAACCTGCCACTGAGCGCAGCGCTGACGGTCCCATGTTCGAAGCGACCTGGGCGGCCATCGACGGCGCATGGTCTTTGTCGCCCTTGGCGTTTTCCAGCACCTTGCGACCGCTCTTGGTGTCTTCCAGATGGTGGAAGGTCGAATCCACATAGCGCGATTGCTTGCTCTGCACGAAGGTCTCGGGCAGCACGCTGTCATACGCAGCCTTTTGCGCGTCGGCGCTCTGCAACGCCTCTTCGCCATCGGCTTTCTTCTGATCGAGCAACTGCCGGACGGCGCCGCCTTCGCTGAAGTTGCGCACGTACGAGTCCTGAACCTTGCCCTGCAGGTCAGGCCGCTGACCCAGTACCTGCTGCGCGGTTGGCACAGGAGCGTCGTCGCCGAGCAGGTCTTTCTGCATCTGCAACTGCGCTGACAACCCGCCCAGGGCGCTGCTGTAGTCGGCGTTCGGCTTGTCCTTTTTGGTGGCCTTGTCGGCGGTGTTCAGGTCCGCCTGCAGGGCCTCGCCGCTGTTGACCTTGCGCATCTGCTCGGTGACGGCTTTCTGCAACGTCGGCGTGCTGGCGACCAGCGTCCGCGACTGTTGCGGTATCTGTTTGTCGAGGAAGGCTTGCACCTCAGGATCGGCTTGCAGCTGGCCGATCTTCTCGTTCAGCGCCTCTTCGGTCTTGCCGGTCTTGCGCAGGTCCTGGCCGGCGACGACGCTCTGTTGGGTCTGCTGCAGCTTGATCATGACTGCGGCTTTCTGTTCGCCGCTGTAGGCCGAGGGGTTGTCGAAGACGTCCTTGCCCAGTTTGGAGATGTCGACGTTGGCCACTGAGTTGAGGGTGGCGGCATCGCTGAGCACGCTGGCAAATTCGCCGCCGTTGGTGGGCGCCTGCTTTTTGATCCAGTCGCTGATGTTCTTCGCGTTGAACAGCTTGTCCGGGCTGTGGGCCGCCAGCGAGCGACCGCTCAAACCGCCTTGGTCGATCTGGGTGAGGAAGCCGGGCTGAGACCAGGTTTTCGCCGCCTGCTTCAACGGTCCGGCCAGGCCCGGGTTGTCGTTCTGAACGGCCTTGAGGCCATCGGCACTGGTCAGGCCATCGACCTTGGTTTTGCCGTCGGCGCCCAGGGCATGCTTGGGATCGGCAGCCTTGGTCAGCGGCTCGTTGGCACGCATCAACGCAGCGCTGCGGACCATTTCCAGAGATTGAGGGTCGGCGTCCGGATGGTCTTTCTGGTAGTTGGCAATGTCCTTGTCCGCGCTGTCGGCGGCTTTTTGCATGTTCTTGGCGAAGGACTTGAGGTCGCCGTCGGTGATTTTGCCGTCCACTTTGCCGCCGTGCTTGCCGGTGTCCACAGCGGTTTTCAGCGACGGGTTGGCGTTGATGAAGTCCATGGCCTTGGCCGCATCCGGGCCTTTTTCAGCAGCCATGCGCGCGGCGGCGATGGGTCGATTCAGCTCTTTGGCGGCCTGATCGCGCTGATCCGCTGGCAGGTTGGCGACCATTGGCGCCCAGCGCTCAAGCTCCTTGGGCGATGAGTATTTCGAGTCATCGAGAAAGGCTGCTTCGGTGGCTTTGGGTTCATCGGCTTTAGCGTCCTCGGCCGGCTTCGCCGCCTCGACCGGCGCTGCCGGGGCAGCGGCGTTCGCCTGGGCGACAGGTTGCGGACTGGCCGTGGGAACGGCACCGGAAGTGGGAGCGTTTTGCGCGGCGGCGTTGGGAAATGTCGTGGCGGATTCGGGCGACGATGGCGCCTGTCCTTTGAACAACTGCGTGACCTGGGTCAGCAATGACAGCAGCTGCTGTTCGATGCTCTGAGCCTTGCCCGCAGCGCCTGTGCTGCCAGGGCTATTGCCGGCAAAGGCACCGTTCGCCGGCGATGGCTGGGTCGACGCGCCGAAGCGAATAGTCGGATCGACGCCCCCCTTCAGTAACAGCGCCGGCTTGGCGTCAGTCATCGGCAATCTCTGGGCGGCTTCGGCGCCAGCAGATTGAGAAGCAGCGGCGTTGGGAGGAGTGCTTAAGATACGCATGAGTCGTCATCCGGGCGTGAGGGATAGCGACTGTGTGGCTGCTGCGCGGCGTCGGTTCCGATAATGTTGCAGTTTGTTTCTCGGATGCCGAGGGAGCAGCCCATCTCACTGGATGCACGCGATGCTTTTTAGTGGGACCGGCTTCAGCCGGGAAGAGGCCTGCGTGAACACCCTCAATCCTGCGGCGTGGCGCCCGACGCCTTCCCGGCTAATGCCGGTCCCACCAGGGTCAGGCAAACGGGTCCATCTGCCGCTTGAGTTGCTCGCGGGCCCGGGACAGGCGTGAGCGCACGGTGCCGATCGGCACGCCAAGAGAAGACGCGGTTTCCTGATAATTGCCGTCCATTTCCAGCGACACCTCGATCACCCGCTGCATGTTCGACGGCAGCGTGCCGATGGCCCTGACGACCTGCATCAGCTGACGATGGCCGTCGACCTGGTGGCCGATGTCGCCATGGCTGTCGGGTTCGGAATGGGTGTGGTCTTCCCAGCTTTCCTGATACGGCTGGCGGTACATCTTGCGAAAGTGATTGCGGATCAGGTTCAGCGCAATGCCGCACAGCCAGGTCTGGGGTTTGCTCGCGTGTTGAAACTTGTGCTCGCTGCGCAGCGCTTCCAGAAAGGTGCTTTGCAGAATGTCGTCGACATCTTCCGGGTTCATGACCCGCTTCTGAATGAAGCCGCGAATCATCTTGATCTGATCACTGGTCAGGTGACGTATCCCCTGGGCGGGACGGCGCACGGGGGAGTCAATATCGAGAATCGCAAGGTTGGAAAACATCAGGGCTCTTCCTTGTTTTGAGTGTAATAGCCCTATAGCGATATGCGTGCCACACATACAAACAATCTAAACCATTGATATTCAACAACTAAAACAGACATCCAAAACGGCGCTGTGCAAAACTTTGCGCGAACACGCTGTTTCTTCGACGAGATTTGGCACAGATCCTTCTGCCCGCAAATAGATGGAACCGCTTTGCGGCCGCGCTCCACTCAGAGCCCATGACCAGGCCCCGAACCGAGCTATCCAGAGCCGACTTATGAAGATCGCCGCCCCGATTGCCCCACAGGCATTGCAACCCCCCGCGATCGCGCCGGCAAAGATACAGGCGCCTGCGCCTGCGCCGCTGCATGCCAATGCGCCGAACGTCAACGGCACTTCGCCGCAACAGGTCGCGCGGTTCGCCTCGGCGTTGGTTCAGCAGAGCCGCAGCCTCAGCCAGCGGGAGCTGCTGGCCAGCGGCAACGCCCTGCAATCCCGGGCGGTGAAACTGGGCGAGCTGTATCAGCTGTTGATGGGCAGCCAGGACAAAGGCCTCGACGATGCCGCGCGCAACCTGCGCAAACAGCTGCAAAAGCAGAACGCGTCGAGCCTCGCGCAGATTCTGAGCTACACCGACGGTGACCCGGCCAAGGCCCATGTGATGCTGCAAGCGGCGAGAAAGCAGGCCCAGGCCGACGGTGAAATGGGCGAGCACGTGGTGCTGAGCCAGCAGCTCAAACAGTTGCGTCGTCAATACGGCAAACGCACCCGCGCCGGCATCAACAGCGCCAAGGCGTTTTCCCGGCCGACCTCGGAAAAGCGCCGCGGCGCCCTGCGCAATCTGTACAGCGTGGCGGTGGCCGGGCAGCAGAACATCACCGGGCTGATCGACGCGCTGATCAATGAGCAGGAAGAGCCTGGGGAATTCGAGCTGAACCTGCGGGACATGCGCAGCGCCCTCGCCGACGATCTTTCCTCCCTCACGCCGTCCACCTCGCCGGCGCAACTGCGCACCTTGATGCATGGCCTGAACACCGCGCGGCACGTCACCACCCTGCTGCGCAGTTGCGAACATCTACTGGGCCGCATGCGCAACAAGAACCCGGGGCTGCAAGTGGACGCAGCGGCCTTTCTCAAACACCTGCTCGCGCTGTCGGGCAAGGGCATGAGCCTGGGCGAAACCCTGCAACTGACGCAACACATCGGCGGCACTCAGCTCAAGCATCAACTGGCGTTTCTCAACGGGCTGCGGCCCATGCTGCAACAGCTGCCGATTCTGCTTTGGCGCGACCTGAAAAGCCGCCAGAACGCATTGGGCAACCTGCTCATTCTCATGGCCGAACTGACTCGGCAGGAACAGAACCAGCTCCAGGGGGGCCTCGCCTGATGGATCGTGTCATTAACCTGCTCAATTCGATCGCGCACGCCGCCATGCGCCGCTCGGAAATCGTCGGTGCGTTCGTGGTCATCGCCATTGTGTTCATGATGATCACGCCGCTGCCGACGGGTCTGGTGGACGTGCTGATCGCCATCAACATCTGCATCTCGTGCCTGTTGATCATGCTGGCGATGCACCTGCCGCGTCCGTTAGCGTTCTCGACGTTTCCAGCGGTGCTGTTGCTGACGACGATGTTTCGACTGGCGCTGTCGATCTCCACCACCCGCCTGATCCTGCTCAACCAGGACGCCGGGCACATCGTCGAGGCGTTCGGCCAGTTCGTGGTCGGCGGCAACCTGGCGGTGGGCCTGGTGATCTTCCTGATCCTCACCGTGGTCAACTTTCTGGTGATCACCAAAGGTTCGGAGCGGGTGGCGGAAGTGGGCGCGCGGTTCACCCTCGACGCCATGCCGGGCAAGCAGATGTCCATCGACAGTGACCTGCGCGCCAACCTGATCAGCGTCCACGAAGCGCGCAAACGACGCGCCGAACTGGGCAAGGAAAGCCAGCTGTTCGGCGCCATGGACGGAGCCATGAAGTTCGTCAACGGCGACGCCATCGCCAGCCTGATCATCGTCGCCATCAACATGATTGGCGGCATCGCCATCGGCGTGGTGCAGCACAACATGACCGCCGGCGACGCCTTGCAGGTCTACACCGTGCTGACCATCGGTGACGGCCTGATCGCGCAGATCCCGGCGCTGCTGATTTCGGTCACCTGCGGCATGATCATCACCCGCGTGCCCAGCGGCGAGAACGGCGTCGAAGCCAACATAGGCCGGGAGATTGCCGAGCAGATCACCAGCCAGCCCAAGGCGTGGATCATCGCCGCGGTGGCCATGCTGGGATTTGCCGCGCTGCCGGGCATGCCGACGGCAGTATTCGTGGTCATCTCGATCATCTGCGGGGTGGGCGGCCTGCTCCAGCTGCACCGCGCCAAGCCCAAGGCCGAGCAGGCCCAGGCCGTGGCCGTTGCGCCGGAAATGAACGGCCGCGAAGACCTGCGCACCTTCTCCCCCAGTCGCCAGTTCGTGTTGCATTTTCACCCCAGCCAGAACCCGGCGCAGATCGAGGCGCTGGTCAGCGAAATCCGTCAGCGGCGCAATCGGCTGGTGGTGCAATACGGCCTGACCCTGCCCTCCTTCATCATCGAAACCAGCGAGCTGCTACCGCCGGACGAGTTTCGCTTTTCGGTCTACGAAGTGCCGCTGCTCCGGGCCACGCTCAGCCAGACCCACGTCGCGGTCGACGTACGTTCTGTAGAAGGCTCCCCGGAGTCGGCCTCGCTGGAATCGGCGGTGTACGGCAGCCTCGAACGCGAGGAAGGTCAGTGGCTGTGGCTGCCGACCGACGCCCCGCAATTGCAGGAAGCCCACATCGAGCGCATTGACGCGACCACGCTGATCATCGAGCGCATGGAACGCGCGCTGCAATCTTGCGGGCCGCAGTTCATCGGCTTGCAGGAAACCAAGGCGATTCTCGGCTGGCTGGAATCGGAGCAGCCGGAGCTTGCCCAGGAAATGCAGCGGGTGCTGCCGCTGGCGCGCTTCTCGGCGGTGCTGCAACGCCTGGCCTCAGAGTGCGTGCCGCTGCGGGCGATCCGGGTGATCGCCGAAACCCTCATCGAGCACGGCCAGCACGAGCGCGAGGTCACGGTGCTCGCCGACTATGTGCGCATCGCCCTGAAGTCGCAGATCTACCACCAGTATTGCGGTCCCGAGGGCCTGCTGGTCTGGGTACTGACGCCAGAAAGCGAAGGCATTCTGCGCGACGGCCTGCGCCAGACCCAGACCGAAACCTTCTTCGCGCTGGACAACGAAACCAGCCAGTTGCTGGTGCAGCAACTGCATATCGCCTTTCCCCTGCGCACTCCCCAGCGCGCGGTGTTGCTGGTCGCTCAGGATTTGCGCAGCCCGCTGCGGACCTTGCTGCAGGAGGAGTTCTATCACGTGCCGGTGCTGTCGTTTGCCGAAATCAGCAATGCCGCGCAGGTCAAGGTGCTGGGGCGCTTCGACCTGGAAGACGACTTCGAGAGCGATCACGAAGACGACCCGCACGCGCTGGATAACGAGTACGCCGCTTGAGTGCCTGGAGAGCGTCACATGTTTGAATTACGCGTATTGACCGGCCTGCACCAGGGCGCCGCGCTGCCGCTGGTGGGTGAGCAATGGGGCATCGGCGCTGACGCCGATCAGGATCTGGCACTGCACGACCCCGGCGTCGAACAGCTGCACTGTCGCCTGCAACGCCAGGGCGAAGGCTGGCTGCTCAACGCTGCCGACGGCCAGATCGCTGACGACGAGGGGCATCTTCACGCCAGCACCCTGCTCACCCCTAACAGCGCGTTTGTGCTGGGCTCGGTCTGGCTGTGCGTGTCTCCGGCGCAGGACCCCTGGCCTTCGCTGCCTGCAGTGATTCCTCAGGCGCGGGCCGAGCAGGCGCCGCAGACCGAGGCGCCGGCCAGCGCGCCGCTAGAGAAGGTCGAGTCGCGCTCGCGCTTTTTCAACCGCACCACCGGCGTGGTCATCGGCGTGTTGCTTGGCATTGCCGGCAGCGCCTGGAGCCTGAGCCGCAGCGCAGCGCCTGCTTCAGAGCAACTGGCGATCAGTTCGCCGGCGCAGCAACTTGCGCAGCAGGGCAATCAGCCCGCCAATCCTTCCAACGAGAAGAGCAAACCGACCGAGGCGTCAGCCAAAAAACGCATCCGACTGACCAGCGTCGATGACGTCAAACGCCAGCTCAACACCATGCTCAGCGAACGACTGCTGAGCGATGTCAGCGTGGAGCAAACTCCGGAAGGCCTGGCGTTGAGCGGCAACCTCAAGCCTGAATCGCAGCTGGTGTACCAGCGCATGCTCCAGCGTTTCAAGGACCGCTATGACACGCCGGTCGCGTTGATCGACAACGTCGCCGCCGGCACCAGTGGCCTGCCGTTCACCATCGTGCAGATCATGTCCGGGCCCCACGCCCACCTGGTCACGGCGGACGGTCGACGGCTGTACGTCGGCGACGAACTGGCCGGGCTGCGCCTGACCCGCATCGATGACAACCGCATCCAGTTCGACGGCGACCGCCACTACGAGGTGAGCTGGTGAACGCCGCGCTGGATCAATGGAAATCCGCTCACCTTCAGCGGCTGAAGGGCTTTTCCGCAGTGAAAGTCAGCGGCCGTGTCAGTGCCGTCAGCGGCATTTTGCTGGAATGCCAGATTCCCGCAGCCAAGGTCGGCGACCTGTGTGAAGTGAGCAAATCCGATGGCAGCACCATGCTCGCGGAAATCGTCGGTTTCACCCGGGATTGTACGTTGCTCAGTGCCCTCGGCACCCCGGACGGCATTCAGGTCGGGGCGCACATTCAGCCCCTGGGCATGGCCCACCGCATCGGCGTCGATGACCGTTTGCTGGGCAGCGTGCTCGACGGTTTCGGTCGCCCGCTGCTGGGCGATTCAGAAGGCGCGTTCGCCGGACCCGGTGATCGGCGCGTGACCCTGCCGGTGATCGCCGACGCCCTGCCGCCGACCCAGCGGCCACGGATCAGCCGAGCGTTGCCCACCGGCGTGCGCGCCATCGACAGCGCGATTCTGCTCGGCGAAGGCCAGCGGGTCGGCTTGTTTGCCGGCGCCGGTTGCGGCAAAACCACGTTGATGGCCGAACTGGCGCGCAACATGGACTGCGATGTGATCGTCTTCGGCCTGATCGGCGAGCGGGGCCGTGAGCTGCGCGAGTTTCTCGACCACGAGCTGGACGCCACGTTGCGCGCGCGTTCGGTGCTGGTCTGCGCCACATCGGACCGTTCCAGCATGGAGCGGGCCCGCGCGGCCTTCACCGCCACCGCCATCGCCGAGGCTTTCCGCGAGCGCGGTTTGAAGGTGTTGTTGCTGCTGGATTCCCTCACCCGTTTCGCCCGGGCCCAGCGCGAGATCGGCATTGCCGCCGGCGAACCCCTCGGGCGCGGCGGCCTGCCGCCTTCGGTCTACACCCTGCTGCCGCGCCTGGTCGAACGGGCCGGCATGAGCGAGAAAGGCTCGATCACCGCGCTGTACACCGTGCTGATCGAACAGGATTCGATGAACGACCCGGTCGCCGACGAGGTGCGATCGCTGCTCGACGGCCACATTGTGCTGTCGCGTAAATTGGCTGAACGCGGGCATTACCCGGCCATTGACGTGCAGGCCAGCATCAGCCGAATCATCAGCAACGTCACCGGCCGCGAGCACCAGCAGGCGAACAACCGGTTGCGCCGGTTAATGGCGGCGTACAAGCAGGTGGAAATGCTCCTGCGCCTTGGCGAATACCAGCCCGGCAGCGACCCGGTGACCGACTGCGCCGTGCGGCTGAACGAGCCGATCAACGCGTTCCTGCGCCAGGACCTGCGCGAGCCGGTGCCGCTGGAAGAGACCCTGGCGGCGCTGATGCAACTCACCTCGCAACTGCCGGAGTAGTGGCGTGGAAGAAGAGCTTGAAGTCGATCCGCAAACCCACGCCATGGAACAGGTCATCAGCGTGCTCACGCCCCTGCGCCAGCATCGCCAGGCCAGCGCCGAACGGGCGCAACGGCAGGCGCAAAAAACCCTGGAGCACCTGCACGAACACCTGCAACAGACTCGCGATTCCTACACCCAGGAACGCCATAACCAGCGCGAACGCCGCCAGGTGCTGAGCAGCGCCCACGTCAACAAAGCGATGTCGCTGGACGACCTCGAACGCTGGCACGAGAAGGAAAACCGGATGCTCGACCGGCTCGCCTATATCCGTCAGGACATGGCTCGCCAAGAGATAGGTATCGAGGAACAACAGCAGCGTCTGGCCGAGGCGAAAGATGCGGCGAAAGCGTCCCAACGCGCCGTGGAAAAACTCGCCTGTCTGGCCGAGGCCCTCAACGAACAAGGTGAATCGTCATGAATAGCCCGGTGCAACATACGCCTCGCCCACAGCCGCAACCGCGCGCTGAACCGTCCCGGACGCCCTCGCCCTCTCCCGCGCCCCCGGGTGAAACGCGCCAGCCGCCGGCCACTGTGCGTCGCGCCGATACCGAGCGCCTGCGTCGGCTGTGCGATGAGTCCGCTTCGCCTGCGTCGTTGAGTGCGGACGGGATGTTTTTTTCCCAGCTGTTGGTGCCGCCGGTGACGGAAGAGCAGAGCGAGTCGGGTTTCGCCGGCAGCAGCTTCAGCACGTTGTTTGCCACTGAAGGCGTGCCGACGCAATTGATCGACGAACTCGCCCACCGCCTGCCCCAGCAGCCGGACGGCCCGTTGAGCCTGACCTTGCTGATGCCCAATCTGGGCAAGGTGCAGGTCAACGCCAACAAGCGCGACAACCAGTGGAGCATCGAACTGGGCTTCGCCCGACGTGGCGTGCTGAAACGCTTGCAGCCCCATCAACGCAACTGCGAAAGCGCGCTGGAGCAGGCGCTGGGCTGTGACGTTGATCTGTCGTTGCACGAGGAGGCATAGGCAATGAACTCGGACATGAATTCGGACGTGAGCAACGTGGACATGGGTGGATTGGACGTGAAGCACCTGAACATCAGCCGCTCGAACCCTGTAGGCCTGGCTTTAGCCGGGAATCCGTCATTCAGTCCGCTGACACTGCGGGAAGTCAGCGCCGACGTCGCCGAGGCCTCGCGTCTACTGGGCGCTGGCGTGAGCTGCGGCTACACCGCCCAGGGTCAGCGCGGCGAGTTGAGCCTGAGATTGATCCCCGACGATGACCGCGCGCCCTCGGTAGCACCGGCTTCAGCCAGGAACAAGTCATCGCTGACCTGGTTCGACAGCGCCATCGGCCCCTTCGCCCTGAGCGACGCCGAAGCGGTGCTCAGTCTGCTGGGCGAACTACCCGTCACCCTCGGCGGCGACCATCAGCCGTGGTACTGGCAGCTGGTGAATCAACGCATGAGTACAGAACTGGCGGAACTGCTTTGCCCCTTGCGGCCACTCAGCGATATCACTGCGCTGTCCGCCGATGACCGAAACCCGGATACCGCGCCGATGACCTGCCGACTGCAACTGCGATTGGGTTCGCAGGTGTTGCACGCACAGCTCTGCGCCGACGCGCGGGTCATGCTGCAACTGCTCGGCAGCCACCACTGGCAGCCGCACCGGCAGAACGTCGCGCAAGACTGGCCCATCCAACAGCCGCTGGTGTTGGGCGAGCTGTCGTTGAGCCTCGATCAGTTGGCGTCGCTGCAACCGGGGGACGTGCTGCTGCCGTCGCTGTGTCATTTCGACGAGGAAGGCGGCGGGCGCCTGCAACTGGCGGGTCGGCAATGGGCAGTGCAGACGGACAGCCGCGCGGAGCAGCTGTATGTACGGTTCAGCCACGAGGAAGACTTGGGACATGGTCAATGAAGAATTGTACGAAGACGAGATCGAGGATCTTGCCGACTATGAGTCGACCGAGCACGCTCTGAACAATGGGGCCGGCTTCAGCCCTGAGACTGTCGACCGTGGGACCGGCTTTAGCCGGGAAGCTTTTCACGACGCCGAGCATCAAACCACTGAAAGCGAGTGGCAGGATGAGTCCGACGGCTACGCCAATACGCAGGACGCGGACGAGCCCTACGAGCCTCAATCAGCAGAAACCCAGGCCTCCCTCGATTCCCTCGATAAACTGCCGCTGGCCCTGACCCTGCGCTGCGGCAGCCTCGAACTGACACTTGGCGACCTGCGCCGCATCGCGGCCGGCACCGTATTACCCGTCAACGGCGTTACGCCCGGCTTCGCCACCTTGTGTCACGGCGAACGTGTCGTCGCCGAAGGCGAACTGGTCAGCGTCGAGGGTCGCCTCGGTCTGCAGATTACGCGCATGGCCTCCCAAGCATGATCATGGACGGGATGAACCCGGTGATGCTGGCGCTGTTCCTCGGCGCCCTGTCGTTGATTCCATTTCTATTGATCGTCTGCACGGCCTTTCTCAAGATCGCCATGACCCTGCTGATCACCCGCAACGCCATCGGCGTGCAGCAAGTGCCACCGAACATGGCGCTGTACGGCATCGCCCTGGCCGCGACGATGTTCGTCATGGCCCCCGTCGCCCACGAAATCCAGCAGCGGGTTCACGATCACCCGCTGGAGATGGGCAGCACCGACAAATTGCAGGCCAGCGCCAACACCGTCATCGAGCCGCTTCAACGCTTCATGAGCCGCAACACCGACCCGGAAGTTGTGGCCCACCTGCTCGACAACACCCAGCGGATGTGGCCCAGGGACATGGCCGATCAGGCCAGCAAAAGCGACCTGCTGCTGGCCGTGCCCGCCTTCGTGTTGTCCGAGTTGCAGGCCGGTTTTCAGATCGGCTTTCTGATTTACATCCCGTTCATCGTCATCGACCTGATCGTCTCCAACCTGCTGCTGGCGCTGGGCATGCAGATGGTCTCGCCGATGACCATTTCGCTGCCCCTCAAACTGCTGCTGTTCGTGCTGGTGCAAGGCTGGACGCGCCTGCTGGACAGCCTTTTCTACTCGTACATGTGAGGCGGTGATGGAAGCGCTGGCGTTGTTCAAACAGGGCATGTTTCTGGTGGTGATTCTCACGGCGCCGCCGTTGGGGGTCGCCGTGCTGGTCGGCGTCATCACCTCGCTGCTGCAGGCGCTGATGCAGATCCAGGACCAGACCCTGCCCTTCGGCATCAAGCTCGCCGCCGTCGGCCTGACCCTGGCCATGACCGGGCGCTGGATCGGTGTCGAGCTGATCCAGTTTATCAACATGGCATTCGACCTGATCGCCCGGTCCGGCGGCGCGCACTAGATGCCCTTCGACGCCCAGGGCCTGTTCGAACTGATGCTGGGCATGGGCCTGGCGGCGGCGCGCCTCCTGCCGTGCATGATTCTGGTGCCGGCGTTCTGCTTCAAATACCTCAAGGGCCCGCTGCGTTACGCCGTGGTGCTGGTGGTCTCGATGGTGCCCGCGCCGAGCATCAGCCGTGCGCTGTCGGGCATGAACGACGACTGGTTTTCCATCGGCGCGCTGCTGCTCAAAGAAGCCGTACTCGGCACCCTCCTCGGCCTTTTGCTGTACGCACCGTTCTGGATGTTCGCCTCGGTGGGCGCGCTGCTCGACAGCCAGCGCGGCGCCTTGAGCGGCGGCCAATTGAACCCGGCGCTGGGGCCTGACGCGACGCCGTTGGGCGAGCTGTTTCAGGAGACGTTGATCATGCTGGTGATCCTGTCCGGCGGGTTGTCGCTGATCACCCAGGTGATCTGGGACAGTTATCAGGTCTGGCCGCCCACCGCCTGGCTGCCCGGCATGACCGTCGACGGTCTGGACCTGTTTCTCGAACAACTCAACCAGACCCTCCAGCACATGATGCTCTACGCCGCGCCGTTCATTGGCTTGCTGCTGTTGATCGAGGCCGCGCTGGCGATCATCGGCCTGTACGCGCAGCAACTGAACGTCTCGATCCTGGCCATGCCGGCCAAGAGCATGGCGGGCATCGCCTTCCTGCTCATCTACCTGCCGACGCTGCTGGAACTGGGCAATGGCCAGATCATGCAACTTGCCGATCTGAAGCACCTGCTCGGCCAACTGGTGCATGTGCCGTGAGCGAAAAAACCGAAAAAGCCACGCCCAAACAACTGCGCGATGCCCGCGAAAAAGGCCAGGTCGGACAGAGCCAGGACCTGAGCAAACTGCTGGTGTTGCTGGTCGTCAGCGAAGTGACCTTTGGCCTGGCCGACGAAAGCGTCGCGCGGTTGCTGCACTTGATGACGCTGTCGTTCCAGGGTGTTGGCCAGCCCTTCATGCATACGCTGGAACAGGTCGCCAGCGAAGGCACGAGCGTGTTGGTCGGCTTCATCCTGAGCAGCGTCGGCATCGCGATGTTGATGCGGCTGGTGGGGAGCTGGATACAGATCGGGTTTCTGTTTGCGCCCAAGGCGTTGAAGCTGGACTTCAACAAGCTCAACCCGTTCGCCCACGCCAAGCAGATGTTCTCGGCGCAGAGCCTGACGACCTTGTTGCTCAGCATTTTGAAAGCCACGGCCATCGCCGCGACGCTGTATGTCGTGGTGAAGCCGTCGCTGGGTACGTTGATTTTGCTCTCGAGCACGGACCTGACGACCTATTGGCATGCGCTTTTGCAAGTGTTCCGGCATATCTTGCGGGTGACGCTGGGGTTGCTGCTGGTGATCGGCGCCGTGGATTTTGCACTGCAGAAGTACTTCCACGCGAAAAAGCTGCGGATGAGCCATGAGGACATCAAGAAGGAGTACAAGCAGTCGGAGGGCGACCCCCATGTGAAGGGCCATCGTCGGCAACTGGCCCATGAGTTGCTGAACCAGGCGCCGACCGCGCCGGCGAAGCCGGTGGAGGATGCGGACATGCTGGTGGTGAATCCGACGCATTATGCGGTGGCGCTGTATTACCGACCCGGCACGACGCCGCTGCCGCAGATTCACTGTAAGGGTGAGGATGATGAGGCGCTGGCGTTGATTGCGCGGGCGAAGAAGGCGGGGATTCCGGTGGTGCAGAGTATCTGGCTGGCGCGGACGCTTTATAAGGTCAAGGCGGGCAAGTACATCCCGCGGACGACGCTGCTGGCGGTGGCGAATATTTATCAGATCGTGCGGCAGCTGGAGGACGTTCCGGACGAAGTCATTCGAATTGACGATGTTTGATCAGGATCAAGATCAAGGGCGTCTGCCTGGGGGCAGACTGTTTCGCCTTCGGCGACTTACTTTTGAAAAGCACCAAAAGTAAGCAAAAGTGCCTGCTCCTGGTTTGGCCCTTCCTTCGTCAGGGTTCCTTCACTCCGGTCCCGCTCCGTGGGCCCGCTGCCATCCGCCATCCATGGCGGGGGGCAGCTCTCGCGGCACCCATGCCGCTCGGCCCACTGCGCGAGACCTGCGTTCAGCCTGCACCCAAGTCGCGTTTTGTGTCGTTTGGACTTTCTGCGTAGAAGATCAAAAGCGAAGGCAAAGGCCAGAGCGAGAGCAACAGCAAAAGCTTCCCGGCTGAAGCCGGTCCTACGAGAGGCACCGCCGGTCCCACAGGGTGTCCACGTTGCTTTTTAGTGGGACCGGCTTTAGCCGGGAAGAGGCCGGTATGGGCGCTGGCAGTTTTGCAGACACGACTCCCTCCCTGTGGGAGCGAGCTTGCTCGCGAAGGCATTGGTACATCCGCCGAATAGTTGGTGTTTGCAATACAACATTCGCGAGCAAGCTTGAACTGGCCTAATGATTTTGGACATCTCAATCGGGCGCTAAGATGGCGCCCAAATCGGAGGTGTTATGGGCATGCGTACTTCTTACTCGA
>NZ_JBXAWH010000021.1:0-35318 GCF_057291635.1 Pseudomonas sp. 1L-C-7-B-C1 | reverse complement strand
TGTCATCAAACCTGTTGCGTTTTCTGGTCATGTAGAACTCCTCGATAAATGTATTTTCCACTTATCGAGGTGTCCGGGGAAATTAGACCACTGCAACAGACCGCGCGCGCCTGTAGGACCGGCTTCAGCCGGGAAGAGGCCAGCGTGAGCACCGAACCTGCTGCAATGTGACGCCTGACGCATTCCCGGCTAAAGCCGGTCCCACTAAAAGCATGCGCCGTGTCCGTGGGACCGGCTTCAGTAAGTCCCACACAAGCAACGCCTGCAGTCAGTGGGACCGGCTTCAGCCGGGAAGCCTTTGATCTGCCTTTGATCCGCCTTTGCTCTTCAAACACAAAAGGCTCAGTCACCGCCAAACGCGACTTTGGTGCAGGCTGAACGCAGGTTTTGCGGAGTGGGCCGAGCCGCAGGGATGCGGCGAGAGCGCCGTCAGGACATGGATGTCCGTTCGGCGCGGGCCCACGGAGCAAGACCGGAGTGAAGGTACTCCGACGAAGGAGGAGCCCAACCGAGAGCAAGCACCCTTGGTTACTTGGGGTGCTTTTCCAAGTAACTCGCCGAAGGCGAAACCCGAGGCCGTTAGGCCGACGCCCTTGATCTTGATCTAGATCTAGATCTTGAGAAATCAAAAATCCAGCTTCACCCTCGCCACCAACTGCCGCGGCTCACCGATGGAAATCGCCGGCGACCCCAACCCGCTCGCCGACGTGTAGTACTTCTCGTCGAACACATTCTTCAGATTCAACTGCAGCGTCACATCACGCTCATCCAGCTTCACCTTGTACGCCACAAACGCATCCGCGACCTTCGACGACGGCAGGTAATACTCCCTCCCCGCGCCATCGTTCACACCCCAGCGGCTCGCGAACCGTGCACCGGCACCCGCACGCAGATCACCCACACCCACGTGCCCGAAGTCACGGGTCAGGTACACCGCGCCCGTGTGCTTCGACACACCATCCAGCGGCTCGCCCTTGAGAATCGGATCTTCCAGCACCTTCGTGTCGGTGTACGCGTAGCTGCCGGTAATACTCCAGAACTCGTTCAACTGCCCGGTGATATCCGCCTCCAGCCCGCGCGAGCGCACCTCGCCGGACACCCGTGTGCAAGTCTCGGTGCCGCACGCTTCGCTGGTCTGCACGTTCTGCTTGTTGATGTTGAACAGCGCCACCGTCGCGGTGATCGCGTCGTTCTGGAACTTGGTGCCGATTTCGTAGGCCTTGCCCTCCTCCGGCGGCAGGTCGCCAATCGGCGAAGCAATCGAGGTATTCGGGCGGAACGACTCGGTGTAGCTGCCGTACACCGACCAGTCCGGCTGGATCAGGTACACCAGCCCGACGCGGGGCACGACCTTGCTGTCCTTCACGTCGGCGCCGACCACGAACGGCCGGCCCTTGCCGGTCAGCTCGTCGAAGGCGTCATAACGCAGGCCGGTCTGCAGGATCCACTTCTCGCCCAGGTGCATGGCGTCCTGAACGAAGAAGGCATGGGTACGCAGGTGATCGGTCTGGTCGCTCTGGGTGGCATTGGCCGTAGTCGGTTGCTGAGTAACGCCGTACACCGGCGCGTTGTAATTGAAGTCGACCTTGTTGGCGCTGCGGTACAGATCGCCCAGGTCGCGGTCGTTCTTCATGTAATCGGCGCCGATCAGCACTTCGTGGCGCACATCGCCCCAGTACAGGTTGCCGAGCGCGCTGACAGTGGCGGTGTGGGCGAACTGCACGGCATCGCGGGTGGCGTCGCCGCGACGGGTCACGGCGCCGGTGTTGTAGTTGGCCGAGATGAAGCGCGACTGGTAATCGTTGTAGTAATTGCGGCTGTAGGCGTAACCGGTGCGCAGGGTCCAGGTGTCGTTGAGGCGATGGTCCATGCGCAGGTCAAGGGAATCGGAGCGCCCGGTAGTGACGTTGAACGGCTCGTCCAGACGCCGGCTGCGCGGGATGTCCAGTACCTTGCCGGTCTTGGGGTTGATCTGCGTGCCACGGTCGAACGGCACCGAATATTCCATGTGCTCGTAGGCCACGGACACCGTCGTGTCATCCCCGTACCAGGCCAGCGACGGCGCGATGACCGACTGATCGATGCTGCCGAAATTGCGCCAGTAATCGTAGTTCTGCTTGTCGGCGATCACCCGGTACGCCAGACCGTTGGTGCCGATCGGGCCGGTCAGGTCGATCTGCTCGCCACCGCCGCCAAAGCTGCTGCCGAAGGCCGAAACAGAGCGGGCCTCGACCAATTCCGGTTTCTTCGTCACCACGTTGATCACGCCGCCCGGGTCCTGCACGCCGTAGAGCATCGACGCGGGGCCCTTGAGCACTTCAATGCGCTCGGTGGTCGGGGTGAAGTTACGCGCCCGCACCGATTGCATGCCGTCGCGCATGATCGAGTTGTCGCGGTTGGTGCCGAAGCCGCGTTTCTGAATGGCGTCCTGAGTGCCGCCCAAGGTATTGCTTTGCTTGACGCCGCTGACCGCGTTGATCGCTTCGTCCAGGCTGAACGGCTGGCGGTCTTCGATGACCCGGTTGGTCACCACGTTGACGCTTTGCGGCACCTCTACCAACGGTGCTTCGGTGCGTGTGGCCACGGTCGCCTTGCGCGCTTGATAGCTGTCGCGGCTGTGCTGGGTTTCGCTGACCTGGGGCTGGGACGTGGCGTCGATGTTGACCGCGTCCAGTTGCATTTCTTCAGCGCCGGCAACAGGGCTCATGCCCAGCGAGCACAACAGCGCCGTGGCTGAGCACATGCTCAACAACGATGCAGGACGAAGCACGGGGAAAGCGGACACGCGAAAACCGGATTGAGCAGTCATGGAAGCGAGAACCTGAGGCGTCGAGAAACGATGCGCCTGTCACGAAACGCATCTGATTCTCACTACACGGATGCCGACACGGTTTACCTCACATGAATCTGAAAATAATTTTTAACCCGGCGTCCGTGGCGCTCGGTGGATACGGCGAAACACCCTGTATCATTCGCCGCGCTCACCCTCTTCTTACGTAGCGAAATCAAGGATTGTTCATGCGTATCCGCTCCCTGGCTCCTCTTGCTTTGATCATTGGCGCGACGATGGGCGGCCAGGCCCAGGCCAGCAGTGACGACTCCTGCTACCCCAACTGGTCGCTGCTGCGCGACTCGCTGGACGTCTGTAACAACCTGCCCTTTCTCACGCCCGGTAACGACAGCCGGGTCAACCTGCGTCTGCTGCTGGCCGATCGCAAGGCGCTGACGCTCAAGCCCGGCGAACTGACCGAGCAGGAACTGGCCGAGGGCTATGGCCCGGTGCCGTTTGCGGCGTTCAGGTTGGCGAACGTAGAGATCGAGGGCGACGAAAGCGAAGAATCGGGCGCCGCCGCCATGGCTGACTTGCTGGGCAAGCTCGGCCTCAGCCGTGAGACCAACGACACCGCGGGCCAGGCCTTTCTGCAGGGCGAAGGCAGCCGCTGCCGCAGTAACCGCGATGAAAGCGCCGCTGATTTCATCGGCCAGTTGCTCGACACCGAAAGCCTGTCTGCCGCCGAGCGTAAATCCCTGGCCCGCGCCCGCCTGCAACTGCTGGACGCGTGCACCTGGGAGGCTGACAAACAGGCCAGCCTGTTGCCGACCGATGTCCAGTCGCCGGAAGCCAAGGCGTTTGCCGCCTACCTTCGTGCGGCATCGGATTTTTACAGCGGGCGCTTCAGCGACGCTGAAAAAGGATTCAGCGGCCTCGCCGAGAGCGCGCAACCCTGGCTCAAGGAAACCGCGCTGTACATGATCGTCCGCACCCGGCTGAACGCCGCGCAACAGAACGCGTTCGACGAATACGGCAGCCTGAAAGAGGACCATGATCGCGCGCCTTACGCAGCCGTCGGTCAAGCCATCGAGCGGTACCTCAGCGTTTACCCCGACGGCCGCTACAGCCGCTCCGCCACCGGGTTGCTGCGCCGGGTCCACTGGCTGGCAGGAGACACCGACAAACTCGCCGCCGATTACGCCTGGCAACTGACGGAAGCCGGCGAGGCCCGGGCGTCGGCTTCGCCGGAAGCCTTGATTCAGGAAGCCGACAACAAACTGCTGACGACCCTCACCGGCGCCACGCCATCGCCGTTGATGACGGCGACCCATGACCTGATGATCATGCGCCCGGACATGCCGAACCGGCTAACCCGCCAGCAGCTCGATGGGCAAAAAGCGCTGTTCGCGCAGCAACCGGCGATGTTCGATTACTTGCAGGCCGCTTTCGCGTTCTACGTCGACAAGAAACCTGCCGACGCGCTCAAGCATTTGCCGAACGACGTTCCCGAATCACTGGATTATCTGGCCTTCAGCCAACAGACCCTGCGCGGCCTGGCTTTGGAGGCGGGCAACGATATGCCTGGTGCCCAGGCGCTGTGGCTGAAACTGCTGCCCCTGGCGCAGCAGCCCTTGCAGCGCGAACAACTGCAACTGGCGCTGGCGATGAACTATGAACGCAGCGGGCAACTGACGAAGGTGTTCGCCAGCGATTCGCCGATCACCTCCGCCCAGGTGCGGCTGATTCTGCTGGGCAAGGTGGCCGACGCGCCGCTGCTGCGCCAGCAGATCGGTCAGGGCATCAGCGATGTCGAGAAGGCTACTGCGCAATTCGTCCTGCTCTACAAGGAGCTGCTGCACAGCCAGTACGCCGCGTTCGCCGATGATCTGAAAACACTGCCGGAGCCGCCTGCGAACACCAAACTCGGCACCAGCCTGGGTTATGTCTACGACGCCGGCCAGACGCTGCAGTTGTTCCGCTGGAACGGCGCCAAGGCCGAATCGGGTTACGCCTGCCCGAGCATCGGCGAGATCGCCGCCGCGTTGCAGGCCAACGACAAGGACGCCAAAGGTCTGAACTGCCTGGGTGAGTTCATCCTGCGCAACGGCCTGGACGGCATGCCGCTGGATCAGAAGCCCGACGCGGGTGATTTGGGCAGCAGTGAACCCGGCTTCAAGGGCCAGGTTTTTTCGCGACTGAACGGCTATCAGACCGTTATCGCCGACAGCAAGGCCGCGCGGGACGACAAGGCCTACGCCCTGTTCAGGGCGATCAACTGCTACGCGCCTTCCGGCTATAACAGTTGCGGCGGCAAGGATGTGGCGCCCGCCGTGCGCAAGGGCTGGTTCAAGCAACTGAAAACCACTTACGGCGTCACCAGCTGGGGCAAATCCCTGCAGTATTACTGGTGATGAGGACGCTGTTTCGCTGGCGGGTGTGTGCCGGCGGGCTGATCGGTCTGGTCATCGCAGGCTTGAGCAGCCCCAGGACGTGTGCGGCGGTGGGCGCCCGGGAGCACGATGCCTTCTGGTTGTGGAGCGGCGTGGCGACGCAGCCGGTGCTGAACCAGGCGAAAACCCTGTATGTGCTCCAGGGCCAGATCAGCACCACCCGTCGTGATCGGCAAACGCCGGCGCTGATTGCCCAGGGGATGAGCGTGAGGCGTCTGCCCCAGCGGGAGGTGTGGATCGTCTACCGCGCCCACACCCTGCGCTGGCCCGAACCGGTTTACAAACAGCTGCTGGGCCAAGTGCAACGCTGGCGGGACGCCGGCGCGGCGGTGGCCGGCGTGCAGATCGATTTCGATGCGCGCACGCGTTATTTGCAGGACTACGTGGTGTTTCTCAAGGACCTGCGCCAGCGCTTGCCGCCTGCGTTGAAGCTGAGCATCACCGGGTTGATGGACTGGAGCAGCAACGCGGATGCGAAGACGATCGGCGAGCTGAAAGGCGTGGTCGACGAAGTGGTGGTGCAGACCTACCAGGGCCGCCACAGCATCCCCGATTACGCCGCCTACCTGCCGCGCATCAGCCGGATGGGGCTGCCGTTCAGGATCGGTCTGGTGCAGGGCGGAGAATGGCAAGCGCCTGGGTATCTGCAGGACAGCCCGTGGTTTCGCGGGTATGTGGTGTTTCTAGTGAATCAGAAGTAGGTGAACGGGCCGCGTTTCATGCAAGGTCGGCAGGAATGCGGTGTGATCGCTGGCCTCTTCCCGGCTAAAGCCGGTCCCACTAAGGACTCGCGTGCACTTCGCAGGACAGGCTTCAGCCGGGAAACATCGGTATGGCTGACACGCCGCGCACCCTGTGGGAACCGCTTCAGCCGGGAAGGCGTCAGTCGCCGCACCCTGTGGGACCGGCTTCAGCCGGGAAGGCGTTGGTCGCCGCACCGGAAAACCATCTGCCTTAAACCTCAATATCCAGCAACGCCGCCCCCAGCGCTTTGCCGTGGGCATCCAGCGCCAGAGACCGTGTGACGCCCCCCTTCAAAATGCCCGGCAGCACAAAATTCAGCGCGTGTACGTTCGGCAGTTCATACCGAAGTACCCGTGAGCCATCGTCCCCCAGCAACTCTGCAAAATACTCAGCCACCCGTTCAGCCGTCAGCGCCTTGAGCAATCGCGGGTAGTCTTCCGCCTTGAAGGCAATGACCGAAATATTCGAGGTGTCGCCCTTGTCGCCGGTCCGGGAATGGGCCAGTTCGCGCAATGTCAGGGTGCTCACGATGCGTCCTCCAGATAAACCTGCGCCTTGACGGCATCTCGCGGCATCAGCAGCGACGCCACTGCCACCACTTGGCGCACGCCCTTGGTCGCGCCGCCCCCGCCATAGGGTCCGTTGGTGTACAGGGTTTCGACTTCATTGCCGATGCGCACGGCTTCGGCCTTGTCTGCGCAACGGGCCGCAACACGTAAGCGCACTTCCCACGGCTCGGCCGCTGCGCGCGAACCCAGCGTCGCACCGTGCAACGCGTCCACGCCAATCAGCTCGGCGCGCAGGTCATCGAAAACCACGCCGGTCAGCTGTAAGCGCTCCAGCACCACGTCCCGCGCCAGCTGCGCCCGGGCCAGGGCACCGGGCCCGCCGTAGGAAATCTGCCCTTCGCCGATCCAGCCGTCGAGATAACCCACCGAGACCTTGAGCGTCTCGGATCGCGCGCGGCCATCGGCGCCTTCAGCCCGTACTTCGTTGGTGGCGACTGGATGGAACGATACGCCGGAAAAATCCGCCGTCACGTCCGGGGTCAGGTACGCCGCCGGGTCGTGCACTTCATAAATCATCTGCTCGGTGCAGGTGGCGGTGTCAATGCGCCCGCCGGAGCCGGCGACCTTGCTGATCACCGCCCTGCCCTCGGCGTCGACTTCCGCCAGGGGAAACCCGAGGCGCGCCAGGTTGGGCACCTCCTTAACCCCCGGATCAGCAAAGTAGCCGCCAGTGATCTGCCCGGCGCATTCCAGCAAGTGGCCGATCAAGGTGCCGCGTCCCAGCCGCGTCCAGTCGTCCTCGGCCCAGTCAAATTCAAAGAGCTGTGGCGCGAGAAACAAAGAAGGGTCGGCAACCCGGCCGGTGATCACCACATCGGCATCGGCCTTCAACGCCTCGACAATCCCCTGGGCGCCCAGATAGGCATTCGCCGAGATCAACCGATCACCCAACGAAGCAATCGTCGCGCCGTTATCCAACACCTGTTCAGGACTCCCGTTTAGAGCAGCGAGCACGTCATCCCCCGTCACCGCCGCGACCGTCAGCCCATGCAAACCCAACTCGACCGCGATGCGCCGCACTTCCCGCGCCGCCGCCAGCGGGTTGGCCGCGCCCATGTTGCTGATCAGCCGCAGCCGACGCTGTCCGGCCTCGCGTCCGCGCCCCACAAACGGCAGCACGCGACGCATGCGCTCACTCAACAGCGGGTCGAAACCGGCTTCGGGATCACTGAGCCGCGCCTGTTGTGCGAGGGCAATGGTGCGCTCGGCCAGGCACTCGAAGACCAGGTAGTCGAGGTCGCCCTTCTCGGCCAGTTCAACTGCAGGCTCGATACGGTCACCGGAATAACCGGCGCCAGAGCCGATACGTATTGTCTTCATTTAAAACACTCCCAGCAGCAGTGCGGTCAGGGTCATCAGCACCGATGCGGCAAACAGAAACGGAATGGTGAAGCGCTGGTGGTCGGCCAGCTCGACCTTGCACAGCCCGACCAGCAGGAAGGTCGCCGGCGTCAGCGGGCTGACGGGGAAGCCGGTGGTGTGTACGCCCAGCAGCGACGCCTGGGCCACTTGCAGCGGATCGACGCCCAGGGAGCGGCCGACTTCGGCGATCACCGGCATCACGCCGAAATAGAAGGAATCGGGATCGAACAACAGGCTCAGCGGCATGGACAGGAAACCCACCACCATCGGGATCAGCTTGCCGTGGCCGGCCGGAATCTGCGCCACGGCCACTTCGGCCATGGCCTTGAGCATGCCGGTGCCTTGCATGATGCCGGTGAAAACCCCGGCTGCCAGAAGAATGCTGGCCATGGTCAGGGCGGTCTTGGCGTGGGCATCAATGCGCGCGCGTTGGGCGTCGACGTTCGGGTAGTTGATGCACAGCGCCAGCACCGTGCCGACCATGAACATCACCACCGGGTCGACCCAGCCAGAGATCATGATCCCCATGACGGCGATGGTCAGCAGCAGGTTGAGCCAGAACAGACGCGGTCGGCGCAGCACTGCTTCCTGCTCGGTCAGCACCCGCTGGGGCACTACGTCGATGGGCTCGGCCGTGGTTTGAAAGCGGCCCAGCCCCAGGCGCTTTTCCTCACGGCGCCCGAGCATCCAGGCGCAGAAGAAGACAAACGCCAGGCCGACGATCTGCACCGGAATCAGCGGCTGGAACAGCTCGGACACCGGCACGTGCAGCGCCGCCGACGAGCGCAGCACCGGACCGGTCCACGGCAGGAAATTCACCCCTGCTGCCATCGCAGCGACGCAGGCCAGGATCCGCCGATCGATGCCCAGCCGCGTGTACAGCGGCAGCATCGCCGGGATCGTCACGAGAAACGTCACCGCGCCGGAACCGTCGAGGTGCACCAGCAACGCCAGCAGTGCGGTGCCGACGACAATCCGCGTAGGACGGGTGCCCACCGTGCGCAGGATGCGGTCGATGATCGGGTCGAGCATACCGGCGTCGGTCATCACCCCGAAGAACAGGATGGCGAAGACAAACATGCCGACCACGGGGGCGACGTTTTTGATACCGGTGATGATGAAGCCGCTGGTTTGCAGACCGAATCCGCCGATCAGCGCGGCGATGATGGGCAAGGCAATCAGGGCGACCAGGGGCGAGAGGCGCTTGCTCATGACGGCAGCGAGCAGGCAGAGGATGGTAATGACACCAAGGGTGGCGAGCATGGTTTGATCCTTCGTCATCCCTGACCGGCGGGCGGCGGGATGAGCTGTTGTTGTTTTCATCGAGTATCGAAACGGGGGTAAGCTTTGTAAATTGAAATGTTCGGCGCCCTGCGTTCGGAAAAACCGAATGGCGCGCGTACGGCAACTTCTTCGGAAAACTCAGCCATGAAGAACTCGATTCAGCACATCCGCGCCTTTCTCACCGTCGCCCACACCGGCAGCTTTGCCAAAGCGGCGCTGGAGCTGAACCTGTCGCCTTCCGCCTTGACCGTGCAGATCCAGCAGCTGGAAGAATGGCTCGGCGTCGCCCTGCTGGAGCGCAGCCCGCGTCAGGTCAGCCTGACCGCTGCGGGCCAGAACAATCGCGGGCCCATGGAGAAACTGCTGCTGGACCTGGACAACATCGTCAGCGGCTCGCGGGATCTGGCCGCGCTGCGCCGGGGCGTGGTGACCATCGCTGCCCTGCCCTCAATGTGTTCAGGCACGCTACCGCCTCTGCTTAAAACCTTCCGCGAGCAGTTTCCCGGCGTCGAAGTGCGCCTGCGGGACGTGGTGGCGCAGCGGATCGATGCGCTGGTGCGTGAAGGCGAAGTGGATTTCGGGCTGGGGGTGCGGGCGCGCATGGGTCACGGGCTGACGTTCGAGGTGGTGATGGTCGACCGACTGAGTCTGTTCGTCCCCGCTGATCATCCGCTGGCACGGGAGCGCTCGATCACCCTGCAGGCCCTGGCCGGGCAGCCGATCATCCTCACCGGTCGCGACAGCAGCGTGCGCGAGCGGGTGGAGCAACTGTTTGCTGAAGAAGGACTGGCACTGACGCCGGGGCTGGAAGCGAACTACATGTCGACGGTCATGGCGCTAGTGCGGCAAGGCCTGGGGATGACGTTGCTGCCGGAATCCGCCGACGAAGGCCGCGGCGATTTGATACAGGTGCGGGTCGAGCATCCTGGGGTGTGTCGGGAGATCGGCCTGATTACCCGAGCGGGTGTGGGCTTGAGCCCCGCCGCCCAGCGATTCGTCGAAACCATGAAAAACGCGCTGTCACCGCAATACCTGTAGGAGATCCCCCTCCAGCCTGCAAACACGAACGCTGTGGAGTGAGCTTGCTCACGAAGACATCATCCCAGCCGATGAACATTCAGCGGATGTACCGTCCTATTCGCGAGCAAGGTGGAGCGCCACCCCGGTCGCTCCCACCATTCACCTGTCGGCCGGTACACCTGCGGCAGTGTCTGATCAGAGCCGGCAAGCCGTCTGCTGCAGTTTGCAATGCCTCTTGGCTGAACCCCACCTGAACACCTGCACAACAAGCAGGGTTTTGCAAAAAAACCAGTGCGCGCATTCAATAATGAGTATCATTATGTTACACAATGGCTGAATGCGAATGGCTACCTGACGCATTTACGTCACACACCCTAACAGATCTGCACCGGTGATAAATGCTCGTTCCTTTTTTGATCATGCTGCGCGAAGGGATTGAAGCCGCGCTTATCGTTGGCATCATTGCCAGTTACCTGAGACAGACCGGCCGTGGCGAGTGGATGCCCGCGGTATGGATCGGCGTGTTCCTGGCTGTCGCCCTGGCGCTATTCGTCGGCGGTGGCCTGGAAATGGTCAGCGCTGAATTCCCGCAAAAGCAGCAGGAACTGTTCGAAGGCATCGTCGGCCTGGTGGCCGTGGTGATCCTCAGTTCGATGGTCGTGTGGATGCGCAAGGTCGCCCGCTCGGTCAAACATGATCTGCACCAGTCCCTGGACGCTGCTTTGGCCGGGTCGAGAAACCAGACTTACGCCCTGATCGGCATGGTGTTCTTTGCTGTCGCCCGTGAAAGCCTCGAAACCGTGTTCTTCCTGCTCGCCGTGTTCCAGCAGAGCGAAGGCGTGTCCGGCCCGCTGGGTGCGCTGTTCGGCCTGATCATCGCGGTGTGCATCGGCGTCGGCATCTACAAAGGCAGCATGCGCCTGAACCTGAGCAAGTTTTTCCGCTACACCGGCCTGTTCATCCTCGTGGTGGCAGCGGGCATTCTGGCCAACTCCGTGCGTTCGCTGCACGAAGCCGGGGTCTGGAACCACTTTCAGGACGTGGTCTTCGACATCAGCGCGATCCTGCCGATGGACGGCCCGACCGGTTCGGTACTGGCCGGCATGTTCGGTTATCAGGACGCGCCGACCGTCAGCGTGCTGGTGGCGTACCTGGCGTACCTGGTTTTTGCGCTGTTCCTGTTCTTCAAGCCCCAGGCGCGGGTGGTGAGTCTGCCCACCCGCCCGGCCCATGAACACGGCCACACGTCTTCCGTTACGCATTCAGTTACGAACAAATAAGGGCACTCATGAACTCCACTGCCAACGGCCTTCCTCCCAAGAAAGCCAAGCCATCTCGCGCCCTGCAGTTCGCCGTTGCGGGCTCGGTGGTGCTAATGATCGCCGCCGGCGCCATGTTCTATTTCGCCTCCCAGGCCGCGCAGAAGAAGCGCATCGCCAACAGCGGCAATGAAACGGTCGTGACCATTAATGCGAAAAGCTGCGAGCCGAATTCGATCACCGTGCCCGCCGGCAAGAACGCGTTCCGCATCGTCAACGCCTCGGATCGCGCCGTGGAGTGGGAAATCCTCGACGGGGTGCTGGTGGTGGAAGAGCGGGAAAACATCGTCCCGGGCCTGAGCCAGATCATTAACGCCAACCTGCAGCCTGGCGACTACGCCATCACCTGCGGCCTGCTGAGCAATCCGCGCGGCACGTTGCACGTGACGCCGACCGCGGAGTCTGACGCCGCCGCCAAAGCGCGTCCGTCGATGGTCGCCTTCATCGGGCCGCTGTCCGAATACCGCGTCTACCTGAGTACCCAGAGCAGCGCGCTGATCCGCGCGACGAACGACTTGCAGCAAGCCATCGACAGCGGCGATCTGGCCCAGGCGCAGAAAGCCTACGCGCCGGCCCGCGCTGCCTATCAGCGCATCGCCCCTGCGGCCCAGCGCCTGTCCGAGCTGGACAACGCGATCAACGCCCGCGCCGATTACTACGAAAAACGCGAGCAGGATCCGGGCTTCGGCGGCTTCCACCGCCTCGAATTCGGTCTGTTCTCGCAGAAATCCATCGACGGCCTGGCGCCGGTCGTGCAGAAGCTGCAAGCCGACATCGCCAGCCTGAAGCAGCAATTGCTGGCCCAGAGCATCGCCCCGGAACAGCTGGCGAGCATGGTCGTGCGCAACATGCGCAGCATTGCCGAGGTCCGCAGCAACGGCGAAGAAGAACGCTACAGCCACCTCGACGTGAACGGCTTTGCCGCCAACCTGGAAGGCACGCGCAAGGTTATCGAGCTGCTGCGTCCGCTGCTGGCCAAGTCCTCCGGCGACGTGCTGAAAAAGATCGACACCGCGAGCACCGCGCTGGATGACCAGTTGCTGTTGCTCAAGACCGCCGACGGCTTCAAGCCGTACGACCAGGTCAGCATCGAACAACGAAAACAAATAGCAGACAAGGCCAAGGCACTGGCCGACGCACTCGATGGAATCGATCCGGCCCTCGGCCTCTCAGGCCTGTAAGCGTGCCCTGGCGGGTGCCCGATGCACCCGCCCGGCCCTGAAACCAGAGCGAAGACAGCATTCACATGAAAGACTCCGATTCAAAAAACGCGCCGATCTCCACTGACCGTCGCCGCGTCCTGCTGGGCCTTGGCGCTGCAGGCGCAGCGGTGGCCGGTGCCAGCCTGACCGGCAATGCGTTCGCCGCCACCGCGCCGGCACAGGTCACCGAAGCACCGAAAAGCGAAAAGACCCAGGACCACAACGCGTTCCACGGTCAGCATCAAAGCGGCATCGTCAACCCGCGCCCCACCGCCGGGATGATGGTCTCTTTCGACGTGCTGGCCCAGGACCGCGAAGACCTCGAGCGCATGTTCCGTACGTTGAACGAGCGCATTGCGTTCCTGATGACCGGCGGGGCCGTGCCCCAGGTCGATCCGAAACTGCCGCCACTGGATTCCGGCATCCTCGGCCCGGTGGTCACGCCGGACAACCTGACCATTACCGTGTCGGTGGGTGACTCGCTGTTCGACGACCGCTTCGGTCTGGAACCCGTGAAGCCCAAGCGTTTGCAGCGCATGGTCGGTTTCCCCAACGACGCCCTGGAAGCCGATTGCTGCCACGGCGACTTGAGCATTCAGTTTTGCTCCAACGCCCCGGACAGCAACATTCACGCCCTGCGCGACATCGTGAAAAACCTGCCGGACCTACTGCTGGTGCGCTGGAAACAGGAAGGCACCGTCCCCGCCCAGGCCCCGTTGAAACCGGGCCAGGCGCCAGAAAGCGCGCGCAACTTCCTGGGTTTCCGCGACGGCTCGGCCAACCCGGATTCGAACAACCAGAAAACCATGAACGAGCTGGTCTGGGTGCAAGCAGGCAGCGACGAACCGGCTTGGGCCGCCAACGGCAGCTACCAGGCGGTGCGCATCATCCGCAACTTCGTCGAGCGCTGGGACCGTACCCCGCTGCAGGAACAGGAAGCTATCTTCGGCCGGGTCAAAACCACTGGCGCGCCGATGGACGGCAAGACCGAAGCCGACGTTCCGGATTACCACAAAGACCCGGAAGGCAAGATCACCAAGCTGGATTCGCACATCCGCCTGGCCAACCCGCGCACCGCTGAAACCCAGCGCAACCTGATCCTGCGTCGCCCGTTCAACTACTCGAACGGCGTGAACAAGAACGGTCAGCTGGACATGGGCCTGCTGTTCATCTGCTATCAGGCGGACCTGGAGAAAGGTTTCATTACCGTGCAGACACGCCTCAACGGCGAGCCGCTGGAGGAATACCTCAAGCCTATCGGCGGCGGGTATTTCTTCACCCTGCCGGGCGTGGTCGACAACAACGATTTCATCGGCCGGTCGCTGTTGGCCGCCTCTGCCCAAACAACAAAAACTGCCTGACAACCCTTACCTCACAGGAAGAGCTCTATGAAAAAGTCGCCTCTCGCGTTGTTGCTTACCTTTGGCGTGTTGCAGACATCGATGTCCGCGTTCGCCGCCACCGCGCCGTTGGACCTGGTCACGCCGGTTTCGGACTACAAGATCTACGTGACCGAAAACGTCGACACCCTGGCCGCCGACACCCAGAAGTTCACCGACGCGATCAAGAAAGGCGACCTGGCGACGGCGAAGAAGCTGTTCCCGACCACGCGTCTGTCCTATGAGTCAATCGAGCCGATCGCCGAGCTGTTCAGCGACCTGGACGCGTCGATCGACTCCCGTGAAGACGATCACGAGAACGGCGTGAAGGCCGACGATTTCACCGGTTTCCACCGTCTGGAATATGCGTTGTTCTCGCAGAATTCCACCAAGGATCAGGCCGTGTTCGCGGACAAGCTGCTGGCTGACGTGAAAGAGCTGCAGTCGCGTATCGCGGACATGACGTTCCCGCCGGAGAAGGTAGTGGGCGGTGCGGCTGCGTTGATGGAAGAAGTGGCCGCGACCAAGCTGTCGGGCGAGGAAGACCGTTACAGCCATACCGATCTGTATGATTTCCAGGGCAACGTTGACGGTTCGAAGAAGATCGTCGATCTGTTCAAGCCGCAGCTGGAGCAGTCGGACAAGGCGTTCGTGGCGAAGGTCGAGAAGAACTTTGCGACGGTGGACAAGATCCTCGCGAAGTACAAGACCAAGGACGGTGGCTATGAGACCTACGACAAGGTGAAGGAGCAGGACCGCAAGGCGCTGGCAGGCCCGGTCAATACGTTGGCTGAAGATTTGTCGCAGATGCGCGGGAAATTGGGTTTGAACTGATTCGTCAGGTTCTGAATAGCCCGCTTGCCGAGAGATTGGCAATCGGGCTTTTTTGTTTTCGGAGATTGGGGGTATATCCGTTATTTGTGTTTGCTGAAGTTATGGTTCCGCCCTTACGGCGGGTCACTTTTGGCAAAAGCGCCCCAAAAGTAACCAAAAACGCTTTGCTCCCGGTTGGGCCCGACTTCGTCGGGTTCCTTCACTCCGGTCCCGCTCCATGGGCCCGCGCCGAACGGGCATCCATGCCCTGACGGCGCTCTCGCCGCATCCATGCGGCTCGGCCCACTCCGCGAAACCTGCGTTCAGCCTGCACCCAAGTCGCGATTGGCGGTGTTTGAGCCTTTTGCGTATTAAGATCAAAAGCAGATCAAAAGCGGATCAAAAGCGGATCAAAAGCGGATCAAAAGCTTCCCGGCTGAAGCCGGTCCTACGGTGACCGGGGTGTTTGTAGGACAGGCTTTAGCCGGGAAGAGGCCGAGTTGTTCGCCATCAGTTTTGGAGCGTGACGATCAGACTATTACAACGGTGATTGTGGAATGAATACTACAAGAAACACTGCAAAGGCTTATGTTGTGGAAGCCTCGCCATCAGAGATAGCAGTGAAAGTCATAGATGATGGTGTGATTGACCTACTCGTAGCGTTGGGTTTCGTCCCGGCGCCAGATAAAGAAAAGAAATTGATGGCTTTGGTCACACCAAATCAAAGCTCAAAAATAACTGTTTTTGAAAAGTTGCGAGATGCGGGAGTTTGCTTTTCCGCGGGTCCAGGTTGGTGTCCTGCCGACGTATTTGAATTCCTGAGAGAGAATAAGATGCTGAGCGGGCCGTACCGCAGAATAGTGTGGCGTGGGCCTGGTGAGTCGCAAATAATCGAAAACAGCTAGTGAATACTTCAAGGTAGCTGGGAACCATCGCTTTTGCGGTGTAACCATCGACGCTTTCCCGGCTAAAGCCGGTCCCACTAAAACACTGCGTCCCCCAGTGGGACCGGCTTCAGCGGGGAATGGACGCGGAGCGTCCCCGGATGCATACCCACGCGGAGCGTGGGCACGATCAACAGGGTGAACGCAGTGCTTTCAGTGGGACCGGCTTCAGCCGGGAACAGGCCAGCCGAGGCGCCAACAATTTTGCTGACCGCACCCCCATCCTGTGGGAGCGAGCTTGCTCGCGAATGCTGCATTTCAAACACCCGATATTCGGCGGAGGTACCAATGCCTTCGCGAGCAAGCTCGCTCCCACAAGTCCCCAGCATCCTTAGCCCGCAATCCACCCTTGGTCCGCTTTTGATCTGCTTCTGATTTGCTTCTGATTTGCTTCTGATTTGCTTTTGATCCGCTTTTGATCCGCTTTTGATCCGCTTTTGATCTTCGTATGCAGGAAGTGCAGACGACATCAATCGCGACTTGGGTGCAGGCTGAACGCAGGTCTCGCGGAGTGGGCCGAGCGGCATGGATGCCGCGAGAGCCGCCCCCCGCCATGGATGGCGGATGGCGGCGGGCCCACGGAGCGAGACCGGAGTGAAGGAACCCCGAGGAACGAGGGGCCCAACCAGGAGCAAGCACCCTTGGTTACTTGGGGTGCTTTTCCAAGTAACTCGCCGAAGGCGAAACGGTCTGCCCCCAGGCAGACGCCTTTGATCTTGATCCTAAAAACACGGGATCAGATCCCGCTAAACCAGTTGTACCCCTGATCCTCCCAATACCCCCCGGGATTCTCATTGCTCACCACAATCTCAACGATATGCTTCGGATTCTTGAAGCCCAGCTTCGTCGGCACCCTCACCCGCAACGGATAGCCATACTCCGGCGGCAACGCCACCTCGGCAAAATCCAGCGCCAGCAGCGTCTGCGGATGCAACGCCGTCGGCATGTCCAGACTCGAGTAATACCGATCCGCGCACTTGAAGCCGACAAACTTCGCCGTCGTATCCGCCCCCACATGCTCCAGGAACGTCCGCAACGGCACACCGCCCCACTGCCCGATCGCGCTCCAGCCCTCAACGCAAATCAAGCGCGTGATATCGCTGCGCTGAGGCAACTTGCGCAACCCCTCCAGCGTCCACGGCGCCTTATCGCGCACCAGCCCCGACACACCCAGCTTCCAGTCCGCCGTGTCCAGCTCCGGAATATCATCCTCGCTGTAGAACGCGTTGAACGGAAACGGGTTACGGACCTGATCCTTGGTGAACGTCGGCGCCAGCTTCTGCCCGCTGAACAGCCAGGCCTGAACCCGATCGTTCCACCGCGACATGCTCCACAGCACCCTATCCACCTGATCGCCGTCCTGCAGGTTGCAACCGGTGAGCATCGCCATCGCGCCCACGGTCAGGCCGCCTTTGAGGAAATGCCGACGCTGCAAACTCTCCAGCTGAATCTGCTGGGCCGGTTCCAGTTTGATGCGCGCAATGGCGCGTTTTTTTGGCTCAATCATGCTCGACCTTCCCGCTCTCAATCCCACGCGTGCCGCCAGTGATCATCGGCATCAGGGTTTTCGGCACCATCAGCACCAGCGCCAGATGCACCACCACGAACGCGCCAATGAACGCCATCGCCGCAAAGTGCACGTACCGGGCGAAGTCGTAGCCGCCGAACACGGCGGTCAGTTCCTGTAACTGGATCGGCTTCCAGATCGCCAGCCCCGTCAGCACGATCAACACGCCGGCGGCCAGCACCAGCCAATACATCAGGCGCTGCACGGCGTTGTAGACGCCCTTCTCGTGCTTGAGACGAAAGCGCAGCGCATCAAGCATGTCGCGCTTCACCGCTGTGGGGGTGACCGGCAGAAAGTCGCGCTTGAAATGCTGCGTGAACAGGCCATAGAGCACGTAGACCAGGCCGTTGATCACCAACAGCCACATTACGGCGAAGTGCCACGCCAGCGCGCCGCCCAGCCAGCCGCCCACGGTGAAGTCCCGGGGGAACGAGAAGCTGAACAGCGGCGACGCGTTATAGATGCCCCACCCGCTCATGAACATGCAGACCATGCCGAAGGCATTGATCCAGTGCGTCAGGCGGATGGGCCATGGATGAATTCTGGTATTTTTCATGGTGCGAGACTCATCACGGATTCGGTGAAAGCGGCGCCGTGAGACGCCGCAACCCGCTTACATCGGCGGCTGGAAGCCGTCTTTGCCGACCGCGACACCGCGTGCGGTCTTGCCGTCTTCGCCCGGGAACACGACGATTTTCGAGCCCTTGACCAGCTCATCGACCTTGCCCGGCTGCACATAGGCAATGGGTACGTCTTCCGGCACCACCAGTTGCTTCTCGCCACCTTTGTAGCCGACGCTCAGGGTACGGCCGTTGGCCTTGCCGCTCAGCTTGCCGACGGTGCCGTTGGTCATGGTACCGGTGCTGCCGTCAGCGTTTTCCCAACCGTAGTGACCTTCACCGCTGCCCTTCAGGCTCGGCTCGAATACGGTGACTTCCAGGGCCTTCAGCGTGCCATCGGCTTGGGGGATCGCGGCGGAACCGATGAAGCTGTCCGCTTTGATCGACGCGATGTCGGTCTTGGAGACCAGGCGGATGCCAGTCTTGTCGGTCAGCCCGATGCTCTGATGCGCGCCGGAACGGGTGGTGAAATTCAGGGTGTTGCTGTCGACGCTGTCGACCGTGCCGCGCAGTGGCTTGACCACCGGCATGTCACCGGCGGCCATGCCAGCGGCGGAAGCCATGACGGCGGCGCTGAGCATCAGCATGCCGAACGTGGTGGTCAGGGCTGTCTTCATCTTCATCGGTGGATTCCTTCAGGCAGTTGGGGAAAGTTGAAGCTGAACGTCAGGTGTTGCATGACCACCATCCTCTACCCGCAACCGGCACCCGACAATGACCGCCCGATTACATTTTTGTCATTCGGGGGGCAGGCTGGTCACGGCGCGGATCAATGACAAAAATGTAACCGACCGCTCGCCATCCGTTGGTTACACTTCACATCCGGCGCGGCCTGCAGCCCTTCGCGCCTGTTCTGCCCCAATCTGATGATCCATCCGACACCCGCGCCGGCGACGCCGCCAATGACGTGAAGCGAGCCTGACCGACGATGCACATTCTGCTTATCGAAGACGACACCAAGACCGGCGAGTACCTGAAGAAAGGTCTGACCGAGTCCGGGTACAAAGTCGACTGGACCCAGCACGGCACAGACGGCCTGCACATGGCCCTGGAGCACAGCTACGACCTGCTGGTGCTCGACGTCATGCTGCCGGGCATCGACGGCTGGCAGATCATCGAAATCCTGCGGGCGAAGCAGGACGTGCCGGTGCTATTTCTGACCGCCCGCGATCAGTTGCAGGACCGCATTCGCGGCCTCGAACTAGGCGCCGACGATTACCTGGTCAAACCGTTTTCCTTCACCGAACTGCTCCTGCGCATCCGCACCATCCTGCGTCGCGGGGTGGTGCGCGAGGCCGACCATTTCCACCTGGCCGATCTGGAGCTGGACCTGCTGCGCCGAAGGGTCACGCGCCAGCAACAGCTCATCACCCTGACCAACAAGGAATTCGCGCTGCTGCATCTGTTTCTGCGCCGCGAGGGCGACGTGCTGTCGAGGGCGCAGATCGCTTCGGAAGTCTGGGACATGAATTTCGACAGCGACACCAATGTCGTCGACGTGGCGATCAAGCGCCTGCGCAGCAAGGTCGACACGCCCTACCCGATCAAACTCATCCACACCGTGCGCGGCATCGGTTACGTCTGCGAGGTGCGGCCATGCGAGCCCGACGCCCGCCATCCCTGACCCTGCGCGCGACCCTGGCGTTTTCGGTGGTGGCCATGCTCGCCGTCGCGGGCGCCGGCATGTACCTCTACGAAACCATGAAGGGCGCGGTGATGACCCGCAGCGACCATGCGGTGCTGGCGCGGCTGGATCACTTTCGCAAACTGCTGCAGTACGACCTGACCCTGACTACCTTGCAAAGCAGCCCGCAGCTGTTCGAGAACATGCTCGACAGCGAGGATGACATCTTCATCATCGCCGAGCCGGGCAAGCCAGCGGTGATCAGGGTCAATCCGCTGCATGCGTCCCTGCCGTCGATGCCAGTAGTGCCCGCGAACATGCCGCTGAGCGTGGGCGACATGCGCAGCGGCATGCTGGATTCAGGCGTGCCGATGCGCGCGGCGACGGTCGAAGCGGTGTCAGGCGGCAGGATCGTGCACCTGACGGCCGCGCACATCGAGGTCAAGGAAATGGCCACCCTGGCGGGTTTCCGCAATCGCATTCTGCTCGCCGTGGCCCTGGCCTTCGTGCTCACAGCCCTGCTCGGTTACGTGTTACTGCGCCGGGGTCTGCGGCCGTTGCGCAGAATGGCCAGCCATGCTGCAGCCATCACCCCGGCGCAGCTGGACAGCCGCATGGACAATCGCGACACGCCGGTGGAGTTGCAGCAACTGGGTGAAGCTTACAACGCGATGCTCGACCGGCTCGCCGATGGCTATCAGCGGCTGACGCAGTTTTCCGCCGACCTGGCCCATGAAATCCGCACGCCGGTGGGTTCGTTGATGGGGCATTGTCAGGTGGCCCTGCGGCAAGCGCGCACCGAGGATGAATACCAGGCGCTGCTGGCCTCGAATCTGGAGGAGCTGGAACGCATCTCGCGCATGGTCGAAAGCATTCTGTTCCTGGCGCGGGCCGATGAAGCGCAAGCCGCGCTCAACCGCCAGACGCTGGACCTGGCGGACGAGATGCAGCGAGTCGCGGGCTATTTCGAAGGGCTGGCGGAAGAGCGTGAAATCACACTGCACACGGAAGGCGACGCGCGTATCGAGGCCGATCCCTTATTGCTGCGCAGGGCACTGAGCAACCTGGTGGCTAACGCGATCCGCTACGCCGATGAAGGCAGTGAGATCAAGATTCGTGTGATCGAGAGCGGCCAGCGCTGCCGCATCGAGGTGGAGAACCAGGGCCCGACACTGGACGACGCGACCTTGGGCAAACTGTTCGACCGCTTCTACCGCGGCGATGCCTCACGCCACCAGAGCTCCGACTCCAATGGACTGGGCCTGGCCATCGTCGCCGCGATCATGCAGCTGCACGGCGGCGAGGTGTCGGTTAACCAGCCGGCGCCGGGGCGGATCTGTTTCGGGCTGGTGCTCCCACGATAGCGTGCAGCGCAGACTGTCACCTGCCGTCAGATGAACTGTGGGAGTGAGCTTGCTCACGAAGAGGCCGGTACATTCGCTAGATCTTCAGCGGTTGGAATTAAGCCTTCGCGAGCAAGCTCGCTCCCACCGGATCGGTGATCGACTCGGAATCTTGGTCATGCTGCGGGACCTGTGGGAGTGAGCTTGCTCGCGAAGAGGCCGGTACATCCGCTAGAGCTTCAGCGGTTGGAATTAAGCCTTCGCGAGCAAGCTCGCTCCCACCGGATCGGTGACCGACTCGGAATCTTGGTCATGCTGCGGGACCTGTGGGAGTGAGCTCGCTCACGAAGAGGCCGGGGCATTCAGTCGCGTCCTCCGGCGGCTGAAAGTAAGCCTTCGCGAGCAAGCTCGCTCCCACCGGATCGGTGATCGACTCGGAATCTTGGTCATGCTGCGGGACCTGTGGGAGTGAGCTTGCTCACGAAGAGGCCGGGGCATTCAGTCGCGTCCTCCGGCGGCTGAAAGTAAGCCTTCGCGAGCAAGCTCGCTCCCACGGGATCGCGCATCTGCCCGAGATATTCCGGATGTCGCAGGGCCTGTGAGAATGAGCTTGCTCACGAAGAGGCCGGGGTATTCAGTCGCGTCCTCCGGCGGCTGAAAGTAAGCCTTCGCGAGCAAGATCGCTCCCACGGGATCGGGCATCTGCCCGAGATATTCCGGATGTCGCAGGGCCTGTGGGAGTGAGCTTGCTCGCGAAGAGGCCGGTAGATCCGCTAGATCTTCAGCGGTTGAGATCAACTCTTCGCGAGCAAGCTCGCTCCCACAACGAAGGGGTTCGTTGCGAGACAGCAGTCTGCCCCAACCCTCACGCCTTCTTGTCGTGGGTCGCCACCAGTTTGTAGAACGTCGCCGCGCCGCCTTCGGTGGCGTAGCCGGCATTGTCCTGGGTGTAGACGCCTGCCTTGAAATACAGCGGCTTGCCCTTCCAGGACAGGTCGAGCTTGGCACCCCACTGCATGTCGTAGGCATTGACGGTCAGGTTGCCGGCCTGGGTCAGGTGGATGGTGTACGTGAAGCGTTGCTTGAGCAGCACGCCGGTGGCCACCTGAATGACTTCGGGCTCGGAAGTAGGCGTCGAGCGATACTTCACGACGAGGTTGCCGGTCTTGGTTTTTTCCTTGTACTGGTATTCGAGCTTGAGCAGCGGCTCGGTACTGCCATAGGCGTGGATCTGACCGATGACGATTTTGCCTGTTGAAGGCACTTGGTCCACGGTCAGCGCCGCACGCAGGAAATTGTCCGCGTCAGAGTAGGTCCAGTTGTGAACCGTACCGTTGGCGTAAGTCTCACGCAGTTCGGTGCGGGGAAATTTGGCATTGTCAGTCCTTGACCCTGTAACCGGCGCCCAGAAGAACAAAGTGTCCCCTGAACGGAAGTAACCATCCTGGTAACCGCCGACGAGTTTTGGCGTGTCGATGGTGGCGGCTGAGATACCGACCGGTATAGAAAGATTCCAGATGGCGAGATCAATCATGGGTGCACTCATGGTGCGCGTTGCGCACAGCAAAGAAGGTGTCTGGAACAGGCCTGTGACCGCCGTTCCCGTCACCTTTGCTATCGGCTGAACCGTTTGATCTTTAGTCGTCCCCGGAGTCAAGAAACCGCCGAAGCTGCGGAAGCAGAGCCCAAAGAAAGCACAGTGCCACTATTAAGGCAACGTGGCTCATTGCCCTCATCATTTGCCCAGCCAACGGAAACCGGGGAGCAAGGCTAATAATTTGGCGCCATTTTTTTGGAGGACCGCTTAGACGACGCTCAGAAAATTAGTTCAGCCAGCGAGGAATCAGCCGACAGACGGTATCGGAAAATCCCTGCTTCGGGCCGTTTCCCGGTCTTCCTTAGCGATCACAGGCATCTGGCGCGTCCTTTACCCTCTGCTGGATATCCGGCCGACCCCCTCCTGCGACGACCCGCTCGGCGCCCCACAACAGATTCCATTTGACGGCCCCACAGTGTTACAAGATATTATAGTTAGCAACCTAATAATGCAGCGCCTAATCATTCAGGCCCTAATCAAACTCGCTCACCGCTTCAATGGCCTTTTCATGAACCCTGACACCCTGCAAATGCGCATCACCGGCGGCGTTGTCGCCGCCTCCCGGCAGTGGCGACGCGTCTGCCAGACAACGCTGATCGACTCTGGCGTCACCGAAGCCTGCGCCGGTCCGTTGCTGATGATCGCGCGTCTGGGTGAAGGCGTACGTCAGGTGACAGTGGCCCAGGCCTGCGGGCTGGAAAGCCCTTCACTGGTGCGCCTGCTGGATCAGCTGTGCAAAGCCGGCCTGGTGCAGCGCACCGAAGACCCCACCGACCGCCGCGCCAAGGCCTTGAGCCTCACCGATGAGGGGCGCGCGCTGGCCAATGCCATCGAGGCAGAGCTGATCCGCCTGCGCCGCGACATCTTCAGCAACGTCGACCCGGCGGATCTGGAAGCGACGTTGCGCGTCTTCAGCGCCATCGCCCAAGCCACGCCGATGGCACCGGAGTCTTCATCTTGAGCGGTCTGTTCAAAGGCTTTTTCGACGGTGTACCGCCGGGCCGCGACTGGTTCTACGGCGTGCGCACGTTCGCGGCCTCGATGCTGGCGTTGTACATCGCACTGATGATGGAACTGCCCCGCCCCTATTGGGCGATGGCCACGGTGTACATCGTCTCCAGCCCGTTCGTGGCGCCGACCAGTTCCAAGGCGCTGTACCGCGCGGCCGGCACCTTGCTCGGCGCCGCCGCCTCTGTGGTGCTGGTGCCGATGTTCGTGCAGACGCCGTTTTTGCTGGCCGTTGTCATTGCCCTGTGGACCGGTACCCTGCTCTTCCTGTCCCTGCATCTGCGTACGGCCAACAGTTACGCGCTGATGCTGGCGGGCTACACCATGCCGCTGATTTCCTTTCCCGTGGTCGACAACCCCCAGGCGGTGTTCGACATCGCCGTCTCGCGCACTGAGGAGATCTTCCTCGGCATCGTCTGTGCTGCGGTGGTCGGCGCGATGTTCTGGCCCCGTCGCCTGGCGCCGGTGCTGGTGGATGCCATGGGCAAGTGGTTCAAGGATGCCTCTGCCTACAGCGATCTCTTTCTCTCCCGCAGCGCCACGCCGGAAGCAGTCGGCGGCCTGCGCACGGCCATGGTCGGCACGTTCAACAGCCTGGAGCTGATGATCGGCCAGTTGCCCCACGAAGGCGCCCATCGCCAGACCGTACGCAATGCCAAAGAATTGCGCGGACGGATGATTCATCTGCTGCCGGTGATTGATGCCCTCGACGATGCCCTCTGGGCGCTGGAGCGGCGTTCGCCCGAGCACGTCGCCGACCTCGCGCCCCTGTTGATCGAGTGCCGCGACTGGGTCGAACAGACCGCCAAAGGCGCGCCGATCAAATACTGGAAAGCGTTGCACACCGAGCTCGACCGCCTGCAACCCACGCCTGCGCAGATCGACGATCGCCGACAACTGCTGTTGTCTAACGCGCTGTATCGGCTGCGCGAATGGATCGACCTGTGGCAGGACTGCCGCAGCCTGCAGCACGCCATCGAGACCGATGATCACTCGGCCTGGCGCGCGGTGTATCGCCATTGGCGGCTGGGGCGGCTGTCGCCGTTTCTTGATCGCGGGATGATGCTGTATTCAGTGGCAACCTCGGTCAGCGCCATCATCGTCGCGTCGGTGCTGTGGATCTTGCTGGGCTGGCAGGACGGCGCGAGTGCGGTGGCGCTGGCGGCGGTGTCGTGCAGCTTCTTCGCGGCGATGGACGACCCCGCGCCGCAGATCTACCGGTTCTTCTTCTGGACCATGATGTCGGTGATCTTCGCCAGCCTCTATCTGTTCGTGGTGCTGCCCAATCTGCACGACTTCCCGATGCTGGTGCTGGCGTTTTCCGTGCCGTTTATCTGCGTCGGCACCCTGACCGTGCAGCCGAAGTTCTACCTCGGCACGCTGCTGACCATCGTCAACACCTCGTCCTTCATCAGTATTCAGAGCGCCTACGACGCCGACTTCGTCAACTTCGTCAATTCCAACCTGGCCGGGCCGGCGGGTCTGGCATTCGCCTTCGTCTGGACGCTGATCGTCCGGCCGTTCGGCACTGAGGTGGCGGCCAAGCGTCTGACCCGTTTCAGCTGGCGCGACATCGTCTCCCTCAGCGAAGACGCGACCCTGGCCGAGCACCGGCAAATGGGCGTGCGCATGCTCGACCGGCTGATGCAGCACCTGCCGCGTCTGGCAATCACGGCCCAGGATTCCACCAGTGCACTGCGCGAAGCGCGGGTCGCCCTGAACATGCTCGATTTGCTGGCGTACATGCCGCGGGTCGACCCGGTCCCGCGCCAGCTGCTGCGTCAGGTGACGAACGAGGTCGGTGCGCATTTCCGGGCCTGCCTGAAAGCCCGGGAGCGTTTGCCGGCGCCCAAAGGTCTGTTGATGACCATGGACCGCGCCCGCCGTGCGCTGGCGTTCAATGGCGAAGATGATGACGCCGCGCGGCTGAATCTGCTGCACGCCCTCAGTGGCTTGCGCCTGGCGCTGTTGCCGGGTGTGGAGATCGTCGATGTGCTCGCCGAGCAGGAAGAACAACCGCCCTATGGCATCGATGGAGCGCCGTTATGATCGGTGATGTGGACATCAGCGGGATCTTCCTGCCGACCTTTCTGGTGCTGATGGGCATCGCTTACCTGATTTTTCTGGTGGTGCACGCCGTGTTGACGCGCGCCCGCTTCTACCGCCTGGTCTGGCACCGGGCTTTGTTCAACGTCGGTCTATACGCTCTGCTGCTCGGCGTCGTGGATACCCTAAGTCGATACCTGATGACATGAAAAAACCTCTTCTGACGCTGGGCCGCGTGGTCCTGACCCTGCTGGTTGTCACCCTTGCCGCGATCGTCGTGTGGCGCATGGTGATGTATTACATGTACGCGCCCTGGACCCGCGACGGGCATATCCGCGCCGACGTGATCCAAATCGCGCCGGACGTTTCCGGACTGATCGAAAAGGTCGCGGTGAGCGACAACCAATTGGTCAAGAAAGGCCAGTTGCTGTTCACCATCGACCAGGACCGTTTCCGTCTCGCCTTGCGTCAGGCCCAGGCCACGGTCGCCGAGCGCAAGGAAACCTGGGAGCAGGCCCAACGCGAGAACCGTCGTAACCGCAGCCTCGGCAATCTGGTCGCCCGCGAGCAGCTGGAAGAAAGCCAGTCCAGGGAAGCCCGCGCGCTGTCAGCCCTGAACGAAGCGCAAGTGGCGGTTGATTCGGCGCAACTGAACCTGGACCGCTCGGTGATCCGCAGCCCGGTGGACGGCTACCTCAACGACCGCGCGCCCCGGGACCGCGAATTCGTCAGTGCCGGGCGTCCGGTGCTGTCGGTGGTAGACAGCAACTCGTTCCACATCGACGGCTACTTTGAAGAAACCAAGCTGGACGGGATTCACATCGGCTCCGGCGTGGACATCCGCGTGATTGGCGACAACGCCCGCCTGCGCGGCCATGTGGTGAGCATCGTCGCGGCCATCGAAGACCGCGACCGCAGCAGCGGCTCGAACCTGCTGCCCAACGTCAATCCGGCGTTCAGCTGGGTGCGACTGGCCCAGCGGATTCCAGTGCGCATTGCGTTCGACGACGTGCCGGCGGATTTCCGCATGATTGCCGGGCGCACGGCGACGGTGTCGATCATCGATGACGCCCGCACAGCTGCTCTGGGAAATGACCAACCCGTCCAGCCTGGAGCGCCGAAATGAACCACCGCGCACGCCTGCTGACGGTGGGCATGAGCATGTGCATGGGCTTGCTGCTGTCGGCTTGCACCGTGGTCGGCCCGGATTACACGTTGCCTGATCAAGCCGCCGTCAATCGCCCCGATCTGCAGGGCGAGCTGGCGGGTTCGTCGACCAATGTGGTGTCGGCGCCGGTGCCGGCGGACTGGTGGCGGCTGTATCACGATCCGAAACTCGATGAGTTGGTGGGCCAGGCGCTGGTGTCGAGCACCGATTTACGCGTCGCTGCGGCGAACCTGCAACGGGCGCGCTTTCAAATGAGCGAGGCCGATGCGGCGGGGGGCTGGAGCGGCACGGCCAAAGCCGGGGCGCAACGCTTGCAGGAAGCCGGGCAGGCCTATCTGCTGCCGGAAAAAGTCCCGGTGGCGAACGTCGGCGATGTCGGGCTGACCACCTCGTACCAGTTCGACCTGTTCGGCGTGCTGCAGCGCGGCATCGAAGCGGCCCAGGCCAACGCCGACGCGACCCAGGCGGCTGCCGATACGGCACGCATCACGTTGGTCGCCGATGTGGTTCGCGCGTACACCCAGGTGTGCGCTGCCAACGAAGAACGCAACATCGCCCTGCACTCTCTGGACCTGCAGCAGCAGAGCCTGAGCCTGACCCAACGCCTGCGCGATGCCGGCCGTGGCGATGAAACCCAGGTGACGCGCTCGCAAACCCAGTTCCGCTCGCTGCGTGCCGAGTTGCCGCGTTACGAAGCGGCGCAGAAGTCAGCGCTGTATCGCCTGTCGATGCTGCTCGCCCGCCCCCTCAACCAGTTGCCCCGAGGGGTCGCGGAGTGCGCCGAGCTGCCGCACATCGCTCAAGTCATGCCGGTGGGCGATGGCGCCGCGCTGCTCAAACGCCGTCCCGATGTGCGCCAGGCGGAACGCCGGCTGGCGATGTCGACGGCGGCCATTGGCGTGGCGACGGGCGAGTTGTATCCGGACATCAGCATCGGCGCGACCGTGGGCACCGTGGGGATTCTCGATGAACTGGGCGATCCGTCGACCAACCGCTGGGGCTTTGGCGGAGTGATCAATTGGACCATCCCGTCCAATGGCGCACGGGCGCGGATTCACATTGCCGAGGCTTCGAATAAGGTGGCGCTGGCGCGCTTTGATGGCGTGGTGCTCAACGCGATCCGCGAAGCCCAGACCGGGCTGTCCCAGTACACCGCGCTGCTGGAGCGCCGCGATGCGCTGGTTGAAACCGAGGAGTCGGCACGGCAGGCGGCGGACCAGACCCACCGGTTTTTCCTCGCCGGCCGCGAATCCTTCCTCGCCGACCTGCAAGCCACCCGCACCTACACCGACATCACCGCACAACTGGCGGCGGCGAACACCCAGGTTGCGATGGGTCAGATCGACCTGTTCCTGGCGCTGGGTGGGGGTTGGGAGAATGGGCATCAGTGAAATGCATGGTGTGTTGACTGGCCTCTTCCCGGCTGAAGCCGGTCCTACTAATCGACCGCGTGCATCCAGTGGTATTGGCTGGACCACTATTGTGGGACCGGCTTTAGCCGGGAAGGCGTCGGTCGTCACACCGCAAAAGTGATGCCGCTCACACCGGCCTATTCCCGGCTGAAGCCGTTGCTGCAATGGGTGCGCAGCCCGCTCACGCACCGCGTATTCGCTTGAGATTGAACCCCTGCGGACCCGTACTGCCTGACTCTTAATGACTCAGACCCATCAGCCCGGAGGCACCCCCGATGCGCACGCTTGAACTGGCAGACAAAACCGTCCCCGTTATCGGTCAGGGCACCTGGCACATGGGTGAGGATCGCCATCAGTTCGAGACGGAAGTCTCGGCGCTACAACTGGGCATCGACCTGGGCCTGACGCTGATCGACACCGCCGAGATGTACGGCGAAGGCGGCGCCGAGAAAGTCGTCGGCCAGGCTATCGCCGGGCGCCGCGACGAGGTCGTGCTGGTGAGCAAGGTCTACCCGCACAACGCGAGCAGCGCGGGTATTCCGGCAGCGTGCGAGCGCAGCCTCAAGCGCATGAACACCGACTACATCGATCTTTATTTGCTGCACTGGCCCGGTCAGTACCCGCTGGAAGAAACCGTCGAGGCCTTCGAGCGTTTGCGTGAAGCGGGCAAGATCGGTCGCTGGGGCGTGTCGAATTTCGACGTGTCCGACCTGCTTGAACTGGACGAGCTCGGCCTCGGTGGCGGGTGTGCCACCAATCAGGTGCTGTACAACCCGGAAGAGCGCGGCATCGAATACGACCTGCTGCCCTGGATGCAAACCGCCCGGATGCCACTGATGGCGTACTGCCCGATTGGTCAGGCCGGCAACTTGCTGATGAACCCGGCCATTCTCGAAGTCGCCGAACGCCACGACGCCACGCCGGCGCAGATCAGCCTGGCGTGGGTGCTGCGGCAGGACGGCGTGATCGCGATCCCCAAGGCCGTCACCCCCCATCATCTGGAATTGAACGCTGCGGCGGTTGATATCGAGCTGTCCATCGAGGATGAATTGTTGATTGATTCCTCATGGCCGGCGCCCTTGCGCAAGACGCGCCTGTCAATGGTCTGAACAAGATCGCTGCCAGACACAAACCGTCACAAAACTGTCAAAACCCCTTGCGATGATGCCGCCTTCGATCTCGTGCCCTGCGGGGCACTTCCCGTCTGCGAGCCTTCATGAATCAACGCATCGCCCACCATCAGGACTCCGATCTGTTCGGCTTGCTGTACGGCTACCGCTTCCGTCCCGGTGAGCCAGGTCGGGAGCTGGATTCGACGGCCGCGCTGGAATGCCTGCGCCGGCCGACCGAGCCGGACGAGTTTGTCTGGCTGCACCTGAACCTCACCCACGCCAGCTGCGAACGCTGGCTGAAAACCAATCTCGACCTGCCCGACGAGTTTCTCGAAGCGCTGCATGAGGGCTCACGCTCCACGCGCATTGAACACGTCGACTCCGCCCTGCTCGCGGTGGTTAACGACGTGGTCTTCGACTTCAACCGTATCTCCACCGACATCGCCACGTTGTGGGTCTGCGTGCGCAGCAACCTGATGATCTCCGCGCGCCATCAGCCCCTGCGGTCCGTGGACCGGCTGCGCTCCTCGGTCAAGCAGGGCGAAACCTTCCGCTCCCCCCTTGAGTTACTGGCCCATCTGCTGCGCGATCAGAGCGAGGTGCTGAGCCAGTTCATGCGCAAGACCAGCCTCAGCGTCGACAAAATCGAGGACCAGCTTCTGTCTCAACGTCTGAGCAACAACCGCTCGGAACTCGGCGCCATGCGTCGGGTACTGGTGCGCCTGCAACGGCTGCTGGCCCTTGAACCCGGCTCGCTGATGCGCCTGCTGCACCGACCGCCGCAATGGCTGCTGGAGGAGGATTTGCAAGAACTGCGGCAATCCACCGAAGAGTCGGCGCTGGTGATCAGCGACCTCACCGCCCTCGGCGAACGGATCAAACTGCTGCAGGAAGAAATCGCCGCCAACCTCAACGAACAGAGCAGCCGCACGCTGTTCACCCTCACCGTCGTCACCGTGCTGGCGCTGCCGATCAACATCGTCGCGGGTTTCTTCGGCATGAACGTCGGTGGCATACCGCTGGCGTCCGATCCCCATGGGTTCTGGGTGCTGGTCGCGCTGGTGGCGACGTTTACGTTTATTGCGGGACGGTGGGCGTTTCGCAAGAGTCGGGATTATTAACGGCATCTTTAACGGCGCGTCCATTGGTCCCTAACCCCAGCAAATCCGCACCAAACGTGACGCGTGTCGCATCTCTGTCACATTTTGTAATGATCATGGTCACTATCCCTCATTAACAGGATTGTGCCCCATGGCGACCCCCACACTGGCTCAAGGCTCTCTGCAACAGGGACCCGGACTGAGTGCTCAATTCGGGCGCAAGCCTGGCATGACGACGATGGTGATTTTCTTCGTTGTGCTGGCATTGGGCCTGTTCTATACAGGCTACAGCCTCAAGCAGGACATGGACGACCTGGGTACCGTCGTGCTGACCTGGACACCGTTCATTCTGCTCGGCGTGGCGCTGGTCATCGCGCTGGGCTTTGAGTTCGTCAACGGTTTCCACGACACCGCCAACGCCGTCGCAACGGTCATTTACACCCACTCCCTGCCGCCGAACTTCGCCGTGGTCTGGTCAGGAACCTTCAACTTTCTGGGTGTGCTGTTTTCCAGCGGCGCGGTGGCGTTCGGCATCATTGCCCTGCTGCCGGTCGAGCTGATCCTGCAGGTCGGTTCATCCGCGGGTTACGCGATGATCTTCGCCCTGCTGATCGCGGCGATCCTGTGGAACCTTGGCACTTGGTGGCTGGGTCTGCCAGCGTCGTCTTCCCACACGCTGATCGGCTCGATCATCGGCGTCGGTATCGCCAACGCGTTGATGCACGGCCGTGACGGCACCAGCGGCGTGGACTGGTCCCAGGCAACCAAAGTCGGCTATTCGCTGCTGCTCTCGCCGCTAGTGGGGTTCACCTGCGCCGCGCTGTTGCTGATGGCGCTGCGCATGTTCGTGAAGAACCGCGCGCTGTACAAAGCCCCGGAAGGCAACAAGCCGCCGCCGATCTGGATTCGCGGGCTGCTGATCCTGACCTGCACCGGCGTGTCGTTTGCCCACGGTTCGAACGACGGTCAAAAAGGCATGGGCCTGATCATGCTGATTCTGGTGGGTACGCTGCCGATGGCCTACGCGCTGAATCGCGCCATGCCGGCCGATCAGTCGGTGCAATTCGCTGCAGTCGCCCAGGTCACCCAACAGGCCCTGACCAAAGCGGCGCCGCTGCCCGCGCCGGCTGATTCACGTCAGACGCTGTCCACTTACATCCGTGACAAACAGGCCACTCCTGAGCTGGTGCCAGCGCTGGCCGTCATGGCCGGCAAGATCGGCGATCAGGTCGCCAGTTATGGCTCGCTGGCCAAGGTGCCGGCCGAGGCCACCGCCAACGTGCGAAACGACATGTACCTGACCTCTGAAGCCATCCGCGTGATGGACAAGAACAAGGTCGGCAATTTCGACGCAGACACCCAGGCCAAGGTCGATCAGTTCAAGCAGCAGATCGACACCGCGACCCGATTCATTCCGTTGTGGGTCAAGGTGGCTGTCGCCATCGCGTTGGGCCTGGGCACCATGGTGGGCTGGAAGCGGATCGTGATCACCGTCGGTGAGAAGATCGGCAAGACCCACCTGACCTATGCCCAGGGCGCATCGGCTGAAGTCGTTGCGATGCTCACCATTGGCGCGGCGGACATGTATGGATTGCCGGTCTCGACCACCCACGTGCTGTCCTCCGGGGTGGCCGGCAGCATGGTCGCCAACGGCTCCGGCCTGCAGATGCGCACCCTGCGCAATCTGGCGATGGCCTGGGTGCTGACCTTGCCCGCCGCGATCCTGCTGTCGGGCAGCCTGTACTGGCTGTTTACCCAGATTTTCTGATGCCGAAGCGTCTCCCGTACTGTCCTTCAGGCGATTCGGCGCCTGTTTTTTTGCGAGGTGTTCTGATCCGGCGCAGGTCTGTAACTCGCCCTAAATCGGGTAGGCGGGTTTGACAGGCCCACTGCAGATTCGCGTGGGATGCACGACTTGTGGGAGTGAGCTTGCTCACGAAGACGGCGTTTCAGGCTCCGAGAATGCAGCGGTTGTTCCGGCTCCTTCGTGAGCAAGCTCACTCCCACAAGATCCTGCCCGTCAGTTGCATCTTCAAAGGCTACAAATCCGGGCATATCTCTAAATGTTATAAAAATATGGAATTCAGTTCTTTTACGGAATAAATCGGAGCCTTTATAACGAGTGCACTTGTTACAAGCCCACCGATTCCGCTTGAAGGATTTCTCATGGATGTTTTCTGGTTTCTACCGACACACGGCGACGGTCATTACCTGGGCACGACCAAGGGCGCGCGCCCGGTCACGCTCAATTACCTGAAGCAGGTCGCCCAGGCCGCGGATGATCTGGGTTACCACGGCGTATTGATTCCGACCGGCCGCTCCTGCGAAGACTCCTGGGTGATCGCGTCGGCCCTCGTGCCTTTGACCGAACGCCTGCGTTACCTGGTGGCCATTCGTCCAGGGATCATTTCTCCGACCGTCTCCGCGCGCATGGCCGCGACGCTGGATCGTTTGTCGGGCGGACGCTTGCTGATCAACGTCGTGACCGGTGGCGACCCTGATGAAAACCGCGGTGATGGCAGCTTCCTCGATCACAGCGAGCGCTACGAAGTCACCGACGAATTCCTGAAGATCTGGCGCCGGGTGCTGCAAGGCGAAGCCGTGGACTTCGAAGGCAAGCACCTGAGGGTGCAAAACGCCAAAGCACTGTATCCGCCGATCCAGAAGCCCTATCCGCCGCTGTATTTTGGTGGTTCCTCCGAGGCGGCCCACGAACTGGCCGCTGAGCAGGTCGACGTTTATCTCACCTGGGGCGAGCCTCCTGCCGCCGTGGCCGAGAAACTGGCGGATGTGCGTGAGCGCGCCGCACGCAACGGTCGCACCGTCAAATTCGGCATCCGTCTGCACGTGATCGTCCGCGAGACCAGCGAAGAGGCCTGGAAAGCCGCAGACACCCTGATCGAGCACATCAGCGACGACACCATCGCCGCCGCGCAGAAATCCTTTTCGCGTTTCGACTCCGAAGGCCAGCGCCGCATGGCCGCGCTGCACGACGGCCGCCGCGACAACCTGGAAATCGCCCCCAACCTGTGGGCCGGCGTCGGCCTGGTACGGGGCGGCGCGGGCACGGCGCTGGTGGGCAATCCTCAGGAAGTCGCCGCTCGCATCAAGGAATACGCGGACCTGGGCATCGAAAGTTTCATTTTCTCCGGCTACCCGCACCTGGAAGAAGCCTACCGCTTCGCCGAACTGGTGTTTCCGCTGTTGCCTGAGCCGTATCGCAGCCTGGCAGGCCGCGGCATCACCAACCTCACCGGCCCGTTCGGCGAGATGATTGCCAACGATCTGCCGCCGCAGAAATAGCATCGCAATCGCCTCACCTGCAGGAGTGACCGGGGTGGCGCTGCACCTTGCCCGCGAATCGCGGTGTGCCTGGGAGGACATCATCGCCTCGTATACCGAATTCGCGGGCACTGTAGAGCGCCACACCGGTCGCTCCTGCAGGGATCGCCCGTTTGCTGTGCGACCGCGACAAGGAGTCCTTCATGACAGCCAGCCTCCCGTTCCAACCACAAGTGACCCCTATGCAGCTATTGACCCTACCGCCCTCGCCAGCCCTGGCGACTTCGATACGCGCCACCGCGCAGGTGTTCGAAGACCCGAGGTCCCAGGCGCTGCTGGCCCACATCGAGCAAGTTGCACCCAGCGATGCCAGCGTGCTGATCATCGGCGAAACCGGTACCGGCAAAGAGTTGGTGGCCCGTCACATTCACAACCTGAGCAGCCGTCGTCACCAGCCCTTCGTGGCGGTCAACTGCGGCGCGTTTTCTGAATCCCTGGTGGAAGCCGAGCTGTTCGGCCAGGAAAAAGGCGCGTTCACCGGCGCCCTCACGGCCAAGGCCGGCTGGTTTGAAGAAGCCAACGGCGGGACCTTGTTTCTCGACGAGATCGGCGACCTGCCCCTGGCGATTCAGGTCAAGCTGCTGCGCGTCCTGCAGGAGCGCGAAGTGGTGCGACTGGGCTCGCGCAAAAGCACGCCGATCAACGTGCGGGTGCTGGCGGCGACCAACGTTCAACTGGAACGCGCCATCAACGCCGGACACTTTCGCGAAGACCTGTTCTATCGCCTCAACGTCGTCAATCTGGAGCTGAGCACCCTGCGCGACCGGCCGGGCGACATCATGCCGCTGAGCCGCCACTTCATCGACGTCTACAGCCAGCGTCTGGGCTGCGGACCGATCCAGATCAGCGCCGATGCCGAGCACAAGCTGCGGACCTACGGCTGGCCGGGGAATATTCGCGAGCTGGAGAACGTGATTCACCACACCTTGCTCATCTGCCGCAACGGCGTGATTCAGTCCAGCGATCTGCGCCTGTCGAACCTGCGCCTTGAGCGCCAGGAGGATTCAGCCCCCGCCGTCGACGATTCAACCGAAGCGCTGCTGGCCCGAGCATTCCAGCGTCTGTTCGAAGAGCAGGCCGGCGCGCTGCATGAGAAGGTCGAAGACGCCTTGCTGCGCGCGGCCTATCGCTTCAGCCACTGCAACCAAGTGCACACCGCGCAGTTGCTGGGGTTGAGCCGCAATGTCGTGCGCGCGCGGCTGATCAAGATCGGCGAACTGGCCGTCAACAAGCGCCGTCCCGGCGAACAGACCCAAGGTGAGCAGATGCTGCATTTGTCGGTGTGAACGCTGCGCAGAATCTACAAGACTCTTCGTGAGCAAGGTGGAGCGCCACCCCGGTCACTCCCACAAGTCCCGCCCCAGTCGAATATCTGCGGCTGACCCACTACCGGTGGGAGCGAGCTTGCTCGCGAAGGCTTACTTGCAGCCCGGAAGAAAGTGGCTGAATGCACCGGCCTCTTCGTGAGCAAGCTCACTCCCACCTGTCCTGCGGCTGCCGAATTTCTGGGGCAGACCACG
>NZ_JBXAWH010000020.1:0-68934 GCF_057291635.1 Pseudomonas sp. 1L-C-7-B-C1 | reverse complement strand
GAACGCGCAGCGGCTGGCTCTATCTGGCCGTGGTGCTGGACTTGTTCTCGCGCAAGATCGTGGGTTGGGCGATGGCCCCAAACATGCCTGCAGAGCTGGTGTGCAGCGCGATGCAGATGGCCGTCGCGCAGCGTCAACCGCCGCCTGGCCTGATCGCTCACTCCGATCGCGGCAGCCAATATGCGAGCGCAATCTACAGATCGCTGCTGGCCAGGCACGGCATGCAGCAAAGCATGAGCCGTAAGGGTAACTGCTGGGACAATGCGGTGATGGAACGCTTCTTCCTGAGCCTGAAAATGGAGCGGGTATGGCGGCGCAATTACGCCAACCATGGCGAAGCGATACGCGACATCACTCAATACATCGTTGGGTATTACAACAACGAGCGGCTGCACTCGAAACTGGGGTATCTGCCACCGACCGTTTACGAACGGACGATGATCTTGAAACCACCTATCGAGGTGTCCGGAATTAGTTGACCACTACACCTCTTCCCGGCTGAAGCGGGTCCCACTATGAAACCGCGTGGGTCCTGTGGGACCGGCTTTAGCCGGGAAGGCGTCGGCAATCACACTGCAAGATTGATGGCGTACGCACTGGCCTCTTCCCGGCTGAAGCCGGTCCTACTGACACCCCGCGCGTCCCGTAGGACCGGCTTTAGCCGGGAAGGCGTCGGAAGTCACACTGCAAGATTGATGGCGTATGCAGCGGCCTCTTCCCGGCTGAAGCCGGTCCCACTATGAAACTGCGTGGGTCCTGTGGGACCGGCTTTAGCCGGGAAGGCGTCGGCAATCACACTGCGAAATTGATGGTGTATGGACTGGCCTCTTCCCGGCTGAAGCCGGTCCCACTATGAAACTGCGTGGGTCCTGTGGGACCGGCTTTAGCCGGGAAGGCGTCGGCAATCACACTGCAAGATTGATGGCGTACGCACTGGCCTCTTCCCGGCTGAAGCCGGTCCCACTGACACAGCGCGCGTCCCTGTGGGACCGGCTTTAGCCGGGAAGGCGTCGGCAATCACACTGCGAAATTGATGGCGTATGGACTGGCCTCTTCCCGGCTGAAGCCGGTCCTACCAGGGGTAGGCGGCGCATTGCAAATGGAGGGTGTTCAAACCGTCTCGGAAGGGTGGACCGCTTCAGGGGTGGATTCGGGCGTGGCTTCAGCATTGGCGTCAGCCAGCTTCAACCGATCGGCCTTGCTGACGTAGGTGTCTTTGTTCTTCGGCGCCAGTTTGGCACTCGCCTTTTTTGCGTTGGCTCTGAGTATCTGGTTGAGTTTCTTGCGACGGTTCATGCCTGTTTACCCGGTGTGCAGATGCTGGACGGTGAAAAGGCAGGCAGTGAATCAGATCGCCGCTCGATCTGCCACATGCATCAGGCACTATTGCCCCGAACGGGCATGAAGCGTCATTGCATTCCGACCTTTTCATTCAAGAAGAAACCGCAGAGAACCACGATGGATCTTGAAGACAGCTCGAACGTGACAACCAGGCAGGCGCTGGAAGCAATTTATGGCCCGATCGCGCCGCAGTCGCTGGTCAAAGAAGTCGACCACATTCACCCGGTTTACCGGCCGTTCATCGAAGCGGCGTCCTTTCTGATTCTCGCCTCGTCAGGGCCTGGGGGACTGGATGCTTCGCCCCGGGGCGATCAGCCGGGCTTTGTGCACATCGAAGACAGCAAAACGCTGTATCTGCCGGACCGACGCGGCAACAACCGCATCGACACCCTGCGCAACATCATCGAAGAACCGCGGGTCGCGCTGCTGTTTCTGGTCCCGGGCGTCGGCGAAACCCTGCGCGTCAACGGCACGGCGCAGATCTCCATCGCGCCCGACCTGTTGGAGCGTTTTGCCGTGGGCGGAAAGCCGCCGAAATCGGTGCTGCGAATCGCCGTCACCAGCGTGTACTTCCAGTGCAGCCGGGCGGTGATCAGGGCAGGGCTGTGGGATGCCTCAAAGCAGATACCGCGTAGCGCGTTGCCGACAGCGGGGCAGATCCTCAAAGAGGTGTCCCAAGCGGCCATCGACGGCGAAGCGTATGACAAGGCGCTGCCGGGCCGGATCGCCGACACGCTGTACTAATCAATCCGATCCGATCAACACCAGCGGCGCGCCATGAGATCCGCCCGGGGATGGCTCGCGAATGCGTTGCGCCTTACCATTGATGCCCGTCTTCGATCAAAGCGACGCCTTGCCGTGAACATCAACTTCGACCTCAATGACCTCCAGGCTTTTCGCGCAGTGGTTGAAAACCAGGGATTTCGCCGGGCCGCCGAGTCCATCCGCATCACCCAGTCGGCCCTGAGCCGCCGCATCGAAAAGCTCGAGTCCGCCCTGGGGGTCAAGCTGTTTGAGCGGACCACGCGAAAGGTCTCGTTGACCAACGTCGGGCGGGCGTTTCTGCCTCAGGTCGAACGTCTGCTGGATGACCTGGATCTGGCCCTGCTCAGCATCGGCGATGGCGGCGCGAACCGCCGGGGCACGTTGACCGTGGCCTGCGTGCCTTCAGCGGCCTACTACTTCTTGCCCCATGCGATACGCAGCTTTCACGGGCAATACCCGCTGATGAAGATCAGACTCATCGACGTGTCGGCCAATGAGGTGAGTGCGGCGGTGGCTGCTGGCGAGGCCGATTTCGGAGTGAGTTTCACCGGCAACCTCGCGCCGGAAATCGAGTTCAGTCCGCTGCTTGAAGAGCACTACGTCGTTGCCTGCCGCCGCGACCATCCGCTGGCGACCCTCGACGCCGTCACTTGGGCTCAGGCGTGCGAGCACGACTGCATCACGCTGGACAAATCTTCGGGCAATCGCCTGGTGCTGGATCGCGCGCTTTCCGGGCTGCAGCCGGGCAAGCACAGCGTCTGCGAAGCACGCCACGTGACCACGGTGCTGGGGCTGGTCGAAGCGGGGCTGGGCATTGCGGTGGTTCCGTCCATTGCCATGCCGATCTCCGCCCACCCGATTCTGGCGAAAGTGCGGCTGGTGGAGCCTGAGGTGGTCAGGCAGATGGGGGTGCTGAAACGCCGCGGACGCACATTGACGCCCGCGGCACTGGAGCTGGAGCAGCGAATTCGCGCGCTGCCCGGGACGTTAACGCGGGACTGAGTCCAGGCCGGTTTCGCGAATGCTGGCCTGGGCGTCGGGGGACGACAGGTACTTCAGCAGTGCCTTCGCTTCGACGGGGTGATCGGCATTTTTCGGAATGCCGGCGGCATAGCGGGTCACCGACTGCACGTCTTCCGGGATCTTGCCGACGAAAGTGACCCCCGGGATCGGCAACAGCTCGGCGACCTGCTGGAAGCCGAGCTGGTAGTCACCCTTGGCCACAACGGAGGCCACCGGAATGCGTTCGATCATCTTGCTTTTGGGCGCCATCTGCGGCTGAACGCCGAGTTTCTTGAACAACTCTTTCTCGATGTAGACGCCGCTTGCGCTGTCTGAATAGGCCACTGAACTGGCCGCCAGCAAGGTGTCTTTCAGCTCCGCATCCGTGGTGATGGCAGGTTTGTCTGCGCCGGCCTTCACCACCATACCGATGCGCGAATCCGCCAGTTCCACGCGCGAGGCGGCGTCGACCTTGCCTTGCTTGATCAAGTCATCCAGGGCGTAGCCCACCATGATCACCACGTCGGCGTGCTCGCCGCGACTCAACCGGTTGGGGATGGCCTCCGCCGCTTTGCCCATCGACGGGCCGAGCACCGTTTTCAGGGTGTTGCCGCTGTGCTCGGCGTAGTGCGGTCCCAAGTGTTGATAGGCGGCAGTGAAGCCGCCGGAGGTCATGACGGTCAGCTCTTCGGCGTAGGCAAGATTGCCGTAGGCGCAGCTGGCCAGCGCGATCACGCAGAGGGGTTTTAGTACAGCGTTCATGAAAGGGTCCTTCAAGCAGTGGCAAGTGACTGAGTGGCGAGACGGCGGTACAGCACCAGCGTCGCGGTAAAGGCGCACAGGGCGGCGAAGATCATCCAGTAGGCCGGCGCTGCCTTGTCGCCGGTCAGGTGAATGAGCCAGGTGGAAACAGCCGGCGTGAAGCCGCCGAAGATCGCCGTCGCCAGGCTGTAGGCGAGGGAGAAACCGGCGACGCGTACCTCGACGGGCATCATTTCGGTGAGGGCGGGAATCATTGCACCGTTGTAAATGCCGTAGAGAAATGAAAACCACAGCAGCACTTCGAGCATGTGGGCAAATGTCGGCGCCTGGGCCAGGAATGACAGCGCCGGATACGCCGTGAGCAGCGTCAGCAATGACATCGCCAGCAGCAGCGGTTTGCGCCCCAGGCGGTCGCTCAACGCGCCGCCGATGGGCAGCCAGAAAAAGTTCGACACCCCCACCAGCAGGGTCACGATCAGCGCATCGCTGGTGCTGAGCTGCAGAACCGAGCGGCCGAAGGTCGGGGCGTAGACGGTGATCATGTAAAAGGCGGTGGTGGTCATCGCCACCATCAGCATGCCGAGGATGACCACACTGGCGTTGCCGAGCAGTGTTGCGAACACTTCCTTCATCGTCGGGCGGTGTTTGCGCGTGCTGAACTCAGCGGTTTCTTCGAGGCTGCGGCGCAGTAGGAAGATGAACGGGATGATCAGGCAGCCGACGGCAAATGGAATGCGCCAGCCCCACGCCGACAGCTCGGCCGGGGCCAGCCATTGATTGAGGCCGTAACCCAGGGCGGCGGCGACAACGATGGCCACCTGCTGACTGGCTGATTGCCAACTGGCGTAGAAACCTTTGCGCCCCGGCGTTGCCATTTCGGCGAGATAAACGGACACGCCGCCCATCTCTGCGCCTGCGGAGAATCCCTGCAGCAGCCTCCCGAGCAAGACCAGCGCCGGTGCCCACAGCCCGATCGTGGCGTAACTCGGCACCAGAACAATCAGCAAGGTGCCACTGGCCATGATCGCCAGCGTCACGATCAGGCCGCGGCGGCGCCCGACATCATCGATGTACGCGCCCAGCAGCACAGCGCCCAATGGCCGCATCAGAAAACCTGCGCCGAAGGCAGCGAAGGTCATCATCAACGAGGCGAACTCGTTGCCGGCGGGAAAGAAGGCGGAGGCGATCTGGGTGGCGTAGAAGCCGAAGAGGAAGAAGTCGAACTGTTCAAGAAAGTTTCCGGAGGTGACCCGGAAGACCATTCCTGCCCTGGACTTCCCGGAGGAGGTCTGGCTTGGCGGTTGATGCATGATGTTCTCCAGCGTTTTTTTTGAGTTTGTAAGCGCTTGTAACTGGAGATTCTGTGGCAATTTTCAGACGACGATAATCGTTATTTTTTCATCCATTGATGCATGGATCAGATCAATCCTGAGGCGGCAGGCGTTGCTCCCAGGCCATTCAATTGTCGGCAGCCGTGAGCCACGGCCACCGACAGAAACCACTAGCTGGCCTGGGTGCCTTTCAGCATCAGCGCTTCAACATCGGGCTGAACCTGGTTCACCGCGCCCAGGTATTCGATCAGCTCGGCTGCCCGACTGCCGCGCAATCCTGCGGTGGTCAGGGACCTGTCGCGCACGTAGGTGTAGAGCCCGGAGACGGCGAACGTCTTGAGCTGGGCAATGTGTTTCGACTGCTCAGGCAAGGTGTTCTGGAACACGTCACTCTGGAAAAAACCACGACGCGCCAGCGGCGAGGTGAACGCGATTTCCAGCACGGCCAATTCCGCGCGCGCCGGGTTGGCGAAGTGCGCAACGTTCGGCGCAGGTGGGTGCTGGCCGTCGTTCTCGAATGGCTCGCACAGGTGCAGACAGACTTTAACCACCCCTTCAGCGCTTGCCAGCAGCGGGCCCAGGTTTGACTTCAGGTAGGCATGCAGCTGCGGCAGTGTTTCGCGGGGGCTGAAGTGCACGTGAATGCGGTCGAAGGTGTCGGTGCCGTTGAAGCGCTCATCCTCCAGCGCGTTGGTCAGGGTCAGCGAGCCTTGGGGCAGGGCGTAGGCCAGGGTTTCGTCGAACATGTTCTGCTCGTCCGAAAACAGGATCGGGCTGGCCTCCTGAAACTGCTTCTGGTCCGCAGCGGATTCAAAACCGATCTCCACCCCACCGTCCAGTTCGTAATCCTGAATCTCGCTGATGCCATCGGCGAGGGGCCAGAGGTGCGCATCCTGCTGCCGGGAGAAGTGGTGCTGGATGTACAAGCCAAGGCCCGGAAGCCGCGAGCACAGCGGGCCGTGGACGTCGCGCCAGTAGTGGGCGAATACGTCATGGGGCACGCGCTCCCGGCGTTTGACGGTCGTGTAGCTGTTGATCTCGATCATGGGGCACCTGTCAGTCGGGAAATGTTCAGTCGTAGTGATCGGATGCAGGTGCCGCTGCAGGGTTCAACGTTTTTACCAGACGTCATCACTCGCCGTGTCCGTGACGCGAATGTCCGTCAGCCCGAGCTGGTCGGCCTGTTCGATGACTTCATCCGGGGTGGCGTCGGCGTTGGGCATCATCAGGCTGTTTTCGCTGTCGCCGAAATGCAGCTCAAGCAGGTGCATCGCGGCTTCGCTCACCGACAGCTCAGGCTGATTCAGGTCGAAGCGATGATTGCGGGGTTCAGCGTTGAAGCGGTAGTCGACTGAGTAGATGGGCATGCAAGACTCCATACATGAAAAAGCTGATCGGGTTATTTGCCGTTTTGTCTGTGCCTGACGTACATCACCGCCGTGCCACTGGACGCGGTTCTGGCCTGCAACTCGAAGGCTTGCGGGTAGCCCTTGATCAGGTCGCTGAGCTTTCTGTAGCCGTGGGTGCGCGGGTCGAATTCCGGCCGCAGCTTGGTGATGTTGGTGCCCAGGGCGCCGAGCTGGACCCATCCGTCTTCATCGGCGATGTCGTCGAGGATTTTCGCGATAAATCCGATAGGTGCTTTGGGACGTTTCGGGGTTTCTGCCGCTGCGGGTTTTGCCACGTCTGACTGCGCGGGGGCATCGAGGGTCTGCTCTGCGCTGGCGGCGGCGATCACCTCTTCGCGCAGCAATTCGATGTAGATGAATTTGTCGCAGGCCGCCACGAACGGCCGGGGTGTTTTCTCTTCTCCAAAGCCGATCACGGTCAAGCCTTCTTCGCGCAATCGCGACGCCAGACGCGTGAAATCGCTGTCGCTGGACACCAGGCAGAAGCCGTCGAAGCGCCGCGTGTACAGCAGGTCCATGGCGTCGATGATCAGCGAGCTGTCGGTGGCATTCTTGCCCTTGGTGTAAGCGAACTGCTGGATGGGCTGGATCGAGTGGTCCAGCAGGACCTTCTTCCAGCCGCCGAGCTGCGGCCCCGTCCAGTCGCCATAGATGCGCTTGACGCTGGCGACGCCATATTTGGCGATTTCTTCGAACAAGCCTTCGACGATGGCGGCGGGGGCGTTGTCCGCATCAATGAGAACGGCGAGGTGCTTTTGAGCGTGGCTGGCGGTATGAGCGGCCATGGATCTTCCTTGAGTAGGGGATGCCACACCATACCGCCAAACCCTGCTTTCAGACAGGCAACGAATCAGGGCTCCTGCGGCACCGTTATCAATTCGGCGAGCCGCAGGCCACGTCGGGCTATTCCGGAACGGGCGTGGGCAAGTCTGCGCCGCTGTGCCAGGCGTGGAGGTTGGCCATGACCAGATCGGACATCGCCTGCCGGGTGTCCCACGTGGCGCTGGCCATGTGCGGGGTGAGCAAGACGTTGTCCAGATCAAGCAGCGCAGCGGCGGGGTGCGGCTCGTTTTCGTAGACGTCCAGCGCCGCGCCCGCCAGACGACCCTCGGCAAGGGCCTGGGCGAGGGCATTTTCATCAACCACGCTGCCACGGCCGACATTGATCAGATAGCCCTTGGGACCCAGCGCCTCCAGCACCTTCGCGTCCACCAGATGATGGGTGCTGGCGCCGCCACCGACCGCAATGACGAGAAAATCCACCGCTGCCGCCAGTTCTACCGCCGACGCGTAATACGTAAATTCCACGTCCTGTGGCCGCCGCCCGGTGTAGGCGATCGACATATCGAATCCCTCGGCTCGGCGGGCGATGGCGGCGCCAATACGGCCCAGACCAATGATGCCCAGGCGCGCCCGGCTGACCTTGCGGCTGAAAGCGATGGGACCGCTTGCCCAGGCGCCCGAGCGGATAAAACGGTCGGCCACCCGCAGGTTGCGGGCGATGCCCAGCATCAAGGCCATGGCAAAATCTGCCACGTCTTCGGTGAGCACATCGGGGGTGTGGGTGACGCGGATGCCACGTTCCCGCGCCGCCGCCACATCAACCCCGTCATAGCCCACGCCGAACACGGCAATGACTTCCAGCGCTGGCAGGCTTTCGATCAACTGCCGGCTGACCGTGGATTCGCCATTGGCGACCATGGCGCGGATGTCGGCGGTGGATTGGCCAACGCCAGTGCCGTCCTGATCGGCTTCCACCACCTCGTAGGTCGCGTTCAGCGCGTCATCGAGCATGGCCGGCAAGCGGGCGATTTTAAGGAGCCTTGGCTTCATCTAGACCTCGGGTGATGTGAGTGGCAGGAACAGCAGCGGCAGCAGTTGCGGTGGCAACGACAGGCGCTGCACGTGGCGCGCGAGCCAGGAACAGTCCCAGCACACCGCCCACCAACAGAGCTGCGGAAACCAACAGCAACGCATAGTCGTAACTCTGCGTGGCGTCCTTGATCCAGCCCATGACGGGCGGCAGGCCAAGGCCGGCGATGTTGGCGATGGAGTTGATCAGCGCGATGGACGCCGCGGCCGCAGCGCCCGAAAGGTATTCGGTGGTCGTCGCCCAGAACACCGGCGTGGCCGCCCAGTTCAAGCCGACCGCCACCACCAGCAATCCGTACGCCAGCCACGGGTTGCTGGTCCACACCGCCAGCGCCAGCAGTACACCGGCCGCCATCAGCGGCAGCGCCAGGTGCCAGCCACGCTCGCCCTTGCGGTCGGAATGGGTGCCGTTGAAATACATGAATACGCAGGCGAACAGGAACGGCAGCGCCGACAGCACGCTGACAGTGAACGATTCCTGGCCGGACACCGATTTGACGATCAGCGGCAAAAACAGCGTGATGCCGATGGTGCCGAACGCTTGCAGGAGCCAGAACAGGCTCAACAGCCAGACCTGACGGCTGCGAAACGCAGTCTGCCAGGCGGCATGGTGGGAAATCGGCGAGTTCGCCTGTTCAGCCGCGATGGTGCGGCTCAGCCATTCCTTCTGATCAGCCTGCAGCCAGTGTGTGCTTTGCGGCGAATCCGGCAGGTAGCGCAACACGACGATGCCGAGGATCACCGCCGGCAGGCCTTCCAGCAGAAACAGCCAGCGCCAGCCGCTGACGCCGAAATACCCGTCCAGGTGCAGAAACGCCCCCGACAGCGGCAAGCCAATCACTGACGCCAGGGCGGCGCCGATGTAGAAGAACGACATGGCTTTGGCCCGATCGGTCTTCGGGTACCACTGCGACAGGTAATAAATGATGCCCGGGGTAAAACCCGCCTCGGCGGCGCCCAGCAGCAGGCGCATGCCGTACAGCTGATTGGCGCTCTGCACGAACGCCATGCCCGCGGCGACGATGCCCCAGGTGATCATGATCCGCGCAATCCAGCGCCGCGCGCCGACCCGCGTGAGGATGACGCTGCTGGGGACTTCAAGAAGGATGTAGGTCAGAAAGAACAGTCCCACGCCGATGCCATACATGCGGGCGGTCAGGCCCAGCTCGGCATTCATCTGCAATGCGGCAACGGAAATGTTCGACTTGTCGATGTACGCGACCATGTACAGCAGCATCAGGAAGGGAATCAACTTGATGTTGAGGCGCTTCATGGTGCTGGCGTGCAGGCCCGAATCCAGAGATGGCGTGGGCATGGGACTTCCTGTTGTTTTTATAAAGGGAGCTGATAGGGAGCACTGACGTCCACCATAGACGACATGTCCTGATACCTCAATATGTGATTGGTCATCCCATATAGTGGGATATGGCGGCATGGCGATGACGCTATATGTCAGCGAGTCCGATGGACTTGTGTTGAGAACCCGTACGCGAAGTGAGCGGGACTTTCGGCCACTGCCTCTGCGGAATACAAATAAGCCTTCGCGAGCAAGCTCGCTCCCACCGGATCGAGACCGGCTGTAGACCTCGAGCCATGGGCAAGGATTGTGGGAGTGAGCTTGCTCACGAAGACGGCATTTCAGCCGCTGAAGATTCAGGGAGTGGACAGATTCATTCGCGAGCGAGTGGCTCCATTGCACCCCATGCCGCCCGTAGCGCAGACTTCGCGCACTTTTCCGGAGCGCTTCCCATGACGACTGCCAGACCCGATTTCACCACTCAGCTGTTGATGGATGCCGGCATTGGCCCAGGAATGCGCGTACTGGACGTTGGCTGCGGATCGGGGGATGTGGCCTTTCTGCTGACCGGGCTGGTAGGCGAAACGGGGGAAGTGGTAGGGATTGATCACGATGACGCGGCGCTTGCCACGGCGCGCAGCCGGGCCATTGAAGGTCAACTGGCGTTGCCGACGTTTGTTCAGAGCGGGTTGCTGGACGTGCCGGCATCGTTGGGGACTTTCGATGCGGTCGTCGGCCGCCGCGTGCTCATGTATCAGTCCGACACCGTGGCGGCAGCGACCGCGTTGGGCCGGCTGCTTCGGCCCGGCGGCGTCATGGTCTTCCAGGAGCATGACACCACGATGGCCCCGGCCAGCCTTGACGGCTTCGCCCTGCACCGCCAGGCCCAGGGCTGGCTGCGCGAGATGATCGCCCGCGAAGGCGCCGACCTGCACATCGGCTTTCATCTTCATGGGATTCTGAGCAAGGCCGGTCTGGCCGTGGAGAACGTGCGCGCCGAATGCATCGTGCAGACCCCCGACAAGGCCTACGCCCTGGGTTACATCGTCCGTGCGTGTTTGCCCCGGATCATCACCCTGGGCGTGGCGACCGCCGACGAGGTCGACATCGATACCCTGCAGCAGCGCCTTGATGAGGAGCGCACGCAGTCAGAAGGCATCTACATCGGCGACGTGATGTTCGGCGCGTGGGCGCGCAAGCCGCGTCACTGACCGCATCCCGTCAACCCGGCGCTGGTGTCACCTGGTCGCTACTTGAGGGCGCTCTTGCCCAGGAAGCGATCGGGGTGATCCGCAGCGGGCAAGCGACACGTGTCGTAACGGCCAAACAGCTGGTAGCGGTTCAGCGCGATCTTGTCGTACAGCCAGTCACGCAGCACCCTCGGGAATATCCGTGCCAGAAGCAGCCAGTGCCATCGCGCGGGCAGGTGGGCAAGGATATTGAACATCGCGTCCGAGCGCACATAGAAGCGGTCGTTTTCCACCAGCACGATGGTGTTGAACTGATCCTGGGGCAATCCCGCCCATTTCAGCAGCGCCTGACCCTCGGGCGACTGCACGGCGGCCAGCGCCAGCCGGTGCTCGCGGTCCTGGCTGATGATGAAGGTCGCCCAGCCATTGCAGAGCTTGCAGGTGCCGTCGAACAACACGACGGCCCGGCCGGTGGCAAGCCCGGAATGACCGTGGGGCTTCACGCGAAGCCCGTCACGGCGTGAGGAACGTAGGGCGCCTCAAGGCGTTTCACTTCGTCATCGCTGAGGACCAGCTCCAGCGCCGCGATCGCATCGTCCAGATGGTGCGGCTTGGAAGCTCCGACTATTGGCGCCGACACACCACGCTGGGCCAACACCCACGCCAGCGCGACCTGCGCCATAGGCACGCCACGCTCGCCGGCAATCTGCTCGACCACGTCGATGACGCGACCATCCTCGGCTTCCGTCCCCTCGTAAAACGACTGGCCAGAAATGTCGGTCTTGGTGCGTTCGGTCTGCTGTCCATGGGGCCGGGTGAGTCTGCCACGGGCCATCGGGCTCCATGGCATCAGGCCGACGCCCTGATCCAGGCACAGCGGAATCATCTCGCGCTGTTCTTCGCGGTACACCAGGTTGAGGTAGTTCTGCATGGACACAAAGCGGCTCCAGTCGTTGGCCGCCGCGACCTGCTGAGCTTTGGCGAACTGCCAGGCGAACATCGACGACGCGCCGATGTAGCGCGCCTTGCCAGCCTTTACCACGTCGTTCAGCGCTTCCATGGTTTCTTCGATGGGGGTGTGATAATCCCAGCGATGAATCTGGTACAGGTCGACGTAATCGGTGCCCAGCCGCGTCAGGCTGGCGTCGATGTTGGCCATGATGGCTTTCCTCGACAGCCCCTGCTCGTTGGGCCGCTTGGAGCCTTCCCACATGTTGGCCGGAAAAAACACCTTGGTCGCGATGACGGTTTCTTCGCGACGGGTGAATTCCTTCAGCAGCTTGCCAACGATGACTTCCGAGGTGCCCGCCGAGTAGCTGTTGGCCGTGTCGAAGAAGTTGATGCCTTGCTCGACCGCGTGCCTGATGATCGGACGGCTGGCGTCCTCATCCAGCGTCCACGGGTGCGTGCCGGCGTCCGGGTCGCCAAACGTCATGCACCCCAGGCACAGCCTCGACACGTCCAGCCCCGTGGAACCCAGTTTCACAAACTTCATGCTTTCACCTCCGAAATCGTTTGATGCCGCAAACAGACGGCTCAGAGGTGCGATCACTCGCGTCCGATTAAGTTCTGAATTGCATCACCAGACCGTTCAGGCCCACCGCCAGTTGTGACAGCTCATTGCTCGCCGCCGAGGTCTGATTGGCACCGGCAGACGTCTGCAGCGACAGGTCGCGAATGCTGGTCAGGTTGCGATCGACTTCCCGCGCGACCTGGGCCTGTTCTTCCGTGGCCGTGGCGATGCTGACGTTGCGCTCGTTGATCAGCACAATGGCGGTTTTGATGTCGGCGAGGGCCCGACCGGCGGCACCGGCGACGTCCAGGCTGACCCGGGCGCGTTCGCTGCTCTGGCCCATGGCCGTGACCGCCTTGTGAGTGCCGCCCTGAATCGAGGCGATCATCTTTTCGATCTCGGCGGTGGACTGCTGGGTGCGGTGCGCCAGGGCGCGCACTTCGTCGGCCACCACCGCAAAACCGCGTCCGGCTTCGCCCGCGCGAGCGGCTTCGATGGCCGCGTTGAGGGCGAGCAGGTTGGTCTGATCGGCGATGCCGCGAATCACATCCAGCACGCCGCTGATGTTCTGCACCTGGCCGGCCAGCCCGTTGATTTCATCCGCAGTGGCGCCGACCGAGTCGTGCAACTCGTTGATCGCCGAGATGGTTTCGTTGACCCGCAGACGACCCTGTTCCGCCGAATCGCTGGAATCCCGCGCGGCCGTCGAGGCCAGAGAGGCGTTATGGGCGACTTCCTCCACCGCGGCGCTCATCTGATTGATGGCCGTGGCGGCCTGATTGATTTCGTCGTTCTGACGCTGAACCCGGCGCAGGGATTCCTCGGTCACGGCGGTCATTTCTTCGGAGGTCGAGGCCAGTTGATTGGACGAGTGGCCCAGCTCCGAGAGGGTCTGGCGCAGGTTCTGTTGCATCACCGACAGCGCGTGCAGCAGGCGGCCGGGCTCATCGGAGCCGTCCACTTGAATCGGCTTGCTCAGGTCGTTGGCGGCAATGTTTTCGGCCACGGCCAACGCTTTGGCGATCGGCGCCACCAGGCTGCGGGTGAACAGGGCGGCCAGGGCGAGGGTAGCGGCCAGCGCCACCACGATGGCAGCGATGATGACATTGCGGGCCTGATCGTAACTTTCCTCTGCCGCGACATCCGAGGCGTGCATTTTCTCGTTGGCCAACTCGGCGATGGTGGCGATGTCTTTCGCGAGCGTATCGGCCGCGTGTGTCTGTTCGCCGGACGGCTCGGTCAATGAAACGATAATGTCATCGCGCTTCTGCGCCACGGCGTCGAGAAAGCGTGCGTGAACGGCGAGGTAAGCCTGCATGTCGCGCTCCATCTGCGCGTAGGCATTCAAGCCACGCTCGCTGATCAGCAGTGATTTGAGGCGCTTTACATCATTCTCGAGATCACCGCGGCCCTGGCTGACGCGCTTCATGGCGGACTCGTTACTCGCGGCACTTTGCGCAGCACGCAGGCTGGTGTTGCCGAGACGAATGGTCAGCAGGTCGTTTTTGATGTCGGCGATGGCGAGGAGGGTGGGGAGCACGTTGTCCTGCAGGGCGTCCCGGGCGTCTTTGAGCCGGGAGGATTGCATCAGTGAGAACAGGCCGACGGCAGCGATCAACACGGCAAAAAAGCCAAAGCAGATCAGCGAGCGGGGGGCGATGTTGAGGCGTCTGAGGTTCATGTCGGGGCTGTCCATAGGAAGAGAGATCACCGGGATATCGACCTGAATCGGTTCAGCTTGATGACGAATTAACCTCTTTCTTGGCGGAAATGCACTGCTCGACGTCTGGGTGAGATCAACTTGCCTCAGTTGGCACCCCGGATTCGGGGTGCCAACGTCAGGGATTCAGCCTTGGGCCTGGCCCGCTGCGACCATCGCCTGCCAGGTCTGGACGCTGGGACGTTCATTCATCCGTGCGTGCCAGGCCAGCAGCGCCTCACAGTCTGCCGGCACCGCGAGATCCACCAGCGAAGCGAAGATCATTCCGCCAAAGACCGCGATATCGGCCATCGAAAACGAATCGCCGGCCACAAAGGGCTGCGTCTTCAGCACACTGTCGAAATAGCGCATGCCTCGGACCGCCTTGTCACGCATGCGGTTGCCCCATTCGGCATTCTGGTACAGCTCGACCTCAGGCCCCAGACCCGGTGTGCCGTGATGGAAATAGGTGCTGACCGCATCGAGAAACTCGATCTCTGCGCGTTTGGTCATCATGTGAATGCGGCCTTTCTCTACCGGCGTTGCACCGGTGAGGTCGGGGCTGCCAACGAGGGCGTCCAGGTACTGGGTGATGGCGGTGCATTCGGCGATCAGCGTGCCGTCTTGCAGCTCAAGCACGGGCAACGTGCCGGAGTAATTGATGGCGAGAAACTCAGGTTTCTTGTGCTCGCCTTTCCACAGGTTTACCGATACGAATTCGATTCTCGAGAGCAGGTTTTTCTCTGCCAAGGCGATGCGCACTCTGGCCGGGTAAGGGCCATTGAACCAGTCGTGGATTTTCATCAGGGGAATAGCGGAGGTATCGGACTGCGATATAGGGGAGGTCATAATGTGTCTGCCTGTCAGTTGGTAGGCAAAACTTTGGGCGTGTTTGACCACGCTGTCAAGCCCTACCTGTCAATTGGCAGGTTGATATGTTTGGGAGTACGATGCGGGCCATCAATCGACCCTTGGAGGAGTTCAGCGTGAGCGAAAATGCGCGCGAGGCCATTCTGGCCGCTGCGAAAACGGCGGCGCAGTTGCACGGGTACAGCGGCATCAATTTCCGCAGCATCGGCGAAACGGTCGGCATCAAAAATGCCAGCATCTACTACCACTTCCCGAGCAAGGCCGAGCTGGGCGCTGCGGTGGCGGCACGTTACTGGCAGGACACCGCCAGCGCGCTTGAGGCGATCCGCGAGGCGAACCCGGACCCGCTGCGCTGCCTGGAACTGTATCCGTCGATCTTTCGCACCTCCCTGCAAAACGGCAACCGGCTGTGCCTGTCCAGCTTCATGGCGGCCGAGCACGAGGACCTGCCGGAAGACATCCGCCGCGAGGTGAAAGCCTACGCCGATGCCAGCGTGGCCTGGCTGACCGGCAGACTGATGGAGGCGGGAGTGGGCAGCGCAGAGCAGTGCGAACGCCGCGCGCTGGCGATCTACACCGCGGTGGCCGGGGCGCAGTTGATTGCCCGCACGCGTTCCGACATCGAGCTGTTTGATGCGCTGATTCAGGACTACCGCGACGCCGGGCTGATCCCGACGGTCTCACGCCGGTAACGTCCTGGCGACTTGCCATGGACTCGCCGGAAGGCCACGCCAAACGCCGCGTCGGAAAAATAGCCCAGCGACGCTGCCACCGCCGCGACGCTGTCCACGCCATTGAGCAAGCGCGCCGCCGCGACCTGCATGCGCCAGCGCGTGGCGTACTCCACTGGGGCCTGGCCCACGACGGTTTTGAACAGGGCTGCGAAGCTGGAGCGTGACAGGCACGCCAGGCTCGCCAGTTCAGCCAGAGTCCATGACCTTTCCGGCGCGCTGTGAATGGCTCGGAGCACGGGGGCGATTGACGGGTGGCGCAGCCCGGCCAGCCATTTCAGGTCAGCGGCATCGGCCGTCGAGATGTGATGGCGCAGCGCGTGGATGAAGATCAGCCGGAGCAGGTCGTTGCACATGGCCTGGGCGCCCACCAGCCCCGATTGCCATTCCCGGTCCAGCTCGTCGAGTAGCCAGCCAAAGGAGGTCGCGGCGCCACTTTCGGCGTGAATGATCAACGCGGGCGGCAGCAGGTCGAGCAATTCGACGGCGCCGGAGCTGACCAGCGAGACGCTGCCGCCGAGTAGCTCCACTTCATCGCCGACACCAAAGCGCGCCGACTCGCCAGAGGTTGAAAACACCTCGGAGGCGTCCAGCGCTTCCACCTCCGGCGCGCTCGCCAGAACGAAGGGCGTGCGCGACACCACGAAGCAGTCACCGGTGCGCAGCCGTCGGGGTGGCGCGCCGTCCATGCACAGCCAGCATTCGCCTCGGCGCACCACATTGAATTTCAACTCGATGGGCTTGAAGCGCAGTGCCCAGGCGCCACCCGCCTGAAGCCGGACGGAGCATGCCGCGCTCAAACCGGCCAGGGCCAGTACGTCGGAAAGGGGGTCAGATTCAGGGTTTTGGATGATCACGACAGAAAACCGGATTCAGGTGACTGGTTCGTCCTGCGAGCTTAGCCAAGAATTCCCTCTCGCGATACTCATCCGGGAGAACAGCATGACCACGCCTCAGCAACCCATCGCCACACCCTTCAATGCCGCCAGCACCGCCGCCGAGGTCATGGCAGGCATCGACCTCACTGGTCAGCTCGCCATCGTCACCGGCGGTCATTCTGGTCTGGGTCTGGTCACCACTCAACGTCTGGTCGCCGCAGGCGCTCGGGTTATCGTTCCGGCCAGAGACCTGCAGCGCGCCCGTGTCGCGCTGGCCGGCATTGCCGGCGCCGACAGGATCGACGTCCGCGAGATGGACCTGATTCACCCCGATTCGGTGAGCGCCTTCAGCCGCCGCGTCGTCGGGGAAGGTCAGCCGGTCGCGCTGTTGATCAACTGCGCCGGCGTGATGGCGTCGCCTCTGTCACGGGACGTCGACGGCCACGAAAGCCAGTTCGCGACCAATCACCTTGGGCACTTCCGGTTGACCTGCGGGCTGTGGCCAGCGCTGGTGGCGTCGGGCGGTGCGCGCGTGATATCCGTGTCGTCGCGAGGGCACCAGATTGCCGGGATTGATTTTGATGACATCGACTTTCAGCGCCGCCCCTACGACAAATGGGTGGCCTACGGTCAGTCCAAAACCGCCAATGCGCTGTTTGCCATTGCCCTCGATGCGCGGGGAAAAGATCACGGCGTGCGTGGGTTTTCGCTGCATCCGGGGCAAATTCTTACTGACCTGGGACGGCACCTCAGCGCCGAGGAAATCGCGGCGTTTGACGTGCTGGACGAGCAAGGCAACCAACGGCTGGACCCCCACGCAGGCCTGAAAACCGTGGAGCAGGGCGCTGCGACGGGATTGTGGTGCGCGACCAGTCCCGCGCTGGACGGCAAGGGCGGCGTGTATTGCGAAGACTGCAACATCGCCGCCCCGCATGACGCGCAAGCGGGCCGCACGGGTGTCGCGAGCTGGGCGACCGATGCCAAACTCGCCGAACGCTTGTGGGTGGTGTCTGAACAATGGACGGGACTGACCGTGCCGGTGTGATGCCATCAGTGGGACTGTGCATGCTTGGTAGGATCGGCTTTAGCCGGGAAGGCGTCGGATGGCACGCCGCAAAATTGAGAGTGTTCGCGCTGGCCTCTTACCGGCCAAAGCCGGTTCCACACAACAGCAGCACGTGTATGCTTTCGGCCGCGCCCTGATCGAGTAAGTCCCATGCTGCACAAAAACCTCATCCGCCGACTCGACCTGATTACCCTCAAGCTGTTCGTGGCGGTGTACGAAGAAGGCACCCTGACCCGGGCGGCGGCGCGGGAGGCGATTGCGGTGTCGGCTGCGAGCAAGCGGCTGATGGAGCTGGAAGAAGTGCTCGGCATCGGCCTGTTCCTGCGCAATGCCAAGGGCATGCTGTTGACCGCAGCAGGCGAGACCATGCTGCACCATGCCCGGCGGATGCTTTCCGATCTGGAGAAAATGGGCCTTGAACTCGACGAGCACCTGCAGGGCATGCGCGGTTATGTGCGCATGCTGGCGAACCTCTCGGCCATCATTCAGTTCTTGCCGGAAGACCTGCACGCCTTCGTCGCCACTCATGAGTTGGTCAAAGTCGATCTCGAAGAGCGGCCCAGCAACGGCGTCGTGCAGGGCCTGGTCGACGGTGTCGCGGACATCGGCATCTGCTCTGAAGACACCGACACTCAGGGCCTTCACAGCGCACCGTATCGCCGCGACGAACTGGTCGTCGTGATGCGTGACGATCACCCGCTTGCCGGGCATCAGCAGGTGGCGTTCGAGGACACCCTCGGCAGTGACTACATCGGCCTGCACGCCGCCAGCTCCATCAACATGCGTACCCAGAACGCCGCCCGCGCCCACGGCAGGCCGCTGCGGGTGCGCATCCACGTGCCGGGTTTCGATGCCATGTGCCGGATGGTCCAGGCCGACATGGGCATCGGCGTGCTGCCACGCAAGGCGTTCGATCTGCTTGGTCCGTCGCTGGGCCTCAGGGCCGTAGGCTTGAGCGATGAGTGGGCCCGGCGCACGCTGATTCTGGTGGTGCGCGACACCGCCGCACTGTCGCCGGTCAGCCAGTTGCTGTTCGAGCATCTGCAGAGTCACGAGGGCTGAGCCTTCGCGTTTCGCGAACGGTCGTTGCCAACTGACGGTTGGATTTGCCGAACCCCGTTCCTCTAGTCTTAGTGACAAATTCCAAGAAAGACTCGAGGTAACCGCTATGACAGGCCCCCTTCAAGGCGTGCGCGTCATTGAAATCGGCACGCTGATCGCTGCACCCTTTGCCGCCCGCCTGCTGGGCGAGTTCGGTGCCGAGGTGATCAAAATCGAATCCATGGGGCAGGGCGATCCGCTTCGTAAATGGCGAAAGCTGCACGAAGGCACCTCGCTGTGGTGGTACCTGCAGTCGCGCAACAAGAAGTCCCTCTCCCTGAACCTCAAATCTCCCGAAGGTATCGACATCGTCAAGCGGCTGGCTGAAAGCGCGGACGTGCTGATCGAGAACCTGCGGCCCGGAGCCCTGGAAAAGCTGGGTCTTGGCTGGGAGGTGCTCCACGCGCTGAACCCCAAACTCACCCTCGTGCGCATTTCCGGCTACGGTCAGTCCGGTCCTTACCGCGACCGTCCCGGGTTTGGCGCCATTGGCGAAGCCATGGGTGGCATCCGCTACACCACCGGCACGCCGGGTTCGCCACCGGCGCGGGTCGGCGTCAGCCTGGGCGATTCGCTGGCGTCGATGCACGCGGTGATGGGCGCGCTGATGTCGCTGTTGCGGGTCAAGACCGGCCAGGGCGATGGTCAGGTGGTCGATGTATCTCTGGCCGAAAGCGTGTTCAACGTCATGGAAAGCCTGGTGCCGGAATACGACATGCTTGGCCACGTCCGTGAGCGCAGTGGTGGCGCACTGCCGGGCATTGCGCCGTCCAATACTTACCCGACCGCCGATGGTGCCTACGTGGTCATCGCCGGCAACAGCGACCCGATCTTCAAACGCCTGATGCAGACCATTGGCCGCGCCGATCTGGCCGAGGACCCCGAGTTCGCCCACAACGATGGACGCGCCGCCCAGAGCGATATGCTCGACGGGGCGATCAGCGCGTGGTCGTCGGAGTTGCCCATTGATGATGTACTCAAGGCGCTTGAAGCGGCCGAGGTGCCGGCGGGACGGATCTATAACGTCGCGGACATCGTCGCCGACCCGCATTACCAGGCGCGCGGGATGATTCTTGACGCCGATCTGCCCGGCGGTGCCACGGTGAAGATGCCGGGCATCGTGCCGAAACTCTCGGAAACCCCAGGCTCCGTGAACTGGCAAGGCCCCGCGCTGGGTCAGCACACCGACAGCGTGCTCGGCGAGCTGGGCATGAGCGCCGCCGACATTGCGCAGCTCAAGCACAGTGGGGTGGTGCAATGATCACCGACTTCTCCCAGCGCCTGATCGTGCAGGAAGTGTCCCCGCGCGACGGCTTGCAGATCGAGCCGACCTGGGTGGACACCGCTGACAAGATCGCCTTGATCGACCAACTTTCTCTCGCCGGTTTCAGCCGCATCGAAGCCGGTTCTTTTGTTTCTCCCAAAGCCATTCCGGCTTTGCGTGACGGGGATGAGGTGTTTCGCGGCATCCGGCGCCAGCCCGGTGTGACCTACGTCGCCCTGATTCCCAACCTGCGCGGTGCCCAGCGGGCCATCGAGGCGCGTGCCGATGAGATGAATCTGGTGATGTCCGCCAGCCAGACCCACAACCTGGCGAACATGCGCATGAGTTGCGAGCAGTCCCTCGCGGGCTTCGCCGAGGTGGTCTCGCTGGCCTCGGGCACTGGGCTCAGCCTGAACGGCTCCATTGCCACCACGTTCGGTTGCCCGTTCGAGGGCCGCATCGATGAAGACCGTGTGCTGCGGATCGTCGATGACTATCTGGCGTTGGGCATGCACGGTATCTCCTTGGCCGACACCACCGGCATGGCCAACCCCCGTCAGGTGTTTGCGCTGGTGCAGCGCGTGCTTGCACGGATTCCGTCATCGGCGCTGACGCTGCATTTTCACAATACCCGCGGCTTGGGGCTGAGCAATGTGCTCGCTGCTTACGAAGCGGGGGCGCGGCGCTTTGATGCCTCGCTGGGCGGGCTCGGTGGCTGCCCGTTCGCGCCGGGCGCCTCGGGCAATATCTGCACCGAGGACCTGGTGAATATGTGCGATGAGATGGGCATCGAGACGGGCATCGATCTGCCGCATCTGCTCGTTTTGTCGCGCGGTTTACCGGGGCTGCTGGGCCATGAAATGCCGGGGCAGGTGGCCAAGGCCGGGCGCAACCGTGATCTTCACCCGGCGCCGGAAAACCTGCCCGGCTAACGCGCCGCCTGTCCCGGTTTCCCACACAAACGCGCGCGTTCCGCTGCGTGCGCGTCCAGACAACAAAAACAATAGGGCTCTCTCAGAGAGTCGATCTGGAGTATCGCAATGACCGTCTCTGTTCTGACCTCGAACAGCAGCCTCGCCGAGGTTGTGAGCGCCGAAAAGGCACTGATCCGCAAGGTTGCGTGGCGCTTGATGCCGTTGATCATGGTCTGCTACCTGTTCGCGTTTTTTGATCGCATCAACATCAGCTTTGCCAAGTTCCAGCTGCAAACCGATCTGAGCCTGAGCGACACCGCGTACGGGCTGGGGGCGAGCCTGTTCGTCATCGGCTACGTGCTGTTCGAAGTGCCGAGCAACATCATGCTGTACAAGGTGGGGGCGCGTCGCTGGATTGCCCGCATCATGATGTCGTGGGGCGTCGCCACGGCGCTGATGGTTTTCGTCACCGCCGAATGGCAGTTCTATGTGCTGCGTTTCATCATCGGCGCCATGGAAGCGGGTTTCGCACCGGGCGTGCTGTTTTACCTGACGCTCTGGTTCCCGCAGACCTACCGGGGCCGCATCACCTCGATTTTGTTCCTGGCCTCGGCTTTCGCCGGGCTGCTGGGCGCACCGATCTCGGGACTGGTCCTCGGTCACATGGACGGCGTGATGCAGCTGCGTGGCTGGCACTGGCTGTTCCTGCTCGGCGGCCTGCCATGCATTGCCTTGGGTTTCGCGGTGCTGAAGATCCTCAAAAACCGTGTTGCCGACGCGCACTGGCTGACCGACGCCGAGAAGACGTATCTGTCGAGCCGCATCGCTCAGCATGAGCCGAACAAGCATGGGGGCTCGCTGCTGACCGCGCTGAAAATGCCGGGTTTCCTGATGCTCGGGCTGATTTATTTCCTGATTCAGGTGGCGTCCTACGGCCTGAACTTCTGGGCGCCGCAGCTGATTCGCAGCGCGGGTGTCGAAAGCCCGGTGATCATCGGGCTGCTCACGGCCATCCCTTATATCTTCGGCGCCATCAGCATGATCGTTGTCGGGCGCCTCTCGGACGCCAGCGGCGAACGCCGCAAATTCGTCTGCGGGCTGATGGTGCTTGGGGCTATCGGCTTCTTCAGCGCCGGTTTTTTTGCCCAGCACACCAGCCTGTTGATCGTCTCCCTAGCCATGCTCGGTGGCGGGATTGTCGCCGCCATTCCGGCCTTCTGGACCCTCCCGCCCAAGCTGTTGGCGGGCGCAGGTGCCGGCGCGGCGGGCGGTATTGCGCTGATCAACACGTTGGGGCAGTTCGGCGGCATCGTCAGCCCGGTGATGGTCGGCGGGATCAAGGACCTCACTGGCACGACGACGCCTGCGCTTTACGTCATCGGCGTCAGCAGCCTGATCGCGGCTGGCCTGTTAATGTGGGCATTGCCGCAGAAGTTGAGAACGCTGGACAAGAACGAACACTGAGGTCGGTGCTGAAAGACTGCCTGACGGTCGACCTCATTAGCCCACGGAGCGTACGCAAATGATTGATCACCTTGACCATCTGGTCCTGACCACCATCGATATTGAGGCCTGTAAAGACTTCTACGTGCGCGTGATGGGCATGCAGCTGGAAACCTTCGGCAGCGGCCGTCTGGCGTTTCGCTTTGGCAACCAGAAGATCAACGTTCACGAGCGCGGTCACGAGTTCGAACCCAAGGCTCACCTGCCCGTGCCCGGCGCGCTCGACCTGTGCTTCATTGCCAGCCGAAGCCTCGATGCCGTCATCGCCCACCTACAGGCGCAGGCGTGGCCCATCGTCGAAGGGCCGGTCGAGCGCACCGGCGCGACAGGGCCGATTCGGTCGGTTTACGTGCGTGATCCCGATCTCAATCTGATCGAGATTTCCGAGCTGATGGGCTGACAACGCTGGTCCGTCCCATAGGGTCTTCATCCACCTATAACGTTGCGGTCTCGTCATTTTTGATGAGGCCGCGGTTGCCCGTCAGTGTTTCGTTTCAGCCCTTCGGCTCTTTGGTCCCCAGCACATCGCGAATGCTGTCGACCACGTTGCTGTCCTTGATAACGTCGTTGAGCCAGCCTTCCAGGGGCATGTTGCCCCATTTGATCGCGCGTTCGATCAGGTACGGCACCGGGCTCTGTGGCTCGGTCTGTTTGAAAAACTGGGCGACGCCGGCAAGCATGGTGAAGGCTTCATCTCGGGTCAGCGGCGTGGTGCGCAGTGGCGCCGACGCGGTGTCTTTCACGGTGATGGTCATGGCAGGCCCCGCAGCGGGTTGATCGGCCGGTTCGGCGACAGGCTCGGCGGTCGGTTGGGCAGGCGCGGGGTTGATTTCCACGCCACGGTCCTTGAGCAGTTTTTCAGCCAGTTGCGCGGCGCGGGAAAGGATTTCGCTCAGGCCGGCGAAGCTCGGTGCTTCGCTGCCGAACAGGCGATCGGCTGTGTCCTGCAACTGCCGGCAGGCCTGCAGGCTGTCGGTGATTTCCGAGGCCTTGCGCAGGAAGTGCTCGGTGTCGGTCAGCACCACCGAACGCTGGAAGATTTCCGCGTTGATCTTGCCCTCGTCCAGCGCGATGCGCATGGCCTGCGGGTTTTGCAGCGCCAGGTTCTCAATGTGCCGGGACTCGTCGTAGCGCAGCAGGCCGAACTGATCGCCCTGGGTGATCGGCAGCCCGCCCACCACATCGGCCAGGGTGGTTTTCAGCCAGGCCAGGCGTGCCGCGCGCTCTTCCAGGCCTTCGTCCAGCGCCGGGTACAGGTCATCCCAGAAACGCTCAAGAATCCGCTCGGCCAGGGTCAGGCCGAAGGTGATGCCGAGAAAGTGGTATTTGTGCGCCAGGGCTTCGCTGAGCCAGGCGACGAGCATCAAATCCTTGCTCTGTTGAGCAAGGCCTTGTGCAGCCAGGGTAATCGTCAGGTCCCAATCCGAAGATTTCAGATCGGTCTGCCAGTCACCTTGGGTCAAGTAATCAGGGTCCGCTCGACGAGCTTCCTTGACGTTGTCGAACAGCGTGGAAAAGCTCAGGTCGTCGCCGCTTCCTCCATCGATCGGCGCTGTCAGTTCGGTCAGTGAAAGGTCGTTGAGAAATTCAGACATGGTCAACTCGGGATAAGAAAAAAGAACACCGCGCCGATCCAGCCGGCACGGTGTTGAATACGGCCCGCTGCGCCAGGCAACGGGCCGCTGTGACTACTCGATCAAGCGAAAACCTTGTTCGCAGTACGGTCCCAACCGCCAGTGACGTTACCGCCACCCTGGCCATCGGCACGGCTCTGCTGGGTGTAAGTGGTCTTGATGCGAGCGAAGTTGAAGCTGATTTCTTCGATCGGCAGGTCGCTGACGGCTTTGTCTTCGCCATCCTGACTGCCACCGGCGATGGCCTTGACCGACGACACCACAACCTCTTCCAGGTTGATGGTCAGGTAGGTCAGCTTGTCGCCGCCCGCACGGTTGACGTTCAGCTGGATCTTGGCGATGTGAGTGCCTTTGCAGCACGCTTCGAACAGCTTTGCAGAGGCCTTGTCGACCGCTTTGCGGATGCTGAAATCGCTCAGTGCGACACGCTCGGAGGACGCACCGCCCGAAGAGCTGGCAGTCGCCGACGTCGCTTGGGTGGCGCCGTACTCGTAACCGAGTACTTCAATCCAGTCCTTGTGCTTGTCATCCAGAACTTCGCCTGGAATGCCGTCGATCTGAATATATGCGTCAAATGCCATTTCTTGATTCTCCTTACTTACAGGTTGGGGCTAGCCGTCCAGCGGCCAGGTCACGCCCCTTGATTTGACCCCTCTGAAGATTCACAGGGATCGGTTGCCGCAGCCCGGGCCTTTGTACAACAGGGCCCGGGCGCCGGGTTCTTCAGGTGCCCGCGCTCAATCAGTTGAGCGCACGCACCTCGATTTCTACGCGTCGGTTGGGCTCAAGGCACTGGATCAACTGCGCGCGCGGCTGCTGCATGTCGCACTTGACCAGCGGCTTCTCGCTGCCTTCGCCCACGGCTTCCACCAGCTCGGCGGGCACGCCCTTGCCGACCAGATAGGTCTTGATGGTTTGCGCCCGCTGCCTGGACACCTGCAGATTGCCCTGGCGGTCGCCGAGCTGGTCAGCGTGGCCGGCGATGACGATCTTGCCGATGTTCGGCGTGCTCAGCAGCTTGCCGGCAATGGCGCTCAGCTGGCTCTGGCCCTCGGTTTTCAGGCTCTGGAAATCGGCACGGCCGAAGGCGAACAGGGTGTCCGACTCCAGGGTGATGGTCTCGATCGAGCGCAGCGATTGCGAGAGCAGGCTGTTGATGTAATTGCGCGAGCTGGAGGTCAGGAACGCGTTGTCGAGAATCCTCGGCACGTCCGGTTCGTGGATCTGGTCGCTGTAGAAATTGACCTGGCGGCTGGCGAGTTCGTAGTCGGTGCCCGAGTGGGTCGCAGCGCCCGTCGCGCCGATGGTTTTGCCGGTCTGCTTGGCGATGGCCGGGTACCAATAGTCAGGGATCTTCGCCTTGAGGAACGCCGGATCGGCTTTTTCCCGCTGGGAGCGCGACAGCTGAACGTAGGTCTCCAGGGTGGCCTTGCCGAAGTCGGCGATGGACTGCGCGCGGTTGTCGTTGGGCAGGGCGCGGGGCTCGACGCTGTCCACACCGGTGACCGGCATCAGGTCCTTGGCGTTGCGCTGGTAGACCTTGATCGTGGTCAGCAGGTACAGCGAACGGGTGAGGTTGTCAGCGGTTGGCTTGAGCATGACCGTTTCCAGCCGGCTGAAGTACCGCGCACGCACCAGCGGCTCGACGTTATAGCCCTGATAAAGGCCCAGACGCAGGCGCAGCGGTACGCCCTGATCATGGTGGCGGACGTAGTAATCGGCGGTCCGCACGCGTAGACGGTCGAGGGTTTGCCAGTCGGTGTATTGAGCCGGCGTCCTGTCGTCCTGCGCCGCAGCGGCGGTCAGTTCAGACGACAGCGTCTGGATCTCGGTCTTGTTGTTCCAGTACGACCAGCCCCAGGCGCCGCACAGCAGCAGCGCAATCAGGCTGGCGCCGCCGACCCACGCGGCCTTGCGACGGCGTTCGCGGACGTTGCTGGTGTACAGCGCGACCAGATGCTGGTCGGGGATGATCACCTTGCGAAACAGACTGTTGATGAACAACGGCTGCGGCTGGGCCTGGCCATGGGCGGTTGTGTGCTCGGCTTCGAGGGAGAACCGCTCGCTGACCTGACGGGTATGGCCACCCAGCTCCGGCGCATCGGCATCCAGTGCGCTGGTGAAGTAGAAGCCGCGCAGCAGCTCGGCGTTCTGATACGGATTGGCGCGCAGCAGGGCATCGACGAACAGTTGCAGCCGAGGCTTGAGGGCTGCGAATTCCAGCGGGAACCGATACACCGCCGAGTCCCGGCGGGTGATCTGGATGTCCTGCAACACTAATTGCTGGCTGGCGACTTCCTTCCAGTAGTTGACCAGTTCGTCCATGGCCACGCCGAAGCGTTGAGCCCAGTCGGCTTTTTCATAGTCCTTGTGGGGGAAGGTCTTGCCCATCACTTCTCCACGAGCCACCTCGTCGAGCTGGCGATAGAACGGCGCGAAACCGGGGACCAGGTCGCACTTGGTGAAGACCAGATAAATCGGCAGCCGCACTTCCAGCAGCGAGTAGGTTTCCTGAATACGTTCGCGCAGGCGCTTGGCCAGACGTTCCTGATCCTCCAGCGAGGCCTGCAGGATGTCGTGGATGCTCACCGTCACGATCAACCCGTTGAGGGGGCGACGCTGGCGGTGCTGACGCAGCAGCTGCAGAAAACCGCGCCATTTACCGGCTTCGTCCTGATCGGTCATGTAGCGCCCGGCGGTGTCCAGCAGCACCGCTTCGGAGCTGAAGAACCAGTCGCAATTGCGTGTGCCGCCCAAGCCGGCGACGCGCACGCCTTCGCGCTCGGCGTACGGGAAATTCAGGCCGGACTGATAGAGCATGGTGCTTTTGCCGGCGGCTGGCTGACCGACCACCAGATACCACGGCAAGGCGTACAGCGCGTCTTTGGCACGGGTGCCGCGCGGCGTGTTGCTGCGCAGGCGATCGATGCTTTGCAGCAGGCGCTCGCGCAGCAGGCTGACCTCTTCGCGGTCCGCGGGGCTGGCGTTCAACACCGCCTGATCGGCGTCGTCGCGCAGCAGCCCTTCGAGGTTGTGCTGCCGGGAGGTGCTCCTGCGCAGGAACAGCACGTAGCCGATCGAGAGCAGCAGAAACACAGCGATGCCGGTCAGCAGGCTGCCCAGTGAACTGAAGTCCAGCGCGCGGCCCAGCCCCCAGACGATGAAGATCGTCAGGAAGATGCACACCCCCAGAATGTAGGGTTGGTAGCGCAGCAGGTAATACTTGAGCTTGTTCATACAGACTTCACATCCAGCGCGTCGACAAATCGGTCGATGACGTCAAAAAGGGGGCGATCGGTGTCAGGAAAATCGGGCGGGCGATGGTGTTCGTCGAACGCCGCGAAGTCCGCCAGTACGTCGTAATGCTCAGGCCGCTCAGCCGGGTCGGTGAGTGCGGTGTACAGGCCGGTGCTGCTGCGGGACGGGAAGCACAACAGCTTGGGCCGCATGAAGTCGTCGGCCAGCACACTGACCTGGGGCGACACACGGCCGGCTTTCATCCGCGTCAGCCAGTCGACCCAGAGGTCTGCGGTCGGGTTTTTCAAGCCGCGCTCAGCGGGCAGCGGCAGGCTGATCCCCGGCGCCTGAGCCAGATTCAGCGGACGGCGCAGCGCATGCAATCGGGTCAGCACGGCGTTGGTGACGAACTCCGGCCAGGAGTGACCCAGCGCCGTGGCGATGTCCCGCAGGTTGAAGTTGCGCAGGAATTTCTCGTGCACCTGGCGGAACAATGCGAAGTCCTGACCTTGCAACGGGCGCAGCGCCTTGATCCGCTCGAACAGCACCGACACATGCTCACCCTGGGCACCGAGGTGCAGCAGCGGTTTGATCTGCGCGCAGAACAATTCGCTCAGGGTGAACGGGTTGACCAGCGGCTCGCCGTCGCCTGCCTTCACAGTCTGAAAGATGAACAGCGGGTAGCGGCGCTGGCTGGAATCCATCGAGCTGACCAGTCCGCCCAGCAACCAGTTGCCCGAGCGCGCGCGGTACGAGAAGAAACACACCGGCAGGCGATCGAACTGCGCCCGCCAGTCTTCGCACGAATGAATCGCCGCGAGGGACGCCTGCAGCCAGCCGTCGAACTCGCAGACGTCATCCGCCGCGCCATGCAGGCTGACGAAGTCCGCGCTCGACGGCAGCTTGCCGAAGCAGCCGATCATCGACGGCACTCCCCGTTGCTCACAAGGCGGCTATTCAGAAACAGTGCGCCGCACATCACTTCGACGATCCTTCGGCAACCACCTTGGACGGCGTGTTCAGCGCGCTCAGGGATTTGACGTTGGCCAGGTCGGTCAGCTTGACCCCGCCGTAGTTGCGCACTGCGAGGCTGACCTGACCGTTGGCGGTGTTCCAGCTGAAGCGCTGCTGGATGCCATCGAGGTCGTCGACCCGGGCGCTGTCGTTCATGCGCAACAGACCCCAGCGACCGGGGTAGTCGAACACGGTGATGCGCTCGCCGGTCAGCGTCACCACGTCCAGACGCGCGCCTGGCGCAGTGGTGGTGCCCGGCCAGGAGAAGCGGCTCCAGCTGGTCTTGCCGTTGCGGTAATGCTGAACCTGACCGTCGAGGGTGAAGATGATGTCGGTGAAGAACGCCGACGGTTCGAGCATGATTTCGAAGCCGTTTTCCTTGTCCGACAGGCTGGCGATGACCTGGCCCAAAGAGCTGGCCTTGTCGATGCTGGTCACCATGTTCGGGTTGACCAAAGGTGCGGCCTTGGCGCCGCTGCCCATGCCCAGGCCTTCACCGCCGGACAGGTTGCCGATTTCGTTGCGCTTGAAGTTCGGCAGCAGGCCGGACTCGGGATCGACAAAACGCTGCAGGTCTTTGACCGATGCTTCGTTGCGACTGCCGGCGGCGATCGGGTAACGGTGGGCCATGACCTGTTCCCACGGCTTGGCGATCTGCTGCGCCCAGGCCCTGGCGATCTGCTGGCCGGCCGGGTCGCGCAGGGTTTCCCAGGCGAACTGGATCGGCAGGCTGAACAGGCCCTGCAGCGATTCCGACAAGCTGCCCCGGCTGGTGTCCACCGTGGTCTCGACGTAGTTGCGCACGTTGGTGACTTCGCTGGGCTGACCTTCGAGGGTCTCGCTGATCAGCTGCTTGCTGCTCTTGCCGACGTCCTGGGAGCGCTGGATGTTGTTCATCCGCACTTTCAGTTTGCGCAGTGCCGCCAGGTAGCGATCCATGATCGTGCTGTCGGCGCCTTCGGCGTTCTGCGTGGCGAAGACCCGCGACACCGGTTCGAAGCGCTGGGCCAGGCTGCCGTCATCCACCGCTGGCAGTGGGGAAAGCATGGCAGCAGTCGGCACTTGCGGGCCGCTGACCAGTCCGGTGACCTTGCTCCAGAAATCATCAGCCTTCGGCGTGCCGGCCTGCTGATTGACCTGGGGCGCAGGCACGTCCCACTGGGTGTTGTCGTTGACCCCGGACAGCAGGATTTTCACCGGCGAATTCTGCACGTCACTCAGCAGGGACAACTGTTGGGTGGCGTTGGCCATGTCGGTGAAGTGGCGCACGCCGACGCTGCTCAGCAGGGTGTACCAGGACTGGGCGTAGTCACGCTTGTAGCGCGCCATGAACTCGCGCATGAAGTTGGCTTTCTGGATGATGCTGTCGCCGCCGTCGCCGTCCAGAACCCAATCGGACTCGTTGCGCAGGTTGCTCGACATCAGCTTGATCAGTTCGGGTTTGACGAAGCCGTCCCAACCCTGGCGGGTGAAAATCGCCGGCACCGCTTCGCTGCCGTAGAGCAACTGGCGACCGGGCAACGGCACCAGCTCGTTGAGGCCCACGGCCGGGAATTGCCGACTGGCTTCCAGCTGCAGGCGCAGGTATTCACGGTCCACCAGCGAGCTGGAAATCATGAACGACTTGAGGCTCTTGCGGGTTTCTTCGACCAATTGATCGTTGCGGGGCAGGGCAGGGGCCTGACCGGTTTTGAGCAACTGCACGTACATCGGCACGTTGTCGGCGATCACCTCGTCGCTGACCGGGCTGTCCGCCGAAGCGGTGTTGCTCCAGGCAACGGGCAAGGCAGCGCTGACGAATTCCGGGTCCGAATGCGCGTTGGGCTGCGTCAGCATCAGGTACAGCTTGAGCGAATTGTAGGATTCGATGATCGAGGCGACTTGCTGTTCATCAAGGCGGCCGAGCATTTCTTCGGACAACGACAGCCCGCCGGTGGTGGCCGACAGCTCCGCTGCATCACTGGCCGTCGCCGGGTTACGCAGGTCGGCAAGGGCCGCTTCGCGGGTCTTGGTCACGTTGCTGCGCACGGCGCCTTTGAGACGGCTGCCGGCATCGCCGACGCTGCGCGGAATGCTGCTCAGGCTCGGCTTGCCGGTGTTGGCAGTCAAACTGCGCACGCCGCGATCCGCCAGTTTCTGACCCTTGCCAGATTTGCCGCCGGTTTTGTCACTTGACTTACCAGCAGTGGCACCGAGTTCGTTCTGCGGGTCAACGGATCGGGTGAACTCGTTGAACGCGCGCATCTGCATTTGCAGCTTCAGCGCCACCGGTTCGAGGGCCTGGCTGCGCAGTTGCTGAAGATAAGCCGCCTGCGCGGCTGCGAAAATCTCATCGCCTCGGTACAGGCCGGCGCTCAGTTGCAGCGGTACGCCTTTGGCGCGGTGTTTTTCAATCAGCGCCAGTTCGTTGCGCAGCAGTTCCAGGCCTTCGCCTGCAGCCATGCGCTGGGCGCGGTCGGGGGCGTCGCTCAGCTCGGTCAGTTTGTCTTGCAGGGCGGCGATCCATTCACGGTTGTGCTGGAACGACAGCGCCTGCCAGCCGATGAAACCCAGACCGGCGAGCAGTGCGGCGGCGATGACCACCGGGGTCATGGACCTGTCGCGGCCGTCGCGGGATTGATACGAGATCAAATCGCGATCGGGGAAGATCACCCGGCGGAACGTGTCAGTGATGAAGTAGCTGCGATCGCCGGTTTTCCTGCCATTGGCCTGCTCGGCATTCGCGCTGTCGCTGGCCGGCTGCAGGGCAAAGGCTTCGGCCAGATCGTCGTCGAACACTTGGCTCAGTTGCTCGGCGGTCTGCAGCGCACTGGTGAAGTACAGGCCGCGAAGCAGCAGCGGGCTGCCGTGGCTGGCCGGCTGGGTGAAGTGCGCAAGGAACGGCACCAGCACGCTCGACAGCTCGGCGAAGTAGTTCGGGAAGTTGAGCAGCGCGCTGTTGGCGTCGGAACCGAGCCTGATCATCTGCGCGTCGACATGACGCTGCACGCCGTTGTGCAGGTTCTTCAGCTTGCTGTCGAGGACCGTCTTCAACCCATGGGTGCGAATTTCCGACACCGCGAAAGTCATGCCCAGCGGTTGCTGACGCTCGTTCAGGTCCAGGCCGTCGAAGGCCTGATTGAAACCCGGCAACTGGTCGGTCTTGCTCAGCATCAGGTAGATCGGCGGATGGGCGTCGAGGCTGCGGCTGTATTCCTCGATGCGCGCAACCAACTGGATCGCCATTTCCGCACGTTCATTGGCCGTGGCCGCCAGCAGCTCCGGCAGGCTGACGACCAGCACCAGACCATTGATCGCGGTTTTCTTGCGCTGCTTTTTCAGCAGTTGCAGGAAAGCAGTGAATTCGCTGGCGGCCGAGTCCTCGGCCAGGTAACGGCCGGCCGTGTCGATGAGCACAGCCTCGGGGCTGAAATACCAATCGCAATGACGGGTACCGCTTTCGTCGGTGGTCTGGCCACTGGCGGTGGTGGCGGAAAGGCCCGAGCGAGTGAGCAGCGACGTCTTGCCGGCCGCTGACTGGCCGATGACCAGATACCACGGCAGCTCGTACAACGCCGACGAGCCACCGCCGCCTGCGGAGCGATCGGCGCGGAGCATGGTGATCGCGTGCTTGAGGCGATCGCGCAGCACTTGCTGGTCGCGGAAATTGCCGTCGGCCGGCAGTGAGCGGTCAACCTCGTGATGCACCAGTTTTTCAAGATTGCGCTCTTTACTGAGGCGTCGTACCTGACGAATAAAACCGACGAAGATGTAAAACCCGCTCACGATCAGCAGGGTTTGCAGCAGGTATTCCCGCGACCATTGGTTGCGCGCCGCAATGACCACGCACGCGACGAGGCTCCCCAGCCACAGCGCGATGAGGATGAACCAGAAACTTTTTAGAGCGCGAAGTAGTGTTTTCATGTCTTCCTGACTCGCTTACCCGAGCAGTGCTCAGGCACTGAACAATTGGCTGATGTGTTCGGACAATAAGGCAACGTCCTTGCCCAGCAGCCAGTCCAGCGTCAGGTACACCGCCAGACAGACCAGCGCGATCAGCGCCAGGTAAACCCACACCGGCACCTCGTGACGCAGCATCTGCGAGACCTGATCCGGCAGCGCCCAGTCCGGGGACAGCGCTTTGGGGGTCTTGCGATAGCGGGCGATGTCCTGGCCAAGGGTATTGGCCAGGTAACGCAGTTGATCCTTGCCGTCACCGACGCTGAATTTGCCCTCGAAACCCAGCGCGAGGCACAGGTGATACACCTCCAGCACGTCGAGGTTGCGCTTCACATCGGCGCGCAGGGCTTCGATCTTGTCGAAGAAACCTTCGCCCGCCAGGTGTACGCCGAAATGGCGGAACTGCAGCGGCGATACTTCGATGTGCCGGCGCAATTCGTTGATTTCCTCCGCCGGCGTCGCCAATGCAGCGTTGGCGGAAGGGGGCGAATCCTCGGCTTTGGCCACGACCGGCGCCACAGGCATTTTGGCCCGCAGCACGCTTTCATCGAGAAACGCGCACAACGCGTATTGCGTGTCCTTGACCTGTTCGACGCTGTAATTCGAGGCGCGGGCTTCTCGCTCCAGGGCGGCGAAGAACTTATCGACGCTCTCCTCGAACGCGCTGACCGAGGTCACTTGACGGCCACGGCGCAGGATCAGCGCCATGCTGATGAATTCCTGCACCAGGTCTTTGAGGGTCGGTTTTGGCTGGTCGGCGGCCATGGCGCCTTGCATTACGGCTTCGCTCATTTGAGTACTGCCATCAGTTCAAGCTTGAGGTTGGTGAAAGCGCTGGGTGCGTAGAACGAGATCGCCTGGGCGCTCATCATGCGTTCGTAGACCCGGCCATGGGGTTCGATCGAGAAGTAGTGGTTGTCCAGACGCACCGGAATGGCGTTGGGCAATCGCGTCGAATGGTTGAGCGTCGCGCCGGGCATGGCACTGTTGACCACCACTTCGATGTCTTCGGGCGAGCCAACCTTGACCGCGCGTGGCACCAGTTCCAGCAGGCTGGAGCCGGGCATGTCGGCGTGCACGGAGATGTAGAAATCGGCATCGACCAGTCGTGGGTCGTGCAACTGGCCCTGCCAGTACGACGGCTTGGTCTGGGTCAGGTTGATGACGATGCACTGGTTCGGGATGACGTTGTCCAGCAGCCTGCGGATCATCTGGTCCAGCGTGACCAGCGAGGCCGCCGGATCATGATGGTTGTACTCGGGGATGTCGTTGAGTTCGACGTCCAGCGAGAAGGTCAACAAACCACCGGCCAGCTCCGCCAGGAACAGGTACAGACGTTCCGGGTGCAGACGCGGGTGGGCCAGCAAGTGAGCCAGATTCGGGTAGGCGCGGTTGACCGTGTTGAGGAGCCAGAACAGCGTGACGTCGCTGGAGCCGAATTCGGCGATCTGGTCGGCACGCTCGCGACGACGCCCCGATAGGGCTTTGCTTTTCGAGTGCAAGGCGCCGAGCAGACGCTTACCCAGACTGATCAGGGTTTCGTGGGTGCCCAGGTGCAGGGTCGGGTGCACGAAATGGGTGTCAAGGTTGAAGCCGCCGATGTTGTTGCGCGACAGCTGCGCGATCGGGCAGTAGCTGTAACCGTCCAGCGTGTCGCCGTCGATCAGCATGACCACGTTCAGGCGCAGGCTGGTGATCTCGTTTTCCAGATCGCCTTCGTTGAGGTCGGGCAGGGTGTCGAACTGCTTGCGGAAACGCCGCGCGTTTTTCTGCTCCTGGCCGTCTTCGACGTAATTGAGGCCGAACGGCTCAGGCAGTTTCAAGGCAGCGTAGACCTTGAAGTCATTGCCTTTGAGCAACTCGCGCAAGTCTCGCGCTGCCGGTAGCGGGTCGTGTGCCGGCGCGTCGAACAGGCTGCCGTCAGGAAACACCAGCTTCAGCCGCTTGAATTGCAAAGAACCGCTGGCCAGTGCCTCTTCGTCGATCTGCATGGCCTGCACGCCCCAGTGGAAGGGCGTGGCGCGCAGCGTCGACTCGGCCAACTGATGCTGATGGAATTCATCCTGATACTGGAAGTGCTGTGGCAGAAGAAACATGCCTTCGGACCACATCACGCGGCTCTGCTTACTCATGAACGCCTTCCACTAATGAATCGAACTTTGACTGCACGCCTTTCTGTGCACTCTGTTGCGCAGAGTCCACAGCGGTATCTTTGGCCTTCTGCACCATCGCGTCCTGCACCTGTTGGCTCAGGGGCGGATTGCCCGCATTGGCGGCGGGCTCGGCGGCGGGCATGACGTTGCTTTTGGCGAACTGCGCTTCGGTCTGCGGCCTGTTCAGCACGTCGTTGCCACGCACCGCCAGCACGTGGTTGTTGTCGACCAGCACACGCAGGCCGTCCGAGGAAAACCAGATGCCGTCCTTGCGCAGGGAGTTGGCATCGAAGGCGACTTTCCAGTGGCTCTTCTCGTCGGAGCGGAAGAACGCAGCGATGCCCACATAGCCGGTGGCCTTGTTCAGCGGCCACTGGTCGATCTGGCCCATGCCCGGCAGCAGGGTGATTTCCTGGCTATCGATGAGCGTGTTGCCGAGGGCCTGCTGCGGGTTGTCCCACAGCGAATCGGCGTCGATGGACGCAAACCGCTCCAGCGCGGTGAGCTGATAGACCCGCAGCACCACCGACAGCGGCCGGCCGCTCTCATCGGGATTCAGCTGGTTGCCGCCATCGGCGGTGAGGATGACTTTTTCCTTGTCGCCGAACAGCATGTCGCCGGCCCACGTGTCATCGACGCGCTTGCTGGCGCGGTCGGTGATGCCGCAGGCGGTGAGCGCCATCACGACTGTCAAAAGGGTCACGCGGGTGGCCCAGCCAGCCCCGGCGCAAAGACGTTCCCTGTTTCGCATATTCATGACTGCATACCTATGAATGCTCGATCAATCCAGCCAGCTCAAACCAGTCGATAGGCGAAACCGCCGTCGCTGCCCAGTTCGATGGTCAGGCTCTGAATCGGTTTGTCCTGGGCCATGCGTTCCAGCACGTGCTGGGACAGTTCCGGCATAAGGGTCTTGGACAGAATGTTGTCGATGTTGCGTGCGCCGCTGTCGACTTCGGTGCAGCGCGCGGCGATGGCCTTGACCAGCGCTTCGTCGTAACCGAGCACGGCCTGATGATTGCGCTCGAAACGCTTGCGGATACGCTCCAGCTTCAGCGCCACGATGCGCTCCAGAATCTCGTCCTGAACCGGGTAGTACGGCACGATGGTCAGGCGCCCGAGGAAGGCCGGCTTGAACACCTCGTTCAGCTCGTCGCGCAGGTCCTCGACGATCTCGTCCGGGGTCGGCTGATCGGTGGTGTTCAGGCAGCGCTCCATGATGCGGTCGGTGCCGGTGTTGGAGGTGAGGATGATCACCGTGTTGCGGAAGTTGATCTCGCGACCTTCGCCGTCATCCAGCACGCCCTTGTCGAAGACCTGGAAGAACAGCTCAAGCACGTCCGGGTGGGCTTTTTCCACTTCGTCCAGCAGCACCACGCTGTAGGGTTTGCGGCGTACCGCTTCGGTGAGCACGCCACCTTCGCCGTAACCGACATAACCCGGTGGCGAGCCCTTGAGGCTGGAAACGGTGTGGGCTTCCTGGTACTCGGACATGTTGATGGTGATGACGTTACGCTCACCGCCGTACAGGGTGTCGGCCAGTGCCAGAGCAGTCTCGGTCTTGCCGACGCCGCTCGGGCCCAGCAGCAGAAACACGCCGATGGGCTTGTTCGGGTCTTCCATGCGCGCCCGGGAAATCTTGATGCGTTTGCCGATCTCCGCCAGGGCGTGATCCTGACCCAATACGCGTTCACCCAGCAGTGCCGGCAGGCGCTGCACGGTGTCGATTTCGTTGCGCAGCATCTTGCCCAGCGGGATACCGGTCCAGCCGGAAATCACCTCACCGATGGTGCCGCCATCGACCAGGGCGTGGACCAGCGGTTGCTCGCCTTGCACCTCGGACAGCTCGGCGCGCACGGCGGAAATCTGGTTGACGTCGGGTGTCTCGACACTGCCCAGCTCAGCGAGTTTCTTGACCAGATCCAGCTCCCGCTGCCATTGCTGCTCCAGCGTCTCGCGGGTGTTCTGAACGCTCTGCAATTCCTCGTTCAGCGCGGCCAGTCGGCGTGAGTGGTCGCTGCCTTTGGCGGCTTCTTGCTGCAGCACGGCGATCTCGGCCTGAACGTTGTCGATCTGGCGCTTGCAGTCTTCCAGCGGGCCGGGCTGCGCCGACTGCGCCAGGGCCACGCGGGCGCAGGCGGTGTCGAGCACGCTGACGGCTTTGTCCGGCAACTGACGCCCGGTGATGTAACGGTTGGACAGGCGCACGGCCTGCACCAGTGCTTCGTCCATCACGGTGACTTTGTGGTGCTCCTGCATTTTGCCGAGCAAGCCACGCAGCATATAGATGGCTTTGTCTTCGTCCGGCTCCTCGACCTTGACCACCTGGAAGCGGCGGGCGAGAGCGGCGTCTTTCTCGAAGTACTTTTTGTACTCAGCCCAGGTGGTCGCGGCGATGGTGCGCAGCTCGCCACGGGCCAGCGCCGGCTTCAGCAGGTTGGCGGCATCGTTCTGCCCGGCCTGGCCACCGGAGCCAATCAGCGTGTGGGCTTCGTCGATGAACAGAATGATCGGGTGCAGGCTGCGTTTGGTTTCTTCGATGACTGACTTCAGGCGGTTCTCAAACTCGCCCTTGACCCCGGCGCCGGCCTGCAGCAGACCCAGATCGAGGGTGTGGATGGCCACGTCCTTGAGCACCGACGGCACGTCGCCCTGAACGATGCGCAAGGCCAGGCCTTCGACGACCGCGGTTTTACCCACGCCGGCTTCACCGGTGAGGATCGGGTTGTTCTGCCGGCGACGGGTCAGAATGTCGACCATCTGCCGCACTTCGAACTCGCGGCCCAGCACCGGATCGATGCGGCCGTCGCGGGCGCTTTGGGTCAGGTTGATGGTGTATTGATCCAGCCCCGGCGTCTTGCCGTTGCCTTGAACGGTGCGTCCGCTTGCGGCTTTCGGGCTTTCCAGCGGACTGGCCAGAGCCGATTCCGGGCTGCTTTCCACCAGTGCCGCGAGGTTGACCCGCAGGTCGTCGGCGTTGATTTTCTCCAGCTCTGGCGCGGAGGCCACGACCACGCGGTGCAGTTGGTCATCGTCCAGCAGCGCCTGAATCAGGTAACCGGTGCGGATCTGGCTCTGGCCGAATTCGATGGAGGCCAGGACCCAGGCCTGCTCGATCATCCGCTTGATGTGCGGCGACAAAGCCGGCGTGCGCGTGTTGCCTTTCTTGAAGGTGCCGAGGGCGGTGACCAACTGCGCCTGCAAGCGCTCGGGGACCACGTCGTAGTGACGGAGGATCGCCGGCAGGTCGTTGTCGTTGTTTTCCAACAACTGCAGCAGCAAGTGCTCGACTTCAACGTCGTAATGGTTTTCTGACAAGCACAGGGCGGCAGCGCCTTCTGTGGCTGTGCGACTGGTTTCGTTCAGTTTGGCGAACAGCGACTTCAGGTTCACAGTAAGACCCCATCAAAAGGAATATGGAAAAGAGCACAACGGGCCGGTTCGACGTCGGCGCCCGGACGTTTCAACCACCCCAGCCAGCCCAGCGCGACATTGCCCTGACGGCCGATTTTTGCCAGCGGCACCGCTTCACGCTTGAGGGTCGGCGCGATCTGGAAATCCAGGTGCGCGCCAACGTAAAAACGCACCAGCTCCACGAGTTTCTGGTAGTCCTCGGTGCCGGGCTGAAAACGCCGATAGTCGGCCAGCGTCAACGGGCCGATGTCGATGCGTACGGTGGACTGGTAATCCCAGACCCGGTTGCCGACCACGGCGCTCTGCCCGAGGGCGGCGTTCTTGCGGCCCAGCTGCGTGCACTGGCTCACGTCGAGTTTCAGCCAGCGCCCGGCGAACTGACGCACGTTGAACGGCAGCGAGAAGTAAAAGCTCAGCATCACTTGCAGGTTCAGCGCATTGCGCGGCTTCTGCGCGAACATGCCCGAGAAGTAGCTGAACAGCTCCCTACGCAGCGGTGAGCCTTCAGGGCCGAACTTCTGTTTCTGCGCCTGCGGCCCAAGGCCCACCAGATGCAGCAGGTAGCGATCAAAGTCCGACGTGCCGTTGCGCTCGTACTCGATGTAAAACTTGTACTTCTGCCAGGCCTCGTAGAACAGCGTGGTCATGCGGTGGGAAAACACGTCGAGAAACGCGTGGGCGGCGTCGTCGCGGTATTGAATATGGCGCTCCAGCAACAGCTCGGTGTACGGGCGCGGCAATACGCCGGACGGCCCGACCAGCCCCATGAACGTCACCTGCACTTCGGTCAGCGGCAGACCGGCCGCAGACACCTTGCCCTCGCGCTCGAATTTCAGGTCGCTGACTTCGCTCGCCGGGAAATTCAGCGACAGCTGCGAACGAAAGCGCAACGGATCTTCATGGGGCCGCGTCTGCAGGTCCATTCGCCCGTTCCTGCTGTAATGCAGGCGGAGCAAACGCACCAACTGAAAGAATTCGAATCGGTGCGGCTCAGCCCGTGCCTGGTCGATCAGACCAGGGGTTGATCGCCGGTTCGCGGGGGCCATTGGACCACTCTCTTCTCGCGCTGCAAGGTGCGCAGGGTTAATTGGGTAAAACTGTTGATCGAGCAGTACTGGCCGAAGAAATGGTCGAGCACCATGCCGAACAGAAACACGCCGCTGCCGGTGTACTGGCTTTCATCGAATTTCAGGGTGATGCCCACGCCGCGCACGAAATTCGGACGCGGGTGGCCGATCCGCGCGACCACCGGCTCGCTGCTGACCGAGACAATGCCGTTGATCTGCTTACGGATCGCCGAGGTGTTGCGGTAGTTGTAGAGCGACAGCAATTCCAGCAGCACGTCGCGGCCTTTGCTGACCAGCGACATGTGGTTCAGCGACAGGTGCGAGACCAGGCGCCAGATCACGCCGTTCCCCAGTGGCACGCGCACCGAGGCGGTGGGTTTGCGCAGGCAGCGGATGTCGTCGATGACCGAACCTGCCGGGACGCTGAAATCCCCGCGTGCGCCGCCGAAGGGCAGCAGCGACGGCAGGTCACGGTTGCTGCAGGTCAGGCGGATACTCAAGGTATCGCTGGCCGAGTTGATCAGCTCCAGATCCCGGTCAACCACACGAATGAACATGTCGGTGCCGTCCCGTTGCCGACTCTGGGAGGGGCGTCGGCGGGCGATCCAGAAGCTGTTGCCCGGCCCCTGATCGGCGCGCGGCTCGAAGAACGGATGACAGCTGGTGACCTGCTCCAGCCCGCCGACTTTCTTGACCCGGCGCACCTGGTCTATGGACACCACCTCGGCCGTGTTTTGCATGCGCACATCCGGAATGATGGCGTATTCATGCTGGGCATGGGTCAGGGTGATCGGCTCGGCCTGCTGGCGGAACAGGTTGATGATCGGCGTGCAGTTGAGCTTGAAGTTGGCGCGGCCGATGTTCTGCGTTAGGCGCGCCAGGCGGTCGTGCAGGTCGTAGTCGGAGAAGTAGAAATTGATCTCCACCTTGCCCAGCTTCTTGCCCGCCAGAATGCGGCCGAAACCGGACAGGTCGAAGAACATGAACTTGTCCGGGAAAGTGAAGTATTCGTGCAGCAGCCGGTAGCCGAGGAACGAGCGCTCCGAATAATCCACCAGCCCTTCATCCAGACCGTAACCAACCGCCTTCAGCGCGTCGGCCGGCAGGGCCACTTCGCGCATACGGCCTTCGTCTTCGAAGGTCAGCGTGGCTTTGGCCAGGTTGTTGAACAGCAATTCGTACAGCTGCAGCATCAGCGTGCTTTCGCCGTCGAGGAAGAAGCGCAACGAGTCCAGCTCCATCTGCCCGAACAGCACGTCAGACGTCGCCGTCAGGCCGATGCGCAGACGCGCCACCAGATCAGCACTGTGACCGTTGAACGCCGAGCGTTCCATTTCGACGAACGAAGCCTGCTGCACGCTGATCGGCCACAGGTCGACCGGGTAGCACGTACGGAACTTGCACACCACGCTGTCGATGGGCGTGGCGTGGATCTCGGTGTGACGCGCAACGCGATAGGCCTCGGTGACCTTCTCGTTCTTGCCCAGGGTGAACTCGACGATGGACATCGACGGCGTAGGGCGCAGGTAGTGCGGGTACAGCACCTCAAGGAACGATTCGACGATTTCCGGAAACTCGTCATCGAGCTTCTTGTGTACCCGGGCCGCAAGAAACGAAAACGCCTCGATCAACCGCTCGGTGTGCGGGTCCTCGCAGTTATCGCCCTCGATGAGCAACCGCGAGGCGATTTTCGGGTACTGGCTCGCGAACTCCTGGCCCAAAAAGCGCAGGTGCGACAGTTCCTTTTCGTAATAGGGGAGCAGGTCGTCGAGCATCAGTTGAGGTTCTGTACTGTGTATTCCTGGGTATTGACCTGCAACACCGCGTCAAAGGAAACCTGACGGGAGATGTCTTGCAGGCGCAGTACGGCGTCAACGCGAAAGGTCAGCATGCGTTGGCCGGTTTGTTGTGCGAGCAGTTGAACCTTGACGCTGCGAAAGCGCCGGTCGCCGTCAGAGATCGCCTTCTCCAGCTGCTGCTGAATCAGATAGCGGTCCTGGGGATCGAGCACGCTTTTGCTGGTGAAATCGGGCATGCCGTAATCGAGGATCGTCCCGGGCAGTTGCGGGAAACCGGCGAGTTCGCCAGCCACCAGGGACTGACGGGTGTTCACCAGAATTTCCAGGTCACGCACGATGCTGGCCTTGTAATCGGCCAGCGAACACAAGCGTTGCGCCGAGGCTTCAACGGACTGGTGCGGACGGTCATCCAGCAACCGGTCCAGCAGTGACGGCAACAGCTTGTGTTGGCTACTCATGTTGCCTCCCTGGCAGACCCGATTCGGTTAACCGCGTGTGGATTGCGGCAGTTCGGCGACCAGTCGCAGCGACGCCGTCAGCTCATCCAGTTGGTAATGCGGACGCAGGTACGTCACGGCCTTGTACACCCCAGGCTTGCCCGGCACTTCGAAGACTTCGGCCCGGGCTTCCCGCAGCGGGAACTTGGCCTTGGCTTCCTGGCTGGCGGTGTCGTCGAGCAGCACGTAGCTGGACAGCCACTTGTTGAGGAACATCTCGACGTCTTTGCGCGAAGCGAAGCTGCCGACCTTGTCGCGCATGATCGCCTTCATGTAGTGAGCGATGCGCGAGGTGGCGAAGATGTACTGCAACTGCGCCGAAAGACGGGCGTTGGCGTTGGCGATGTCGGTGTTGTACTGCTTTTGTTTCTGGGTCGACTGGGTGCCGAAGAACGCCGCGTAGTCGGTGCCCTTGCAGTGCACCAGCGGAATGAAACCGAGGTCGGAGAGTTCTTTCTCGCGGCGGTCGGTGATCGCGATTTCGGTCGGGCACTTGAGGGCGATTTCGCCGTCATCGGTCTTGAACGTGTGGGTCGGCAGACCTTCCACCAGACCGCCGCCTTCCACGCCACGAATCGCCACGCACCAGCCGTAGCGGGAGAACGCGTCGGTGACCCGAGTGCCCAGTGCGTAGGCAGCGTTCATCCACAGGTATTTGTTGTGGTCACGGCCATCGACGCTTTCGACGAAGTTGAACTCTTCGACCGGCGTGGTATCCGGGCCATACGGCAGGCGACCCAGCACGTGGGGCAGAGTCAGGCCGACATAACGGGAGTCTTCGGAATTACGGAAGGACTTCCACTTGGCGTATTCGACGGTGTCGAAGATCTTCGCCAGGTCGCGCGGGCCGGACATGTCGGTGAACGAGTCCCAGCCGAACAGCTCAGGCGACGCCGCCGAGATGAACGGGGCATGGGCAGCGGCCGCAACGTGAGAAATCTCTTCGAGCAGGTACATGTCTTCCGGGTTACGGTTGAACTCGTAGTCACCCAGCAGCATGCCGAACGGCGCGCCACCAAAGGTGCCGTACTCTTCTTCGTAGATCTTCTTGAACAGCGCGCTCTGGTCGAATTCCGATGAGGCCTTGAGGTCGCGGACCAGGTCTTTCTTCGAAGCGTTGAGCAGGTGAATCTTCAGCGTGGTGCTGGTCTCGGTCTGGTCGACCTGGTATTTCAGGCCACGCCAGGACGCTTCCAGCTGCTGGAATTCACGGGCGTGCATGATCTCGTTCATTTGCTCGGAGAGCATCGAATCGATCTCGGCGATGCGCGCATCAAGCACGGCGATCAGGTCTTTGCTCGGTGTCATTTCGCCTTCGAGCACCTGACCCACCAGCTCGCCGATCAGATCACGGGTGCGGGTGCGTTCGGTTTCGGAGCGGGCGACACGGCTTTCGGAAATGATGCTGTCGAGCAGCGAAGACTGCGGGGCGAAGTTTTCCACTTCAACCAGATCAGTGTCCTGCTGGGCCACGGTTTGTTTGTCGTTCATGGTCGTGCTCCTGCTTACTCTTTGGCGTCGGTGGCGGGAACGGCGGCTTCACGACCGAATTCCTTGCCCAGCGTTTTCAGCTTCTCGGTGTTCTGCAACACGTCCATCAACAGCTCTTCGAGCTTGTCGTTGCCGCCCATCTTGTTGCGCAGGTCCGCGAGCTTGTTGCGCACTTCCAGCAGCTTGCGCAGCGGCTCGACTTGCTTGACCACGTTCTGCGGCTCGAAGTCTTCGAGGGCGTTGAAGTTGAGCTCGACGCCCAGCTGCGTGCCGTTCTTGGCCAGCGTGTTGTCGACGCGATAGGCCAGGCGCGGCTTGATGCCTTTGAGCACGCCGTTGAAGTTGTCGCGGTCAATGAAGATGAATTTGCGATCCTTGAGCTTGGGCAGCGGCTCAAGGGGGTTGCCGGAAAAATCGCCCAGCACGCCGACGACAAAGGGCAGCTCTTTCTTTTCCTGAGCATCGCCGATGTCGACGTCGTAGGTGATGTGGACCCGAGGGGCGCGAACGCGGTCGAGTTTGTGCTGGGTACTTTCCTTCTTCGCCATCGTGTTCTCCTGTGCGAGCAACTCGCTGCAAGTCATTTTGCGTGTCGGCTCGACGTTGAGCCGAGTGCTTTACAGTCCTTCGATCGTCATCAGCAGGCGCTGACGAATCTCATCTTTCATGTCCATGATGCTGTCCTGGCCCACCAGTTCTTCAAAACTGGCGTTGCCGGCAATCTGCGTGCTGCTGCGAATGACCGAGTCGTCCGGCAGCGTCGAGCGCACCGGCGAGCTGATCACGCAGAACGGCAGGTCGCCAAAATCCTTCAGTCGCTCAAAGCTCACCGGAAAACGCAGGCCGTCAAACAAACGCCCGAGGCCCGGTGATTTGCTCACGCAGTAAAACAGCACCAGGTAGTGCACGACGAAGCGGTACAACTCGGCGCTGCTGCGGTTGGGGTCTTTGATGACGCTGCGAAAGCGCGCCAGGTCAAAGGAATTGAACCCGATCACCCAGCGCGTCGGGCTGGTGATGCGGACGGTCTGACCGCTGTCGGCCAGGACCTTGTCGTATTCCAGCGGGAACAGCTCGGGCGTGGTGCTGATGAGGTTCAGCGGCACTTCCATCTCATTGACCAACTGGAACGGAGACGCCGAACCAATTCTGTCGTACAGCTCTTTGAGTGCTTTGAAGTGGTGCTGAGTTTCCCGGCCACTGCTGCGCTGGGCACCCTGGAGGTACTCACCGAACAGATTCTGCGGACGGATCAACAGCGCCAGCGTGGCCAGGTAATCGGACGCCTGTGCTTTAAGCACGTCGGAAACCGCCCGGGTCTGGCTGCGCAGCTTTATGAGTGCTTCTACGTCAAACGTTTGAGTCATTGGTACATCGTCCCTGAACCCTTCTCAACAATGCGGCGAATGCGGCGAGACATAGTGAAGAGATCGCGTCGCCCAACTGGCACACCTTCTCGAAAAGCGGATCTGGATGAACGTCATCCCGAAAACTCGCTGCGAAGGTTAGGCGCATGAAACGTGGCCGAACACCGATAGCTAGTAGCCAGCAGTGTCAGCTCAGGCAGTTAATTGTGTGGGAAAGTTCCTACAGACGCGAAGTTTTTCTCAGATTTGATACAGGCCGCAATGATGCTTTATGGCCACTATGATCCTCGTCGTAGGCTTAGAAATGGCTCCAGCCCTTATGGTTCAAGGGCTGCAGGGTTTTATTGGATCCCTTTGGCAGGTTTAAAGAAAAGGGCGGAAAGGTGAACCGGTTCACCTACTGATCTGAACTAATCGGGCAACTAAGGAAAACCGACGCAAAAGCGCCTTGCGGGACTGGTGACGGATCTGTGGTTTTTTGTGTGGCGTCTGGATTGTCTCGGGCGCGGGGTGGTGTAGTTTGCCGGGTTGTGGCTTGGGTCGATGGCTTGGGCTGAGCGTCGTTTGTGTGGAAGGGATTTATCAAGGGAGCTGGGTGATGGAAGTGCGAGGCTGGTTGAGGGCGGTGCTGGGTCGCGCGGGGCGGGTGGAGGAGGTTGTGCCAGGGTCGAAGTCAGAGTCAGCTTCTGCCGACGGCAAGGAGCGGGGGCAGGAGCAGCCGTTGTCGCGGGTGCAGCAACTTCTCAGCGGGTTGCCGGTTTGTCCGGCGCCTGGTGCGTTCGCGACGCCGCCGCCCGTTTGTCCTTCGGTCTGGGAAAGAGATAAGGCATTGCTCGCCAGGTATCACGCCTATGTGGACGACGCCGGGAAGATTGGCTGGCGAGCGATGCCAGACGCCTCTCGGGAAGAGGGACGTGAGCTTGCAGCACAATGGCGGTCCAGGGCGATCGACCTTTCCAACGCCAAAGCCACCGAGCAATGTGACGGAATTTACTGGTACTTCCAGAGCGCAGCCATCGCTTCACTTTTTGCGGACGGGCCGGAATCGGAAGCCTTTGCCCGCTACAGGAGGGATGCGGAATCGTATCGGGGCTGGCTCAGGGTCGATGGTCAGGTTGAATTGTTTGATGAGTATGTGAGCGCAGTTGCTGCTGGCGCCCAGCTCAGGCCGGGCGCTGGGTGACCGGCTGACTGGATCCTCTGGGCTAGACCGCTTCGCGAGCAAGGCCCGACTGGTCTCATGTGGGCCACAGATCCGGGACACACTGCAGATTCTGTGGGAGTGAGCTTGCTCACGAAGAGACCGGTGCATTCAGCAGATATCCGTCGGCTGGAATACCATTCGCTAGCAAGCTCGCTCCCACGGTATGGTGGGCTGACCCGATATTTTGGCCGGTTTCGGAAACCTTGTGGGAGTGACCGGAGTGGCGCTTCACCGTGCTCACGAAGAGGTCTTCAGATGTCCCGCTGCTCATCGACGTACAAGGATTTGTACCGCTTCATGGCGTCGGTGAGTCGGCGCTTCAAATAGTCATTGGTATGCCCGAGCGCCGCCAGGATGTGCGCAGACTCCTCGTGATAGGAGGCGCGCTTTTCCAGCGACCACGTCGATGGCGCGGATTGGAGATTGGTGATCCGGTCGCACAACTTGATCGCTGCCGCTTCCCGGGAATGCGCGGCGATGGCCTGGAAATAGCGCTCGTCCGAGAAGGGCACGATCAGGTTCTTGCTCAGGCAGGCGACGGTCGATGCGACAGAGGCGCCGAACACTTCAGCCAATGCCTCCTCCGAGATCGCGGTGTCCTCGATCACGTCATGCAGCAGTGCGGCAGGCATGGCGATGGCCAGATCACCGATGTCACTTTCCCGGTCCGCGAAAATCAGCTCGTTGGCGACCATCGCGACATGGGTGGTGTACGGCAGATTCGACCCCTTCATCATCTGCCCGACGTGGGCGTGGGAGGCGAACAGCCAGGCTTTGTTGTAGAGGTGCTGCAGATTGGTGGACGTCAATCAATTCACTCCTGAAGTGGGGATGCTGGGTGGTGAAGGCTTTCCAGGGGCTGGCCGTCGGGGAGCTGGATTTTCAAGCCGCGGGCAATCTGGTCGCCAATGCTGTAGGCGTTGAAAAGTACGTCGGCAAGTTCGGGGTCGTTGCCTTCAAACTCCTTCGCGGCCCACACCCCAATGGTCAATTTGTGCAGTCGGCTCTTGTCTTTTTCGATGCCCAGCAAGATGTTTCTGATGAAGTCGAGCTGGATCAGCGCGCTTGCGTAAAGGGGGAATGCTGGACACGACGCCTCCCTCAGGCGGGTGACCGCAATGGCTTCGTCGATGTAGTCGATGGCTTTTTTCAACGGGTGGTTTCCCTATGGTACGGCGGCGTTTGCTAGATCGCGCTGCCTCGGTTCCAGCCTGGCTTTTGCATCAGCAACTCGTCCAGCTCGCGCCGACGGCAACGGTTGACGAATTGAAGTGCTGAGGCGAGATCGTGGTGGAAGCGTTCGAACGTGTGCGCGTCAATTGCGTAATACTCTGCGTAGTCCACAAAGCCGCTGCTCACCGGAAACGATACGTAGAATTGGCCTGAGGTTTCTTCGACTCCCAGGGAGAACATTTCTTCGCGGTTTACGTAAGTGTCGCTGAATGTCATCGTTCGGAGGGCTCCAGTTTGCTTGCTAAAGCAGCTTTAGCGCTGCCTCATTATGCAATATCTGGTAAAGCTCGCTGCGCAAAGCTTTACACAGGTTGGTTGTCGTTGAGCAAGTCGGTGCGAATGAGGTCGAGTTTTTGTCTGGTCAACCGTCAGTGATCGACGATGAACGTATGTGCTTATGTGCTTATGTGCTTATGGGTTAGGGAACGGTAATGATTGATGCGCAGAATCTCAAGAAAATCAGTTGGACATTGCTAACATTCCTTTTATCCATGATGGCCCTAGGTCCATCAAATCTTGAATATTTCTGGCATCTGTACCTCGTGGTGGCGCTGCTGGCGATTCTTTGGACTCTCTACCTGGTTTATCGCTGTGAGAGGTTTACCGTTTATATGATTTCGCTGGTCGTGGCGTTTTTAGGCGCGTTTTGTTTACCAGTCTGCTCGGTCGCGTATCTCGCTGCAGGAAGCATTTGGGGCAAAGAGGGTCTTTTGCCCTTATTGCTAGGGTGCGCCCCGGTTGGTATCACGCTGCTGACCTACTATGTACTGGCCAGAGGTAGACCATCCTTTCATCCGTTCGAATATAACGGGTTAAAAGTCCAGCCGAGGTATCAGGATAGGCAGCGATTACCTGCCTCTTATAATCCCGTGTTAGTTGCCGGGGCTACAACCTTGGCGGCAAGTATTACTATAAATTCACTCGGCCATTTAACTGCTGCAATGGTCGCTATGGTTGGACTGCAGGCGTTTTGCATCGCCGCGTTGTTTCACGCTCGGCACATCATCAGGGGGCTACGCGCGCTCCGCCTTCAAGAACAATCAATGCCTAAGCCCTACACGTTCATGCAAATTGACCAAATCCGCAAAGCGCGGAGGCGTTGGTATTTGGGCAGATTGTTTGCGTTGATGGCTTCTTGGAGGAAATCACCAGACAACTGATTTTTCGATTCGTCTCGACTTGATTTGGTGGGTATCTCGCTTCGCTGATTTGTGAACGGCTATTGCGACGGAAACGGCGCGGTGTGGGTTGACGTCATCCGATAGCCAGGCGGGATGGAACCGGAAGGCAGTTGCAGGGCACAGTTAGATCGCTTCGAAGGCTTGCTCAGCCTCGATAATGATCAAACCCAGTCTCAAGTTGTAAGGCCACTGATCGGTAAAGACTCTAGCCATTCCGAGTTTACGGTGGCTGATCAGTTCCGGGATCTCGGCTCGCAAAATCAGGTGCAAAGCCTTCAGTAGCTCTGCTTTGAAGCGAATGAGTTGAGCTGCGGTAGTGATCTCAAAAATCGCCTGCGTCCGCTCAGTCAGTGCGCAGTCAATGGCACGAATGGCCGCTTCTATTTTTTGCTTGGCGGTTTCGCTGCGGTTCATGGTGGTGGCGTCCTGCATGACTTCTGTTCCGTTTCCAGGATTCAAAACCTCCCCGGCGCATGTGACCAAAACTGTCGGCAGCATATCGGTGATGTGCGCCGGTTGAGGAGGGCGGACGTTGCTCAAGCCAACCATACGCCATCGGCGCCTGGTCGTTTTGAGGCCTGAGTTCACGCATCCATGTCAGGGCCGGCGTTCGTGCTTGTTACCGGCCGCGTCTCGCTTTGAAGGCTTTGGGAGCTTCGGACTCGCCGCCGGTGAGCTCAATGTAGAACGCAGCGTATGCTTCGGACAAATCATCGTAGCCCTGGAGCCCGGTCTCCGAGAGCAGCTTGTACCCTGGGATATCTCCGATATCCACCGCCTGAAGAATGCTGCATCGCTCGGCCCTCTCGATAAGGTCTTGAAGCGAAGCCGATAGTAACGCTGCGGCAGGTTCAATGACTGCGTATTTATCTAGCGTGCGCCGGAGCTCACGCGCCGATGCCTGGAGTTTGTTTTTATTCATCGGGGGCCTCTTCAAAACTGCCTTCCAGCGCATTACACAAACTGACCCTGCTGGTCAGCGCTTTGCGGCAAGTTGCCGATCTAAACGTAATGTCAGTCATCCGCTAGCCCTCGCTGCTCAAGTGGTGTTGAAGCTGAGCTGCCACGGCTCTGCTGATGGTTGGGTAACCGCACCTTCGTGGCGTTCGGGCCGCAGTCCGCAGGCTGTGATCTGAGGGTGATGCGGATTCATGGAAACACGCTTCGAGTCGGTGCAAATGCCAATAGACCAAGGTCCCGCTAGAGATTATCAGGCACGAAGTCCGGACCTCCGAGCTTATCCCGAACGCCTACCGCCACGCGCATCAACGGCTCCCATAGACCTTGCTTACTGTTCCACGACTCGCCTGCCCACCGCGTGTCGCTAATTAATTCAGCTTTGTTGACCTCAAGTTCATGCTTGAGCGCACCGGCGACGCCGGCGGTATTCATTTCAAAAAGATCACCATACATGCCATCTGGATTTGACGTCTTCTGGGCTAGACAATGTCGGTAATACCAGATCCAGACAGCTACACTATTAATCGCTCGGTTTTTGTCTGGATAGGTTCCCAGAGCCTTCAACATTGCTGTTGCAAATTTCCGCGGAAACGTCTCGTCTTTAGTCTTAGTCCAATAGTCGAGCACCAAGTCGAAGGCAGCCATCACGTTTTGTGGTTCTTGGGTGTCTACCTTGGCTTCTTGAAAATAGAAAGGCTCACCGACGATAAATTTGTCGAGTGCGCCGTCCGCTAGCGCGATCAGCAACACATTGTCCAGGTTATCTGTCATTGGGTTCACGTCCTCGCGCAGTCAATTGCACGGATGTCCACCTGTTTTTTTGTTGGCGGTTTCCCTGCGGTTCATAGTGGGGGTGGCATCCGGCATGATTAATCCTTTCGTTTCCAGGGCCCAAGGCCTACCCGGGGCACGTGACCACACTCCCGCTAGCATACCGGTGATGCGCGCCGGCCGGGTAGGATGAGCTCCTCAGCTTGAAGCTACATATTAGCTATGGTGAATTTGCTCCGCACGCAGCTGTGTTTCCAAGCCAGGCGCGTGTTCGCTGATCGCCATGGAGATGTGCCGATTTATGGTCACCTGGATGAGCAATCCGCCATTTTTTTGCTCGATTCAATTAGCGTGCAAGAATGCGATTGAGCAATCACTAAGGATGCGTTTATGACACTGCCCCATTTTATTTACCATCCCGATCCCGTCGGTACCGGTTCGGTGCAACCTTCTTCCGACACTTGCGTCAGCTGCAACCAGGCGCGCGGCTACATCTACGTGGGGCCGGTATACGCCGTTGATGAGTACGAAAACTGTATCTGCCCTTGGTGCATTGCCGACGGGAGTGCGCACCAGCGCCTGGGCGCGACGTTTGTCGATGACGAGAGCGTTGGCCTGGATGGCGATGACACGCTGAGCGAGGCGCAGATCGCCGAAGTCTGTCAGCGCACGCCTGGTTTCAGCGGGTGGCAGCAAGAATGCTGGTTCACTCACTGCGACGACGCGGCCGAATTCATTGGCAAGGCCGGTCACACAGAGTTGCTTGAAATGGGCCCGGCAGCCATCGCCGCCGTTCAGGACTCAACGGGAGTGGAGGAGGGGCCGCAATGGCAAGCGTTCTTTACTGCCCTGGATAAGGATCATGGGCCTACGGTCTACCTCTTCAAATGTCGCCACTGCGCCACGCTAGGCGCTTATCAAGACAATCATTGACGCCCAACGTTGAAGGCTATGAATAAAACCGAATGGCAAGCACTCAAGGTCAGGCTTAAAAAGTACGTCGCGATTTTCTTCCTGATCTGCCTTGCAGGGGCGCTTACCTATGGCTACGTGCACAAACCTGAACTTCCTCCGCAAATAGTCCTGAAGCAAAACTTCATACCGGGGGAATGGCTGTATATCGTGGAGGAGGCGAGGGACCGTTCAGAGCCCAAGTGGTTAAGGTTCTACATGGATCATCGTGAATCGACTGACGAAACCATGAAGGTGTATTTGGGCAAGACCCCGCCCTTCCTGGTCTCGGACACTGACTTGAAAGATGTGGAAATCCAGCGTGTCCCCAACGGCCTGCATATCAAGCTGAAAGGAGCCATATCGGATTACCGCAGCGACCTTTACCTGAAAGACGGGGACACTTACACGACTTACCGTGTAAGCCTTGAACAAGTCGAAACCCGACCGCCCTTGCCGAGTGGCCGGTGAGCTTATTTCAGTAAGGCGATCACGGCGCAGGCAAGCATGATCAACAGCGCCGGCCACTGCATCGGTATGAAAAAGAAGTGGTGGCGAACGCCATCGGGGTGAAGCTCGCGATTCAACACAAAACCCAGCACAACGTTGATGGCTGAACCGATACCCACCCCGATCAAGAGCTGCGTAAGTGATGTATTGCCGGGCTTTACGCTCGGATCCGGCCATAACCAAATCATTAACAGCACCATGGCTAGTGGTGTGAACAACGTCATCCAGCCTGCGCCGCAATAGATCATCGTTGGATGTTCATTCGAAGACATTAGCGGCTGGCTCGCGTGCCTGCTTTTCAACTGCCAAGACGACATCGAGCGTATTGAGGAGCAGGTCATGGCTCAGGATCCCTGTGGCGATGGTCGACAATACGGACTTGCCGTTTTCGTCCTTGAGCTCCGGATCAGAGAACTGCCATTGCGCACAAGCTTACGGAGCAGTTGCGACTCGGACGCACAGGTTACTAACTAACCTAATTCATAAAATGGGTCGTTATAAGGTGCTTGCTCATGCAGCTGAAGTGCTAGGTTTTGGATATGCTCCGACCATGCAACTCTCGTTACCCATTGTTTCGGTATCCCGGACGCGCCATAAAGGGCTCCAGCGAGTTGTCCGGCAACTGCAGCTACACTGTCAGCGTCATCTGCGAGGTTAGCAGCTAACAACACTGCGTCTTTGAAGTTATCAGTGTTCCACACTGCCCACAATGCTGCCTCCAACGTATCAATGGCGTAGCCACTAGAGCGGATCTGATCACGGGTTTTTTGTTTGTATTCACCTGCATTGATTATGGTTGCTCGCGCTTGAAGGGGACGAACCATAGGCTGGCACATTTCTATCCTATCTGCGCCATTGAGCGCCAAGTGCAATTGTGCGCTCAAGAGCTCACAGCAGTTCACTGCTTCCAAAGCTCTGTGGGTGGCGCGACTTTGAGTTTGGGCTTCTCTCCAAGTGGATGACAGCCTATGCCGCCGAAAGATGGCAACGGGTGCCAGTCTGATTATAGAGCCATTCCCTGCGGTGTCAGGTTCGGTATTCCCAATCCATTTCAGCCTCAGACTTAGCCAACCCTCGAGTGCATTGCGAGTTGCGCCTCCGATGTCAAAGCAAAGCCCATTTACACTGTTCTTTCCCTGCTTGTACCACTGGCATAGCCTATCTAGATAATCAATGTAGTCGAATCTGCCGTTTGCCAGATAAGTGTCCGCTAAGCACACCGCCATGCTTGTATCATCGGTCCAGTCCCCAGGCTTTAAGTTAAAGGGTCCGCCGCCTACCATATCTTTTACCTGCTTTGCATCGCGTGGCAAAAACTCTAGAGTGGTGCCTACAGCATCTCCTACAGCCAGCCCCAACAGAGCTCCTTTCGCTCTGTCTAGGGATTGGCTGTGGGTGAGAGTGGAGGATCTAGATCTCTCCCATTCAGCCTCCACATACCGTCTGCTGCCTGTATCACGAGGGTAGGAGGGCGGCTGCAAATGATCGTATCGATGAGCGTACTCGGTTACGATCAGCGTTGGGCTATGAAGGTCGATCATGGGATCTCTTACTAGTAGTAAATGAGTCGTTGAGCCTGATTAAAACCGGTTCAAAATCTTAAAAGATGTTCCAGGCGGATACAGTAATTCCGCCTCCGACCACCAAGTAGAAACCTGATATTTTTGCCCGGCACGCCGCGGAATAGCATTTTCAACACAAAGTCCAGGACCACGTTGATGGCTGAACCAATACCCACTGCCAGCAAGAATTGCATGAGCGATAAATCACTGGATTTAGCGCTGGGTTCCATCAACAACCACGTCAGTAACAGCACCATGGCCAGTGGTGTTAACAGCGTCATCCATCCTGCGCCGCGATAGATCATCGCTGGATGTTCATTTCGAAGACATTGGACGCTGGCTCGCGTGCCTGCTCTTCAACCCCCAGTACGATATCGAGCGTATTGAGGAACAGGTCATGGCTCAGAATGCCGGTGGCGATGGTCGACAATACCGGCTTGCCGTTCTCGTCCTTGATCACTACGTTTTCGGTCCAGGCGTTGAGGTCTACCGTGCGCAGTGACGACACCGGCACTTTGTTGCCCTGGTACTCGAAAAAGTCCCGGCTCAGAAGAATTGGCGCCGTGGTCACTTTAAGGAAGTTGCCGGTTACTCGCTTGCCCCAGACTTGCTTTGAACTGATGCAGTTGAAGGTGGCCGACTGGCCCGCCTCCAGCGCTTCGGCCAAAGCCGGCAGGCGTGCGCGGACGTGTAAGTCACGGACCAGTTCCTGAAATGCCTGGAAGCCTTTCAAGGTATCGACCACTCGATGAAAGGGCTCTGAGGCATTACGACGATAGGCCAGGTTTGTGATCAGGCCGGTCAATACAGTTTGCCCGGAGCTAAACAGGTACAGGTCCTCTATCTCGGCAAACGCCGTGTAGACGCGCTGGTCTTTAGTGATCCGCACGATGCCATTCCCATAAACTTCGTAATGGGTATTACGCAGCTTCTTCTGCCAAGCGGTGGTACCCAATAGGCACAGCCCGATAATGGCCAACAAGCCTATGGTGAAACTAAACACTGCGTGTTCGCCTGAGAAATTGAGGGTCATGCCGCGGGACGTCTGGAGAGTTACCGGGCCGTTATGGGCCATTGGCACAATAGTACTCAGATAGAACACGAATGCGGCGAGACCAAAAAGCACAGCGGCCAATATCAGGCCGAAAATCAAAAAGGCCTTGCCCTGGCGGAACGTTGCGATCAGTTCGCCGGTGTCGGAAGAGGTGTGGGGGTTGTTTGGTTGCATGAGTGTTTGCGTCCTTGTCTTTGGGATGGATGCGCCGGCTTGGGCGCGGGGCGGGGCGGATGGTGCTTTTTCTAGCTAGTGGAGCAATGGGGTTCAGAGACAGTTAGTGTTGTATGCAGAGCTCATATAACCGGGTGCGCAATTCGGCAAACTCATTGTTCTCGTCGATCAAGGGCTGTCCGTTACAGTACAAAACGATGTCGGTCAGGGACCCCATTCCTCCATACAGTCCGATTATTTGCGAGAGTGCGAAATCATAGTCGTGAGGCAGATTTGCTCGATAATCATCAAGGTGCTCAGCCCATCCGTCTTTGTTCCCGGCACGTAGCAACGCGGACATGCGGGTCATCGTCGCACTTATCGAAATGCTCTTTGTCATCCCAGAGGCCCTGATCCGATTACACCAGCTCAACTCAACTACCAGGGATTACAGGCTACGTTTCCCGGCAAGTCCCTGGTCCGAAGGTGATTTCAGTAATAGGCTCGGCCTGGCTGCTGGAGTAGCTGTAAGTGATCTTGTTTCCCAGCGCTAGCATTAGCAAATAGGCAGTCTGGCTGCACAGCGCTTTCTGGATCTGTTGAGTCAGGTAACTCTCGTAGTACACCCGTTCACCTGGGCGATTTGCATAAACAGAAAGCGTGATCTTGTAGAGCACGGTGTGATCGGCATAGCTGATATTGTCGATGCGGGTCATAGGGTCGAGCATGATGGGAAGCTGTTTCTGTTGCTCGGCAATGACGGCTTCAAGCGCCTGCTCACTGTCCTGAGCGTAGGTCGGTGTTATGCCGCAGAAGGCTATCGCTGAGGCAATCAAGCATCGGATTAAGCGGGTCAAAATAACGTTCCTTGTTGTCGTTTACACGATTGGTGATTCAGGCGTAAATCTTTCTGCATGGAGGTCTGTATTGTGAATCAGGCACAGGATGACTGGTGGCTCACAACGGCGATTACTGTGAACCATTCCGCGTGCCGTTGACTTACTTACCTCGATCGTACTCAGCTTTAGTCATCTCCTCACCGTAGCGAAGAGCGTCATTGAAAAGACGGTTCTCGTGCGGAACGGGCTCGCGGCTTTCCTGCTCTCCATAGAACCGCACAAATACCTGCTGGGAAGCGTGATCCCATCGATAAGTGACATCCTCGAATGGGTAATCGACGTAAACATCTTCTTTAGCAAAGCGCTCCCCCTTGTTGATGCCCATTACAATCCCCTCACTGTGTCGTAGTAAGCCTTGCTTTTCGTGGCAATAGCCTCGGCACCGCTGGAAGTTGGATTCATTGTTCGCCAATCCTCATAGTAAGCATGTCCAAGACCGCCCGGCACACCGGCCTTGGAGGCCACGGCGTCATAGGTGTCGCTCCCCAACAGGTTTCTGGCCAACGCCTCAGGCTCTTTAGCAAAAATCATTTGGGGAGAGTTCACTTGAATTTCACCGGGTATGCCGGCTTTGGTCATGAACGATGAATTGACCCCACTGTAGCCAAGTGGGTCTGCAGCACCATCGATGATTTTCACCTTGGCACCGCGTTGCGCCAACTCCTGAGTAACTGACGCAATTTTGTCTGCGGGCACAATGATCGTGTTACGTGCCAGGTCCTTGATCTTGGTAGGGTCACCGCCGTAATCATTGGCGATCTTTTCCAATGCTCGCGCCCTTGATTTGATCGGTGCTTTTGCAACCGTGCCGCCGTACTTGGCAGCGATCTCATCAGCCACGGCGTCTATCTCGGCCTTGGCTGCACCGGCTTTTGCATAGATCTCTTCGAAGGTTGGGCGTGTTTTGGGTGGTTTGGTAGATTTGGAGCTCTCGTTGGGCAGCGGTGGTTCAAGCTCAGCCTTTTTCAAGGGCGTCACATCTTTCGGCTGCAATTCCGGCTGAGCCAGAATCTTCTGTTCATTGCGCGCTAACCACGCCGCGAATTCCTTGTTCGAAATGTCGGCCTGTAGCTTGGCGCTGCGAGTAGCGATGCTCTCCAGACTGTTCATCACGCCGGCCTTCATCTGCCCGCGCGTCAGATAAGTCACGATGGCCGTTAGCAGCAGCATCACCAGTTGCTCTTGCCCGCGAGCCAATTGCCGAGCGGCGCGTTCGGTGCGTTCCTGGACCTGCGCAGCGGAGCCGCCAGTCGGGTCAAGGCCTGTGGGTTTCAAGCCATCTTCGGCGTGCCAGGCGGTGGCGAGCCCTTCCTGCAATGTCGACAAGCATGCAGGCAGGCCCTTGTAGAAATACTCCGCAATGGCCGACAGACCCAGTGCCATGAGAATCACGTTGCCCACTTGCAGGCCGATCCCCGCGCCAGCCACGGCCCCTGGTGCTGCACCAATACCAAAAGCCCACGCGCCTGCAGCGCCGCCAAGAGCGCCACCCACTGCGACGCTGCCCCCAAGGATCATCACCACTTGCTGCACCAGCTTGATCAGTACCGGCAGAATTTCCTTGATGTTGATCGACGCCCATTTGCGGGTGAGATCGGACTGCATGATCGGGTAGGAGAGGGCCATCGCCTGCCGGACGTGATCGATACGGGCTCCGCCCATGTAGCCGTACGCCTGGCTGACGCCGTTACTCAGCCGGCGGCTCATACCGTCCCAACCGTCGTTCGCGCTCTGCAAACCGCTGCTGACGCCTTGGTTGAGGGCGTTAAATTGTTCGTCGAGGTTTCGCTCGATGTCGTCCCAGCTTGGCACGTTGGTTAATAGGTCCATTTACACATCACAGTCCTTGAGGGGGAGGCGCTGGACAGCGTCCCGATGGGCGTGTCTGTTGCGGCTGACCGTTATGGCTAGCAAGTCGCCAGCAGTGGACGTCAAGTCCGCTATCGACCGCTAACGTACGATTTAATTTCCGGCGATGCGCATTTTTCTCAGGTTTTTTACACTCGGCAATGATGGCAGAACACCGTCACTCAACCAACTGATCGCTATAGCCCTCGGCCAGCGCCTGTGATTACGGGCACTTCGAGACATTCACTCGCCGGTTAAGAAATTCCAAACGGGATCCACCATCCTACGCGACGCTCCGCATAATCGATTCACCGGGTTGACAGCGGGAGGCGCATAAGTGTCTCCTTTGCCGCTGTGAAACATCTGTAACGATTCTGAGACTGTGATGCCGCTCGCGATTTGCAGTGCTTGATGGCACTTTCGCATTGCGGCGCGGTCGCAGTGTCCAGCAATAGAATGCTTACCCGGAATCAGATGGCGTTGCTAACCGCTTGTGCAGTCAAGCGCGGACCCAACGGTCGATTCCGAGACTGTTGTTTTAAAGAAGCGTCTGTAGCTCGGGTCCTACGTGATTGTAGGAATGCCCCCACGGCTGATGGCGAACCCGCCCGGTGGCGCGTCATCGACCCGTTAGCGACGATGCAACAAGGGCTCCGGCCCCCTTGTCGGCTCGTAACCTGTTGTTGCTGAGCATGGCGGTAGCGTTCTACCCCGTGCCATCCAGGAGATTTACATGATGATGGACCTTGCCGCGTTGCTCTCGCCCCAGAACCGGCGCCTGTTCAAGTTCAATAACCTCGCCAACCCGGAACAGCAACTGCTGCTCGAAACCTTCAAAGGTCGGGAAGCGCTGTCCCAGGCGTATAGCTTCGAGCTGCTGCTGATCTGCGAAGATTCCGGCGTCGAGCTCAAGTCGATGATGGGGCAACTGGTCACCATCGAAATCGAACTGGCCGACAGCACGCCGCGCTATATTGCCGGTTACCTCACGCGGTTTGCCAGCACCGGCAGCGATGGCGGCATGGCCCGCTACACCGCGACGCTCAACCCCTGGTTCTCGATGCTGAAAAACCGCTTCGACACGCGGATCTTTCAGGGTAATACCGTCGAGGAAGTGGTGACCCAGGTGTTCGCCCTCTGCCCGGCATTCTCCCGCCATGAATTCCGTCTGACCAAGCCGCAAAAGCGCTACACCTACATCACCCAGTATCGCGAAACCGACTTTAACTTCGTCCAGCGTCTGCTCGAAGAAGAAGGGATGTTTTACTACTTCGAGCACACCGCCGAAGGCCACACCATGATCATCTGCGACGACTCCAGCATGCTGCAGCCGTTGCCGGAACAACCGCAGATCCGCTTCCACACTGCGTCCGTCACCGAGACCGCAGACTCCATCACCAAGTGGAGCGGCAACCGCCAGTTGCAGGCGGGCAAGATGGCCGTGCAGACCTTCGACTACCGTCAGCCCAACAACCGTCTGCCGGTCGGGATGAACAGCCTGAACAAACAGGGCGACGTAGAGACGTTCGAGATCTACGACTTCCCCGGCCAGTACACCCACGGCACTTACGACGAGGGCGAAACGCTGTTGCGCCTGCGCATGGAAGCCCTGGAAATCCGCGGCAAGAAGTTCGAAGGGGCGAGCAACTGCCGCGCGATGAAGCCCGGCTTCACCTTCGAGCTGGTGCAGCACTACGACCACGATCAGGGCTCCGCCGACGATCGCCAGTTCCTGCTGATGGGCGTCGAAAGCGAAGGCCACAACAACTACTTGAACGGCCATCAGGCGAGCTACTACAACACCTTCTCCTGCGTGCGCAAAAAGATTCCCTTCCGCCCGCAACTGTCCACGCCGCGGCCGACTATTGCCGGGCCACAAACCGCCATTATTGTCGGCCCTCCGGGCGAAGAGATCTTCACCGACGAACTCGGCCGCGTGAAAGTCCAGTTCCATTGGGACCGCAACGGCAAGTACAACGACCACAGTTCGTGCTGGGTCCGCGTTGCCCAGTCAGGCGCCAGCGGTGGCTTCGGCAGCATTCAGATTCCGCGTGTGGGCGATGAAGTGGTGGTGGTGTTCCTGGATGGGAATCCGGATCGCCCGTTGATCATGGGCAGTGTCTACAACAGCAAGAACACGCCGCCGTGGTCGTTGCCGGCGAACAAGACGCAGAGTGGTTTTCTCACTCGCTCGACCAAGGGCAATGCGGGCACAGCGAACTTCTTCCGCTTTGAGGACAAGTCCGGTGCCGAGCAGATTCATATGCACGCCGAGCGCAACCTGGACACCGAGATCGAGCTGGATGAAAAGCACGATGTGGGGAATAACAGGACCATTACGGTAGGCGGTACCCACACCGAAACGATCAAGAATGACACCCGGATAAAGGTTCTAGAGGGTTCGTTGGCGATTGAGGTCGACAAACAGTTCGTTCATATCACTGCCAAGACCGAGATCGTTCTCACGGTCGGTGAGAGCAGCATCAAAATCATGGATGGCCGTATCGAAATCACGAGTAATTCGGTCGATATTTTTGGCAAGAACGACACCTTCGTTCACGGCAAACGGGTCGATATCAACAAATGAGAAATCCGTTAATCCCAAGCACCAGAACCAGCATGTACGATCGCATCTCGGAGAAACGCCTGGCCGCTGAGGCACTGGCGCGCCAGCAGGCGGAGGAGGCGGCCAGTGCGCCAGTAATCGTTATTGAGCCTGAACCATCACCTCCGGTGCCGCTGCAACCTTCACGCAATGAGCTGAAAATCGCCGGGCTGGCTTTGCTGATGCCTCACGCGCTGACATTTCGCGACCTTGACATCACCCTCGATAGAGACGGGCAACCTGTCACGTTCAGCGCGAAGCGTCGCCCGGCGCCGGAGGGCCTGACACTGCGGCGGTCCGCCGAGCTTTACGTTGACAACCTGCGCAAGCATCACGGCGATGTCACCGTTGTTCGGCAGAGCGACTGCCTGTTGGCGGGCAGCCCCGCGATTTCGCTGGATTATGCGTTCATGGCAGGAGAGGAGCGCCGCCATGGTCGTGCGACTAGCGCCATCATATCGCCTGCCCAAGGCAACGAGCGTCAGTGGTTTAGCGTGTCGACTGTGATCAATCCTGAACATGCCGAACTGGCGAGCTGGCTGATCGAGTTCGACGAAATGCTAGAGAACATCGCGGCTTGCTGAACCCCTTCCTCACTATTTACGGACACACCTCAATGGACTATCAGCTTCAAGAAGGATCGATCACATTGCCGGAAGGCGTTCAGGACCGCACTGTCAATATGTTCGTGGTGGGTAACAGCGTTCCCGCTCCGCTGAACATCACGGTCGGCCGTGACAACATGCTTCCAGCCGAAGATCTGAACGCCTACATCAGCCGCCAGATCAAGCTCATCACATCGAAGTTGCGCGGTTACACCTTACTGGGCAAGAAGGCGGCGGAACTATCTACCGGCCAGACATTTGCCGGAATTCAGGTCGATGCCTATTACATGAACGATGGTCGGCCGGTGTACCAGCGGCAGGCAGCGTTCGAAATTCAGCCAGGCCGCATTCTGGTTTTTTCCACGACCAGCCAGGCCGACTTCAGCACTGTGCAGGATGAAGACTGGCTGAAGCTTCTAACGAGCTTTCAGCCGCGTGAGGGCATTGTTGCCTCAACCAACACCGAACAGGAATAACCCATGTTCGAAGCGGCGCGTTGGGGGGACGGAATAGAACACACCGGGGCTTTGGGCGGTTTCCTGGCGGGTGCGGTCATTGGGATCGCGATGGCAGTTGCCGCTGGCGCGTTGATGACCTGCACGTTAGGCCTCGGCACCATCCTCCTGATAGGCGTACTTTCGGTGGGGTCCGGCATTGCGCCTGCGTTGGGAGAAGCATGGGGATCTGCGCGAACATCGCCGGCCGGGGGTATTCTGTTAGCAGGTTGCTCCACGGACGTGTTCATCAATAGCCGCAATGCCGCCCACGCCATATTGAGCATGGCTGCCTGCGATAAACATCCGCCTCCGGTGAAGATCGCTGATGGCTCCAGCAACGTTTTCATCAACAACGTCGCGGCTTCGCGTAAAGGCGACAAGGTGACCTGTGATGCGAGAATCGCAACAGGGTCAGATAACGTGTTTATCGGTGGCGGTACGACGCGTTATCTTCATGTCGACGAGGAGATCTCTGACGAGCTGCGCTTTGGCGTCGACGTAGCGATCATCGTAGCGAGTGGGTGGCGGGCACTGGGCAAAGTTTTCAGCCTTGGTCTGACCAAGGGGCTTAAAGCTGCTGGCCCCTGTGCATTAAAATTCATGGCTGGGGTGACGGGCACTTATCTGTTCGGCCGGTATGTCGCCGGGCCAGCGATTGGAGGCGCGATAGGTGCTGCGACCGGCAATCCGGTGGACCTCACCAGCGGTCGAAAATTGCTGTTTGAGTCAGGCGAAACCGATTTTGTGTTACCGGGCCTGATGCCTATCGAGTGGTCCCGCTTCTATGCCAGCGATCTTGCCGTTGAAAGCGTCCTGGGCCGAGGCTGGGTGCTGCCTTGGGAACAAAGCCTGCGCAGAAGTGGCAGCTTTGTGTACCTCACTGACAACCAGGGCCGCAGCGTGCCCTTCGTCGACATCGAGCCTGGCGAAAGCATCTACAACCCCTACGAACAGATTTACCTGGTCCGATCGCCCGGCGGTCACTACCTCCTGCAAACCCTCGATAACACCTTCTTCTATTTCGGCGAGGTTTCTGACGACAACACGCCGATGCCCTTGCAACGTCTGGAAAATGCGCTCGGGCATTACCTGCATTTCTCCCGAACGGCCGACGGTACGCTTACCGACATCAGTGCCCCCGGCGGCGTGCGGGTGCATTTGCACTACGACAATCCTTTGGGCCGCCTGACTGACGTCAAGCGCATAGTGGGCAATGAAGCCGTCGAAACCCTCGTTCAGTATCGCTACAGCGACGACGGCCAGTTGAGCGAAGTGATCAACCGCAACGGCGATACGATGCGCCGCTTCAGTTATGCCGAAGGCGTGATGATCGGCCACAGCAACGCCCTGGGCTTGAGCTGCAATTACCGCTGGGAAACCATCGACGGTCAGCCGCGTGTGGTCGAGCACTGGACCAGCGATGGCGAGCACTTTCATTTTCGCTACGACTTCGCGCAGCGCACGTCCTGGGCGGTCGACGTGCTGGGCCGTGAGCTTGAAGTGCATTACAACGAGGACCGCCTTGTCATCGCCAGCCGCGATTATGGCGGCGAACGTTACGCCATGAACCTGGACGAAGCCGGCAACCTGACCGGCATCACGCTACCCGATGGCAATAAGCTGGCCTTCAAGTACGACGACTTCTCCCGCCTGATCGAAGAGACCGATCCGCTGGGCCGCCAGATCCGCTACAAACACCACCTCGGTACGACGCTGGTGACCGAAACCAGCTTTCCCGACGGTAGTGTCTGGAAAGCTCGCTACGACGATAAAGGCAACCTGATCGCTGAAATCGATGCGCTCGGCCACAAAACCGAGTACCTCAACAGCGACGACGGCCTGCCGCACACCATCATCGACGCCACACACAAATCCAAATACCTGTGGTGGAACGCGCTGGCGCAGGTGGAGCGCTTTCAGGATTGCTCGGGCAAAAACACCTTCTACACCTACGACGATCGTTCCCACCTCATCGCGGTCACCGATGCGCTGAACCAGACGACGAGACTTGAGCGCAAACCCGACGGCGAAGTGGTGCGTATCGAGCACCCGGATGGCACAGCCGAGTCGTTCACCTACAACGCATTGGGTCAGGTCCTCACGCACACCGATGGCAAAGGTCAGATTACGCGTCTGCTGCGCACGGCGCGCGGATTGCCTGCCAGCCGCCAGGACGCCAAAGGCCAGCGGATCAGTTACGAGTACGACAAAGCGATTCGCCTGACTGCGCTGGTTAACGAAAACAATGCTGCGTACCGATTTGCCTACGACGCCTCGGATCGTCTGATCGAAGAAAAGCGCATCGACAATCTGACGCGCAGATTCAACTACAACCTGGGCGGGCATCTGACGCGGGTTGAGGAAATCGGCTACGGGGACAGGGCAGAGCGGCCACAGCGCAGTACCGAATTTGAGCGTGATGTGATTGGCCGGTTGCTGGCCAAAGTGAATCAGGATGCGCGGCAGGATTACAGTTACGACGAAGCAGACCGGTTGCTCAGCATCCACCGTCAGCCTTCAAGTATTGGCAAGAAACTGGGCGTTGAGGAAGAGACACTCGACTTCAGTTATGACCTGTTAGGTCGTTTGATCAAAGAGACCACGCCGCAAGGGGCGCTGGCCTACGAATACGATCCGCTCAGCAACCTGACCACGCTGACGTTGCCGACGGGTCAGCACCTGAATCATCTGTATTACGGGAGCGGGCATCTCCATCAACTGAACCTCGACGGTCTGCTCATCAGCGACATGGAGCGCGATGACCTGCATCGCGAGGTCTATCGGTCTCAAGGCAAGCTCACCAGTTGCTTTGGTTACGACGCGATGGGCCGCAAGAGGTGGCAGTTTGCTTCGACTATTCCGGCTGAAAAGCTGTCGCAGATCCAGAACCCAGGCATCAACACTTCGCTGCTGGTGGATCATGCATATAACCCGATTCATCGGAGTTACGAATACGATCCAGCAGGTGAATTGACCCGCACGCTCGACAAGCTGCGCGGCGAGATCAAGTACGAATATGAAGCCAACGGCCAGCTGCACAGTCGCGACACCGGTCGCTTGGTGGATAGCGAAGAGTTCAGATACGACGCTGCGGCGAACCGCCTGAACTTCAACACCAGCAAGTTTGATCAGGTTAAAGACAACCGCATCAAGCAATGGCGGGATCAGGAATATACCTACGACGCGTGGGGCAATCTGATTGAGAAGCGGGTAGGGCTGGGCAAGCTGCAGACGTTTACCTACGACTGCGAAAACCGGCTGGTGCGCGCGGAGACGATGGTTAATAGCCAAGTTCACAGCGTCGGCACCTATCGATACGACAGCCTGGGGCGTCGGCTTGGCAAAACCGCCGAGATAAACGGCGAGACAGAACACAAGCAGTTCCTCTGGCAAGGCTTGCGGATGCTGCGTGAGGAAACGCCTTCGCAGAGCAGCCTCTATATCTACGAGCCCGGCAGCTACGCGCCGCTTGCGCGTCTTGACCAAAGCGAAGGTGAGGCGGAGCAGAAGCTCTATTACTTCCATACCGATCAAATCGGCACGCCGCTGGAGATGACGGATGTCGATGGCCAGATCGTTTGGCAGGTGACGTACAAGGCGTGGGGTGAGGTCGAAACGCTTGCCGTAAATGAAGTCGAGCAGAACCTGCGATTCCAAGGCCAGTATTTCGACGATGAGACAAACCTGCACTACAACACGTTTCGGTATTACGATCCGGAGGTTGGGCGGTTCACTACCCAAGATCCGATAGGGTTAGTGGGCGGAGAAAATCTTTACCGATACGTGCCAAATCCTGAGTCTTGGATCGACCCACTAGGGTTGGCATGTGATAAGTGGGATGTAAACTCTCATCAGGCCAACAAAAGTGCGGTTAAAGGCAAGAACCTAGGACTTGACTCTCATCACGTGGGCCAAAAAAACCTCATGAAGGACCTAGTGGAGGGATATGACCCCGCGACCGGGCCAGCCATGTTGGTACCCCGAGTAGGTCACACGGTTTCGAAAGAGGGCGTGGGGATCGTTTCAAGATCCGGTGTGAACGCTAAGACTGGGATGCCGTTCACAAGTGCGCGAGACGTGATTGCAAGAGATATCAAGGAGCTGAGACGTGTTTATCCCGACGTCCCGAATGCTAAGCTACAAGAACTCATAGATCTCAACAAATCTATGTACCCGGAAGTTAGATGATAGGAAGACACAAATGAGCCGTGATAATGAATTTGTTGATGCAATTTTTGACGAACTTTTTAATAAAAACTTCGAGCAATATGCTCAGTCTCTGAATAAAGCTATGAACAGCGACACAGATTCGTACGCGAAGGCTAGGAATGCGCTGAGCAAGCTTAATGAATCCGAACGTGCAGATGTGTTGAGTTTTTTTAAGGTGGTCATCGCCGACAGTGCTTCGGTCATACTAGGAACCTTGGACGGTGTGCATTTTCCCGACAATGTGTCAGGTGACTTTTCCCTATCCTATGAAGGGGAAGAGATTCAAGGAGATCTACAAGATCTTTTCATTGAAAAAGCACAGGATTTAAATGTCTACGGGTAGTTCTTGATTCGATTCGTGTTTTTGAGCTGATAGCGTGGTGCTGGCTTTAAGCTGCATATGAAGTTGAGTAATCATTGAAGGTCAGCGCCGCGTGGTTTAGTACTGACCAGCGATGGCGAACACTTTCATTTCCGCTACGACTTCGCGCAGCGCACGTCCTGGGCGGTCGACGTGCTGGGCCGTGAGCTTGAAGTGCATTACAACGAGGACCGCCTTGTCATCGCCAGCCGCGATTATGGCGGCGAACGTTACGCCATGAACCTGGACGAAGCCGGCAACCTGACCGGCATCACGCTACCCGATGGCAATAAGCTGGCCTTCAAGTACGACGACTTCTCCCGCCTGATCGAAGAGACCGATCCGCTGGGCCGCAAGATCCGCTACAAACACCACCTTGGTACGAGGTTGGTGACCGAAGCGACTTATCCTGATGGCGGCGTCTGGAAAGCCCGATACGACGATAAAGGCAACCTTATCGCTGAAGTTGATGCACTCGGCCACAAGACGGAGTACCTCAACAGCGACGACGGCTTGCCGCACACCATCATCGACGCCACATACAAATCCAAATATCTGTGGTGGAACGAACTGGCGCAGGTGGAGCGGTTTCAGGATTGCTCGGGCAAAAACACCTTCTACACCTACGATGATCGGTCCCATCTGGTCGCCGTCACCGACGCTTTGAATCAGACGACAAGACTTGAGCGCAAGCCTGACGGCGAAGTTGTACGCATCGAGCACCCGGACGGCACCGCTGAGTCGTTTACCTACAACGCATTGGGTCAGGTCCTCACGCACACCGATGGCAAAGGTCAGATTACGCGTCTGCTGCGTACTGCACGCGGATTGCCTGCCAGCCGCCAGGACGCCAAAGGCCAACGCATCAGCTACGAGTACGACAAGGCGATTCGCCTAACAGCGCTGGTTAACGAAAACAATGCTGCGTACCGATTTGCCTACGACGCCTCGGATCGTCTGATCGAAGAAAAGCGCATCGACAATCTGACGCGCAGATTCAACTACAACCTGGGCGGGCATCTGACGCGGGTTGAGGAAATCGGCTACGGCGACAGGGCAGAGCGGCCGCAGCGCAGCACGGAATTTGAGCGTGATGTGATTGGCCGATTGCTGGCCAAGGTCAATCAGGATGCGCGGCAGGATTATGGCTACGACGAAGCAGACCGGTTGCTCAGCATTCACCGGCTGCCTTCAAGCATCGGCAAAAAGCTGGGCGTTGCAGAAGAGAAACTCGACTTCAGCTATGACCTGTTAGGTCGTTTGATCAAAGAGACCACGCCGCAAGGGGCGCTGGCCTACGAATACGATCCGCTCAGCAACCTGACCACGCTGACGTTGCCGACGGGTCAGCACCTGAATCATTTGTATTACGGGAGCGGGCATCTCCATCAACTGAACCTCGACGGTCTGCTCATCAGCGACATGGAGCGCGATGACCTGCATCGCGAGGTCTATCGATCACAGGGCAAGCTCACCAGTTGTTTTGGCTATGACGCGATGGGGCGCAAGAGCTGGCAGTTTGCGTCGACTATTCCTGCTGAAAAGCTTTCGCAGATCCAGAATCCAGGCATCAACACCTCGTTGCTGGTCGATCATGCGTACAACCCGATCCATCGGCGGTTCGAGTACGATCCAGCAGGCGAACTGACCCGCACGCTGGACAAACTGCGCGGGGAGATTAAGTACGAGTATGAAGCCAATGGTCAGCTGCATAGTCGAGACACCGGGCGCTTGGTGGATAGCGAAGAGTTCAGATACGACGCTGCGGCGAACCGGCTGAATTTCAACACCAGCCAATTCGATCAGGTAAAGGACAACCGCATTAAGCAATGGCGGGATCAGGAATATACCTACGACGCGTGGGGCAACCTGATTAAAAAACGGTCGGGCTTGAGCAAGCTGCAGACGTTCACCTACGATTGCGAAAACCGGCTCGTGCGTGCGGAAACGATGGTTAACAGCCATGTGCGCAGCGTTGGCACGTACCGGTATGACAGCTTGGGTCGTCGGGTTGGTAAGACGTCCGAGATTGATAGCCAGACCGAGCATAAGCATTTCCTCTGGCAAGGCCTGCGGATGCTGCGTGAGGAAACGCCGTGGCAGAGCAGCCTTTATCTTTACGAGCCAGGTAGCCACGCGCCACTTGCCCGGGTTGACCAAAGTGAAGGTGAAGAAGAGCGGAAGCTTTACTACTTCCACACCGACCAGATCGGCACACCGCTGGAGATGACGGATGTCGACGGCCAGATTGTTTGGCGGGCAACCTATAAGGCGTGGGGCGAAGTTGAATCGCTTGCCGTGGGTGAGGTTGAGCAGAACCTGCGTTTCCAAGGTCAGTACTTCGACGATGAGACGGGTCTGCACTACAACACGTTCAGGTATTACGATCCGGAAATTGGACGGTTTATTACGCAGGATCCGATTGGGTTGATCGGCGGCGACAATCTTTATCGTTACGCCCCAAATGCAATCACGTGGGTTGATCCTTTGGGACTGATGCCGTTGGGCAATCCTGTGTTGCTGGGGCACCATATGGTTCCGCACGCTGCTGCAACCAAGCTGGGAATCGCTCCATTCAATTCTCTCCATAATGTTCCCTCAATGTATTGGTTAGAGCCGGGGCAATGGAATGATGTCGAGCATAGTCGTATGCATGGGTACAATAAGACGGGAGCAAACACTAGGCCCCTCGTTAGTGCGGATGCTGTTAAAGCGCAAGGGTTAACGAACGAAGCTTGGCTCAAGTCGTTGGAAACACATTATAACAATCCTGAAATTGCACACGTTAGAGGTGATGTGAGGATTATTGAAAACGGCCGGCCGGGTAAGATTCTCGCGTCGAATGTATCGCCGTCTCAAGCTTGGGAAGCAACAAAAAAATGGGCCAGAAGTAAAGGGTTTGCCATGGGAGGATGTAGTTGATGTTAAGCTCTGAAAGCAAATATCTCACGTTGAACGATTCAAGAGTTGTCGCGAATGCGACTATAAACCTCGGAGTCACCTCAATAGATCTTCGAGATTATGACTTCTCGCTATTTTCACAGCAGCAGCGTAAAGTCATTTTTCGATGGACGAGAAACTCGAGGGTTTTTGATTACCGTCCTACATTTAAATCCACGTTATTATCAAGCAAGCAAGTTTTAATTCATCTTGCGTCTGCATGCGAAACTGTTTCTATTGAACTAGCTGGAGAACAAATTACCCTCGACTCGACACGCTTGGCTCCTGGAATTTATTACCTTGATTTGACCGTATACTTGGATCGGCCATTGAAGACGCTAGGTGAGGTGCCAGATCATATTAAGCCGATGCTTGAATACAGCGAGATCGTCAACGTAACAGCAGTTCTTTCTGAGCTAGGTAAGCCTCCCTCAGTAATTGAGCGTTATCCGGGGCCCGTGTACGATGGCGCTGCGCGGCTGGGTTTTTTTCTCGCAGACATAGATAAAATGGATGCTTTTATTAAAGAAAACCTTTCTTGTGAAATAATGGATTTGCAGCAAGCATTTTGTGAAACAGAAATCGCTAATTATTTGTTTGAAGCTGGTCTGCTAGTTTTGGTATGGGGTATGACGCCTTGGCAATACTATATTCATGGGCTTGCTAAGTGCGAGGATGTTGATCTCGTTCCGAATGTTCCCTTACCTCAATTCAATGGGAGATATAAGGTCAGGGACGATATTCAGGAGCTTAGCGTTGTCCCCGGCGAGCAATTGCTGAATTGGCCGTTATGTAGGACGCAAGAATGGCCAAAAATAGCGCTGCCAGGTAGTGGCGAAGCTGTGTCAGTAGATGTGCACTTAAGGGGTTTTGATCCCATTCCAGGCGAATTTGGGCCATTACTTGCGGTGATTACGGTTCAGCGAACAGGTACTGATCCCGAGATCGCGCCGCTTCTTGCCGTAGATATCGAGAGCGCAGAGCCAGCACCTGGATATTAATTTGCTACAGCCGTCGTGGTCTTTTTCAGGTTCGACGGTTTCGTTTCTATGCGAGAGGGCTTGTAGCACGACGATGGAAAACGCTGGCATCTTGAAACGGTCGATACGATGAAGTCTACAAGTAGATTTGATCGTAATCCCCACGGCTAGGTGCTGCGCATCGAACATCTGCACAAGCGACGACGGCCTGCCGCACACCATCATCGACGCCACACACGAATACGAAGCCAACGGGCAGCTGCACAGCCGCGACACTGGCCGTCTCGTAGG
>NZ_JBXAWH010000019.1:0-70855 GCF_057291635.1 Pseudomonas sp. 1L-C-7-B-C1 | reverse complement strand
CCAAGTAACTCGCCGAAGGCGAAACAGTCTGCCCCCAGGCAGACGCCCTTGATCTTGATCTTGAGTTACTGCAAAACATCACTGAGATGCCCCAACCCCGCCAGCTCCAGCTCCTGCCGGCGAATACTGTCCAGACTCACCGGCGACTCCTGCGCCCCAGGCACCGCATGCCACACCACAAAATCCCGCTGCACATCCAAAAACAAAAAGAAGTCATTGAACAACTCCGCCTGCGAAAACCGCCGCTCCAACGCATCGCGCAACTGCTCCGGGCGCAAGGCCCGGCCCTCGATATGCAGCGCGATGCCCCAGTCCCGATGCTCACGTCGACTGACAAACGCCACGCCCGTCGCCACCGGCCAGATCGCCGCACGCTCGGCGGCGACGTGGGCGTAAAACGCTGCTTTTTCCGATACCCGAATCATGCTCAGTCCTTCAATGGCACCACAGTAAAATCCTGCTCATGGTCACGCTCATCAATCCCCTGACGCATGTCCGGCGGCCACCAGATCACCAGCTCCCGGTCATTGGAATCCGGCCGCTTGCACGAATAACCCGAGCACCCATGGGTGGCGCACCCCGCCAACGTGGCGGTGACCAGAAACAGCAAAAGCAAACCGCGCAGGTTCATCGTGTAGCCCCCTTGAGCAGCGAAGGTCGGTTCTGTTTGGCCTTGCTCGACACCTGCGGCTGGCGCAAGGCGATGTAGATTTCGCTCTCCGCCCCCGGCTGCAGCCACGCATGGGGCCAGGCGCTGACACCCATCACCCAGCGACCGCCGCAGCGGCTTTCGTCGATGCGCACCGGTTTGCTGGTGGTGTTGCGTGCCACGACCACCGCGATGCCCCAATCCTTGCGGGTAAACCACTGGGAACGCTGGCGATCCATGCTCAGCCCGACACCCGGATCACACAGGCTGTCGGCTTCGAACGGCAAGGTCTCGCCACTGTTGAAGCCCACCGGGGTCACGCCGTCGAGCAACTGGGTGAAGGCGTTCTGCACGTCACTGCGGGTGGGTTGTTCACCACCGTCGCGGCGTTCCTTGATGCGCTTCATCTGGTCATCGACGTCGTGGGGGTTGCCGTTCTGCACGTAGCGCGCCGGATTGATCTGATCGCCGATCAGCCGCGGCGTCAGGATGAACAGGCGCTCACGCTGGTTCAGCTCACGAGTGCGGGATTGGAACAGCAACTTGCCGATCACCGGGATGTCGCCCAGAAGCGGGATTTTGTTGACCTTGTCGGTGGTTTCCAGCCCATGAAAACCGCCAATGACCAGCGAGCCATGCTCGGCGATCACCGCCTGGGTGCTGACGTTGCCCTTGCGCACCGCCGGCTGGTCTTCGTTGATTTGCGAGGTGTCGATCTGGCCGTCTTCGATGTCGACGATCAGTTGCACCTGGGATTTGCCGTTCTGGTCCAGGGACCGCGGAATCACCTGCAAGCTGGTGCCCGCCGTGATCGCCTGAATGTCCGCGACGCGTTCGGAGGTGGCGGTGAGGTATTCGGTGCGGCTGAAGTCGATCACCGCCGGCTGGTTTTCCAGGGTCAGAATGGATGGGTTGCCGATCACCGACGCTGCGCCGTTGCCTTCGAGGGCATGCAGGTCGGCGGAGAACTTGCCGGCGTCCTGAATGAACAGCGTGGTGCTGGTGCCTTGATCGAACAAGTTGGCGCCGCCGCTTACGCTGCCGCCTTTGAAATTCCAGCGACTGGACAGCTGCGCCAGCTCGTTGCGATCGATGTCGAGAATCACCGCATCGATCTCGATCAGGTTACGCGGCGTATCCAGTTCCTTGACCAGCTTCTCGTACATCGCCCGGCGCTTGGGCAGGTCATAGATCAGCACCGAGTTGTTGCGCACGTCGGCGCTGACGCGGATCTTCGAGCGGCCCTTCTCTTCATTGGAGGACCCGCCGCGTTTGCCTTTGGAGCCCAGCACCCGATCCAGCCCCTGTTCGATGGCGCCGGTGTCAAAGCCCTGCCCGTCCATGCCGCCGTAATTCAGGCCGGAGGAAGTGGTGCCGCCATTGAGCGAACGGCCGGCGCCGCCCTGCCCTTGCAGCAGGTTGACGCCGTTAATGGATTCGCCTCGGGAACGGCTTTCCAGCAGCTCTTGAAGAATGCTGGCCACGCCGGCAACGGTGAGCTGTTGATCGCGATAACGAATGGTGCGGTCGGCGGCGTTGGCATACTTCAGCGGCAGGACCACGATGTCCTGCTTCTCGGCTTTTTCCGGGGCCTCGACCTTCTTGCTGTAACTGCGCACGAAGTCGACGTACTTGGCCGGGCCGCGCACCAGCACCACGCCTTCGTCGGGCAAGGCGCCCCAGCCGAAGCGTTTGTCCAGCAGACCGACATCGGACAGCGCCTGCTGCAGGTCATCGACCGCTTCCGGCGACACTTCGATGCGCGCCGAGGTCTGCTCGCTGGTGGGGCTGATGTACAGGGTTTCGTTGTAGACGAACCACTGGAAGTGATGCTCCTGACCCAGCCGGTCGAGGAATTCCTGGGGGTTCTGCGCACGAATGCGCCCATCCAGGGTGCCCGGCATCGCCGGCATGTCCAGGCCGATGCCGAACTCTTTGGCGAAGTCTGCCAGCGCAGTCGCCAGGTCGGTCTGCCGCGCGTCGTAGGCGTAGGCGGTGTGTTTCCAGGCGTCAGGCACCGCGGCCAGCGCCGGCGCAGCGATGCCGATCATCAGCAAAGGCAACCACATTAAGGCCTTGCGCATTTCACACTCCCGGTTGCCAGGTTTTGAGGGTCGAGCGGGACGGCGAGGCGGTCGCGCTGCGAATCGAGGTTTGCATGAGGCTGAGCATCGCGGCGCGCTGATTGGCCAGGCGCTCCAGACGTTCGAGCAGTTGCGTGGGATTGCAGGGGTCGGGAATCCAGCTCACCAACACCACGCAGCGGGTGTCGGGGTCGATGGCCAGGCCGCCTTCACAGGCACAGGCCACGCCGGCGCCGCCCTGGGTGAGCACCGCGTCAAGGCGCTGCGGGTCGCTGCCGTCATAGGGATCGAGCACATCGAGGCTCAGGCGAATGCCGTTGCCCGACACCGCCAGTCGCGCATTGGCGTCATCGATCCAGCAGTCCAGCGGCGCGAGCGGACGTCGCTCGCACCACTGAGCGAGGATCGCGCTGAATTCACTGAATTCCATCGATGATCGCTTTGGTGATGCCGTGTTTGGCGCGCAGCCCTTCATTGAGAATCATGTTGGCGACGTTGGTCTGCTGCGAGGCATCGCTGAACGCCTGGAAGTCTTCCATGGTGCCGCTTTCCGAGGCGGCTTCGGCGGCGTCCTGCATATCGTCCTGGGCGCGGGAATAGGAGTGATCGAGGTGGTTTTGCAGGGATTTGAAACTGATCATGCCGGTGCTCCAACTGAGGGATTCAACCCCTGAGTGGAACCTGCGGCCGCTCCGGTTCCATGAACCGTCACAACCGGGTCAAGAAAAACTCATGAAGGCGTCGACGATCCCACAAGACCACGGCGCAGGCTGCCCCAGTCGATGTCGAACGCACCGTTGGCGTCGCTCAGGCGCAAGGTCTGCGGCGCCAGCACCGGGTCACCTTTTAGCTGCCAGTGATCGGCGAAGCGACTGGCCGACAGCCACTCACCGAGGCTGTCGAGCATGTCTGGATGAGCGCTGAGCACGGCCCTGGTTTCGACGGTCTGGCCGGCGGCGAGATTCCTCATCAGCGCGCGAGTGCGTTCAGCGAGTGTGGTCTGATCGAGCAACTCGGCGAGGGCTTCGTTGAGCAAGGCTTCCACCGCCTCCATCGACTCCTCGGCAAAGGCCAGTCGCTGCTGCTCCAGTTGCTGCAGAAAACCGTTGGCGCTGTCCCAGAATTGCGCCAGCGCCTGGTTCTTTTCGTGCTGGGCCTGGGCGTGGGCGGCCGCCAGCATCTGCTCGGCTTCTGCGCGGGCATTGTCCAGCACTTCAGCAGCGAGCACGGTACCGGCCAAGTCTTCGCGACGCAGGATGTCAGTGACCAGCACGGCGGAAGAAGACAACACGAGACGACGCTTGGCGAGCATGTTCAGCTCCTGAAAAACAATGAGGTAACGGCAATCATCAAGGCGTCGTCACCCGCCACAACACCGAGTGCCACAGGGTTTGCAGCTTGTTCTCGGGCAGTTCTGCGCCGGGGGGCGGCAGGGCATCCGGCGCCCAGGACAGGCGCAGCCTCGACCAGCACGGCTCGCCCGCCCATGCCGCAAGCAACACCCGCGCATCGCTCACCGAAGCGTCCAGCCACAACCCGGGCCGCAACGCCTTGGCCACCGCCCGACACCAGGGCTCATGCACCTGCCCGGCGGCGTCAGCGCTCGTCTCCCCGCCCTGGCCGAAACAGATTCGGCCCGCCAGTGACAGCGCCCGGTGCCGCTGCGCTTCATCCAGTTGCAGCCACTGCATCAGCGAATCAACGGGCGGTGGCGGTTGGCTCGGGACCACGCCAACGCTGTGCAGAAAGACCTCGTGGCGGGTGCCGAGCAGCTCGGCGCAATCTTCGCGGGTCACGCCGCAATGGTCGGCAAACACATTGAGCCAGTCGGCATGGGCCCATTCCCACGGCGCGCACCACCAGCGAATCCAGTGCTCCTCGGCGCCAAACATTACGCCCGCACCGGCATGCTCGTCCGTGCACTGCGGCGCAGGCCGATGCGTTGCAACAGCGCATTGCGCCAGTCACCGCGCAGGATCAGCACGATCAAGGCAACCAGCAACAACGCGGCAAACGGCGCCAGCCATAGCATGCGATTCCAGAAGTCGAGGTTGGCGCTGTCGATCAGAAACGGCCCGAAATTCACCAGCCGTTCGGTGTCCTGAAACTCTGCCGCCGGCACGAACACGATGGCGAATTTTTTCGAATCCAGGGGCTCGCCGGACATCCCGGGGATGCTGCTGGCGACCATCTGCTGGATACGCCCGCGCACGCTGTCGGGATCCAGGGCCGAGGTGTGTTTGATGAACACCGCCGCCGACGCAGGCTGCACCGGCTCGCCCGGCGCGATGCGCTCGGGCAATACCACGTGAACGCGGGCGACGATCACGCCGTCGATCTGCGACAGCGTCGCTTCCAGCTCTTGGGACAACGCATAGATGTACCGCGCGCGCTCTTCCAGCGGGGTGGAAATTACCCCTTCCTTCTTGAAGATTTCGCCCAGGCTGGTGCGCGAACGACGCGGCAGGCCGGCGGCATCGAGGATCCGCACGGCACGATTGATCTCGGCGGTCGGCACGCTGATGACCACGCCAGTCTTCTCGCTGCGCTTGCGCGCATCGATGTGCTGGTCGGCGAGGCTGGCGATCACGTCGTTGGAATCCTGCTCGGACAGCCCGGTAAACAGGTCCGTGTCATCGCTGCACCCGCTGAGCAGCAGCATCAGGCAGATCAGTCCCGCAGTCAGGTAGTTCACGGCATGCCTCTACTGCAGATTGGTCAGTTTATCGAGGGCCTGAGCGCTCTTGCTGACGACTTTGGTGGTCAGCGCCATCTGCAGCGAATACTGCGACAGCGACCGGCTCATCTGGGAAATTTCCAGCGGGTCGTCGGTGGTGGACGCCCGTTTCATCTTGCGTGCGGCTTGCTGCGAAAGCTTGTCGGTGGCGCCAAGCCGTTCCGACAGTGCGCTGGCGATCTGTTCGGACAAATGACTCTGCTGCATCGACAGCTCGGGACGCATGGCGGCATTGAACAGATCGACGTCCGCCTGCGAAGGCCCGCTGACCAATCCCTGATCCAGGCGCGGCTCAAGATCGGTGGACGGCGATTTGAGTTGGTTGACATTGGAAAGGGTCACGGGTGTTCTCCGGCAGACGGTGTCGAGGGTCGCGGCTGGGTTCAGGACAGGCTGTTGCTGGTGTTACCGCCGCCCACCAGTGCCGAGACGAGGGCGGAAGCGGCCTGGACCAGCATGTTTTGCTGATCGTGCTGAGCGAACGGATTGGATTGCCCGCCTGCGCCGTTGACGCCGGCACCGTTCTGTTCAGCTTCCAGCCCTTTTTTGATCAGGCCGCTGAGCAGTTGCCCCAGGTCCTGGGTCACGCTATTGGTGGCACCGCCGGACTGTGACGCATCGTTCATCGGCGTACCGAGGCCGCCGCCGACGCTGGCGTTGACGCCCTTCTGCAGCAGGTCACCCAGCAGTTGGCCGAGGTCCTGAGTCGCGCTGTTCGGGGTCTGCGCAGCGCCGCCCGATGGATCGGTCGGGGACAGGCTGCTTACTGGATTGTTAAGCCCCGCGCCACCGCCTGCATCGCCCACGCCGTTCTGTTGCTGACCGAGCTGAGTGCCCAGCGAGTCCAGTGCCGAGCGGAATGCAGCGGTTTCCTTGCCGTCGAGGAAGGCGTCTTCCTTGAGCTCGTTTTTCCAGGAGCCAGAGTCCGGCGCGGGAAATTTCTGCGGATCCTGGGCCGTACGCTGGTCCATGAATTCGGCGATTTTTTCCAGCAGCGGCATGTCGCCCTTGGAGAAGGTCGTGCCCTCGCCCTGCTTGGTCAGCAGGTCATCCAGTGACGCCTTGGCCAGACCATTGAGGGTCTGCGACATCAGGTCCGGCGCGCCGGCACCCGCCTGGCCTGCATCGGCTGCGGCACCAAAGTTGTCGCCTAGCTTGTCTTTGATCAGGTCGCCCAGTGCGGCCTTGATCATGTCCGGATTGCCGCCGATCAGCGACGCCAACGGGTTGTTCTTCTCCATCTGCTTGCCGACCATCTGGCCCAGCGGCGACTCCTTGTCCAGGTGCCCGCCTTTGGTCAGCGCCTGAGCGAGCTGATCGATGACGTCCTTCAACGACTGCGGGGTCTTGTCGCCGCCCAGCGCGGGTTGGGAAACCACGGTACCGATGTGCAAGTTTTGCAGCGGATTGGTATTGGCATTGAGACTTAGCATGAGACCTCCATCCTCAAGTGGATGCCCCCTTTTTCAGGGGGCGCTCGGACCGATCAGTAACTGATGCCCTTGGCGTTCTGCGCCTCGGCACTGATCGCTTTGTTGGCGCTGTCTTCCTTGCCGGAACGGATGGCGCTGAGGACGTCGTTGGTCTGCTTGCGAATGTCGGCTTCGGTCTGCATGGCAATCAGACGCGCCTGGCTTGCATCGGCCTTCTCGGTAGCGGCGTTTTGTGCAGCTTCGGCCTTGGAAGGGGCGGCGGACTCGGTGATCTGGTTTTCCTGCTTGACGTTGGTCACAGCGCTGGCTGCCTGCTGAGTCATTTGCCCGCCCGCGTTGATCGCGCTGTTGGCGAAGCCACCGACCATTGAGATTGGATTCATGTCGAACACTCCTGAGTCATCACCAGCGAAAGTGCTTGGTGCCAATGGGTGGCCCGGACCTCGGGATCGGTTCCGCATGGGGCTCAATAAAATTCGGGATGTTCACGCAAGCTGCGGACAGGGACGTGTCGACGAGCCTGTGTCGCCAGAAGCCGCGCGGTGAGCGAAGGTCAGACGTCGAGTTCTTTCATGCGGTGGTAGAGCGTGCGACGGGGAATGTCGAGCTCCTGGCTCACGGCCTCGACGCTGTTGTTGTGACGCTTGAGCGCGGCCTGGATCAGCGCTTTTTCGATCACCCGCAGCTGCGATTTGAGCCCCGATGATTCGCCCTCCTCGCCGGACTCCCCGCCCAGCAGTGGAAAGCCCATGACGTGACGCTTGGCCGCTGACTTTAGTTCGCGGATGTTGCCCGGCCAGTCATGGTTGAGCAGGACGTGGCGCAGCACGCCCGTGGTCTCGGGCACCGGAATACCCGACTCCTGCGCCGCCGCCTCAGCGAAACGGGCGAACAGCGGAAGGATGCGGGCCCGCTGCTCGCGCAGCGGCGCCAGGGTCACGGTCAATACGTTCAGGCGGAAATACAGATCCCGGCGAAAACGCCCTTGTTCGACCATTTCGTCGAGGGAGCGCTGGGCCGAGGCGATGACGCAGACATCCAGTGCAATGGGCGTCGTCGAGCCAAGCCGTTCGACGGAGCGCGTTTCCAGCACCCGCAGGAGTTTGGCTTGCAGGCTCAGGGGCATGCTGTCGATCTCGTCGAGGTACAAGGTGCCGCCCTGCGCGGCCTCGATGTAGCCGACCCGCGCCCGGTCAGCGCCGGTGTAGGCGCCGCTGACCACGCCGAACAATTCGCTCTCGGCCAGGGATTCCGGGATGGCCGCGCAGTTCATCGCGACCAGCCGGCCCTTGCGACCGGACAGCGCATGAATCCGGCTGGCGACCGTGTCCTTGCCGGTACCGGTTTCGCCTGACAACAACAGGTCGATCCCCAACTGACCAAGACTGCGGGCGACCACGCGCAGGTTCGGCACCTGATGGTCGTCCTCCAGTTGCTCATCGAATAACTCGTACACACTCATCCACGACCTCTGGCATTTCAGGGTTGCGCGACATTGGCTGCGAGGCGTCCATTGCGAAACAGCGCGTTTGGTGCGGCAGGTATGTGTGAGACGCTGGGCAGGACTGCTCTCGTGGGACCGGCTTTAGCCGGGAAGGCGTCAGGCGCTACACCACACGATTGATACTGAACACACTGGCCTTTTCCCGGCTGAAGCCGGTCCTACGAAATCGCCGCTTCTTCCGCATCGTTCATGCCCAGCTCTTTCATCCGGTGATACAAGGTGCGCCGGGGAATGTCGAGCTCCTGCACCACCGCTTCCAGGCTGTGCTTGTGACGCTTGAGTGCGTCTTCGATGAGCATCCTTTCGATGACCCGCAGCTGGGTCTTCAATCCCGTTTCCTGATCGCGGTCCGGAGGGGCATCGCCGCCCAGCAGCGGGAAACCCAGCACGAAACGCTTGGCCGCGGACTTCAATTCGCGAATGTTTCCCGGCCATGAATGGCTGAGGAGCAGCTGCACCAGACGATTATCCAGATCGGGTACCGGGCAACCGAAATCGGCGGCGACTTCCTGGGTGAACTGGTCGAACAATGGCAGGATCTGTTCGCGACGCTTGCGCAAGGCTGGCATTTGAATGGTCAGCACGTTGAGCCGAAAAAACAGGTCGCGGCGAAAAAGCCCTTGTTCCACGAGTTCATCCAGAGGCCGCTGCGCCGAGGCGATAACCCGAAGGTCCACCGGAATGAAGTCAGTCGAGCCCAGTCGCTCGATGCCCCGGGTTTCCAGAATCCGCAGCAGCTTGGCCTGCAGACTCAGCGGCATGCTGTCGATCTCGTCGAGGTACAGCGTGCCGCCGCAGGCCGCCTCGATGTACCCCTCCCGGGACCGACTGACGCCGGTGTACGCGCCGTTCACCACCCCGAACAACTGACTCTCCGCCAGGGATTCCGGAATCGCGGCGCAGTTCATGCCGATGAAAGAACCTGTCCGACCGGACAAGTCATGAATACGTTTGGCCAGCGTGTCTTTGCCTGTTCCCGTCTCCCCGCACAGCAGCAAATCCATACTCAGGTTTGCGGTATTCAATGCTATCTGCTGGATATCCAGCGCTACAGTTTCAGGCTGACGCGGACAGTCGCTTACATCGATTTCTTCTCTCATCGATACCTCTTGTAGTGGGGCAAGCGATTTATTAATACCACGCATTCCAAAGGCAGCAATAATTAATTTTAGTTCCCCGGCGTCGCGAGATACACCCCGGTGATGGCACTTTGACTTTATTGAAGGACACCAACTAATTATCCGCAAAACATTCAAACGGCTATTTCAAATTATCCCTTGCCCCCGACTGGGCGATGACTTACGCGGGAGTACCGAGGGCCCGAACTGCCTCGCGCGTGCATCACAATAGCTTAACAATCAGCGGGTTATGCTCTGCCATGGTGCACTCCGTACTGATTGGCGAGGTTGCCCCTTCCTTCACGTCACCGCCAACCGTCAAACTTATTAATTAAGCTAGCGTAAACTCATACTTATCGGAGGGCCGCGCTTTAACTCGCCTTTGTAACTATATTACCCAGCGACCACTTACTAAACCTCGCTAACTCGCCCAACTCATATCGCGTCACCTCACTGAACTTATGTAACACTTTGCCAACCATCGAAGTGACCAACTCATTTAAACCTTATTGATTAGTTAATAACACTGCTAGTTTAACTGTGTTCGGAAATCCGACTGCTTCAACTCGGTTTTCCGAACGCCATTTACTGTACTCCCGCGTATAGGCCTAGAACCCTTGAATCTAGCGGGTCGGACAACAAGCCGTCGTTCATCTGGACTATTAAAACCAAAGCAAAGGTTTGCGCGTCGACACTGAGTGGATAATAGGATCCAACTACGCACTGCCCCGGATGGTCGCTCCGCAGGTAACGCCAATTAACCCACAGCCTTTATCCGCCCACTGCCACGGATGTTTCTAATTGTGTCTTCAGCGGCAACCGGCCACGATGTATCAGCGCTTTTACACATCGCCCGAAAGTTCGGTGAGATTCGGGTTAATTGATTGCGTGAATAAGTGCCAACCGACTGACCCGAGGGCGGAGGAAGGCTGAAAAGCAGGCGACCAAGCATGTGTCCGGGCCGACACACGACGGGCTCATTGCTGCCAAAAACAGGCCCCAGGCGGACAATCGCCTGGCGGACGCGTTGTGTCAGGGACGAACTGCACCCGCTGGGACGGCAGCAGTGCTGACCGCCAGTGCCTCGTTACCGGGCATGACATCGTCGGTCATTTTGCCGAGGGTGGCCGAAAGCTGTTCTAACTGGTCACGGGGCACCAGCACGCGGGAGGGTCCATCGGCGGTTTTTTTGCGCAGAAACGCCGGATTGAGGTTCAACAGCACCGAGCGATCGATGCCGGCACTGACCGCGAGGCGCTCAAGGTCCACCGGCCGCGCCAGCTCCAGCACCGTGAAATACGGCGCATTGGCCACCGGGCTGAGCTTCACGCCATAGCTCTCGGGTTCGCGCACCAACAACGACAGTGCCAGCAGGCGCGGCACGTAATCCTGGGTTTCCCTGGGCAAGCTGAGGTGCCAGTAATCCGTAGGCAGACCTCGGCGCTGATTCGCGTCGATGGCCCGGCTCACTGTGCCCTCCCCCGCGTTATAAGCCGCCATCGCCAGCAGCCAGTCGCCGCCGAACTGGGTGTGCAGACGGGTCAGGTAATCCATCGCCGCTTTACTGGACGCCACCACGTCCCGCCGACCGTCATACCAGGCGGTCTGACGCAGGTCGAAATCACGCCCGGTGGCAGCCATGAACTGCCACAGCCCCGCCGCGTTACGGATCGAATTGGCTTTGGGGTTGTAGGCGCTTTCGATGATCGGCAGCAAGGCCAGCTCCGCCGGCATCGCGCGCTGATCGAGGGTTTCGACGATGAAGTGGAGGTACGGGCTGGCCCGCTGACTGGCATTGCGGATGAACCCTGCATTGCCCAGCAGCCAGTCACGCTGGCGCACGATGCGTTCGTTGACGCCGTTGTCGTCGGCCAGGCGGAAATCCTGTCCCATCCGCTGCCAGATATCACTGCCGTCGTAGGGTTGCGTCGGCCGTGAATACGCCACCGGTTCTGCACTGCGATGGAGCCCCGCCACCAGGCGCGGCGTGCGTTCGGTACTTGCCTCGGGCGGCCCGTAAGACTGGCAACCGGTACACAACATCGCGACAGTCAGTGAAGCAATGCGCATCGGGCGAATGACACGCAAAGCGCCCGGGTACGGGCGGAAGGCAGGCGGCATGGGAGGTCATCCTGAGAGGTTTATGCTGTGTGACACGGCTGCCTGAACGGTTCCGTGGCGAGGGGCTGAATCGAGGAAAGTTCACGCTTCGGCCGGGCTGACAACGCCGACCGAAGCGGGTGAACGTTGGGGTTACGTCGGCCGATAGCTGCCCGCCCCCGTGGCCGCCATGTCCCTCAATGACGGCGTGTCGCGCTCGGCCGTCAACTGCCCTTCCAGTTTGTAGCCCACAGGTGCCTGCTGGGCCTCGGCGTAGTCGAAGGTGATCTCGCCGCGCAGCCGCTCGACACTCAGGTTGCTGCCGCTGCGGAAATTGGTCCACACCCCCGGCAAGGTGAACGAGTCTTCCTTGGCCGCATTGCGGAACACCGAAATGCTCTTGATGCGCAGGTTTTGCTCATTGTCCAGAATCCTCTTCAACCCGGCGTCGGTGAGTGTCCCGGCGATGGCCTGTTGATCGATCTCGGCCTTGGCGTCGTCCGTCACTTCCAGTTTGATCTCCGCCCGGGTCGTGCCCCGGCGGTCCTGCAGCTCCTTCAGCAACCCGGCCAGTTGCGGGTCCTGACTCATCAGGCCGGCGATTCTCTCGGCGTTGCCCGGGTTGGTCGTCCCCCCCAGCCAGGCGCGCACCGGATCGATGGCACGTTTGCTGTTGCTGGCGCGGTCGATGCGGTTGACGTTGCTCTGTTTGGTCGTGAAATCCATGGTCGTCATCAGCCGGGTGTTCTGATCCGCCGCCCTGTCCTGGCGCTGGGTCTGGCTGAGGCTGTTGAGTGCCGCGTACTGCGCATTGGTCAACGGTTCGGCGAACGGGATCGTTACTTTGGCGTAGGTCGAGGCCAGCGCATCCAGTTGCGCCTTTGCGTCCTTGCCCGACAGGTCGGGCGCATCGATCAGCGGAAACGCCTTTTCCAGTGTACTGGCCAGTGCCTTGGTCTCCGCCGGCAGCAACGGCAAGGTGTCCTTGAAACGGATATCAAACGCTTTGCCGGTCTTGTTCTCCACCACGACGCTGGCAGTGACACCCGTCGGTACCCCGCCCGACAGAAACACGTGGTTAGGCTGCGAGCTGAACGTTGCATCGAACAGCCGCGCATAGGCAGTCGCGCCGCCTTTCTCCAGAAAACGCACCCTGTTGTCACTGCGGATGTCGGTGCGCAAACCGTCCGACCCGCGCCCTTCCACCCGCTCCCGCTCGTAGCTGGCCAGGTTGGCGGTGCCCACGGCACCCGCCGAGACACGCAAGAAGCCCTTGACCGGCTTCGCGCCTATCTGCCCTGCATTGAGCCGGTATTCGGCGCCAAGGTTAAGGTCCACATCGGCGTTGTGCTTGGTGCCGGTGCGCACTTCCTGCTCGGAGCTTTCATCCAGGAAAGACAGGGGATGCAGCCGGCTGGCCACCGCCCCTTGCGCGTCGCCACTCTTTTGCAATGGTGTGCTGGTCAGGTCGCGCACGAAGCCTTCGATGTCCTCGTCGCGCACGAAAAAACTCAGCGCGTTGCTCTCGGTGTATTTGTATTTGAGGTCGGCACTGACGCCTAACCAGCTGCCGTTCTGTATCAGGTTGGCGGAGGTGTCCTGTTTCGGCGCGGCGTGATCGGCAAAGCCGGCGCCGAAGCCAATGTTGCCGCCGCCGGCCACGGCGCCGTCGCGGTTCATCGAGACCTTGAGGCCGCGCTCGTACCGGGTGAAGGTCAGGCCGTAAGTACGCTCCGGCTCGACGTTGACCCGTCCGCCCAGGTACGCAGGTCCTGTGACCGGACCACTGACACCAGCGTTGACGTTGCCGGCATAGTTGCGACTGATTTTCAGGTTCTCCCGGGGTTTGAGCTGACGCAGCGCCGTGCTGAGCTCTTCGCTCATGCGCGCGGGCGGGACGTCCATTCCGGCGCGCAGGTTCTGCGTCATCGGGTGCTTTTCATCGCGGAAGTATTTGAGCATCGTCTTGCTGGCGTCGTAGCTGGCCTCGAGTTCCGTGTGGCTGCGAAACCCGGCGTCGGTGTATTTCTTCAGCGGCGCGTTGGCGTATTCCTTGGCGTACGTCTGCTCAAGGGTATTTGCCACGCCATCGAGCAGCGCGTTCGAGGCATTGCCTTCGCGGGCGGCCGCCGTGAGCAGGTCAAGCTGTTGATTCAACTGAAAGAGCACATCGGCGTTGAGCGCCAGCCGCGCCTTCACCAGCGCCTGCGCATCGCCACGGTCGCGATCACCCTCGGGCTTGCGATGGCCGACCTGAAAGCGCTGGGATGTCAACTGTTCAAGTAACCCGTTCAGCGGTGTCCCGGTCACGCCGGAAACCGCCAGGGAGTGCGCCAGCCCGGCAACCATGTCATTGGCAACCGGTTTGGACGGCGTGAAGGTCGGGTTGTCCTGCCCGTCGCTCATCAGCACGCCATGGTCCTGGGCCAGCGAACGCAGCAACCGCTCGGTGTCTTCGGCAACCGTCTGGGTGGCTCGCTCTATGACGTCGGCGAGCAAGTCAGCCTTGGGGTTTTTGATGAAAGCACCGTTGCCGCGAATCTGCTCCAATCGCTCGCTCATCGCCGGGACCCTGGACGTGGGCCTCGTTCTCCAGCGTTGATCCAGTCGCGCCAGCATGTCCGATTCGGTTTGATAGACCTCCGCCAGACCTTTGCGGCCCTTAAACGCATGAGTGGCCTTGTCGAACGGCTTGCGCAGGCCCGACCCGACGCGCAGGTGCGACCTCAGGTAGTTCAACGGGCCGGGCGTCGCTTCCCGGGGCGTGACCGTTTCCATGTTCGCCCGCCCCAGCACGGCAGCGTTGACCTTGAGATTGCCGTGGCGGGTAAACCGACCCAAGGCGTCTTCACGGTCGGCGAGGCGTTGATGCAAGGCATGCTGTCGGGTCAATCTGGCGTCCTGCGGCGCAGGCGCAGTCAGGCTTCCATCGGCACCCAATTGCTGCTCGGTGGTGCCATGCTTCAGCAGCAACGCCCCATCGGGGGCAGTGCGAATACTATCCACCGAGACACCCGCTGGCAGATTCGGCTCAACCAGTTCCCAGGCGGACTGATCCTGGTGATGAACCCCCAAGCCCTGCTTGCCGCCCTGCCAGTGCTGCGCCGCCATGCGAAACAGCGCGCCGGCCTTGAGCACGTAGAGATCGCCGCCCGCGATAGTCATGTCCTGGATGTGACGTTGGTCGACCTCATGGGGATCCGGAATGCCCAGCGTTTCGTCGTCGCCAAAGCCCGGCAACGGCGGCAGCGCCTGGCGCGTGCCTTTCTGGTCGTGGGCGCGCAGGTGTCCGTCGCTCAGGGTGACGTAGCGATCATCGTTGAGCACCGCGATTTTTTCCGCGACAACATCATGGGCGCCCCGAAGTGTCGCGCCCGCTTTCACCTCGGTGCCATGCCCGGTGGTGAGGTCCGGGCCGCTGCCCATCGTTCGCGACAACGCCTGGGCCTGCACCGCCAGACGCTTGACCGCACCCTCTTTGTCGACCACATAGGCGAAGCCATCGTTGCCCTGATGCAGGTCCTGCAGATTCGACTCCGAACCTTTGCTCCACTCGTCGGTTCTCGGGTCCTTCACCAGCAGCTGACCGTCTTTGTGCGCCACGCTGCCACCGTCCAGATGGATCATCTCGTGGGCGTCGGGTACCAGCGTCGGCAAATTCCGTTGCTTGACCACCGCCGTGGACTGACTGAGGTTCCAGCCAGGCACGAAATCACCCTTGGTCGCGTCCCATTGAGCGGTGTGCTCCTTGCCATGACCGTCCTTGAACCGCGCGTTCAAGTTGCCGGCCTGGTCATTGAACAGACCGCTGAAAGTCAGCTTGCCAAATTCCGCGACCGCCAACTCCGTCGCTGCATGGGGCTGTAGATTCAGTGTGTCCGGCCACGGGTCGCCAGTCGGCAACCGACCTTTGTACAAACGCCCGCCGCCATCGACCATCAGCAAATGGGATCCGGCGGTGCCGATGGCTGAAGGCTTGTCGGCTTTTTTTTCACCCAACGGCGCGTTGTTGAGGGTCAGTTCCGTGGAGCGACCTTCCGGCTCCTCCAGGTGAACAGCCCCGTCGTGGGTCGACACCCCCAGCAACTCGTTGTCTTGTACGGCCGTCGCACTGACCGGATGGGCAAACATCACGCGCGCTGGCTGACTGTCGCCCAGCTTCCAGACAACACCTGCTTCATCGAGGGCGTGGACATCGTTGCCATCAAGGCTCAATGATTTGAATTTGCCCTCGTGGCCATCGGGCAGTCCGGCGGCGTGCCAGCTGGCGTCGCCGCCAAAGCGGAAAAGCTGCTTGTCATGAAGGGTCCAGACGTCCCTGCCAGCGCCCTCGAAAATGCCACTTTTCTGAGCCAGATGACCTTTGTCGAAGGGGATCGGTGGCGGCGTGCCACCGGCGCGATGAGGCCTGGAAGCAACATAGGCATGAACGGTATGCGCGGACGCATCGGCCCTGACGGCAAAGCCCTGGGCGTCGATCAACTGACCGCCCGGATGCTGGGCAAACGACTGGCCCGGCTTGTTGAGGATCTCGCTCAACAGGCGCTGTTCGTTGTCCAGCCCTCCAATGGTCGCCCTGTCGCTGACCTCCACCCGCCCCTGCGCGTTGACCGCCAGGGCGAGACGAGTCGGTGGACCCAACGGCTGCAGGGGAACGCCGGGGTTTGGTCCGGCGGCAGGCTGCTGCGCGCCGTCATGGCGGCGAAAGACCGAGGCACCGAAGTGTTGAAGCGATCGCAACGGGTTATCAAAGCGCATGAGCAGGAATCCATGGAAGCGTCCGCCTGTGTGGCTGCCGACGCCCGGAGGGTTCCCACCACATGGAGCGTTTTTACCTGCCGCCTTGCCCGCTCTCTCTATAAGGGAGCTCGTCCCTCACGAATGCATCACTTTGTCGTGATCGCGAACGCTGTATTTCACCACGCCCCAGATCAGCAACTCGTCGCCTTCCATGACGTAGCGCGGCGGGTATTTGCTGTTCTCGGATTTGAGGATGACCTCGTTGCCCCGCATGTGCAGGCGCTTGCAGACCGGTTCGGTATTCAGCGCGGCGATGACGATGTCGCCATGCTCGGCATAAAGGCTGCGGTCGACGATCACCAGGTCGCCGCAATAGATGCCCGCGCCCTGCATGCTGTCGCCTTCTATTTTCACGAGGTAGACGTGGGGTGCGCGGATGTCGAACAGCTCGTCCAGCGAGATGTGCCGCTCGATGTGATCGGCCGCCGGCGAAGGAAAACCCGCCGGCACCTGAAAGGCGTAAAGGGGAAACCGTTCGCCCGCTGCCGACAACCGGCCAAGGATGGTGACACTCATGAGACTGACCTTGTGTTTGTTAACTGTACGTATATACAGTTAACGTTCTCAGCCGCGCGCGGTCAATCTGGTAGGCAGGAAAATTCGACGGGTGACACATGTGCGGACGCTATTCGATCTACGAGCCAATGGACCATTACCTCAAGACGCTGGCGCCAGAGCAGTTGGTCATCAACGGCTATGATCTCTGGCCCATCGAGCGTTACAACGTGGCGCCGACCACCCGCGTTGAAATCATCCGGCCGGTCGCTGACGGTCTGAGCGTCGACAAAGTACGCTGGGGCTGGTCGCCCTTCTGGGCAAAGGGCAAACGGCCCGACCCGATCAATGCGCGGGTGGAAACCGTGATGACGGGCAAATTCTTCAAAGAACTGTGGCCGGACGGTCGCGCCCTGGCGCCGGCCAACGGCTGGTTTGAGTGGGTCAAAGACCCGAATGATGCAAAGCGCAAACAGCCTTGGTTCATCCATTTGAAAGACCGACAGCCTATGTACTTCGCCGCGCTGGGACAGGTCAGGCCCGGGCTTGAACCGGACGAACGCGACGGCTTCGTCATCATTACGGCTGCGAGTGACGCCGGCATGCTCGATATCCACGACCGTCGCCCGTTGGTGCTGACGCCGGAGCTCGCTCGGGAGTGGATCGATCCGCAGACGCCGGCATCACGGCTTGCGCAAATCGCTCAGGAAGGTTGCCGACCGGTCAGTGATTTTCGCTGGCACGCGGTGGGCAGAGACGTGGGCAATGTGCGCAACGACGGCGCCAGGCTGATCGAGGCCCTGGAGGGGCCCGGTCTGGCAGAGAGTCAAACCACGCTCGACTTTTGATCGCTGCATTGCGCGGTCAAACGTTGCACGACAGCGGCGTGATCAGAGCGTCCACTTCACCGAGAACATCAGGTTGCGCGGATCGCCGTAAACGCCGGTGCCGGACTCTTTCGGGATGCCCTGCCAGTAGCGCTTGTCGAAGAGGTTGTTGACATTGACCCGGCCGTCCCAGTGCTCGTTCAGCTTGTAGCCGGCCATCAGGCCGACGATGCCGTAAGCGTCCTGGTCCGCCTGACCGTCGCCGACGCGGTTGAAGGTCTTGCTCTGGGCCAGCACGTCAGCCCCCACTCGCCATTTGTGCAGCTCCCCGGGCAAGGTGTAGCTGGTCGCGGCTTTGAACAGATGCTTCGGCTGTTCAGGGGCGAACAGTTTGCCTTCGTTGCTTTTGATGCCGTCTTCGACAAACTGGCTCAGCACGTAGGTGTAGGATGCCGAGACCTGCCAGTCCGGCGTCAGCGCGCCGCTCAGCTCGGTGTCGATGCCGCGGCTGCGCACCTTGCCCGCTGCCGCATAGCAGCTGGTCGCCGGGAAACCCGGGCAAGTAGCGGCGCTTTGATTTTGCTCCTGATAGGCGCGGTTCTCTTGCTCCATTTCAAACAGCGCCACCGAGGCGTTCAGGGCACCGTCGAAATACTCACCCTTCAGGCCGATCTCGTAGTTTTTGCCGGTCATTGGCTTGAGCACCGAGCGCGATGAATCCGTCTCGGTCTGCGGCTTGAAGATTTCGGTGTAACTGGCGTAGGCCGAGTATGTCTCGTTCAGGTCATAAATGACGCCGGCGTACGGCGTGACTTCGCGGACCACCTTGTAATCGCCATCGCCCACGCGGTTGTCGTAGTCATACCAACTGACGCGGCCGCCGAGGATGACGTGCAGCGGGTCGATCGGGTTCAGGCGCGCGGCGGCGTAAACGCCTTCTTCGGTGGCGGCGTTGCGGGTTTCATACAGGCTGGTGTCGACGTCAGGTTTGGGCAGTGAATGGGTCGGGTTGTAGAGATCGATCGGCGTGCCATCGGTCCAGCCGCCCCACTGGTGAAACTTCTCCTGCCGGTGACTCACGCCCACGACCAGCTCATGCTCGCGACCAAACATCTGAAACGGCCCGCTGAGAGAGGCGTCGAGGTTGGTCTGGTCATCGTCGTCGCGATATTTGCCGTGGTATTGCTGAAAGCCCAGACCGTCGTAGTTGCCGATGTAGCTGGAGAAGGTGTCTGCTTCGGCCCAGATCTTCTGCCCGGCGAGCTTGGCCGACCAGCCGTTGTCGAAACGGTGGGTGACGTCGGTGAAGAACATGATGTTGTCTTTGTTCCAGTACGACCAGTCGTTGCTGAGGAACGTCGAACGCTTGAGGTGCAGGTCTTCGCCGTTCGGACCACTGGGCAGACCGCCCCAGTCCGAGGTGTTGTCGTCACGCTGCTTCGACGCGCCCACGGTCCAGGTGGTCGAGTCATTGAGGTCGGCTTCGAGAATCCCGTAAAAGGTCTGGCGCTGGTTTTTGCGGATGTCGGAGAAGCTCTTGTCGTCTTCGTACGCCGCCACCACGCGGCCGCGAACAGTGCCGGAATCATTGAGCTTGTTCGAGGCATCGACCTCGGTGCGGTAGCGGTCCCAACTCCCAGCGCTGGTGGTCACGCTGACCTGTGGCACGGCGGTGGGATGCTTGCGCACCAGGTTCAACGTCGCTGCCGGGCTGCCCGCGCCGGTCATCAGTCCCGTCGCCCCGCGCACCACTTCGACGCGGTCATACATGGCCAGATCCGCGCCGGAAATCACGTCCTGGGTGTACGCGCTGATGCTGCTCGGCAGCCCGTCGTACATGATGTTGTCGATCTTGAAACCGCGCGCCAGGAACTCCTGACGGTCCGACGCCGTTCGGTGCAGCGTCACGCCGGGCGCGTACTTCACCACGTCGTTCAGGTCGTTCATGCCCTGATCGTCCATGCGCTGGCGGGTGATCACACTCACCGACTGCGGCGTCTCGCGGATGGACAACGGCAGCTTGGTCGCCGTGTTCATGGAACCCGTTGTGTAAGAGCCCGAACTTTCCGTGGTCGCCTGCCCGGCGATGCCGTAATCGGCGTTGATGCTCAGACCTTCCAACGCGACTGCGCCCGGCGCCGAGTTGGCGCTGTCACTGCCTGATTGAGCGGCCGAGGTCGACGATGGCCGATCGGGCAAATCCTGCTGCACTGGCGCTGCGATGGACTGGCTGGAGAAACCAAGGGCAACTAGTGCCGACAAAGCTGGCAGGACGGGACGTAGCATCGGGTGCTTCCTGGAGAGGACGAAGGCGTGCTGATCCGCGGCACGGCACCCTGAAGAGCGACGTTCCGCATGGCGAAAAGCTATGAGGGCGCCGATCGTAACAATCTTTTCATGAATTGTTAATGCAAAGCGTTTCCATTTGTAAAAGCGTGTGATTTGGCTTTACTGCGTTCATGTCCATCAGTCGGCGCGGGCTAACCCATGCTGGACCAAGCGCCGAGAGGAGGATTATGATGCCCCGGCCTCACGACCCACGATAAGTAATCAAAAGGTACAACCTTGCCCCGTTCCAACTGGCTGCCTACGCCGCCTTAGCGCTACGCCCCCCTCGCTTGACCCTGACCGCCACCTGACTGCGGTCGAACTCTGCTGCGCCTGATTTTCTGGCCGCGGCTAATCCACAACTCAATTGAAACAGACACACGTGTATCGCTCGGCGCCCGTCGCTGTGCGTCATGCCGTGCCTGCCATGGGTGAATAAATGTTTGAAAACATCAGAACCGCCTGGCTGTCCGACGCCAGAGCGAACGTACTCGCTGGACTCGTTGTTGCGCTGGCCCTGATCCCCGAGGCGATTGCCTTCTCCATCATTGCAGGCGTCGACCCAAAGGTCGGCCTGTATGCCTCTTTCTGCATCTGCACCGTCATCGCCTTCGTCGGCGGCCGCCCGGCGATGGTGTCGGCGGCGACCGGAGCGATGGCCCTGCTCATGGTCAATCTGGTCAGGGACCATGGCCTTCAATACCTTCTGGCAGCTTCGTTGCTGTGCGGGGTGCTTCAGATCATGGCCGGCTATCTGCGCCTGGGCGAGCTGATGCGTTTCGTCTCCCGCTCCGTCGTGACCGGGTTCGTGAACGCTCTGGCGATCCTGATCTTCATGGCCCAACTGCCGGAACTCACAGGAGTGACCTGGCCGGTTTATGCCCTGACGGCGGGCGGGCTGGCCATCATTTACCTGTTTCCCCGACTGCCGGTGCTGGGGACGCTGCTCCCCTCGCCGCTGGTGTGCATTATCGTACTCACCGCGATTTCAATCTCAATGGGACTGACCGTACACACCGTGGGCGACATGGGATCGTTGCCTGACAGCCTGCCGATATTTCTGTGGCCGGACGTCCCCCTGAACCTCGACACCCTGCTGATCGTTTTGCCCTACTCTGCCGCCCTGGCGATCGTAGGACTGCTGGAGTCGATGATGACCGCGACCATCGTCGACGACCTGACTGACACCTCCAGCAACAAGAACCGCGAGTGCAAGGGGCAAGGCATCGCGAACATTGCGTCCAGCCTGATAGGCGGGATGGCAGGCTGCGCAATGATCGGGCAGTCGATGATCAATGTGAAATCCGGCGGCCGCACCCGACTGTCCACGCTGAGCGCCGGGGTATCGCTGCTGGTGATGATGGTCTTCCTCGGCGACTGGCTTGCGAAAATCCCGATGGCGGCGCTGGTGGCCGTGATGATCATGGTGTCGATCAGCACGTTCAGCTGGGACTCGATCCGCAACCTCAAAAAGTACCCGCTTTCAACCAACATCGTCATGGTAGTGACGGTCGTGGTCGTGGTCGCCACCGACAACCTGGCCTTCGGCGTCGTCGCGGGCACCTTGCTGGCGGCGATGTTCTTCGCAAACAAGATCGGCCATCACCTCGATGTGAGCTCAACCCGTGATCCCGAGCACCCTCACCGCACGTATCAGGTAACCGGTCAGGTGTTCTTCGGATCAGCGGACCGGTTTATCCGATCCTTTGATCTCAAGGAGCCCCTCGAGACGTTGGCAATTGACCTTCGCGCCGCGCACTTCTGGGACATCACGGCGGTTGCGGCGTTGGACAAAGTCGTACTCAAACTTCGTCGACTGGGGGTCCATGTGGATGTCATCGGGATGAACCAGGCCAGTGCAACCCTCGTGGATCGCTTCGGCATTCATGACAAACCGGGCGGTTTAGAGACGCCAATGGGGCACTGACCGCAGCAAAACGGTCAATAGTGACGCCGGGAAGGCTTGGCAACGGCTTGCGCTGCGCAGAGACGCAGCGCTGCAATAGATAGGCGTGGCGTGCGAAAGTGATCCCGCGTCACCCGTCATCAAGCCACCGCGCGGCGCCCTCTACCGAATAATTTAGGGCCCAACAAATTGACTGTCAGACCCAGCATCACAAGCACACCCCCCGCGCATTGCAGCACGCTGAGTCGCTCGCCCAGCACCAACGCCGAGGAACTGAGGCCGACCACCGGCACCAGCAGGGAAAACGGCGCGACTTTGCCCGCAGGGTAGCGCGACAGCAGCTTGCTCCAGCTGATGTAGCCGAAGAGCGTGGCGACGAAGGCCAGATAAGCCAGGGACAGCACCGAGCTCCATCCCAGATTGAGCAGTGAATGCTCAATGAGCGCTGGCCCCTCCAGCCACAACGACATGGCGAGGAACGGCAGCGGCGGCACGATAGCACCCCAGACCACCAGGGCGACGAGATCGACGTTCCCAAACCGGCGCGTGATGATATTGCCCAACGCCCACATCGACGCCGCGCACAACACCAGCAACACCGCCAGCAGTGGAGTTGCGGCCCCCGTGCCCATGCCGATGAGGGTGAGCCCGCCTGCGGCGATCAATAAGCCAGCCACGCTGTACACGCGTAATTTCTCACCGATGAATATCGCGGCGAACAGCAGGGTAAAGAATGCCTGCGCCTGCAGGAGCAAGGAGGCCAGCCCCGGTGGCATTCCACGGGCCATGCTCTCGAACAGAAAGGCGAATTGACCGAAAGAAATGGTCGCTCCATACGCAAGCAGCCAGAACCACGGCAGCTTTGGGCGGCGGATGAAAAACACGGCGGGAATCGCGACCAGCGTGAAGCGGAGTGCGCCGAGCAACATCGGCGGCAGGCCATCCAGGCCGTATTTGATCACGATGAAATTCAAACCCCACGCAATGATGACGAGCAATGCCAGGCACAGGTCTTTAAACGGCATGGGGTTCCTTGGAAGGTGACTGCAGCGCGCTGCTGGGCGAAATGGGCACGGCGAATTGTGCAGGAGCATACGGATGTGTTCAACCGGACGGGCGTTGCAGGGGGTTCGCATGCTTTTCTCGGCGGCTCGCGCCGCTATTCTGCGGCCCTGAGCACTTACTGCCACCCATCGACGATAAATCGCCGGTTGAGTGCTACCCCTTCTAAAACCGGGAACTAACGGCTCAGGCCATTCTCGGAATAACGTGAATGGGGCTCTCTGGGAATGATGCCGGAGCAACAACCCTGGTGTAACACTGCCGCGCTGTTTCGCAGATCGCAGACAAAAGCCCCGGCCGCGCCATGCTGGCGCGGCCATCCACCCAGCAAAGGAGCCGCATCGATGGACTTTAAAGACGTAGCCGAAGTGATCACTACCAGCAGCACCTCGGGTGCCAACGATCTATTAGGCAAAGGCTGGACATTGCTTGCCGTTGTGGCGGGCAACAGCGGGCCGGATTTCGTGTTTGGCCGACACAAGGATCAACCAAAGCTGGCCGGCAAGAAAAACTCCGGCGAGCTTCTGGGCGACGCCGACCTTTAAGGGAATGCGCCGGGAAGCCAGCTGCCTCAATTGAGGTAACGACGATATTGACGTTCAGCCGAGATACGTCGGCTTCCTAGACCTTAAATTGACCCATCAGGGCTTGCTGGTGGTTGGCCAGTTTATTCAACGTTTGACTCACCTGCGCCGATTCGCCCGCCTGCCGGGAAATGCTCTCCGTCACGTCGCGAATGGCGGCCACGTTACTGTTGATCTCTTCCGCCACCAGACTTTGCTCTTCGGCGGCGCTGGCGATCTGCAGGTTCATGTCTGTAATCATCCCGACCGCGGCACTGATGCGCCTGAGAGCACTCACCGCAAGCTCCACTTGGCGTACGCTGTTCTGCGCCTGTTCATGGCTCGTGCCCATGGTACCGACGACCTCGCGCGTGCCACTTTGAAGGCCTTCGATAACCTGGCGGATTTCTTCAACCGAATCCTGGGTGCGTTTGGCAAGGTTGCGCACCTCGTCAGCCACCACAGCAAAACCACGCCCGGCCTCACCGGCACGGGCAGCTTCAATGGCCGCGTTGAGTGCCAGAAGATTGGTCTGATCAGCAATCGAGCGGATCACTTCCAGTACAGAGCCGATCTGTTGGCTGCTGTTGGAAAGACCCTCGACCTCCCCCATGGCCTCAGTCATCTTGTTGGCCAGCGATTCAATGGCCGTGGTGGTGGTGTCGATGACGGCCAGCCCTTCATGGGTCGCGTCATCAGCACTGCGGGCGGCTTCGGCGGCTTGCGCGGCATTGTGCGCGACATCATGGGCGGTGGCGCTCATTTCCTGAAAAGCGGTTGCCACCTGATCCACTTCACGCAGCTGCTGTTGCATCCCGTCGCTCGTTTGTTTTGCGATGGCGGCCGACTGGTCAGCGGTGGCACGTGCGTCCAGCACGGATAGCTTTACGTCGGCAATGATCGGCTGCAGCTTGTCGAGGAAACGGTTGAACCAGCCAGCCAACTTGCCCAGCTCGTCGTCCTTTTTGTAGTCCAGGCGCCGAGTAAGGTCCCCTTCGCCGGTGGCGATGTCCTTGAGCATATCGGCCACCTTCAGAATTGGGCGAGTTACGCCACGGGCGGTCAGCCACATTAGGGCCAGACCGGCAATAACGGCCAGCAAGCCGATGCCCAGCGCCATACGGCTGTCGCTGGAACGACGGCTGTCGAGTTCGGCTTCAAGCTGTCTCGCCGGCGCGGTGAGTATTTCTTCGGGCACTTCGAGCAGGACACTCCAGGGCTTGGCGCCTGGAATGGGTAGCAGCGGTTCCAGCACCTGCAGCATCGGCCCCTGATGCAGCATCTGCGAGCGACCACCCGCCGTCAGGCGAACGAGCTCATCACTCTGGGCACCAAAGCCCGTGCTTAAGGGTTTGCCCAGTAACGAGGCATCGCCACTATGGGCAGCGAAAAGACCCAAGGGACTGACAATACTGATGTGACCATGGCCGTCGTACAGCTCGGCATTTGCCTGGTTGCTGATCTCTTGAAGGCTGGCCAGGCTAATGTCAGCCCCGACCACACCCACGACCTTGCCCTCTACGACAAGCGGAACGGCAATGCTGGTCATTAAAGTTTTGACGTCGTCCACTTCATCTACATAGGGATCGAGTACGCAGGTTTTTCCGCTGGCAACAGGGCAGGTGTACCAGAAATTATAAGGAGCGCCGTTGCTCATCACTGTGGTGTCAGTGAGTACTTTTTCCTTCATGGCCTCGGCTTCGAGTGTTCCATCACTGGACTGGGACCAGTACAAGGCGAAGCGGCCTTTTTCATTACTGCCTAAAGTCGGCTGGTTTAAAAACTGCTCGTCCTGCCCGTCAAGACCATTGGCCTCGAAGACCACATACAGTCCCAGCAGATTGGGGTTGCCTTGAAGAGCATTGTGTATCTGTGAGGACAGATCAGCACGCACGGATGCCGGGGCGATGCCGTGCTGCCGGGCCTGGGCCATCAGCATCTTCACTTGCCGGGCAAAACCGTCGCTGTATTGGTAAACGTCCATGAAATAACGCTGGATGCGCAGGGCTTGGCTCTCGCCGCGAGCCGCCATGCGCTTCTGCGCGGACTCCCTGAGCATGGCGGTGCTGGAAGCCTGGACGACCTGGGCACTGCGTTGCGACTGATACAACGAAGCACCGACCAGCAGCGTCACGATGAACAACAGACAAAGGGCTGCGAGCAGCGTGATTTTCCACTGAATAGAGAAGCGATTGAACATGGGTGTGCCTTGGATGCGTCGAACGTGCCCCTTATATCGGCGCAGCCGCTTGATTCCTAAATCGAAGGGCTCCCCCTGCGTTAGCGTCTTGAGCGGCGACGACCAAAAGCAGCCATGGCGCACCAAACCCCGGAAACGAAAAAGCCCCGCATAAGCAGGGCTTTTTACTGTGTTTGGCGGGGAACTAGGGATTCGAACCCTAGAAACGCTATTAACGTTCGCCGGTTTTCAAGACCGGTGCATTCAACCACTCTGCCAATTCCCCGAAGCATCTGGCGTTGGAGGTTTGTGAACCCCTCCGTCGCTTTGCGGGCGCCATAATACCGTAATGAAACAAGCTGTCAAACTCTCCGGCTAGCGCACTGCGTCGCCTCTGTTATGATCTTTGCAACTTGAGGTTTCAAACCCTTCATTTTTACCATCAGGAGTAGCGCCATGCGCGAACAGGATTACGCAGTCAACAACCGCGTGCAGGTCGAGCAGCTAGAGGTTAGCCGCGTCCTGCGCAACACTTACGGCCTTCTGGCCCTCACCCTCGCCTTCAGCGGCGTCATGGCATTCGTCTCCCAGCAGATGAACTTCCGTTACCCGAACGTCTTCGTTGTGCTGATCGGCTTCTACGGTCTGTTTTTCCTCACCAACAAATTGCGCGATTCGGCGTGGGGTCTGGTTTCTGCGTTCGCGCTGACAGGTTTCATGGGGTTCATCCTCGGCCCGATCCTCAACCGTTACCTCGGCATGCAGGGCGGCGCTGAAGTCGTCGGTTCCGCGTTCGCGATGACGGCATTGGTCTTCGGCGGTCTGTCGGCCTACGTGCTGATCACGCGCAAGGACATGAGCTTCCTCGGCGGCTTCATCACCGCTGGCTTCTTCGTGTTGCTGGGGGCCGTGGTGGCCAGCATGTTCTTCCAGATCAGCGGCCTGCAACTGGCGATCAGCGCCGGTTTCGTGCTGTTCTCGTCGGTCTGCATTCTGTTCCAGACCAGCGCGATCATTCATGGCGGTGAGCGCAACTACATCATGGCGACCATCAGCCTGTATGTATCGATCTACAACCTGTTCATCAGCTTGCTGCAGATCTTCGGCATCATGGGCAGCAAAGACTGATCAGTTTGCCCGCTTCAACAAAAAGCCCGCTTCGGCGGGCTTTTTGCTGTCCGGCGTTCGTGAATTCTTTATCATTGCGTCCATGTTCCCTGTCAGCGCACCACCGAGCCGCCCATGAAGTTCGCCATCGCCCTGCATTCGCCCGCCCACGCGGCCTCCTCCCGACGCGCGTTGCTGTTCGCCAAAGCCGCATTGGCGCAGGGCCACGAAATCGTGCGCCTGTTCTTCTATCAGGACGGCGTGCACAGCGCGTCCGGCAATGTGGTGTCGCCCCAGGACGAGTCGGACACCGCCGCGCAATGGCGTGATTTCGTCACCACCCACCAGCTTGACGGCGTGGTCTGCATTGCCGCCGCCCTGCGTCGGGGCGTGTTGAATGCTGAAGAAGCGGAGCGCTACTCGCGACCTGCGGCAAACCTTGCGGCACCCTGGGAGTTGTCGGGACTGGGTCAGCTGCATGACGCGATCCAGGCGGCCGATCGCTTGATCTGTTTCGGAGGGCCTTAAAGTGGCGAAGTCATTATTGATCATCAGCCGCCAGGCGCCCTGGTCCGGTCCAGATGCCCGCGAGGCGCTGGACATTGCCCTGGCCGGCGGCGCGTTCGATCTTCCGGTCGCCATGCTGTTCATGGACGATGGCGTATTGCAGTTGGCGACGGCGCAGAACGCCAGCCAGGTGCAGCAGAAAGACCTGACCGCCAACCTTCAGGCGTTGTCGATGTTCGGCGTGGAAGACCTGTACGCCTGCGGCACCAGCCTGAATCAGCGAGGGATGCAGCCGACCGCGCTGAGTGTCGAGCCACTTGAGGTACTGGATGACCTGCAAATCGCCGACCTCATTGACCGTTACGACCAGGTGATAACGATCTGATGGCTACTCTGCACGTACTCTCTCACTCCCCTTTTACCGACGCGCGCCTGAGCAGCTGCCTGCGTGTGCTCGGCAGTCAAGACGCGATCCTTTTGTGCGGCGACGCGACCTATGCGTTGCGCGCAGACACCGCCACCGCTGAGGCACTGAGCGCGAAGACTGGCAGCCTGAGGCTGTTCGTGCTCGATGAAGACGCTACCGCTCGAGACATCGCGCTGCCTGACTGGGCAGAAAGCGTCGACTACGCCGGCTTCGTCGCACTCTCGGTGCACTACGACAAGGTCAACACGTGGCTATGAACCCGCTCATCGTCGACGGGCGCAGTGTTGCGCTGGACAAAGACGGCTATCTTGAGGACCTGCACGACTGGTCCAACGAAGTCGCCGAAGCCCTGGCCCTTGAGGCAGACATCGCACTGACGCCCGATCACTGGGAAATCCTCGAATTGCTGCGGGCGTTCTATGCAGAATTTCAGCTGTCCCCGGCCACACGGCCGCTGGTCAAGTACACCGCGCTGAAACTGGGCGCCGACAAGGGCAACAGTTTGCACCTGAATCGTCTGTTCAACGGCACTCCCGCCAAACTTGCCGCCAAGCTGGCGGGCCTGCCAAAGCCGACCAATTGCCTATGACCGACTTCACCCCTCTCGTCACCGAAACCCCTGCCGAGCATCCCTTCGCGCCCTTCGTTCGCATTCTCGGCAAAGGCAAGCGTGGTGCGCGCAACATGACCCGCGCCGAAGCCCGGGAAGCCATGGGCATGGTGCTCGATGAAAAAGTCGAAGACACCCAGCTCGGCGCTTTCCTGATGCTGCTGCGGCACAAGGAAGAGAGCCCGGACGAACTCGCCGGCTTCACCGAGGCCGTGCGCGAACGTCTGCACGCGCCAGCGCTGGCAGTCGACATCGATTGGCCGACCTACGCCGGCAAAAAGCGCCATCTGCCGTGGTACCTGCTGGCGGCCAAGTGCCTCGCGCAGAATGGCGTGCGCGTACTGATGCACGGCGGCGGCGCCCATACCGCTGGCCGCCTGTACAGCGAGCAGTTGCTGGAGCTGTTGGGCATTCCGCTGTGCCGAAACTGGCAAGCGGTGGGTGAAGCACTGGAGCAGCAGAACATCGCGTTCTTTCCCCTTGGCGACTGGGCGCCGCAGCTGCAGCGCATGATTGATCTGCGCAACACGCTGGGCCTGCGCTCGCCGATCCATTCCCTGGCGCGCATTCTCAATCCCCTGGGTGCCCGCTGCGGGCTACAGAGTATTTTCCATCCGGGCTATCAGGGCGTGCATCGTGACGCCAGCAGCCTGCTCGGCGACCACGCCATCGTGATCAAGGGAGACGGTGGTGAAGTCGAGATCAACCCGGACACCATCAGTCATTTGTACGGCACCACCGATGGCCAGCCGTGGGACGAAGAATGGCCGGCGTTGTCGGACCGTCGCCACGTGAAGCCGGCGACTCTCGACCCGCAGCATCTGGTCGCGATCTGGAAAGGCGATGTCGAGGACAGTTACCCGCAACTGGCGCTGATTGCGACCATGGCGCTGGCACTGCGGGGCCTCGGGATGCCGCGGGCTGAAGCCTTCGCCCAGGCGGAGCAGTACTGGGCAAACCGCAACAGATCGATTTAGCCGATAGCTACCCCCCAGTCTTTGCGCTATTCGTTCGAACGATTGTCTTTAGACTGATCTCCAACGTACTTCGGTACAGCTCAATTTGGAGTCAGACATGGGCCTTCTCGTTGAAGGACGCTGGCAAGACCAGTGGTACGAAAGCAGCAAAGACGGCGCTTTTCAGCGCGAGCAGGCCAAACGGCGGAACTGGGTCACCCGTGATGGCCGGCCTGGACCGTCGGGTGAAGGCGGCTTCAAAGCGGAAGCCGGTCGCTACCATTTGTACGTTTCCCTCGCTTGCCCATGGGCCCATCGCACGTTGATCGTGCGCAAGCTCAAGGGCCTGGAAAGCCTTATCGACGTCTCCGTGGTCAGCTGGCTGATGCGCGAGAATGGCTGGACGTTCGACAAGCAGAAAGGGTCTACCGGCGACGCGCTGGATGGCCACACCTTCATGTACCAGCGCTACCTCGCCGACACCGCTGATTACACCGGTCGTGTGACGGTACCGGTGCTGTGGGACAAGCAGCTGAATCGCATCGTCAGCAACGAGTCGTCGGAAATCATCCGGATGTTCAATTCGGCGTTCGACGACCTGACTGGCAATCACCTGGATCTCTATCCAGAGCCGCTGCGCAACGAGATCGACCGGCTGAACGACCGTATTTACCCGGCCGTGAACAATGGTGTCTATCGCGCCGGATTCGCGACGTCACAAGGTGCTTACGAAGAGGCTTTCGATGAAGTGTTCGCCGAGCTCGACGTGCTGGAAACGCTGCTGAGCGAGAAACGCTACTTGGCGGGTGAATACCTGACCGAAGCGGACGTGCGCCTGTTCACCACACTGATTCGCTTTGACGCGGTGTACCACGGGCACTTCAAGTGCAACCTGCGGCGCATTGCCGACTACCCGAACCTGAGCAACTGGGTGCGGGAGATATATCAATTGCCGGGCGTGGCCGAGACGGTGGACTTCGTGCATATCAAGCATCACTACTACGCGAGCCACGCCACCATCAACCCGACCGGCGTCGTACCAAAAGGGCCGCAGCAGGATTTCAGCGGCGAACATGATCGCGGGCGTTTGAACGGGAAAGGGATTTTGCAGAACAGCTGATGGGTTTCAGTTAAAGATTTGAAACCCGTCGCCCCCGGTGCATGATCATTGTGGGAGCGAGCTTGCTCGCGAATAGGCCAGTGCATCCGCTAAAATTTCCAGCGGCTGGAAGGCAGTCTTCGTGAGCAAGCTCACTCCCACAAGGATTGTGTTGCTCTCGCGAAACTCGACAGGCGCATGCCGTGATCAGACGCTCGCCTGCGCCCCTTCGAACCACGCCAGCTTTTCCCGCAACTTCACCACTTCACCCACGATCACCAAGGTCGGCGCATGGACTTCGTGCTCGGCCACCAACTGCGGAAGGTTGGCCAGCGTGCCGGTGAAGACGCGCTGGTTTACCGTGGTGCCCTGCTGAATCAGCGCAGCGGGGGTGTCGGCCGCGCGACCGTGCTGGATCAACTGCTCGCAAATAACCGGCAGCCCGATCAGACCCATGTAGAGCACCAAGGTCTGCGAGGGCGAAACCAGATCCTTCCACGGCAGGTCGGTGGTGCCGTTCTTCAGGTGCCCGGTCACGAAACGCACAGACTGCGCGTGATCGCGGTGGGTCAGTGGAATCCCGGCGTACGCCGCGCAACCACTGGCGGCCGTAATACCCGGCACGACCTGAAAGGGAATACCGTGGGCCGCCAGCTCTTCGATCTCTTCACCGCCACGGCCGAAGATGAACGGATCACCGCCCTTCAGTCGCACCACGCGTTTGCCCTGCTTGGCCAGATCCACCAACTGCTGGTTGATCTGATCCTGCGGCAAGGCATGATCGGCGCGCTGCTTGCCGACGTAGACCCGGTCGGCGTCGCGACGGCACAAGTCCAGAATCGCCGGCGCTACCAGGCGGTCGTAAAGTACGACATCCGCCTGCTGCATCAAACGCAGGGCGCGAAAGGTCAGCAGATCAGGATCGCCAGGCCCTGCGCCCACGAGGTACACCTCACCGGTCGTGGCAGGCGCATCGCCGTCGATCTTCGCTTGCAACAACCGCTCGGCTTCGGCGCCCTGCCCGGCCAGTTGCCGGTCAGCGATGGGCCCCTGGAATACATCTTCCCAGAACGCCCGGCGCTGCTGAACGTTGGGAAACAGCCCTTTCACCTGATGACGAAAGCGTGCGGCCAGACCGGCCAGATGCCCGTAGGTCGGTGGAATCCAGGTTTCCAGCTTGGCGCGGATCAGCCGTGCCAGCACCGGCGCATCGCCACCGCTGGACACCGCGATCACCAGCGGCGAACGGTCGACGATCGCCGGGAAGATCACGCTGCACAGCGCAGGCGCATCCACCACATTGACCGGCACACCACGCTGGCGGGCATCGGCTGACACCTGCGCGTTAAGCGGCTCGTCATCGGTGGCAGCAATGATCAGCACGCAGCCGTTGAGGTCCGACTCGGTGTAGCCGCGCAGAATCTGTTCCCCGCCGCTGCGCTCGATCAGCTCGCGCACTTCCGCTCCGATCTCGGGGGCAACCACACGTAGCACTGCACCGGAATCAGCCAGCAGGCGAGACTTGCGCAAGGCAATCTCGCCGCCGCCCACCACCAGCACCCGGGCGCCCCGAAGGTTATGGAACAGCGGCAGGAATTCCATTTAGCCGATCACCTCAATCCCGCCCATCCACGGCTTGAGGACCTCCGGCACGCGGATCGAGCCGTCGGCCTGCTGGTAGTTTTCCAACACCGCTACCAGCGTGCGACCTACAGCGAGCCCCGAGCCGTTCAGCGTGTGAACCAGTTCCGGCTTGCCGGTTTCAGGGTTGCGCCAGCGCGCCTGCATGCGGCGCGCCTGGAAATCGCCGCAGTTGGAGCACGAGGATATCTCACGGTATTTGTCCTGGCTCGGGATCCACACTTCCAGGTCATAGGTCTTGACCGCGCTGAAACCCATGTCGCCGGTGCACAGTGCCAGTACGCGGTACGGCAATTCGAGCAATTGCAGAACGCGCTCGGCGTTACCGGTCAGGCTCTCCAGCGCTTCCATGGATTTTTCCGGCTCGACGATCTGCACCATCTCGACCTTGTCGAACTGATGCTGACGGATCATGCCGCGGGTATCACGGCCCGATGCGCCGGCTTCGCTGCGGAAGCACGGGGTGTGGGCGACGAACTTCAAGGGCAGCTGTTTAGGATCGAGGATTTCGCCGGAGACGATGTTGGTCAGCGACACTTCGGCGGTCGGGATCAGGTACAGATCGGCCTCGCCTTCGCGGGAGATCTTGAACAGGTCTTCTTCGAATTTCGGCAGCTGGCCGGTGCCCTGCAACGCAGGCGCCTGAACCAGATACGGCGTGTAGGCCTCTTCGTAACCATGCTCGTTGATGTGCAGCGTGATCATGAACTGCGCCAGCGCACGGTGCAGGCGCGCAATCGGGCCACGCAACAACGCGAAACGGGCGCCGGAGAGCTTGGCGGCGGTTTCAAAATCCAGCCAGCCGAACTTCTCGCCCAGGGCGACGTGGTCCTGAACCGCGAAGTCGAACGACGCCGGCGTGCCCCAGGTACGGACTTCTACGTTTTGTTCTTCGTCAGCGCCCACTGGCACTGACTCGTGGGGCAGGTTCGGCATGCTCAGGGCCATGGCATCAAGTTCGGACTGGATGGCGTCCAGCTCTTTCTTGCCAGTGCTCAGCTCTTCGGCCATGCGATCGATGTCAGCCATCAGCGGTGCGATGTCTTCGCCGCGCTGTTTGGCCTGACCGATGGATTTGGAACGGGCGTTACGCTCGGCCTGAAGCTGTTCGGTGCGGGTCTGCACGGTCTTGCGCTGGGCTTCCAGCGCTTCGATGCGGGCCACGTCCAGTGTGAAGCCACGGGAAGCCAGGCGATCCGCTACGTCCTGAAGTTGAGTACGCAGCAGTTTGGAGTCGAGCATATCGGTCTCTCGTATATTAAATTCGGGTCAAAGACAGGCCAGCCCACGTCGCGAGCAGCCCGCCCAGTACGCTGATGAGGGCGTAACCAATGGCCAGAGGCGCCTGGCCGCTTTCAAGCAGACGAATCGTGTCCAGTGAGAAAGACGAGAACGTCGTCAAACCACCGAGGAATCCAACCATCAAACCAGCGCGCAGCTCGATCGGGACTTCCGGGCGAATCAGAAACAGACCGTACAGCACACCGATCAGCAGGCAGCCCACCAGGTTTACCGCCAACGTGGCCGTGTAGAAGTAGCGCGGCCAGTTCGCCGCCACGACGTTACCGGTGGCGAAGCGCAATAATGTACCAGCCACGCCACCGGCGGACACGGCAAGAATCAACTGAATCACTATTTTCTCCGCTGACGTGGGCTGGCGCGGTCGAGCGCTGACAGGTGTTTGAGTTTCTCGCCGATTTTCAGCTCAAGACCGCGGGGGACCGGCTGGTAATACTGGCGCGGTTCGAGCTCGTCGGGGAAATAGTCCTCACCCGCGGCGTAAGCGTCCGGCTCGTCGTGGGCGTAGCGGTATTCTTCACCATAACCGAGCTGCTTCATCAGCTTGGTCGGCGCGTTGCGCAGGTGCAGCGGGACTTCCAGCGAGCCATGCTCGGTGGCTTCGCGCATGGCCATTTTAAAACCCATGTACACAGCGTTGCTCTTCGGCGCACAGGCCAGGTACACGATGGCCTGGGCCACGGCCAACTCGCCTTCCGGACTGCCGAGGCGTTCCTGCACGTCCCACGCCGACATGCACAGCGGCAAGGCGCGCGGATCGGCGTTACCGATGTCTTCACTGGCCATGCGCACCACGCGCCGCGCCAGATACAGCGGATCGCAGCCGCCGTCGATCATCCGCGCGAACCAATACAACGCAGCGTCGGGATTGGAGCCGCGAATGGATTTGTGCAGCGCGGAAATCTGGTCGTAGAACGCTTCGCCGCCCTTGTCGAAGCGACGGCGACTGTCGCCAAGCAGGCTTTGCAGCAATTCGGGGTCAATTTCGCTGCCGTCTTCGGCCAGGTCCGAGGCGTTTTCCAGCAGATTGAGCATCCGCCGACCATCGCCATCTGCCGCAGCCAGAAGCGTCTGGAAGGCCTCGTCGCCCAGGGTCAGATGCCGATTGCCCAGCCCGCGTTCTTCGGTTAACGCACGATTGACCAACTGACGCAGCGCACCCTCGTCCAGACTTTTCAGCACATAGACCCGGGCGCGGGACAGCAGCGCGTTGTTGAGTTCGAAGGACGGGTTTTCAGTGGTGGCGCCAATGAAGATCAGCGTGCCGTCTTCGACGTAGGGCAGAAACGCATCCTGCTGCGACTTGTTGAAGCGGTGCACTTCGTCGACGAACAGAATGGTCCGGCGGCCGTACTGCCCGGCCTGTTGCTTGGCGATCTCCACCGCCTGACGGATTTCTTTGACCCCGGCCAGCACCGCCGACACCGTTTCAAAGTGCGCGTCGGAGACTTTCGCCAGCAACCGCGCCAGCGTGGTTTTTCCCACGCCGGGCGGCCCCCAGAAAATCATCGAGTGCAGCGCGCCCTGCTCCAGCGCTTCACGCAGCGGCTTGCCGTGGGCGAGCAGATGCTGCTGGCCGACGTACTCGTCCAGGTTGGTCGCTCGCAGGCGGGCGGCCAACGGTTGCGCGATCGGTTCAGTGCTGAACAGGTCCATTAAACAGGCGAACCCCTTTTATTCCTGAATGACGTCAGCGCCCTTCGGGATCTGGAACTGGAATTTGCTCGCCGCGACAGGCTCGTTGGCCTTGACGCCGGTGAACAGGATATTGGTGCGTTGGCCGACGCTGTCGATCAGCTGCATGTCGTTGATCATGCCGTTGCGAAATGACAGACGCAGGCTATCGAACAGGGTGTCCCTGGACTTGGGCTTGAGCACGAAGTCGATCACACCGCCCGCTTCCTTGGCGGTAATGTCGAAACTCTCGCTGATTTTTGAGACGTCGCCGGACAGCAGCAGCGCCGGGGTCTGTGTCAGGCGCTGGTCGAGGGTCTTGATGGTGACCTGCTCCAGGTCCGGGTCCCACAGGGACACCTTCTTGCCATCGGACACCATCAGTTGCTCTTGCGGCGCGTCGGTGTGCCAGTAGAACAGGCCCGGGCGCTGCAAGGTCATCTCGCCGGTGGTTTCCTGCAACTGGGTGCCGCCACCGTCGAGGGTGAGCTGGGAGAAACGACCGCTCAGGGTTTTCGAGTTTTCCAGCAGTTGGGTCAGGCGCGCCACGTCCTTGCTGTCGGCGTGGGCCGAGACAGCAGAAAAAGCCAGTGCAGATACCAACAGCATGCGGATAAGACGCATGGGATTCCTCTTTGAGTGTGGTTGAAGCCGGGCGCCGCCGCGATGGCGACGCCCGGTGACGCGTGACCGGGAAGTGTCAGTCACGCACAGGGGCTGGCGCAATCACTTCGCGCGAGCCGTTGGTGTTCATGGGCGTCACGACGCCGGCGTTTTCCATGGTTTCGATCATGCGCGCGGCGCGGTTGTAGCCAATCTTCAGCTTGCGCTGCACGGCAGAGATCGACGCACGACGGCTTTCGAGCACGAACTTCACGGCTTCGTCGTAAAGCGCATCGCTCTCGCTGTCTTCGCCATCACCGCCGCCACCGCCACCTTCGAAGCCGCTACCCGCCTCTTCTACGCCGGCCAGGATGTCATCGTTGTAGTTCGGCGTACCGCGCAGCTTCCACGCCTCAACGACGCGGTGAACCTCTTCGTCCGACACGAACGCGCCGTGCACACGAATCGGCAGGCTGGTGCCCGGGGGCATGTACAGCATGTCGCCGTGCCCGAGCAACTGTTCGGCGCCGCCCTGATCGATGATGGTCCGGGAGTCGATCTTGCTCGACACCTGAAACGCCATGCGGGTCGGGATGTTCGCCTTGATCAGGCCGGTGATCACGTCCACCGAAGGTCGCTGGGTGGCGAGGATCAGGTGGATACCTGCGGCACGGGCCTTCTGGGCGATTCGGGCGATGAGTTCTTCGACCTTCTTGCCGACGATCATCATCATGTCGGCGAATTCGTCGACCACCACAACGATGGTCGGCAGCTTGGTCAGCAGCGGCGCTTCGTCGTGAATGCTTTCGCGGTGATACAGCGGGTCCGACAGTGGCGTGCCGGCTTCCTCTGCTTCACGCACCTTCTGGTTGAAGCCCGACAGGTTACGCACGCCCATCTTGGCCATCAGCTTGTAGCGGCGTTCCATCTCGGCCACCGACCAGCGCAGGGCATTGGCGGCGTCCTTCATGTCAGTGACCACCGGGCACAGCAAATGCGGAATGCCTTCGTAGATCGACAGCTCGAGCATCTTCGGGTCGATCATGATCAGCTTGGCGTCTTCCGGCCCGGATTTGAACAGGATCGACAGGATCATGGCGTTCACGCCCACCGACTTACCGGAACCGGTGGTACCGGCGACCAGCAGGTGCGGCATTTTTGCGAGGTCGGTGATGACCGGCTTGCCGCCGATGTCATGACCCAGCGCCAGGGTGACCGGCGATTTCGCGTCGTCGTATTCCGGCGTCGACAGGACCTCGGAGAAGCGCACGATCTGGCGATCTTCGTTGGGAATTTCGATACCGACCGTGGTCTTGCCGGGAATGACCTCGACCACACGAACGCTGGTGACTGCCAGCGAGCGGGCCAGGTCTTTCGCCAGGTTGGAGATACGGCTGACCTTTACACCGGCAGCCGGCTGAATTTCGTAGCGGGTAATCACCGGGCCCGGATGGATGGAATCCACCGTGACTTCGACGCCGAACTCCTTCAGCTTGATCTCCAGCAGATGACCCACCGCTGCCAGCGATTCAGGCGAATAGTTGAGCTGCTTTTTCTCGGCCGGGTCGAGGATCGAGATCGGCGGCAAGGTGCCTTCCACGGCGCTGTCGACGAACAATGGCGCCTGTTTCTCTTTCTGTACGCGCTTGCTCGGCTCAGGGGCGCGGGGAGGCGCAGGGGCAATCACGGCTGGCACGTGCTTCTCACGGGCGGCCATATGCTCGGTCAACGCCTGCTCGCGCTCGATGATTCGTTCCCTGGCTTTGGCCTGCTCGCGTCGATCCGGGGCAACCGGAGCCACCACTTCGTCGACGCGCATGTCGACTTCACGCAACTGAGCGACCATTTGCTTGCGCTCATTGCGGGCGGTCCACCAGCGGTTGAGCGAGCCCGTGAACAGTTCGATCAGGTCCAGCGTGATCTTGCCGGTGTTGTCCATGACCTTGAACCAGGACAAATCGGTGAACACAGTCAGACCGAACAAAAACAAGGCGATGAACAGCAGCGTGCTGCCTTGGACGTTCAGCGCGCGCTTGGCCAGATCACCCAGTACTTCGCCCAGCACGCCACCGGCTGAACCCGGCAGGCCCGACGCCGAATGAAAGTGCAAGTGCGCCAGCGAGGCGCCGGCGAGGACCAGGAACACCAGACCGATCATGCGCCAGGAAACCAGCCAGCCGCTCCACTGCCACGGCTCGTGGCGATGCCGGAAGACCTGATAAGCCTTGATCCCCAGCAGCAACGGGAAGATGTAGGCGAAGTAGCCGAGGATCATGAACAGGATGTCGGCAGAATACGCACCGGCAAAGCCTGCGGCGTTCTGAACCTGGGCCGAGTTGCTCGAGCTGCTGGTGTGGCTCCAGCCCGGATCGCCCTGATCGTAGGTCAGCAGCGCCATGATCAGATAAAGACACAGCGCGCCGAACGCGATCAATGCACCTTCCTTGAGCCGGTAGTGCAGGTGCTGCCGCCAGAGCGGAACGGGGGTGGGTGCTATGGTGGATTTCTTCAAAACGCTTCAATTCCTGCGCGCAAGCGCGAACATCTGATGATTGACTGTGTACGACTGCCTTGGCGAAATGGCAGTGGCTTTCCCGAACATCGGCCAGAACAGCGTCCTGGCCGTAGGGAAAACCGCGCCTGCGATAACGCACGCTCGACAGGTGACTTGAAATGAGGTTAAACAACATCGGCATTGTACGGATTTGCGCGCCGCGCGCTACGTTAGTCTGGCGCGGTGCTTGCAGATGTTCAAGCGTCGCCGGGCGGTGACAATTTGAGCACGCATTTTCTTTGCCGACAAAGGCTTATGACGTGTTTATCCTGCTCCCTTGAACTGTCAAATGGCCATCCCCGGATCAAGAAGACAGCGGGTCGACGATCCGGGCATGATCAAGCGGCTTGTGACCCTGCCTGCGACAGAGAGTTGCAGCCGGGGTTGCAAGCCTGCGTTGACTCCCCTCCCCTCTCGTAAAGTCTGGATGCCATGCTGACCTGGTTACAACGCGACACCCTTGATTTCCCTCCGCTGGAAAAAGCCATGCGCGAGCCCAACGGACTGTTGGCCGGTGGCGGCGATCTGTCTGCCGATCGCCTGATTGCCGCGTACCGACATGGCTGTTTCCCCTGGTATCAGCAGGGCCAGCCGATTCTCTGGTGGTCGCCGGACCCGCGCACCGTGCTCTTTCCGGATGAGCTGCATGTATCACGCAGTCTCGGCAAGCTGCTGCGTCAGGGGCGTTATCGGGTCACTTTCGATCAGGATTTCGCGGCGGTCATTCAAGCCTGCGCCGAACCCCGGGCCTACACCGACGGCACGTGGATCACCGGCTCCATGCAGGCGGCCTACATTGAACTGCACGCCCGCGGCTTCGCCCACAGCGTCGAAGTCTGGGACGGCGACGCGCTGGTAGGCGGTCTCTACGGACTGGCGATGGGCCAGCTGTTTTTCGGCGAATCGATGTTCAGCCGCGCCGACAACGCTTCCAAGGTCGGCTTCGCAACGCTGGTCGAATACTTGAAAGAATCGGGTTTCGTCCTGATTGATTGCCAAATGCCTACCGAGCACCTGCTAAGCCTTGGCGCGCGCTCGATTGCGCGCCAGACGTTCGCCGACTACCTGCATAAACACCTCGACGAGAGCAATTACACCGATTGGTCGCCTAGGCGAGTTTGATTGGGCTGGCTTACACTCATGTCTACAGTTTTTCTCGAGGGTTGATCATGACCGAGCTGGCGCGGTTGAAGTTCTATGCCACTCAACCCCACTCCTGTAGCTACCTGCCCGAGGAACAAGCCACCACGCTGTTTCTCGACCCCAGCCAGCCGATGGATGTCCAGGTGTATGCCGATCTCTCGGACATGGGGTTTCGCCGCAGTGGCGATCATTTGTACCGTCCGCATTGCCAGAACTGCAGCGCCTGCGTGCCTGCGCGCATTCCGGTCGGACTGTTCGTGCCTGATCGTCAGCAAAAACGCATTTTCAAAAGAAACGCCGACCTCGAAGTGACGAGCACCAAGCCGCATTTCAGTGAGGAGTACTTCGATCTGTATCAGCGCTACATCGAGCAGCGCCATGCCGATGGGGATATGTTTCCACCGAGCCGCGACCAGTTTTCCACCTTCCTGGTCCGCGACCTGCCGTTTTCGCGTTTCTACGAATTCCGTCTGGAGGGTCGACTCCTCGCCGTAGCCGTCACTGACCTGCTGCCCAATGGCCTTTCCGCCGTTTATACGTTCTACGAGCCGGCGGAGGAGCGCCGCAGCCTGGGGCGTTACGCAATTCTCTGGCAAATTGCCGAGGCCGCACGCATGCAATTGCATGCGGTGTACCTTGGCTACTGGATAAAGAACTGCAAAAAGATGAATTACAAGACCCAATATCGCCCCATCGAACTGCTCACCAATCAAAGATGGGTCACTCTTTACTGAAGCCCTTGGCTTAAACCTCAGTTTTCGGGCACAATGCAGCCCGCTTTTGCCTGGCTGCCGTTTGCACCGGGCCATTCATTGGATACCGAGGGCTTTACTGCATGTCGAAAGAAGACAGCTTCGAAATGGAAGGCACTGTCGTCGACACCCTGCCCAACACCATGTTCCGTGTGGAGTTGGAAAATGGGCACGTCGTAACCGCGCACATCTCCGGCAAGATGCGCAAGAACTACATCCGCATTCTTACCGGCGACAAGGTCCGCGTTGAGCTGACGCCCTACGACTTGAGCAAAGGGCGCATCACTTACCGCGCCCGCTAACAGGTCTTAACAAAAACGCCCGGCACTTGCCGGGCGTTTTTGTGTGCGTGAGATTCACCCTACACGCTCACGGCAAGTCGCAAAAAGCGGCTCACTCGGTCCATCAGACCGGGCACGTTTCAACAGATGTAGGAGTGAGCTTGCTCGCGATTGCTTCGTGTCAGTCACCTAATGTGCCTCAGACAAATCGCAATCGCGAGCAAGCTCACTCCTACAGGGTTCGGCAGATTCGCAGCCAACAAAAAAGGCGCCAATCGGCGCCTCTCAGGTTTGTTGCAATAACCCGAAACGTCAGGCCATTTCAGCCGTGGTTTCGTAATCGAAAGTGATCTCGCCGTCTTTGACGTCGATGTGTACCACACCGCCATGCTCGGACAACTCGCCGAAGAGGATTTCCTCGGCCAGCGGACGCTTGATCTTGTCCTGAATCAAACGGGCCATCGGACGCGCACCCATCGCTGCGTCGTAACCGCCTTCGGCCAGGTAACTCCTCACCGCGTCGGTCACTTCCAGCTGTACGCGCTTGTCTTCCAGCTGCGCCTGAAGCTCGGTAAGGAACTTGTCCACCACGCTCTTGATAACCTCATGGCTGAGGCGACCAAATTGAATGATGGTGTCCAGACGGTTGCGGAATTCCGGCGTGAAGCTCTTCTTGATCACCTCCATCGCATCAGAGGAGTGATCCTGATGGGTGAAACCGATCGAAGCACGCGCAGCCGTTTCAGCACCGGCGTTGGTGGTCATGATCACGATCACATTGCGGAAGTCCGCCTTGCGCCCGTTGTTGTCGGTCAGCGTCCCGTGGTCCATGACCTGCAGCAGCAGGTTGAAGACCTCCGGGTGCGCCTTCTCGATTTCATCGAGCAGCAGCACGCAATGCGGCTGCTTGGTGACGGCTTCGGTCAGCAGACCGCCCTGATCAAAACCGACATAGCCCGGCGGCGCACCGATCAGACGCGATACGGTGTGACGCTCCATGTACTCGGACATGTCGAAACGCACCAGCTCGATACCCAGCGCCTTGGCCAGCTGACGCGCAGCCTCTGTCTTGCCGACACCGGTCGGACCTGCGAACAGAAACGAACCGACAGGCTTGTCCGGCGACTTGAGGCCCGCTCGGGACAACTTGATCGCGGTGGACAACGAATCGATGGCGGCATCCTGACCAAACACGGTCAGCTTCAGGTCGCGCTCCAGATTACGCAGCAATTCCTTGTCGGAGCTGTTGACGTGCTTTGGCGGAATCCGCGCGATCTTCGCCACGATGTCTTCAACCTGTGGCACTTCAATACGCTTGACGCGCATTTCCACCGGTTGCAGCCGCTGGTAGGCACCCGCCTCGTCAATCACGTCAATGGCCTTGTCGGGCATATGACGGTCATTGATGTAGCGCGATGCCAGTTCGGCAGCGGCACGCAGGGCTTCATCACTGTATTCGATATTGTGATGCTGTTCGAAACGGCCTTTCAGGCCACGCAGAATGCCGATGGTGTCTTCGACCGAAGGCTCGGAGACGTCGACCTTCTGGAAGCGACGCGCCAGCGCACGGTCTTTTTCGAAGATGCCGCGGAATTCCTGGAACGTGGTCGAGCCGATGCAACGGATATCACCTGACGACAGCAGCGGCTTGAGCAGATTGGAAGCGTCCATCACACCACCGGACGCGGCACCTGCACCGATGATGGTGTGAATTTCGTCGATAAACAGGATCGCGTGGGGGCGTTTCTTCAACTCACCGAGCAGCGCCTTGAAGCGCTTCTCGAAATCGCCACGGTACTTGGTACCGGCCAGCAATGCGCCCAGGTCGAGGGAGTACACGACACTGTTGGCGAGCAGGTCCGGCACCTGATTGTCGACAATGCGCTTGGCCAAGCCTTCGGCGATGGCGGTTTTACCCACCCCGGCTTCGCCCACCAATAGCGGGTTGTTCTTGCGGCGCCGCGCGAGAATCTGAGCGACGCGCTCGACTTCCATCTCGCGCCCTACCAGCGGATCGATGCGGCCTTGACGGGCCAGCTCATTCAGGTTGCTCGCATAGGCATCCAGAGGATTGCCTGAGGAAGAAGACTCACCGCCCTCGTCATCCTGCATATCTTGCTCACCTTCAGATTGATCGCCATGCCCCGGCACTTTGGAAATACCGTGGGCGATATAGTTGACGACATCGATACGGGCAACGCTCTGCTGTTTCAGCAGGAACACTGCCTGGCTTTCCTGCTCGCTGAAAATCGCCACAAGCACGTTCGCGCCAGTGACTTCACGCTTGCCGGAGCTCTGCACATGAAAAACTGCGCGCTGCAGGACGCGCTGGAAGCCGAGTGTGGGTTGGGTCTCGCGATCCTCGTCATGCACAGGGATCAGCGGCGTGGTGGAGTCGATGAACTCCTGGAGGTCGTGTTTGAGTTTGTCGAGGTTTGCGCCGCAGGCACGCAGTACGGTGGCGGCAGCCTCATTGTCCAATAGGGCCAGCAGGAGGTGCTCGACGGTCATGAACTCATGACGTTTAGAGCGGGCCTCCTTGAAAGCCAGATTGAGGGTGACTTCGAGCTCACGGTTTAACATAGCTTCACCTCATACCCAAGTGTCCGGCGTTAACCGTCCTTCTCGATTTCACAGAGTAGCGGATGCTGGCTTTCCCTGGCGTACTGGTTGACCTGCATAGCCTTGGTCTCGGCGATGTCGCGGGTAAACAATCCGCAAACGGCCCGTCCCTCTGTATGGACGGCCAGCATGACCTTGGTCGCCAGCTCACGATTCAGGTTGAAAAACACCTCGAGCACTTCGACAACGAAATCCATCGGGGTGTAGTCATCATTGAACAAAACCACCTTGTACATAGGCGGCACCTGCAATATCGGCTTGGCTTCCTGTACAGCGGTGCCCGACGCATCGTCCTCATGGGGATGCGGGTCATCCTGATTGAATGTTAGTCGAATCTTGCTGATTGCATGCATGGTAAAGAAGGTTCACAGAGGACGTGATTGAAATAAGTGGTGGCGGCGATACCCGTTTTCAACTGGACCGCCGCTTGACCTTGACTATCGGCCAATCAGTGTTACAAACAATAGAACCCACATTGGGTAAAAAGGGTCCGCGCAGTCAACCAAAATTTTTTTAGGTCCGGCGGATGAGAGGTGATGATACTCCCATCGGAGTCCTTTGCAGAGGGATGTGACTATGCTAAGCGGTAAGGTCAAGTGGTTTAACAACGCCAAGGGGTATGGCTTCATCGTTGAAGACGGCAAGTCCGAGGACCTGTTTGCACACTACTCGGCGATCAGTATGGAGGGCTATAAAACCCTGAAGGCCGGGCAGCCGGTTCAGTTCGAGATCACTCAGGGCCCCAAGGGTCTTCATGCCGTAGGCATCACTGCGAAAGCTGTTGCCGATATTCCTGAGGCAGCCCACCACCACGAGCGACATTTCGAGAAGCAACAGGCATAGAGCAACAATCACGCGTGAGCCGGACCGTTCAAGCGCGAGATTCGACAAGCCGGTCAATCCTTTCAGGGTTGGCCGGCTTTTTTGTGCCTTCGCTGCCCTGTTGCGTCCATCTATATAGAGAGGCGAGCCAACTCAACTATGGCCCAGATGCTCCTTTAGTCGAAATCAGGTGGGGTACTGGTCAGGACGCATCGGCCCCAGGCAACTGCGACTAGTTGCCGCAGGCCCCGTGCTACAAGGGCTGAACGGTTTTCATGGGGAATCCGGACACCTTCCGAGACCACCGCGAACGTCCCGGGCACCGCAAAGCCGTCACACGAGTACCGTAGCAATGGCCGGGTGCAGTGATATACTCAGCGCCGGTGACCGTTGGGTCATTGGGGGCCAGACCACCTGAAACCAGGCGTTCAACCCTCGACAGGCCAGACCGCTACCCGGGTCCGACCGCTTGACGCTCGACTGATGCACCCCCTATCACGCGACGAAATTCTCGACTTTCGGCTCATCGATACTTTGGGCGAAAGTGCCTACCCTGCGCATCTCGAAATTTTGTGTACGCTCAGCAAAGAAGAGAGTTATCCCGAATATGTCCAACCGCTCGAAGATCATCTATACCTTCACTGACGAAGCGCCAGCCCTCGCCACCTACTCACTGCTGCCTATCATCGAAGCGTTCACCGCTTCCGCTGACATCGCCGTTGAAACCCGCGACATCTCGCTTGCAGCCCGCATCCTCGCCAGCTTTCCCGAGCGCCTGGGTGACAAGAAGGTTTCCGACGATCTGGCAGAGCTGGGCCAACTGGCGACCACGCCGGAAGCCAACATCATCAAGCTGCCAAACATCAGCGCCTCGGTTCCACAGCTGAAGGCCGCGATCAAGGAACTGCAAGCCAAGGGCTACGACATCCCGAACTACCCGGATGAAGTCGTGACCGAAGCCGACAAGGTTGCTCAGGCTGGCTACGACAAAGTGAAAGGCAGCGCCGTGAACCCGGTTCTGCGTGAAGGTAACTCTGATCGTCGAGCGCCGCTCTCCGTCAAGAACTATGCACGCAAGCACCCGCACAAAATGGGCGCGTGGTCTGCGGACTCCAAGTCCCACGTGGCGCACATGGACAACGGCGACTTCTACGGCAGCGAAAAATCTTCGCTGATCGAAGCTGCTGGCGCCGTGAAGATCGAGCTGATCGGCAAAGACGGCAGCACCACCGTGCTGAAGGACAAGACGTCAGTACTGGCAGGCGAGATCATCGACTGCGCGGTCATGAGCAAGAAAGCCCTTCGCGCTTTCGTGGCCCGTGAAATCGAAGACGCCAAGAAGCTCGGCGTGCTGTTCTCCGTGCACTTGAAAGCCACCATGATGAAGGTTTCGGACCCGATCATGTTTGGTGAGTTCGTCGCCGAGTACTACCAGGAAGCGCTGAGCAAGCATGCCGATGTCCTGAAGGAAATCGGTTTCAACCTGCACAACGGCATCGGCGACCTGTACGCCCGCATCAAAGACCTGCCGGCCGACCAGCAAGCGCAGATCGAAGCGGACGTCAAAGCCGTTTACGCGACCCGCCCTGCGCTGGCGATGGTCAACTCCGACAAGGGCATCACCAACCTGCACGTGCCGAGCGACGTCATCGTCGACGCCTCGATGCCAGCGATGATTCGTGATTCCGGCAAGATGTGGAACAACGACGGCGTCCTGCAGGACACCAAGGCGGTGATCCCGGATCGCTGCTACGCGACCATCTATCAAGCCGTGATCGAAGACTGCAAGCAACACGGTGCCTTCGACCCGACCACCATGGGCAGCGTGCCGAACGTTGGCCTGATGGCGCAGAAAGCCGAAGAGTACGGCTCGCACAACAAAACCTTCCAGATCGAAACCGATGGCGTGGTCCGTGTGACCGACGACAAAGGTCAGGTCTTGATGGAGCAGAACGTTGAAGCCGGCGACATCTGGCGCATGTGCCAGACCAAGGACGCGCCGATTCAGGATTGGGTCAAACTGGCCGTCAACCGTTCGCGCCTGAGCAGCACCCCGGCCATTTTCTGGCTGGACCCTGAGCGCGCCCACGACGCGGCGATGATCAAGAAGGTCGAGCAGTACCTGAAGGATCACGACACCGCTGGCCTGGACATCAGCATCCAGTCGCCGGTCGACGCGATGAAGGTTTCCCTGGAGCGCATCCGCGCGGGCAAGGACACCATTTCGGTGACCGGCAACGTACTGCGCGACTACCTGACCGACCTGTTCCCTATCATGGAACTGGGCACCAGCGCCAAGATGCTGTCCATCGTACCGCTGATGAGTGGCGGTGGCCTGTTCGAAACCGGCGCAGGGGGTTCGGCGCCGAAGCACGTTCAGCAGCTGAACGAAGAGAACTTCCTGCGCTGGGATTCCCTGGGCGAATTCCTGGCACTGGCCGCTTCCCTCGAGCACCTGGGCAACGTCTACGACAACCCGAAGGCGCTGGTATTGGCCACGGCCCTGGACAAGGCCACCGGTCAGTTCCTGGACAACAACAAGTCGCCATCGCGCAAGGTCGGCGGTATCGACAACCGCGGCAGCCACTTCTACCTGGCCACCTACTGGGCCCAGGCCCTGGCGGCGCAGACCGAAGATACGGCGCTGCAAGCCAAGTTCACTGAGCTTGCAAAAACCCTGGCTGACAACGAAGCGACCATCGTCGCCGAGCTGAACAGCGTACAGGGCAAGCCATTGGACATCGGCGGCTACTACTTCCCTACCCCGGAACTGGCCAGCAACGCCATGCGCCCAAGCAAGACCCTGAACGACGCGATCAATGCGTTGAAGTAAGGCGCGACGACCGGCGGCTGAAAAGCTGTCTAGCGCGATAAGAAAGCCCTGGCCATTGCGCCGGGGCTTTTTTTTGCTATCACCATTCCTGTAGGAGCCATCGGAGGTTACGACGGTCGCGAAAGCGGTTTATCTGACACTCCGCTTCGCGACCCTCGTAAACTCGGATGGCTCCTACAGAAACGAGAAACCCAATGACCTGGCATCCCCACATCACCGTCGCAACCGTCATCGAAGACAACGGCCGCTTTCTGTTCGTCGAAGAGTTGAAAAACGGCAAGCTGGTGCTCAATCAGCCTGCAGGGCACCTCGAGCCTGATGAGACGTTGCGTGAAGCGGCCATTCGCGAAACCCTGGAAGAAACCGGCTGGGACGTCGAACTGACCGGCGTCGTCGGCATTTACCTGTACACCGCGCCCAGCAATGGCGTGACCTATCAGCGCGTGTGCTTTTCGGCCAAAGCGACGCGACACCACCCCGAGCGTGCGCTAGACACCGGCATCGTCGGCGCGCCCTGGTTCAGCCGCGACGAACTCGCCGGCCAACCGGAGCGCTGGCGAAGCGAGTTGGTCTTGCGCTGCGTCGATGAGTACCTGGCGGGCCCGATTCACAGTCTGGAGGTCGTGCGCGACTGACTGGCCGCCCAGCGCAACTGAATAGCTTTTAGCCTTGGCGCCGACTCCCTGTTAGAATCGCGCCCTTTCCTGCTGCTACCCAATCGAATTCCTATGTCTGATTCAGCCTTTTCCGATACAGAAAAGAAGCGCGTCATTGTCGGCATGTCCGGCGGCGTGGATTCTTCGGTCTCCGCCCTTCTGCTCATGGAGCAGGGGTATCAGGTGGAAGGCCTGTTCATGAAGAACTGGGAAGAAGACGACGGAACGGAATACTGCACCGCCATGGACGACCTCGCGGACGCCCAGGCCGTGTGCGACAAGATCGGCATCAAACTGCACACCGTGAACTTCGCGGCCGAGTACTGGGATCATGTCTTCGAGCATTTCCTCGAAGAATACAAGGCCGGGCGCACGCCGAACCCGGACATCCTGTGTAACCGCGAGATCAAATTCAAAGCCTTCCTCGACTACGCCTTCATGCTCGGTGCCGACCTGATCGCTACCGGTCATTACGTGCGTCGCCGCGACATTGATGGCCGCACCGAACTGCTCAAGGGCCTGGACCCGAACAAGGACCAGAGCTACTTCCTGCATGCCGTTGGCGGTGAGCAGATTGCGAAGACCCTGTTCCCGGTCGGTGAACTGGAAAAGCCCGAGGTGCGCGCCATCGCCGAGAAGTATCAGCTGGCGACCGCGAAGAAGAAGGACTCGACCGGCATTTGCTTCATCGGCGAGCGCCGTTTCACCGACTTCCTCAAGCAGTACCTGCCTGCGCAGCCCGGCGAGATCAAGACCACCGAAGGCGAAGTCATCGGTCGGCATGCCGGCCTGATGTACCACACCATCGGCCAGCGCCAAGGTCTGGGCATCGGCGGACTGAAGGATGCCGGCGATGAGCCGTGGTACGTGCTGGTCAAGGACCTGGAGCACAACGAGCTGATCGTCGGCCAGGGCAACGAGCATCCGTGGCTGTTCTCCCGTGCCCTGCTCGCGTCGGAGATCTACTGGGTCAACCCGATCGACCTGAGCAGCCCGCGCCAGTTGACCGCCAAAGTGCGTTACCGCCAGAGCGACCAGCGCTGCACCCTGGAACGCACTGAAACCGGTTATCGCGCCACCTTCGACGAGCCGCAACGCGCGGTAACGCCTGGCCAGTCCGTGGTCTTTTACGACGGCGAGGTCTGCCTGGGTGGCGGCGTCATCGAAATCGCCGAGCCGTGGCACACCAGGGATGCACGTTGATGACCCCGATTCAGGAACAACTTGTCGCCCTGGCCGGGGTGTTTCAGGCCGCCGTGCTGGTCGATCGCATCGCCAAGACCGGCCAGGCCGGTGAAGCCGCCGTTGGCTGCCTGATGGGGACGCTGCTGGTCATGGACCCGAAAGACACGCTGGACGTGTTCGGTGGCGACGACCTTAATCTGCACGAGGGCTATCGCGCCCTCGCCAGTGCCCTGGAGCGCGATCCGGCCACCCTGCAACGGGAACCCTTGCGTTATGCCCTGGCGATGCTGGGCCTGGAACGTCAACTGTCCAAGCGCGATGACATGCTCGACACCATCGGCAAGCGCCTGCCGCAGATCAAATCCCAGGTCGAGCATTTCGGTATCGCTCACGAAAACGTCATAGCCGCCAGCGGCGCGCTGTATCAGGACACCCTGAGCACCTTGCGTCAGCGGATTCAGGTCCACGGCGACATGCGCAATCTGCAGCAACCCAACAATGCCTCGAAAATCCGCGCACTATTACTGGCCGGAATTCGCTGCGCGCGACTTTGGCGACAAGTGGGCGGTCACCGCTGGCAACTGGTCATCAGCCGCCGCAAGTTATTGAAAGAACTGTATCCGTTGCTTCACCGCTGAGTGGCGAACGCCCTTCAGCTCGCTCCGAACCCGACATCGCGCGAGTCATAACGGTCAGCCAGCCTCGGCTGACCGGAATTTTCATGTATGATACGCGCCCCTTTTCGTCGCCTGACAGTCCGAGAACACCCCATGCAGCTTTCTTCGCTCACTGCGGTTTCCCCTGTAGATGGCCGCTACGCCGGCAAAACCCAGGCCCTGCGCCCGATTTTCAGCGAATACGGCCTGATCCGTTTCCGCGCCCTGGTGGAGGTACGCTGGCTCCAACGCCTGGCGGCCCACCCGCAAATCCCTGAAGTGCCGGCATTCTCCGCCGAAGCCAACGCCCTCCTCGATGCCCTGGCTAACGATTTCGCTCTCGAGCATGCCGAGCGCGTGAAAGAGATCGAGCGCACCACCAACCACGACGTCAAGGCCATCGAGTACCTGCTCAAGGAGCAGGCGGCCAAGTTGCCGGAGCTGGCCAAGGTCAGCGAGTTCATCCACTTCGCCTGCACCAGCGAAGACATCAATAACCTGTCCCACGCGCTGATGCTGCGCGAAGGCCGTGACACCGTGCTGCTGCCGCTGATGCGTCAGATCGCCGAGTCCATCCGCGAGCTGGCGATCCGTTTTGCCGCCGTACCGATGCTCTCCCGCACCCACGGTCAGCCGGCCTCTCCGACCACTCTGGGCAAGGAACTGGCCAACGTCGTTTACCGCCTGGAGCGCCAGATTGCTCAAGTGGCCGCCGTGCCGCTGCTGGGCAAGATCAACGGCGCCGTCGGTAACTACAACGCGCACCTGTCGGCCTACCCGGACATCGACTGGGAAGCCAACGCCCGCGCGTTCATCGAAGACGAGCTGGGTCTGGGCTTCAACCCCTACACCACGCAGATCGAACCCCACGACTACATCGCCGAGCTGTTCGACGCGATCGCCCGTTACAACACGATCCTGATCGACTTCGACCGCGACATCTGGGGCTACATCTCCCTGGGCTATTTCAAGCAGCGCACCATCGCCGGTGAAATCGGTTCGTCGACCATGCCGCACAAGGTCAACCCGATCGACTTCGAGAACTCCGAAGGCAACCTCGGCATCGCCAACGCGCTGTTCCAGCATCTGGCCAGCAAGTTGCCGATCTCCCGCTGGCAGCGCGACCTGACCGACTCCACCGTGCTGCGCAACCTCGGCGTGGGCTTCGCTCACAGCGTGATTGCCTACGAAGCGAGCCTGAAAGGCATCGGCAAGCTGGAACTCAACGAGCAGAAGATCGCCGCCGATCTGGACGCTTGCTGGGAAGTCCTGGCCGAGCCGATCCAAACGGTCATGCGTCGCTACGACATCGAAAACCCGTACGAGAAGCTCAAGGAATTGACCCGCGGCAAGGGCATCGGCCCTGAAGCGCTGCTGACCTTCATCGACGGCCTGGACATGCCGGCCGAAGCCAAGGCCGAGCTGAAGAAGCTCACGCCGGCGAACTACATCGGCAACGCCGTGGCGCAAGCCCAGCGCATCTGACCGCACTGCACCCGCTCTGAACGCCCGGCTGAGCCGGGCGTTTTTATTCCCGTCGTAAAAATCCGTTTTTTCAATAGGTTACACATGAATCCTGACATCCCTCTTCAGCTCCTAGGTGGTATCACAGCGCGCGAGTTCCTGCGTGACTACTGGCAGAAGAAACCTTTGCTGATCCGTCAGGCCATCCCGGATTTTCAGAGCCCGATCGACGCCGACGAACTGGCCGGTCTGGCGCTGGAAGAAGAAGTTGAATCGCGCCTGGTGATTGAGAAAGGTGAGCGTCCGTGGGAGCTGCGTCGCGGCCCGTTTGTCGAAGACGAATTCAGCAAGTTGCCGGAGCGCGAGTGGACCCTGCTGGTTCAAGCCGTGGATCAGTTCGTGCCTGAAGTCAGCGAATTGCTGGAAAACTTCCGCTTCCTGCCAAGCTGGCGCATCGATGACGTGATGATCAGCTACGCCGCACCCGGCGGCAGCGTGGGTCCGCATTTCGACAACTACGACGTGTTCCTGCTCCAGGGCCACGGCAAGCGTCACTGGCAGATCGGCCAGATGTGCGACTCCGAAAGCAAACTGCTTGAGCACGCCGACCTGCGTATCCTGGCCGACTTCCAGGGTACCGACGAATGGACGCTGGAACCGGGCGACATGCTCTACCTGCCGCCACGTCTGGCGCACTGCGGCGTCGCCGTGGATGAGTGCCTGACCTACTCGGTCGGCTTCCGCGCCCCAAGCGCCGCCGAAGTGCTGACCCACTTCACCGACTTCCTCAGCCAGTTCATGCCTGAAGAAGAACGCTACACCGACGCCGACGCGCAGCCGGTCAGCGATCCGCACCAGATTCAACACGATGCCCTAGACCGTCTGAAGGGCTTGCTGGCCGAGCACATGGGTGACGAGCGCCTGCTGCTGACCTGGTTCGGCCAGTTCATGACCGAGCCCCGTTATCCCGAGCTGGTGGTCGGCCCCGAATTGGCCGAGAGCGAGCTGCTCGACAGCCTGGAACAGGGCGCCGTGCTGATCCGCAACCCGAGCGCGCGACTGGCGTGGTCGGAGGTCGACGACGACCTGCTGCTGTTCGCCAGCGGTCAGAGCCGTCTGTTGCCGGGCCATCTGCGTGAACTGCTGAAAATGATCTGCGCGGCCGATGCGCTGCACATCGACAATCTGGGCCAATGGCTGGCAGATGACGATGGACGAAACCTGCTCTGTGAGCTGGTCAAACAAGGAAGTCTGGGGTTTGCTGATGAATAAGATCCACGTACGGGTAGCCGACTGGCAGAAAGACAACGCCGACATTCGGCGCATTCGTGACGCCGTGTTCGTGTTTGAACAGTCGGTTCCGCCCGAACTGGAATGGGACTCGGAAGATGCAGGCGCCCTGCATTTTCTGGCGCTCGAAGGGGATTACGCCGTGGGCACTGCGCGCCTGCTGCCCGATGGTGAATTCGGCCGATTGTCCGTGCTCAAGGACTGGCGCGGCCTGAACGTGGGTGAGGCGTTGATCACCGCGATCCTCGCCGAAGCCGAACGCCGCGGCCTGAAACAGACGCGGCTCAGCGCACAGGTTCATGCGACGGCGCTGTATGAGCGCTTCGGCTTTACCGTGGTCAGCGACGAGTTTCTTGAGGCCGGCCTGCCCCACGTGGACATGGTGCGCAACGCGCACTGATTGCACCTCGCGACAGTTGCGCCCCGGCGTTCGCGCTTCAGCTGCCTAAGCTGAAACAAAAGCACCGGGGCGTTTTGCTGTCTGCGATTCAACTTGGTGCTGCCCAGGCCGACAAACTGGCAAACTCGTCGTTCAGACGCGCCCCTCGCGGAGACCACATCGATGTCATTACGCACCCTGCTCGCTTCACTGTTGTTGGCTTGCAGCTTCACGGCCGCGGCCGCCACTGAAGTCATCCCCCTGAATTACCGCACCAGCGACGATCTGCTGCCCACCGTAAAGTCGTTTCTGGGCAACGAAGGCAGCGTCAATGCCTATGGCAACAAACTGATCGTCAACGCCGAACCGGACAAAATCAGTGAACTGCGCGACCTGCTCGGCCAACTCGACACCGCGCCAAAACGGCTGATGATCAGCGTCGACACCAGTGACAGCACGGTACAGAGCGATCAGGGTTACTCGGTCAACGGCACCGTGCGTTCGCAGGACGGACGCCTCAGCGCCGACGGCCGGACGCGCATCCAGAATTACGGCACCGCCAGCCGCGAGGGTGGCGTGCAACAGGTTCAGGCCAATGAAGGCACGCCGGCGCTGATTCAGATGGGCCAGAGCATACCGATCACTTCGGTGCAGTCCGATGGGTACGGCTACCCCCAGACCAACACGCAATATCGCAACGTGACCCAGGGTTTCTACGTCACGGCGACAGTCACCGGCGACATCGTCCACCTGAGCATCAGCACCAACAACGACCGCATGAGCCAGCAACAGGCCGACGCGATCAAGGTGCAGAGCACCGACACGCAAGTCAGTGGTCGGCTGGGTGAGTGGATCACCCTGGCCGGCGCCAGCGACCAATCTCGCGCCGACGAGCGCGGCGTCGTCCGACGCTACTCAACACAAGGCAGCAACGACATGCAGCTGCGGGTGAAGGTCGATAGCCTGGATTGAGGGGAACCGCTCGTTATCACGACGCTAGGCCCCATGGTGTGCTGGCGACTGCACAAATCTTGTGGGAGTGAGCTTGCTCGCGAAGAGGCCGGTTCAGCCAATGGCTTTCTGGTGGCTGATACAAGGCTTTCGCGAGCAAGCTCGCTCCCACATGGACCGCGGCTATCAGTGCTAATCCGGCTAGATACCGCCAATTATGTAGTGCCTGAACAGACACTACATCCTGCTTTAATTCCGTGACCGCCCAGTATCTACGCTGACTTCTCCGCCCCAGCACCCGCACGCCCGAAACTGACCGCCAAGTCGCACTCGACGAATTATGTAGTACAACTAAAAAAGCACTACAAAGTGTTTGACGAGGCTAAATCGTCGAGGCATGATGGCCTCGCTCCCGCTAATCGGAGGGCGTGCAGAACGCCTCCTGATCGCGCTCGAACTCAGCATGTTCGTGCCGATTAGCGTCATTTCCGCCCACAAGGCAGCTTCACCCCCTCACCATCTGAGGGCGAAAAAATCTGACCCAGAATCCATGCTTTCCGATTCAGCGAGCAGCCATCAGTGCGCCTTGAAGAAAGACCGGCGCCGGCGAAGCAAGGAACTTCACCTCAAGACCCACAACATCAAGCAACGAGGTTTACCCCATGGCACTGACACGCGAACAACAAATTGCAGCCATCGAGAAAGACTGGGCCGAGAATCCACGCTGGAAAGGCGTAACCCGCACCTACTCCGCTGCTGACGTCGTACGCCTGCGTGGCTCGGTTCAGCCTGAACACACGTTTGCAAAAATGGGCGCCGACAAGCTGTGGAACCTGGTGACCCAGGGTGCCAAGCCTTCCTTCCGTCCCGACAAGGATTTCGTTAACTGCATGGGCGCCCTCACCGGTGGCCAGGCCGTGCAACAAGTCAAAGCCGGTATCCAGGCGATCTACCTGTCTGGCTGGCAAGTCGCGGCGGACAACAACTCCGCCGAATCGATGTACCCCGATCAGTCGCTGTACCCGGTGGACTCGGTGCCGACCGTGGTCAAGCGAATCAATAACTCGTTCCGCCGCGCCGATCAGATCCAGTGGAAAGCGGGCAAAAACCCGGGCGATGAAGGCTATATCGATTATTTCGCGCCGATCGTGGCCGACGCCGAAGCCGGTTTCGGCGGCGTGCTCAACGCTTACGAGCTGATGAAGAGCATGATCGAGGCCGGCGCTGCCGGTGTGCACTTTGAAGACCAACTGGCTTCGGTGAAAAAATGCGGCCACATGGGCGGCAAAGTGCTGGTTCCCACCCAGGAAGCGGTACAGAAACTGGTCGCCGCACGTCTGGCCGCTGACGTTGCCGGCGTGCCGACCATCATTCTGGCGCGCACCGACGCCAACGCGGCAGACCTGCTGACCTCGGACTGCGACCCGTACGACCAGCCGTTCGTGACCGGCACCCGCACGCCGGAAGGCTTCTACAAAGTACGCGCCGGCCTGGACCAGGCGATTGCCCGCGGCCTGGCGTACGCGCCGTATGCCGATCTGATCTGGTGCGAAACCGCCAAGCCGGATCTGGACGAGGCCCGTCGCTTCGCCGAAGCGATCAAGAAGGAATACCCGGATCAGCTGCTGTCCTACAACTGCTCGCCTTCCTTCAACTGGAAGAAGAACCTGGACGACGCGACCATCGCCAAATTCCAGCGCGAGCTGTCGGCAATGGGCTACAAGCATCAGTTCATCACGCTGGCCGGCATCCACAACATGTGGCACAGCATGTTCAACCTGGCGCACGACTACGCCCGCAACGACATGACCGCCTACGTGAAACTGCAAGAACAGGAGTTCGCCGACGCGGCCAAGGGTTACACCTTCGTGGCGCACCAGCAGGAAGTGGGCACTGGCTACTTCGATGACATGACCACGGTCATTCAGGGCGGCAAGTCTTCAGTGACGGCACTGACTGGCTCGACGGAAGAAGAACAATTCCATTGAAGCTCTTTGAACCTCCCCTTCCCGGCTAAAGCCGGTCCTACTAAATGAAAAGCCGCCTTCGGGCGGCTTTCTGGTGACAATGGCTGACTTAACCTACGTTGCCAGTCAACTATTAACGATAGACAACTCAAATCAGCGCGCAAACGTTAATTAACCACGCAATCAATTACCGACTTATTGTCTCGGATAATTAAACGGAACTTCGTCACGTTCCAGTGACACACATCAAACACGCCCTCCAAATGATATTTATTATCATTTAAGCCAGGCCGAACTGCCGCTCCGTCGTAAGATACATATTTCTCGAAACCCTCCTCGACGCCCGCCCCTGCTGGGGCTAAGCATGAAAACCGTGACCTATCTCATTAATCCTGCGAATAAATTTGATGCAGAAAATTTACTTGCCCTCCTTTTGCACATAAAATCCCGGAATTGATCGCACTGCGACATATCGTCACTGCTTCTACTTCTTCCAAGCCCAGAGACCTTTGCTCTCTGTTAAGGACTGCCAGCATGCCCGACTCGACAGGATTGATTGCCCACAATTGGGGCTTCGCCGTGTTTCTCCTTGGTGTCGTCGGCCTCTGCGCCTTCATGCTCGGCCTCTCCAGCCTGCTGGGTTCCAAAGCCTGGGGCCGCAGCAAAAACGAACCGTTCGAATCCGGCATGCTGCCCACCGGCGGCGCCCGTCTGCGGCTTTCGGCAAAATTCTATCTGGTCGCGATGCTGTTCGTGATTTTCGACATTGAAGCCCTCTTTCTGTACGCCTGGTCTGTGTCCGTCCGCGAAAGCGGCTGGACCGGCTTCGCCGAAGCGCTCGTTTTCATAGCAATTCTGTTGGCAGGTCTTGTCTACCTATGGCGGGTAGGGGCGCTCGATTGGGCTCCCGTTGGTCGTCGTAACCGGCAGGCGAAGCTAAAACAATGAGGCTTTGGCAATGCAATATAATCTCACCAGGATCGACCCGGATGCTCCTAACGAGCAGTACCCCATCGGCGAACGCGAAGTCGTTTCCGATCCGTTAGAAGACCAAGTCCACAAAAACATCTACATGGGCAAGCTCGAAGACGTGCTGAATGGTGCAGTCAACTGGGGTCGCAAGAACTCCCTTTGGCCGTACAACTTCGGTCTGTCGTGCTGCTATGTGGAAATGACCACCGCCTTCACCGCGCCCCATGACATCGCGCGCTTCGGCGCCGAAGTGATCCGGGCATCGCCACGTCAGGCGGATTTCATGGTGATCGCCGGCACACCGTTTTTGAAGATGGCCCCGATCATCCAGCGACTCTACGAGCAAATGCTGGAGCCCAAGTGGGTCATCTCCATGGGCGCCTGTGCCAATTCCGGTGGCATGTACGACATCTATTCCGTGGTTCAGGGCGTGGATAAATTCCTCCCTGTGGATGTTTACGTGCCCGGCTGCCCGCCCCGTCCAGAGGCATTTCTGCAAGGCTTGATGCTGTTGCAGGAATCAATCGGCCAGGAGCGTCGTCCCCTTTCCTGGGTCGTCGGTGATCAGGGCGTTTATCGCGCCGAGATGCCGTCGCAGAAGGAACAGCGCCGCGAACAGCGTATTGCGGTGACCAACCTGCGCAGCCCCGACGAAGTCTGATCCAGTTTTTCTTTTAGAAAAAGAAGCCTGAACCTGGGTTCATTCTGTACGTTGACCGATAGCGATCGAGACCTATGACTGCAGACACCGCTCTGTACATCCCGCCTCACAAGGCTGACGACCAAGAAGTCGTCGTTGAACTCCATAACCGTTTTGGCGCTGAAGCCTTCAGCGCCCAGTCCACCGTCACTGGCATGCCTGTGCTGTGGGTGCAACGTGCGCGGCTGATTGAAATCCTGACCTTCCTGCGTCAGATGCCCAAGCCGTACGTGATGCTTTACGACCTGCACGGCGTCGACGAACGCCTGCGCACCAAGCGCCGTGGGCTGCCAGACGCCGACTTCACCGTGTTCTATCACCTGATGTCGATCGAACGTAACAGTGACGTGATGATCAAGGTCGCGCTGTCCGAAAGCGACCTGAGCATACCGACCGTGACTGGCATCTGGCCAAACGCCAACTGGTACGAGCGTGAAGTCTGGGACATGTTCGGGATCGACTTCCCGGGCCACCCTCACCTGACCCGCATCATGATGCCGCCGACCTGGGAAGGTCACCCGCTGCGCAAGGACTTCCCGGCCCGTGCCACTGAATTCGACCCGTACAGCCTGACCCTCGCCAAGCAGCAGCTGGAAGAGGAAGCGGCGCGTTTCCGTCCGGAAGACTGGGGCATGAAGCGTTCCGGCACCAACGAGGACTACATGTTCCTCAACCTGGGTCCGAACCACCCTTCGGCCCACGGTGCGTTCCGCATCATCCTGCAGCTGGACGGTGAAGAGATCGTCGACTGCGTGCCGGACATCGGTTACCACCACCGTGGCGCCGAGAAGATGGCCGAGCGTCAGTCCTGGCACAGCTACATTCCGTACACCGACCGCATCGATTACCTCGGCGGCGTGATGAACAACCTGCCGTACGTGCTCTCGGTCGAGAAACTGGCCGGCATCACCGTGCCGGATCGGGTCAACGTCATCCGCATCATGATGTCCGAGTTCTTCCGCATCACCAGCCACCTGCTGTTCCTGGGGACGTACATCCAGGACGTCGGCGCCATGACCCCGGTGTTCTTCACCTTCACCGACCGTCAGCGCGCCTACACCGTGATCGAAGCCGTCACCGGGTTCCGTCTGCACCCGGCCTGGTTCCGCATCGGCGGCGTTGCCCACGACCTGCCCCGCGGCTGGGAGAAACTGGTCAAGGACTTCATTGACTGGATGCCCAAGCGTCTGGATGAGTACACCAAGGCAGCCCTGCAGAACAGCATCCTCAAAGGCCGTACCGTTGGCGTTGCCGCATACAACACCAAGGAAGCGCTGGAATGGGGCGTTACCGGGCCGAGCCTGCGGGCCACCGGTCTGGACTTCGACCTGCGCAAGGCGCGCCCTTATTCGGGTTACGAGAACTTCGAGTTCGAAGTGCCTCTGGCCCACGATGGCGACGCCTACGACCGCTGCATGGTCCGCGTCGAAGAGATGCGCCAGAGCCTGAAGATCATCGAGCAGTGCATGCGCAACATGCCGGCCGGGCCGTACAAGGCGGACCATCCGCTAACCACGCCGCCGCCGAAAGAACGCACCCTGCAGCACATCGAAACCCTGATCACGCACTTCCTGCAGGTTTCGTGGGGCCCGGTCATGCCGGCCAACGAATCCTTCCAGATGATCGAGGCGACCAAGGGCATCAACAGTTATTACCTGACGAGCGACGGCGGCACCATGAGCTACCGTACCCGGATTCGCACCCCAAGCTATCCGCACCTGCAGCAGATCCCTTCGGTGATCAAAGGCAGCATGGTCGCGGACTTGATTGCGTACCTGGGTAGTATCGATTTCGTTATGGCCGACGTGGACCGCTAAGCATGAACAGCACGCTTATCCAGACAGACCGTTTCGCCCTGAGCGAATCCGAGCGCTCGGCCATCGAGCACGAAATGCATCACTACGAGGACCCGCGCGCGGCGTCCATCGAAGCCCTGAAAATCGTCCAGAAAGAACGCGGCTGGGTGCCGGACGGCGCGATCTACGCGATCGGCGAAGTGCTGGGCATCCCTGCCAGCGACGTTGAAGGCGTGGCGACGTTCTATAGCCAGATCTTCCGTCAGCCGGTGGGCCGCCACATCATTCGCGTCTGCAACAGCATGGTCTGCTTCATCGCCGGTCACGAAGACATCGTCGGCGAGATTCAGAGCAAGCTGGGCATCGGCCTGGGTCAGACAACCGCCGACGGCCGCTTCACGCTGTTGCCGGCCTGCTGCCTGGGCAACTGTGACAAGGCGCCGGCGGTCATGATCGACGACGACACTTTCGGCAATCTACAGCCCGCGGGCGTTGCCCCGCTGCTGGAGGGTTACGTATGACCATCACTTCCTTCGGCCCCGCCAACCTGATCACCCGCGCCCCGGAAACCCATCCGCTGACTTGGCGTCTGCGCGATGACGGCGAGCCGGTATGGCTCGATGAGTATCAGAAGAAAGACGGTTACGCCGCAGCACGCAAAGCGTTCGCGACGCTGTCGCCAGATGAAATCGTCCAGGCCGTCAAAGACTCCGGCCTCAAGGGTCGCGGCGGTGCTGGCTTCCCCACGGGCGTGAAGTGGGGGCTGATGCCCAAAGACGAATCCATGAACATCCGTTACCTGCTGTGTAACGCCGATGAAATGGAGCCGAATACCTGGAAAGACCGCATGCTGATGGAGCAACAACCCCATCTGCTGATCGAAGGCATGCTGATCAGTGCTCGCGCGCTGAAAGCCTACCGCGGTTACATTTTCCTGCGCGGCGAATACACCACCGCGGCGGTGCACCTGCGCCGCGCGGTAAAAGAAGCCGAAGCCGCCGGCCTGCTGGGCAAAAATATCCTCGGCAGCGGTTTTGATTTCGAGCTGATCGTGCACACCGGCGCAGGGCGTTACATCTGCGGCGAAGAAACCGCACTGATCAACTCCCTCGAAGGCCGTCGCGCCAACCCGCGTTCCAAGCCGCCCTTCCCTGCCGCCGTTGGCGTCTGGGGCAAGCCGACCTGCGTGAACAACGTCGAGACCCTGTGCAACGTCCCGGCCATCGTCAACAACGGCAACGACTGGTACAAGTCCCTCGCCCGCGAAGGCAGTGAGGACCACGGCACCAAGCTGATGGGCTTCTCCGGCAAAGTGAAGAACCCCGGGCTGTGGGAACTGCCGTTCGGCCTGCCCGCTCGCGAGCTGTTCGAAGACTACGCCGGCGGCATGCGCGACGGCTTCAAGCTCAAGTGCTGGCAGCCCGGCGGCGCCGGTACCGGCTTCCTGTTGCCGGAACACCTGGACTGCCAGTTCTACGCCGGCGGCGTGGCCAAGGTCGGCACCCGGATGGGTACCGGTCTGGCGATGGCGGTGGACGACAAGGTCAACATGGTTTCGCTGCTGCGCAACATGGAAGAGTTCTTCGCCCAGGAGTCGTGCGGGTTCTGCACGCCGTGCCGCGATGGCTTGCCGTGGAGCGTGAAGATGCTGCGCGCCCTCGAGAACGGTCAGGGTCAACCGGGCGATATCGAGACGCTGCTCGGGCTGGTCAACTTCCTCGGCCCAGGCAAAACCTTCTGCGCCCACGCACCGGGCGCCGTGGAACCTCTGGGCAGCGCGATCAAGTATTTCCGGCCGGAATTCGAGGCAGGCATCGCACCCGCACGTGCGGGCGACCTCACTCAGGTCATCAGTCCGACCATGGTCGGCGCATAACACAATAAACGGTCGGCGGCTCCCAAGGCCGCCTTCCCTGCATCCGACGACGCCGCGAGGCTGTTTGAGTCGGATGGCACCGAGATTCCATTAGCCACGCCCGCTGACACCGGGCCAACGAAGAACTTTGAACCATGGCCACTATCCACGTAGACGGCAAAGCGCTCGAAGTCGATGGCGCAGACAACCTGTTACAGGCGTGTCTGTCGCTGGGCCTCGACATCCCTTATTTCTGCTGGCATCCGGCACTTGGCAGTGTTGGCGCCTGTCGCCAGTGCGCGGTCAAGCAGTACACCGACGAGAACGACACCCGTGGTCGCATCGTTATGTCCTGCATGACGCCCGCCACTGACAACACCTGGATTTCCATCGAAGACGACGAATCCAAGGCGTTTCGCGCCAGCGTCGTCGAATGGCTGATGACCAACCACCCGCACGACTGCCCGGTCTGCGAGGAAGGCGGTCACTGTCATTTGCAGGACATGACGGTGATGACCGGCCACAACGAGCGCCGCTATCGCTTCACCAAACGCACCCACCAGAATCAGGAACTGGGGCCGTTCATCGCACACGAGATGAACCGCTGCATCGCCTGCTATCGCTGCGTGCGCTTCTATAAGGACTACGCCGGCGGCACCGACCTCGGCGTGTTCGGCGCCCACGACAACGTGTACTTCGGTCGTGTTGAAGACGGCACCCTCGAAAGCGAGTTCTCCGGCAACCTCACCGAGGTCTGCCCGACCGGTGTGTTCACCGACAAGACCCACTCCGAGCGCTACAACCGGAAATGGGACATGCAGTTCTCGCCGAGCATCTGCCACGGTTGCTCAAGCGGCTGCAACATCAGCCCGGGCGAACGTTATGGCGAAATCCGCCGTATCGAGAACCGCTACAACGGTTCGGTGAACCAGTATTTTCTCTGCGACCGTGGCCGTTTCGGTTATGGCTACGTCAACCGCACGGACCGTCCACGCCAGCCGCTGGCCGAAGGCATCAAGCTGGGCCTGGACGCTGCGCTGGACAAAGCGGCTGACCTGCTGCGCGGGCGCAACATTGTCGGCATCGGTTCGCCCCGCGCCAGCCTGGAAAGCAACTTCGCCCTGCGCGAACTGGTTGGCGCCGAGCATTTCTACTCGGGCATCGAAGCCGGTGAGCTGGAGCGTCTGCGCCTGATCGCCCAGGTGCTGAAAGACAGCCCGCTGCCGATCCCGACCCTGCGTGAAGTCGAAGAGCACGACGCCGTGTTTATCCTCGGCGAAGACGTCACCCAGACCGCTGCGCGCATGGCCCTCGGCCTGCGTCAGTCGGTGAAGAACAAAGCCGAAGACATGGCCGCTGCGATGAAAGTCCAGCCATGGCTCGATGCTGCGGTGAAGAACATCGGTCAGCACGAGCTGAACCCGCTGTTCATCGCCAGCCTCACCGACACCCGCCTCGACGACATCGCCGAAGAGTGCGTGCACGCTGCGCCCGATGATCTGGCGCGCATCGGTTTCGCCGTGGCCCACGCCATCGACCCGAGTGCCCCGGCCGTTGTCGGCCTGGACAGCGAAGCGCTGGAACTGGCCGAGCGTATCGCCGCCGCCTTGCTTGAAGCCAAGCGCCCACTGATCGTGTCCGGCGCCTCGCTGGGCTCGAACGCGCTGATCGAAGCGGCGGCGAACATCGCCAAAGCGTTGAAGCTGCGCGACAAGCAGGGTTCGCTGAGCCTGATCGTGCCGGAAGCCAACAGCATGGGCTTGACCCTGTTCGGAGGCGACTCGGTCGACGCTGCGCTGCAGGCCGTGATTTCGGGTCAAGCCGACGCCATCGTCGTACTGGAAAACGATCTGTTCACCCGTGTGGACGCTGCGACAGTCGAGGCTGCACTGAAGGCCGCCAAAGTGGTGATCGTTGCCGATCACCAGAAGACGGCCACCACCGACCGCGCGCACCTGGTGCTGCCGGCCGCAAGCTTCGCCGAAGGCGACGGCACGCTGGTCAGCCAGGAAGGCCGCGCCCAGCGCTTCTTCCAGGTCTTTGATCCGACGTATCTGGACGCGAGCATTCTGGTTCACGAAGGCTGGCGCTGGCTGCACGCCCTGCGCGCCACCCTGTTGAATCAGCCGGTTGACTGGACTCAGCTCGACCACGTCACTGCCGCCTGCGCCGCGAGCAACCCGCAACTGGCCGGCATCGTCGGTGCGGCGCCATCTGCCGCGTTCCGTATCAAGGGCCTGAAACTGGCCCGTGAACCACTGCGTTACAGCGGTCGGACCGCCATGCGCGCCAACATCAGCGTGCACGAACCCCGTATGCCGCAGGACATCGACACCGCGTTCGCGTTCTCGATGGAAGGCTACTCGGGCTCTGCCGAACCGCGTTCCCAAGTGCCGTTTGCCTGGTCGCCGGGCTGGAACTCGCCACAAGCCTGGAACAAGTTCCAGGACGAGGTCGGTGGTCACTTGCGTGCCGGCGATCCGGGCGTGCGTCTGATCGAAAGCAGCGGCGACAAGCTGGGCTGGTTCGCCAACGTGCCGCGTGCCTTCTCCCCTGCGCAAGGGACCTGGCAGGTCGTGCCGTTCTATCACCTGTTCGGCAGCGAGGAGACCTCTTCCAAAGCCGCGCCGGTTCAAGAGCGCATTCCCCAGGCCTACGTCGCCCTGGCCAAGTCCGAAGCGGACCGTCTGGGTGTCAACGAAGGCGCGTTGCTCAGCCTGAGCATTGCCGGCCAGACCCTGCGTCTGCCGCTGCGCATCAGCGAAGAACTGGGCGCAGGTCTGGTGGCGCTGCCGTCCGGTCTGGCCGGTATTCCTCCGGCGCTGTTCGGCAAAACCGTTGATGCAGTGCAGGAGGCCGCTCAATGACCTGGTTCACCCCTGAAGTGATCGACTCGATCATCGCTGTCGTCAAGGCCATCGTGGTGCTGCTTGCCGTGGTGGTCTGCGGCGCGCTGCTCAGTTTCGTCGAACGCCGTCTGCTGGGCTGGTGGCAGGACCGTTACGGGCCGAACCGCGTAGGTCCGTTCGGCATGTTCCAGATTGCTGCCGACATGCTGAAGATGTTCTTTAAAGAGGACTGGAACCCGCCCTTCGTCGACCGGGTGATCTTCACCCTGGCACCGGTGGTGGCCATGAGCGCGCTGTTGATCGCGTTCTCGGTCATCCCGGTCACCCAGACCTGGGTGGTCGCCGACCTGAACATCGGTCTGCTGTTCTTCTTCGCCATGGCCGGTCTGTCGGTCTATGCGGTGCTGTTCGCCGGTTGGTCATCGAACAACAAGTACGCCCTGCTCGGCAGCTTGCGTGCCTCGGCGCAAACCGTGTCGTACGAAGTGTTCCTCGGCCTGTCGCTGATGGGCATCGTGGTGCAGGTCGGTTCGTTCAACATGGGCGACATCGTCAAGTACCAGGCCGATCACCTGTGGTTCATCATTCCGCAGTTCTTCGGCTTCTGTACCTTCTTCATCGCTGGCGTTGCCGTGACTCACCGTCACCCGTTCGACCAGCCGGAAGCGGAGCAGGAACTGGCCGACGGTTACCACATTGAATACGCCGGCATGAAATGGGGCATGTTCTTTGTCGGTGAGTACATCGGCATCATCCTGATCTCGGCGCTGCTGGTGACCCTGTTCTTCGGTGGCTGGCATGGCCCGTTCGATATCCTGCCGCAACTGTCGTTCATGTGGTTTGCCCTGAAAACCGCGTTCTTCATCATGCTGTTCATCCTGTTGCGTGCTTCGATCCCTCGTCCGCGTTATGACCAGGTGATGGATTTCAGCTGGAAGTTCTGCTTGCCACTGACCCTGATCAATTTGCTGGTGACCGCTGCGGTCGTCTTGGCGGCTCAGTGAGGATTTGACCCATGTTCAAATATATTGGCGACATCGTTAAGGGTACGGGTACCCAGCTGCGCAGCCTGATCATGGTCTTCGGCCATGGCTTCCGTAAGCGTGACACCCTGCAATATCCGGAAGAGCAGGTCTATCTGCCGCCGCGCTACCGTGGCCGCATCGTCCTGACCCGCGACCCTGACGGCGAAGAGCGCTGCGTGGCCTGCAACCTGTGCGCCGTGGCGTGCCCGGTGGGTTGCATCTCGCTGCAGAAGGCCGAGACCGACGACGGTCGTTGGTACCCGGAGTTCTTCCGCATCAATTTCTCGCGTTGCATCTTCTGCGGCATGTGTGAGGAAGCTTGCCCGACCACCGCGATCCAGCTGACACCGGATTTCGAAATGGCCGAGTTCAAACGTCAGGATCTGGTGTACGAAAAGGAAGATCTGCTGATCTCCGGCCCCGGCAAGAACCCTGACTACAACTTCTACCGCGTTGCGGGGATGGCCATCGCCGGCAAGCCGAAAGGCGATGCACAGAACGAAGCCCAGCCCATCAACGTCAAGAGCTTGCTGCCTTAAGGAAGAAAGATGGAATTCGCTTTCTATTTCGCATCCGGCATCGCTGTGGTGGCCACCCTTCGGGTGATCACCAACACGAACCCGGTGCACGCCCTGCTCTACCTGATCATTTCGCTGATCGCCGTGGCCATGACCTTCTTTAGCCTCGGCGCGCCGTTCGCCGGAGCCCTGGAAGTCATCGCTTACGCCGGCGCCATCATGGTGCTGTTCGTCTTCGTGGTGATGATGCTGAACCTGGGCCCGGCCTCGGTTCAACAAGAACGCGCCTGGCTCAAACCCGGCATCTGGCTCGGCCCGATTCTGCTGGGCGGTCTGCTGCTGGCGGAGTTGATCTACGTGCTGTTCGCCAACTCCACCGGCGCTTCCATCGGTCACACCACGGTGGACGCCAAAGCGGTTGGCATCAGCCTGTTCGGCCCTTACCTGCTGGTTGTCGAACTCGCCTCGATGCTGCTGCTTGCGGCAGCCGTGACGGCGTTCCATGTCGGCCGCAACGAGGCGAAGGAGTAAAGCCATGAACTCAGCAATCCCTCTGGAACATGGTCTGGCGGTTGCCGGCATCCTGTTCTGCCTCGGCCTGGCGGGCCTGTTGGTACGCCGCAACATTCTGTTCGTGTTGATGAGTCTGGAAATCATGATGAACGCAGCCGCGCTGGCCTTTGTCGTCGCAGGCAGCCGCTGGGCACAGCCTGACGGCCAGATCATGTTCATTCTGGTGATCAGCCTTGCCGCAGCCGAGGCCAGTATTGGCCTGGCGATCCTGCTGCAACTGTATCGCCGCTTCCACACGCTCGATATCGACGCTGCCAGCGAGATGCGCGGATGAACCTACTCTTTCTGACTTTTGTATTCCCCCTGATCGGTTTCCTGCTGCTGTCGTTTTCGCGCGGCAAATGGTCGGAAAACCTTTCAGCCCTGATCGGCGTGGGCTCCATTGGCCTGTCGGCCATCGTGGCCGCGTACGTGATCTTCCAGTTCAACGTCTCACCACCGGAAGGCGGTCACCTGACCATGGTGCTGTGGCGCTGGATGTCAGTGGACGGCTTCGAACCCAACTTCGCCCTGTATGTCGATGGCCTGTCCATCACCATGCTCGGTGTGGTGGTCGGCGTTGGCTTCCTGATTCACCTGTTCGCTTCGTGGTACATGCGCGGTGAAGACGGCTACTCGCGCTTCTTCGCCTACACCAACCTGTTCATTGCCAGCATGTTGTTCCTGATCCTGGGCGATAACCTGCTGTTCATCTACTTCGGTTGGGAAGGCGTGGGCCTGTGCTCGTACTTGTTGATCGGTTTCTATTACAGCAACCGCAACAACGGCAACGCGGCACTGAAAGCTTTCATCGTGACCCGCATCGGCGACGTGTTCATGGCCATCGGCTTGTTCATTCTGTTCCAGCAACTGGGCACGCTGAACATCCAGGAACTGCTGGTCCGCGCGCCACAGCACTTCAAGGTCGGCGACTTCTGGATTGTTCTGGCCACGCTGATGCTGCTGGGCGGTGCTGTCGGTAAATCCGCGCAGCTGCCGCTGCAAACCTGGCTGGCAGATGCGATGGCCGGTCCTACTCCGGTTTCGGCACTGATCCACGCCGCGACCATGGTAACCGCGGGCGTTTACCTGATCGCACGGACTCACGGCCTGTTCATCCTCGCTCCGGACATCCTGCATCTGGTCGGGATTGTCGGCGGTGTGACCCTTGTTCTCGCGGGCTTTGCCGCACTGGTGCAGACCGACATCAAGCGTATCCTCGCCTACTCGACCATGAGCCAGATCGGCTACATGTTCCTGGCGCTGGGTGTGGGTGCCTGGGACGGCGCGATTTTCCACCTGATGACCCACGCCTTCTTCAAGGCCCTGCTGTTCCTCGCGTCCGGTGCGGTGATCGTTGCCTGCCACCACGAGCAGAACATCTTCAAGATGGGCGGTCTGTGGAAGAAGCTGCCATTGGCCTACGCCAGCTTCATCGTCGGCGGCGCTGCGCTGTCAGCCTTGCCGCTCGTGACGGCGGGCTTCTATTCCAAGGACGAAATCCTCTGGGAAGCCTTCGCCAGCGGCCATGACTATCTGCTGTACGCAGGTCTGCTCGGTGCGTTCATGACCTCGCTGTACACCTTCCGCCTGATCTTCATCGCCTTCCACGGCGAAGCGAAGACTGAAGCCCACGCCGGCCACGGGATCTCCCACTGGTTGCCGCTGGGTGTGCTGATCGTGCTGTCGACGTTTATCGGCGCCTGGATTCATCCGCCACTGGCGGGTGTGTTGCCGGAAAGCGCAGGCCATGCCGGTGGCGAAGCCAAGCACAGCCTTGAAATCGCCTCGGGCGCCATCGCTCTGGCCGGTATTCTGCTGGCGGCGGTGCTGTTCCTCGGCAAGCGTCGTCTGGTCACTGCCATCGCCAACAGCGGTCCGGGTCGTTTCCTGTCCGCGTGGTGGTTCGCAGCCTGGGGATTCGACTGGGTGTATGACGTGCTGTTCGTCAAACCTTACCTGGCGATCAGCCGCATCCTGCGTAGTGACCCGCTCGACCACACAATCGGCCTGATTCCGCGTCTGGTCAAAGCAGGCAACGGCTTGATGACCCGCACCGAAACCGGTCAGCTCCGTTGGTACGCCGCTTCGATCGCCGCAGGTGCCGTACTGGTACTCGGCGCGATTGTGCTGGTCTGATGAGTCGATTTGACATGAACCTTGCGACTTTGCGAAAGGAATTGAGCCCGTCATGATTCTGCCTTGGCTAATCCTGATCCCCTTCATCGGCGGCCTGCTGTGCTGGCAAGGTGAGCGCTTCGGCCCTACCCTGCCGCGCTGGATTGCGCTGTTGACCATGTCTCTCGAGACAATTCTGGGCCTGTGGGTCTGGAGCACCGGTACGTTTACCTATGCTCCTGCTCCGGGCGCCGATCCGACCTGGGCCCTTGAATTCAAGCTCCAGTGGATCCAGCGCTTCGGCATCAGCGTGCACCTGGCGCTCGATGGCCTGTCCCTGCTGATGATTCTGCTGACCGGCCTGCTGGGTATCCTCTCGGTACTCTGCTCGTGGAAAGAGATTCAACGTAACGTCGGCTTCTTCCACCTGAACCTGATGTGGATCCTGGGCGGGGTCGTCGGCGTGTTCCTCGCCATCGACCTGTTCATGTTCTTCTTCTTCTGGGAAATGATGCTGGTGCCGATGTACTTCCTCATCGCACTCTGGGGTCACAGCTCGGCAGACGGCAAGAAGACGCGGATCTACGCAGCGACCAAGTTCTTCATCTTCACTCAGGCCAGCGGCCTGATCATGTTGGTGGCGATCCTGGGCCTGGTGCTGGTGCACTTCAACCAGACCGGCGTGATCACCTTCGGTTACGCGGACCTGCTGAAAACCAAGCTGTCCCACGGCACCGAATACATCCTGATGCTGGGCTTCTTCATCGCTTTTGCGGTCAAGCTGCCGATCGTGCCGCTGCACTCCTGGTTGCCTGACGCTCACGCCCAGGCGCCGACCGCAGGTTCCGTGGACTTGGCGGGCATCCTGCTGAAGACCGCTGCGTATGGTCTGCTGCGTTTTGCCCTGCCACTGTTCCCGAATGCTTCGGCCGAGTTCGCACCGATCGCCATGGTGCTGGGCCTGATCGGCATCTTCTACGGTGCCTTCCTCGCCTTCGCCCAGACCGACATCAAGCGCCTGATCGCGTTTTCCAGCGTTTCCCACATGGGCTTCGTGCTGATCGGCATCTACTCCGGCAGCCAGCAGGCGTTGCAAGGCGTCGTTGTTCAGATGCTCGCTCACGGTCTGTCGGCCGCCGCGCTGTTTATCCTCAGCGGCCAGTTGTACGAGCGCCTGCACACCCGCGACATGCGCGAAATGGGTGGTCTCTGGAACAAGATCGCGTACCTGCCGGCTATCAGCCTGTTCTTCGCTGCCGCCTCGCTGGGCCTGCCAGGCACCGGTAACTTCGTTGGCGAATTCCTGATTCTGATTGGCGGCTTTGTCAGCTCGCCATGGATCACCGCCATCGCCACCTCCGGCCTGGTGTTCGGTTCTGTCTACTCGCTGATCATGATCCACCGCGCCTACTTCGGCCCAGCCAAATCCGACGCGGTCTATAAAAGCATGGACGGCCGGGAATTGATCATGGTGCTGGGTCTGGCGGTGTTGTTGATTCTGCTGGGCGTGTACCCGCAACCGATCCTCGACACCTCCTCGGCGACCATGCATGGCGTGCAGCAATGGCTCGGCACCGCCTTCACTCAACTCGCTTCGGCCCGGTAAGAGCGCTATGGACCTGACGATTCAACACTTTATTGCGCTGGCGCCGCTGCTGATTACCAGCATCACCATTGTGGTGGTGATGCTGGGCATCGCATGGCGTCGCAATCACTCGCAATCATTCCTGCTGACGGTAGCGGGACTCAACCTGGCTTTGCTTTCCATCTACCCGGCGCTGAAAGTCGCGCCGCTGGTGGTCACGCCATTGCTGCAAATCGACAGCTTCGCCTGCCTCTACATGGGCATCATCCTGGTGTCGACGCTGGCCTGTGTCACCCTGGCTCACGCCTATCTGGGTGAAGGCAAGGCGGGCTATCCGGGCAACCGCGAAGAGCTTTACCTGCTGATCCTGATGGCCGCGGCCGGCGGGCTGGTACTGGTCGCTGCGCAACACTTGGCAAGCCTGTTCATCGGTCTGGAACTGCTGTCGGTGCCGGTCTACGGTCTGGTGGCCTACGCCTTCTTCAACAAGCGTTCGCTGGAAGGCGGCATCAAGTACATGGTGCTGTCGGCGGCTGGCTCGGCGTTCCTGCTGTTCGGTATGGCGCTGCTGTATGCCGAATCCGGCAGCCTGGGTTTCAGCGAAATCGGCAAGGCCATCGCCGCCACCGGCATGCCAAGCCCGATCGCCAGCCTGGGTCTGGGCATGATGCTCGTGGGTCTGGGCTTCAAGCTGTCGCTGGTGCCGTTCCACTTGTGGACACCGGACGTGTACGAAGGCGCCCCTGCCCCGGTAGCGGCTTTCCTCGCCACAGCCAGCAAGGTCGCGGTGTTCGGCGTGCTCGTCCGCCTATTCCAGATCTCCCCGGCGGCCACCAGTGGTGTGCTGACCGACGTGATGTCGGTTATCGCCGTAGCGTCGATCCTGGTCGGTAACCTGCTGGCCCTGACCCAGAACAACCTCAAGCGTCTGCTGGGTTATTCGTCGATTGCACACTTCGGTTACCTGATGATCGCGATGGTAGCGAGCAAGGGCATGGCGGTCGAGGCGATCAACGTTTACCTGGTCACCTACGTGCTGACCAGCCTGGGCGCGTTCGGCGTGGTCACCTTGATGTCGTCGCCGTACAGCGGCCGCGATGCCGACGCGATGTTCGAATACCGCGGCCTGTTCTGGCGTCGTCCGTACCTGACGGCGGTGCTGACGGTGATGATGCTGTCGCTGGCGGGTATTCCACTGACGACTGGCTTCATCGGCAAGTTCTACATCATCGCAACCGGCGTTGAAGCGCACCTGTGGTGGCTGACCGGTTCGCTGGTCGTGGGCAGCGCCATCGGTGTTTTCTATTACCTGCGGGTGATGGTGACGCTGTATCTGCAGGACTCGAAGATCCAGCGCCACGACGCCCCGTTCAACTGGGCGCAGCGTGCAGGTGGTGTGATGCTGTTGGGGATTACGCTGCTGGCGTTCTTCCTGGGCGTGTACCCGCAACCGCTGCTGACCCTGGTGGGCCATGCGGGTTTGTGATGAGTGAGTGATGCACAAAAAACCCTGCCTTAGAGCAGGGTTTTTTTATGGCTTTAGTTTTTAGTACTTCGGCACACTTGAGGATCAACGGCATCTGCCTAACGGCAGACGTTTCGCCTTCGGCGAGTTACTTGGA
>NZ_JBXAWH010000018.1:0-94762 GCF_057291635.1 Pseudomonas sp. 1L-C-7-B-C1 | reverse complement strand
GCCTCTTCGTGAGCAAGCTCACTCCCACCTGTCCTGCGGCTGCCGAATTTCTGGGGCAGACCACGATCCCGTGGGAGCGAGCTTGCTCGCGAAGGTTTACTTCCAGCCCGGAAGAAAGTGGCTGAATGCACCGGCCTCTTCGTGAGCAAGCTCACTCCCACCTGTCCTGCGGCTGCCGAATTTCTGGGGCAGACCACGATCCCGTGGGAGCGAGCTTGCTCGCGAAGGCTTACTGTCATTCTCCAGAGAGGTGGCTGGCTGTTCTGGCGTATTCGTGAGTAAGGTGGAGCGCCACCCCGGTCACTCCCACTATGTGCTTGTCACGGACGCGGTCCTACGACTTCCCCCGCCACTTCGTACGCGTTAAAGATCATCGACGTCGCCCGATGTTGACGGATCAGTTCCCACATATCCCCTTCGCCCTGCTCGGCGTTCTCGAACGCGCGCTCGCAGTCGCTCTTCGACAGCCACTGCACATGGCTCAGCACCCGCTGGCGGTCTTCACTCACCTGCACACTGGCCCGGACAAAGCCTGGGTAAGTGCGCGTGAATCGCTCGAAACGCTCGCTGAGCGCCACAACCAGCCCGGCCTGATGGTGGGGATCGACGGCGAACTCAACGAACTGTCTGTAGGGTAGATGAGCGGCTGCTGGTGTCATGAACGTTCTCCACGAATGACGGATGTTGCTGAACAGGATGCTGCGCAAACCGGCAAGGCCCGATACGTTTCTTGCGCCGGTGCGCCACTTGCCAAGCCCATCCAGGCAAGCGATGCTGCGCAGGATAAAACCTCCAGTTAACTGTAGGTCAAGCGTCGTTCCGCAGACAGGAAGATTGCATGCTCACCCAGGACATCCCGCCCATCGCCCGCGAACTCACCGTCGGCCAACTGTCCGCCCGCAGCGGTGTGGCTGTTACCGCGCTGCGCTTTTACGAGGCCAAAGGTCTGATCAGCAGCCAGCGCAACGCCGGCAATCAGCGTCGCTATCCCAGGGATGTGCTGCGCCGGGTGGCGTTGATCAAAACCGCGCAGCGCCTGGGCATTCCGCTGGCGACCATCCAGACCGCGCTGCAGACCCTGCCTCAGGACCGCGCGCCCAGCGTTGCAGACTGGACCCGGTTATCCGAGCGCTGGAAAGCCGATCTGGATGAACGCATCAACCGCCTCACCGCCCTGCGCGACCAACTCAATGGCTGCATCGGTTGCGGCTGCCTGTCGATGGAGGCCTGCCCGCTGCGTAACTTCGGCGACAGCCTGAGCGAGCAAGGCGCCGGGCCGCGCCTGCTGGATCAGGATTGAAGGTTTTGCGGACTGACCAGGGTGCCAGCGAGGGTCTGGTCCGCCACTGACAGATGCATCTGCTGCATCGCTTGATTGAGCTGATTAGTGGCCTGAATGAGCGAGTTGGTCATGGCCATGATTTCCATCTGCAACTGACGCATCTTGCCCTCCCGGGCGCGGGGCGAGAGCGACCGGTCGTTCATGAATGCCTGCATGTCCTGCATGCGTTTGGCAATGCGCTCCTGAATCGAGCGGATCAGCTTGAGCTGCTCCTTGATCCGGTCAGGCAGGTGCGTAGCGTCGATGTCGGCGTTCTTGTCACCCTTCTTCGCCGCTTTCTGCGCGTCCGGTGAAAGCAGTACTTCGATGCCCTGACGCACCTGATCGGCGGCGCTGAGGCTCTGTTGCGGGTCGTCAGTGCCGAGGGGGGTCGGCGCAACGGTTTGCGGCAGCAGTAATGCCGCTTCTGCAGGGTTTCTGAAACTCAAGCTCAACATGACGACTGGCCTCCATAGCCTTGTCCGATCGCTGACGTCCCTACCGCCTCGCGATGAAAAGCGGGCGGTCTTACCGGATCGATAATGGGCTTTCGGCTCGTTTGGAGGGTGCTTTAGGAGGGGCTGCTGAAAGTGTGTCGCGGTCGACACAATTTCCTGCGCCTTAGGACGGTACGGTGCTCGACGCCGCCAGCCGTGCCGCCAGCGCTTTGGCCTGCAACGCCACGTCGGTCACGGCGGTGCTTTCCCACCACAGGCCGCGCAAGGGCGGGCCCATGGCATAGAGCCGCGTCGAGACCCGCCCTTCAGCGTCCATCACCGCGCCACCCGCATCGGCGGCGATCCCCAGCGCCAGCGGCCCCGGCTGAATCAGGCCACGCGCCAGCAGATTGCGCGGCAAGGCACGATCAACCCGGCGCCAGTCGTATTGAATCCCGGTCGAGTTGATCAGCGCTGCGCCGCTCTCTGTGGTGGCCTTGTCCTGGCCGCGATAGCGAACGCTGATGCAAATCTGACCTGCCTCGGCGCTTCCCACGCTGAGCAATGAAGCGGCGTGGATGTTCAAGCGCCCTTCGTCGATCAGCCTGCCCAGCAAGTGCGCGCTGGGCGGCGGCGAACGGTGGTGATGGCTTTCCCACCACGGCCGGACGTGACGTACGAATTGGCGCCGCTGCAGGTCAGACGCCTGACTCCACAGCCGTGGAATATGCACGCGCACCGTGTCGAGGGGCGCCTGCCAGTCGATACCCTGCTCCGCCGCCCGGGCGCACTGCTCGCGCAAGGCCCTGACCAGTTGCAGGGTGCTGCGCAGGCTTGGGTCGGCGGCGAGGAAGTCGGGCCATGTCGGCGGCTGACGGCGCACGTGGGGCAGCAGACCGTGGCGGGAAAACACGTCGATGGGCCCACGATGGCCTGCCTGCTCCAGAGACACCACGGCGTCGACCATGGTCAGGCCCGAGCCGATGATCAGCACTCGGCCCTGGGGGTCGAGCTGGCCCATGGCGTTTACGTCCCACGGATCGACGGCGGCGGCGTTGAGGGCGTTTGAATCGCGCTGAGGCGTGCGCGCGGCGGCGAACATGCCCGTTGCCAACACACCGAAGCGGCCGGTCAGGTGCTCACCGCTGGCGAGGGTGAGGCGCAGGCCGGCCGCGTCAGTCTGCAGGTCGGTGACTTCGCCACGCACGTGCTCGACGGTCGAACCGTAGCGCTCGCCGACCACCCGGGCCTCGGCCAGGCGCTGCTGAACGTAGAGCCCGAACATCCCGCGGGGCGGAAACAGCTCGGCCACCGGCACGTGCTGCTGATCAGACTCCGGCCAGCCGCCGCCGGCGATATAGTCGGTCAGCCAGCGGGTGAGATCGTCGGCATCGTCGGGGTCGACGCTCATGCGCGCAGCGTTGCCGTTCAGCGTATGGCCCAGCTCGGTGGCGCTGTAGGCCTCGCCGCGACCCAACTCGCTGCGTGACTCGACGATGACAATGCGCCGTTGCCCCGGCAGGCGCAGCAGCTGCACGGCCAGCATTGTGCCGCTGAGGCCACCGCCGACAATGAAAATGTCGGCGTCAGGTCCAGTGTGTTCAGCGCTCATTACGTCTCCCCTTGTCTTCGCCCCGCGGGCGCGCACCGCTGATTATGAACAGCGTGGCAGCGGATTCAAACAGGACAATCGGCGGCGGTTTGCTGATCGAATGTTGCGTGCCGGAGAGCTCGAGCAGACCACTATCCCGTGGGAGCGAGCTTGCTCGCGAAGACTTACCTTCAATCCCCAGAGAAATTGACTGAATGTCCCGGCCCCTTCGTGAGCAAGCTCACTCCCACATGGGGATCCCGCCCAACCGTCAGCCCTTGCGTTTCATGTCCAGCCGCCGCAGATGGCAGGTCACTTCTTCGCGGTCGTGGTACAGCTGCTTGCAACCGATGGCGACTTTCACGCCGCGGGCCTTGAAGCCGTCTTCGATGCGCTCCAGCAGACGCCGCACCTCGGCGTAACGCTGCTTCATCGGCAATTTGAGGTTGACCACGGCCTCGCGGCACAGACCTTCGCCCAGCCAGGTTTCCAGCAGCGCGGCGTTGCGTGCGGGCTTTTCGACGATGTCGCAGACCATCCAGTCCACCGGCTGACGCGGCTTGAAGGTAAAGCCGTCCGCCATCAAGTGCTGCACCAGCCCGGTGTCCATCAAGCTTTCGGCCATCGGCCCGTTATCGATCGCAGTGACCAGCATGCCGCGGCGCACCAGCTGATAGGTCCAGCCACCAGGCGCAGCACCGAGGTCGACCCCAGTCATGTCGCCCGACAGACGCTCGTCCCACTGATCCCGGGGGATGAAGTGGTGCCAGGCCTCTTCGAGCTTGAGGGTGGAGCGGCTGGGCGCTTCCCGGGGAAATTTCAAGCGCGGAATGCCCATGGGCCACATCGCCGAGTTATTGGCATCGGCCAGGCCGAGGAACACTTCGCGCCCGCTTTTGAACGTCAGCAGCAGGCGCGGCAGGCTCGGGTTGTCGACCAGTTTGCCGGCCTTTTCCAAGGCCTTGCGCAACGGCCCTTCGAACTTGCGGCAGAAGGTCGAAAGCTCTTTGCCGTCGTTGGTGTCGACCACTTCCAGCCACAGGCTGCCGCACGGCGCAAAGCCGGCCATGTGTTCGAGGATCACGCTGATGCGGTCGGTCTCAGGCAACTGGACAAACACGCCACGGGCCCACTGCCGGGGGAAAATCAGTTCGCGGAACTTGAGATTGTTCATCAGCCGCTCGGCACCCTCGGCCTCGGTGCAGATGAATTCGGCAAAGGCGGCGTCGGTCTTGGCCTTGGCGTAGCCGGACACCTCGAGGCGGGCGGCGTGCTCGCTGAGCTCCGAGCAGACCTCGCTTTCGAAGCCGGGGCGGCAATGCATGAAAAGGGTGTTCACGGGACGGTCTCCTCGCGCGCCACGAATCGGGTCGCGGCGCAAGCTGTACATGAGGACTAACCTCAATGACTCGAAAGCGGCGCATGATAGCCGAATCAGGAACCACTGGCTCAGCCGGTGGGTCCAGTACTACTCAATGAACATTCAAAGGCGCCGCCCAGAGCGCCGAAGCAATACCCGTCTTACCGTCGATCGCCCGTCCGCGCGTACTGCACGGACCGTCAAGGAGTCAGTCATGCCCTCCCTCGATAGCCTGAAAAGCCTCAAAACCCTCGAAGTCAGCAACAAGACCTACCACTACTTCAGCCTCCCGGATGCCGCGCGCACGCTGGGCGATCTCGACAAACTGCCGATGTCGCTCAAGGTGCTGCTGGAAAACCTGCTGCGCTGGGAAGACAACCATACGGTAACCGGCGACGACCTCAAGGCCCTCGCCGACTGGCTGATCGAGCGCAAATCCCACCGCGAAATCCAGTACCGCCCCGCCCGCGTGCTGATGCAGGATTTCACCGGCGTGCCGGCGGTGGTTGACCTGGCCGCCATGCGCGCCGCCGTGGCCAAGGCCGGTGGCGATCCCCAGCGCATCAACCCGCTGTCGCCGGTGGATCTGGTCATCGATCACTCGGTCATGGTCGACCGCTTCGGCGACGACAAGGCCTTCGGCGAGAACGTCGACATCGAGATGCAGCGCAACGGCGAGCGTTACGCGTTCCTGCGCTGGGGCCAGAATGCGTTCGATAACTTCAGCGTGGTGCCGCCGGGCACCGGAATCTGCCATCAGGTCAACCTGGAATACCTCGGCCGCACCGTGTGGACCAAGGAAGAAGACGGCCGCACTTACGCCTTCCCGGACACCCTGGTCGGTACCGATTCCCACACCACCATGATCAACGGCCTCGGCGTACTGGGCTGGGGCGTCGGCGGCATCGAAGCGGAAGCGGCCATGCTCGGCCAACCGGTGTCGATGCTGATTCCGGAAGTCATCGGCTTCAAGCTCACCGGCAAACTGCGCGAAGGCATCACCGCCACCGACCTGGTGCTGACCGTGACGCAAATGCTGCGCAAGAAAGGCGTGGTCGGTAAGTTCGTCGAATTCTATGGCGATGGCCTGGCGGACCTGCCGCTGGCGGACCGGGCCACCATTGCCAACATGGCCCCGGAATACGGCGCGACGTGCGGCTTCTTCCCGGTCGACGATGTCACGCTGGATTACCTCCGACTGTCGGGGCGTCCGGACGAAACGGTGCAATTGGTTGAGGCCTATTGCAAAGCTCAGGGCCTGTGGCGCTTGCCCGGTCAGGAACCGGCGTTCACCGATGCGCTGGAGCTGGACATGGGCTCGGTGGTCGCGAGCCTCGCAGGGCCTAAACGTCCGCAAGACCGCGTCGCCCTTCCCGATGTGTCCAAGGCCTTCAGTGACTTCCTCGGCCTGGCGGTCAGCCCGAGCAAACACGAAGAAGGCCGACTGGAAAGCGAAGGCGGCGGCGGTGTCGCGGTGGGCAACGCCGCGCAGGTGGGCGAGGCTGAGTATGAATACAACGGACAGACTTACCGCCTGAAGAACGGCGCGGTGGTCATTGCGGCCATCACGTCCTGCACCAACACCTCAAACCCTAGCGTGATGATGGCGGCCGGCCTGCTGGCGAAAAAGGCCGTGGAGAAGGGCCTGCAGCGCAAACCGTGGGTGAAGAGCTCGCTGGCGCCGGGCTCGAAGGTCGTGACCGATTACTACAACGCCGCCGGTCTGACGGAGTATCTCGATAAGTTGGGCTTCGACCTGGTGGGCTACGGCTGCACCACTTGTATTGGCAACTCGGGGCCATTGCCTGATCCAATCGAAAAAGCCATTCAGCAGTCGGACCTGACTGTCGCGTCGGTGCTGTCGGGCAACCGCAATTTCGAGGGCCGCGTGCACCCGCTGGTGAAAACCAACTGGCTGGCCTCACCGCCGCTGGTGGTCGCTTACGCGTTGGCCGGCACCGTGCGCACCGACCTGAGCAGCGAACCCCTGGGCGAAGGCAGCGACGGCCAGCCGGTGTACCTGCGTGACATCTGGCCGACCCAGCAGGAAATCGCCGACGCGGTCATGAACGTCAGCACAGGCATGTTTCACAAGGAATACGCCGAGGTCTTCGCCGGCGACGCGCAGTGGCAGGCCATTGAGGTGCCCGAGGCGGCGACCTACGTCTGGCAGCCGGACTCGACGTACATCCAGCACCCGCCGTTCTTCGAGGACGTGGCCGGGCCATTGCCGGTCATAGCTGACGTGCAGCAGGCTCGCGTGCTGGCGGTGCTGGGCGACTCGGTGACCACCGACCACATCTCCCCCGCCGGCAACATCAAACTCGACAGCCCGGCCGGTCGTTATCTGCGCAGCAAGGGCGTGGAGTACAAGGACTTCAACTCGTACGGCTCGCGGCGCGGCAACCATGAAGTGATGATGCGCGGCACCTTCGCCAACATCCGCATCCGCAACGAAATGCTCGGCGGCGAAGAAGGCGGCTACACGCTGCACGTGCCCACCGACGAGAAGCTGCCGATCTATGATGCGGCCATGCGTTACCAGGAGGAAGGCACGCCGCTGGTGGTCATTGCCGGTCAGGAATACGGCACGGGTTCCAGTCGCGACTGGGCGGCGAAGGGGACGAATCTGCTGGGGGTCAAAGCGGTGATCGCCGAGAGTTTCGAGCGCATCCACCGTTCCAACCTGGTCGGCATGGGCGTCCTGCCGCTGCAGTTCAGGGCGGGCGAAAGCCGTAAAACTTTGGGCCTGACCGGCAAGGAAGTGCTGAACATTACCGGGCTCACCGGCGCGACGCTGCAACCGGGCATGAGCCTGGCGGTACAGATCACCCGGGAGGACGGGCAGCAGCAAAACATCGACGTGCTGTGTCGGATCGATACCCTGAATGAAGTGGAATACTTCAAGGCGGGCGGGATCCTGCATTACGTGCTGCGGCAGCTGATTGCTTCCTGAGCCTCATCCCGGCTGAAGCCGGTCTCGGTGTCAGTGGGACTGGCTTTAGCCGGGAAAGCGTCAGATACCACAACGCAATATTAATGATGCTCAAACCGGCCCCTTCCCGGCTGAAGCCGGTCCTACTTGTGGGACCGGCTTTAGCCGGGAAGGCGTCGTCTGCCTCACCGCAAGTTGCCAGTGTCCAAACCAAATCCCTCGTTATCAGAAACGCCCTACACAACCCCCGCCCTGCATCCCCGAAATAATCGGACCAACCCCCCGTTGATCCGACATACACCCGTGTTTAATCAACGTTAAAATCGCCAGCCTATTCCGACGCCCAAGGACGACTTCATGTCGGCGCAACGCTGGACTTCCCTCTTCCTGCTCTCTCTTGGCTACAGTCTGGCGCTGCTCTACGGCCAGCTCAGCCTTCCCGTGGTCATCACCTTCGGACTGCTGATCATGGCCGGCATCTGCGTCAGCCATTTCCAGCACCGCGCCGTCCGCCTGTTCGGTCATGCCTTGTTCATCGCCATTGCGGCGGGGCTGGCCAGTCACTGGCTGCCCGGCTTCCTCAGCGCCAGGGCGATTGCCGGTGTTCGCCTCAGCCCCGAGGCCGCGCCGTATTCGATGTACCTGAATCTCGACAAGCCCCTCATCGGCTTCTGGATCGCCATCGCCTGCCCGTGGGTGTTTATTGCGTTAAGCCCACGACGCTGGCTGAGCGTCACCAGCATCGCCTTGCCCGTCACCGCCGCAGCGTGTTTATCAACGGCGATGGTGCTGGGCCTTGTCGGCTGGTCGCCCAAGTGGCCGGAGCAAACGGGCATATGGGCGCTGAACAACCTCTTGCTGGTCGCGCTGACCGAAGAATTGCTTTTTCGGGGTTATCTGCAAGGGAGCCTGAAGAGATGGCTGCAGCACTTACCCTGCCACGACGCTCTGGCAATCGGAATGGCCTCGGCACTGTTCGGCCTGGCGCACATCGGCGCGGGCTGGGAATGGGCGCTTCTGGCGGGCATCGCGGGTGTGGGTTATGGCGTTGCCTATCGACTGGGCGGGCTGCCCGCTGCCGTGCTCACCCACTTCGGTCTGAACCTGCTGCATTTCAGCCTGTTTACCTATCCGATGTTCGACCGGTAAGGGTCTTCACGACATTCAGGATATGAAGCAGTTCACAAAAACTTAATTTTTGTCGCATCGAGCCGATAACCCGTGACAGCCTTCCTGGATCGAATAGCTCATGCGAAATAACCAGCCCATCACTCAACGCGAACGGACCTTCCCGGCGCAGCAACGGTTGATCTCCACCACCGATGCGCGCGGCGTCATTACCTATTGCAACGACGCCTTCATTGAAATCAGCGGTTTTTCCAAGGATGAGCTGATCAAATCGCCCCACAACACCGTGCGCCATCCGGACGTGCCGTCGGCGGTCTTCGAACACATGTGGGCCACCCTCAAGCAGGGCTTGCCGTGGATGGGGATCGTCAAGAACCGCTGCAAGAACGGCGACCACTACTGGGTCAACGCCTACGTCACGCCGGTCTTCGAGAACAAGCAGGTCGTGGGCTTCGAGTCCGTGCGCATCAAGCCGACCGCTGAACAGGTGTCCCGCGCCGAAGCGCTGTACAAACGCCTGAACAACGGCAAAAGCGCAGTACCAAGCCGCGACAAATGGCTGCCGATGCTGCAGGACTGGCTGCCGTTCATCCTGGTCAGCCAGCTGAGCTTTCTCATTGGCGTCTGGTTGAACTCCCCCTGGGGCTTTGCGCTGGCGGCTGCCCTGTCGGTGCCGCTGGGCCTGCTGGGGTTGAGCTGGCAACAACGCGGCCTCAAGCGTCTGCTGCGTCTGGCCGAGCAAACCACGTCCGACCCGTTGATCGCACAGATGTACACCGACAGTCGCGGCGCACAGGCACGACTGGAAATGTCGATCCTCAGCCAGGAAGCCCGTCTCAAGACCTGCCTCACCCGCCTGCAGGACACCGCCGAACACCTCAACGCTCAGGCGCGGCAGTCCGATAGCCTGGCGCAGGCCAGCTCCACCGGCCTGGAACGTCAGCGCGTCGAAACCGAACAGGTCGCCACCGCCGTCAACCAGATGGCCGCGACCACCCAGGAAGTCGCCAATCACGTGCAGCGCACCGCTGATGCCACCCAGCAGGCAAACGAACTGACCCGTCGCGGCCGCGAGATCGCCAGCGACACCCGCGAGGCCATCCAGCGTCTGTCGGCTTCGGTGGGCGAAACCGGCCTGACCGTGACCCAGCTGGCGAAAGACAGCGACGAAATTGGCGGCGTTGTCGACGTCATCAAAGGTATCGCCGACCAGACCAACCTGCTGGCGTTGAACGCGGCCATCGAAGCCGCCCGCGCGGGCGAGATGGGCCGCGGCTTTGCTGTCGTCGCCGATGAGGTCCGTCAATTGGCCCAACGCACGACCGAATCCACCGGCCAGATCCACGCCCTTATCGCCAAGCTGCAACAGACGGCCACCAACGCGGTGCAGACCATGAACACAGGCCGCCGCCAGGCCGAAGAAGGTGTCGAGCAGGTCATGGAGGCCGACAGGGCGCTGGTGGGCATCAGCGACGCAGTGGCCAACATCACCGACATGACCACGCAGATCGCCGCCGCCACCGAAGAGCAAAGCTCAGTGGCAGAAGAGGTGAGCCGCAACATCAGCACCATCGCGCACCTGGCCGACCAGACCTCCGACGAAGCCCGTCGCTCTGCCACGCTCAGCGCGGAACTCACCCAGACAGCCAACACGCAATACTCGTTGGTAGAGCGCTTTAACCGCTGAGTGATTGATGGGTTAAGCGAAGGCCCCGGCAGACCGTCTGCCGGGGCCTTTTTGTTTGTGTTGGGGTTTAAGTAGGACATTTCTGAAAATCATTTGGGGAAGCAGTTTTTGGTTTGGAGCAAGGGTTTTGCTGTTGACAGGATTTGTCGAACTCTATTAGTTGATTATTGAAAGACGATAAATAGTTACCACCATGGGTGGGGTATTTTTTGATCTGGATAATTAATCATATGCATTTTCTGCAAATAGCGTGTAGAGATGCGTCAAGTGGAGATACTTATGAATTCGGCAGGTCTAGTTGCACCTTCTGTACCCGTGGCTGATAGTGATGGCCTCATAAAGCTCGCGGATATAACCCAGAATCTTTCTGTAGTTGTGGAGGCATGGGCGTACTCAGATGAGGGGGATGTCTTTCAGCTGATGGTCAATGGCATTACGGTTGGGCAGGCCCAACCAATACCTGTGCCGCTGCCGCTACCAGGAACGCTCTTGTCACTTACGTTACCCATAGAAGAACTGGAGAAAGGCGGACACTACCGAATCGCTTACAGAGTCACAAACATACCAGGTGGCATTACTGTTGAGTCGCCGTCGACCACGATTCGCATAGACCGCACCAAACCCGGCGCCACCCTCCTCGCTCCCCTCATCTTCCCCACTGCCACCTTCGGCGATCAACTCGTCGGCCTGCTCCCTGGCTACGCCGGCATGGAACCGGGCGATATCATCCAGACATTACTCAACGGCGTCGCAGGCCCGGCCCATCAGGTCCAGGCGGATGAGCTCACCCTCCGACCCATCGAAATCCCGTTCAGCCGTGAACACCTGCAAGCCCATGCAGCCGAAACCGTGTCCATCGAGTACGTCGTCACCGACCGGGCGGGCAATGTGTCCATCACCAGCCTGCCGACCCTGGTTTCACTTAAATTGTAACCAGCTTTCCCGCTATTCAACTGAATACCAAAAGTAACCCCCTCCACGCTTATGCGTGGAGGTTTTGTCAATAAATGAGCCAGCAAAAAATAATTTAAATTATTTTTGGGCGTCTCGATTCCAAAGAACCTACATCACCGTAGGAAGCGTCTGATGGACTATCAAAATTTTATAGACTACGCGCGATACATAATTATTAAAAACACTCACAAACGCCGTAAAAAAGGCCCGATTCACACATCAAAGATCTATTCAACCACGATTTTTTTTCGAAGAAGCCATGCAATCCCATGCACTTCGCTTGTTTGACAGTCCTATTTTTCGAATCGATCATAGGCATGTGCAGCGCCGCAGTCCTACAAGCAAGCGCACAACACCCAATCCTGTAATTCTCGCACTAGCGATCTGATCAAGGAGTTCCAATGGAAGATGAAACGGATATCCAGCCATCCCCCCACTCACAACCGACCGAGTCAGATAACAATAAAAAGTTAACGGTGCCAAACCCCAAAAATACCCGCAGGACCAAACGCAAATCACCTGACAAGAGTTCAATCCCGCTCTACGAAGAACTGCAGGCAGTGCCGCCCGTGGGCAAAAGTGCGGCTGAACAGGCCATGGTCTACGCCGGCCAACTGCAGAACGCCCCGGGATTTCCTTGGCATCACGAAATGAAGCACCCGCCTCCGGCGCCGGTATTCGAAGCGCCTTTCATCACCGGTGCCGACCCCGAAGGCCCCACCGACGCACAGCTGCACGTGGGCATCTACATCAATATCCCGCGCTCGCCGAAGCTGTGGTTCGGGGATCACCTGAAGCTGCGCTGGGGCCACAACACCTTCTACACCACCATCGGCAAGGTAGAAGGCCGCAAAGGCCCTCGCCTGGTTCAGTACCTCAACAATGAAACCCTGGCGGACTACGAAAGCGGATGCGTCGAGGTGCGCTACGAAGTGGTGCGCCGCGCCAAGCTCGTCGGCATCTCGGAAACCTTGACCGTCAACCTGCCCCGGCTGAGGAAGCGGCGCGGCAAGGGCTCGTCCCCTGGCCGACCACCGCGACGGCGCCGGATGCAGCCGAAGCCGTAAGCCCACGTAAAAAGGCCCCGACTGCATTGCTGCAGCCGGGGCCTCGGAACCGCCATTTAATCAACTAATGCGAATCAAAACGCCAGACGCACACCTACGTTCGCACCCCAAGGCTGCTCAACATGCTCACCCTTCATGTAATCGAAATCAGCGTGCACCTGGAGTCGCTCGGACAGCGACACCGAAACACCTGCGCCCAATTCTGCGCGGGAGCCGAACAGGTCGTTGTCAAAACGCTGACCGTTCACGCTGACGTCATTGCTGCGGGAGAACTCGTGGGCCAACGCCACCCGTGCGTACGGCTTAGCCACGCCGCCGTCTTTCAGGGCGAAGCTGCGTCCCACGGTACTACCGACCTTGCCCAGCACCGACTGGGTCTGGTTGGTCCTGGCCTGCATGCCGTTGTCCAGCGTGTAGCTGCTGCCATCGATCCAGACGCTGGACACCTGCGCGAACGGCTCGACGAAATACTCATCGCCCAGCTTTATGTGCTTGCCGACTTCCAGCGACCCGCCCAACGCCTTGCTGCTGTAATCACCCTTGGCCCTGGTGCCATCGCTCATCGCCACCTTGGACTCGTTATGGAACTGGTTGAGTTTCAGCACGCCGTCCAGGTAATAACCGCCTTCCGACAACCACGTGCCATACGCGCCGACGTAATAGCTGTCGACCTGACCCGAAGTGCCTCGGCCGATGTCCAGATCGGACTTGCTGTAACCGCCCATCAATCCGAGCAACAACTGGCCGTTGCCCACTGGCACGGGCGCATCCGCACCGAACGACAGACCCTGTTGCTTCTGGCTGTAATCAACGCCGGAATCCAGCGCCGCATTGAAGCGACTGCCGTACGTGCGCATCCAGCCGCCGCCCTGCTCCTGGCCACGCACTTCCCCCATGCGACTGCGCAACGTCGTCAACTCGCTGTTCCACACCGTCGGTGCCGTGTTGAACAACGCCAGCGCACTTTTCGTGGACGGGCTGATCTCCTTGCCGGACCCGACGATGAACCAGTCCGTCCCCTGGCGCTCAAGCTCATAGGAATACACCCCAAGGTCCGCCCGACCGCCCACCAGCCCGAACTCCGCATCCCCGCCTTCGGTGTGAACCACCCGAAGGGGGTCGAACTCGGCGGGAACAGCTTCGGTGCCGGTGTTTTGAATACGCAGTTGATGCCTGCCCGAGGCTTCCCCATTCACGCTGAGCAAATCACCGGTGCCGTCGTCGAGGTTGATACGCATGTCGAAAAGCCCACGGCCGGACAGCGTGCCCAGAGAAAGCGAATGAAAGCCGTCTCCGGTGAAACCAACGCTGCCGCCGTCCAGAGCAAGCGAGTTAACGCTGTTATCCGCCGCAAATTGCCAGCGGCCACTGGAATCGATGGTCACAGCATTGCCATTGACGATATTCCCGTTCAACTGCCCGTGATTGCGCAGCACCACGTTGAGGGTGCTGGTGTCATCGGCGACGAAATCGCCGTAGAGGGTGCTGTTGGTCACTTTTACATCTGCGGTGCTTTCCTGATTGACATCAATCAGAACACCGTTGCCTGCCTCCAATACCGCATCATCAGCGATGAGGATATTCGCAGTGGTCTTGTCAGCGGACGTCGCCGACCGCCTGGTAACCTCGATTGCGGATCCGGTTCGCGCGGTAATGGTGGACGCATTAATTTCCAAGAAATTGGTCTGACTCACGAGACCGTGCGTTCCGTTGATTACATTAACTCCGCTGTCCTCTCCGATCACATGGCTGCCTTCAAGCACATGTGCGACGCCACCCGACAACTTCAAGCCCCCGTTTCCGGCCAAGGATGCTGAAGTGCCTAAGCCTTCAACCTGCGTGGACTTCAACCAGATTTCACCCATGGCAGACACCATGATCCCGTAGCCGGCTCCTTTAATTGTGCTACCTGAAACATGGGCGGTGGAAAGCGTGGTTGGATCTTTTACGTTCATGATGAGCTCTAGAGCCGCGCGATCGCTGCGCATGACGCTTGCATCATTTATGTTGGCTTGACCACCAAAAATCTCTATACCTCCTTTAACCTCCCCATCTTGAACGTTCAAGGTTGACTTATCTACACCCACCCAGTCAGCAACTCCGCCCGGAAGAATATTGATGACACCATCATTGATCACGCTATAGCTGGCAAGGCCGCTCGAGGCGCCCACGGTATGAATGACTCCGTCCACCACCGTGACTTCTCGTTTTACACCTGCCACTTCTAGCAGGGTTTTCCTGACACCCGCAGCGATCGGTCCTGTTGTTAGTAACAGTTCGCTTGCATGTACCGAATTTAGACTCACAACCGGACCCATAAGGCCCACCGAGAGTGCGAGCAAACTACATCTGAAACTTGCCAAGCTTTGTACTGCTGACACGAGACTTCCTCCAAATCATGAAACCTGAAGTCTGCGGATTGTAGATAGAGCTAAAAGAAAATTTAAAAAAATATTGTGTAGGAAATCTCCCAAATATTTGAGCTATACGTCCTACATTAAAAAACCGAAAGGCCTTATATTCAGGGCATAACGCTGTAGAAAGCGGCATGAGTTTTTTTAAATGGGTTTGGATGCGTCCTACATAGAAGCCTTCAGTCCTACAAGGCCGGGTCGAAGCCCACGTTGCCACCCGGTCATTTTTAGTATTAGTTAGATTGAGAACTAGGGAAATCCAGTTCAACGAGATGCGATCCGAACCATGTCGGAAATCGCAAATAAAAAACTACGAGGGATTTTTTATGAATAATGTTAAACAGACACCCACCATCATCTCCACTCGATCCGGACGCGCTCCAGTTCCAATCGAAGCGCCAGACATCGCAGTCGCATTTCACGATCAAGACGACTTTGGATTAATCCCAGTTTCAGCACTTGATAATCCAATCACTGTTGACTTGAAGGTCTGGGAGGGTGCAGAGGCAGGCTACAAATATCAGCTTCTCTGGGACGGCGACGCGTACGGTCCAGAAAAAATTATCCAGCCTGAAGAGCGACCAGGGAGTCCACTTACTCTGGAAATCCCGGTTACCTTGCAAACTGAAGGATTCCATAGTCTCGCCTTCCGCACGTACAGCCCAAATACCACTGTTGAGGACTTCTCTGAAGTCTTCCCTGTCGTAATAGACCGTACCGCCCCAGGCAAGCCCCAACTCGCTGCCATTCAGTTTCCAGTAGAGGTACAGAATGGATTAACTGCCGCGGAGCTGGCGCGCCTTGGCGACAAACTAGACGTTGAGGTTGCTGGCTACACCGGCATGGCCAAACACGATGTCATTGAAAGCTATTGGGGTGATGTCGCTGGCCCAAGCGTAACAGTGACTCAGGATGATATGGGACTTAATAAAGTCCTGTTCAATTTCTCAAAAAACTTTCTTGAGACCATCCCTGCCGGGCCCCATGACGTCAAATACAAGGTGACGGATCGCGCAGGCAACACGTCCGAGTTCTCGATTGAATCGAGCATCCTGTTGTTACTCGAAGAAATCCCGGTTAACTATCCGGCTCCTATCGTTGACCCCGCCGTTGGCGGACTGATTGATTACGTGGAAGCTCGTCCAGGCGTGAAGGTAGACATCCCTCACTACCCAGGCGCGGCAGCGTTTGACCAAATTACTTTGTATTGGGGTGAGGACACGCCCATGTTCCCGGTGCAACTGCCCCCGGGCGATGAAGATGAGGACATCGTTATTTCATTCCGTGTGCCATTTGAAACCATTGCGGTGAAGCCAGTAGGTGAAGTTTCTGTCACCTACAAGACAACCCGACAAAATCAGCTAAACGGTTCATCACTGGCAACAGAAATCGAGGTATTTCTGACCCTGCCTGTCCCAGAGCCTGCACTAGCGCCCATCGTTCAAGGGACTAGCCTTAACAGCCCGGACAAGACCGACAACTTTATTGATGAGGAGGACTATGAACTGAACAGTCGCGCTATCGTCCAGTGGAATGATCAGTTCAAGCTCAATGATAATCTGAACCTTTTCTGGGGAGATCAACAACGGCTTCAGTGGCACCAAATTTCGGAGGAGGACGTGGCGGCTCAAAAAGACCTTGTTATCCCTATCGTCAACTCAATCATGAAGGCACAAGGCACCGGTGCTGAAATCCCAGTGCGCTATACCGTGGTCCGTGACGGCAACCCGAATCCGACACCTTCTCCAACCCAGACAGTGACAGTGCGTTCCAGGGAAGAACTGCCTGGAGGTGCCGATGGCATTGATGGCCCCGTATTTGAGCTGACTCCCACCGGATACATTTCGCTCGTGGTTGCACCTAATGGCACCAAAGGGTTGATTACGCCCTATGTGAATATTTCAAAAAACCAAAAACTGTTCTTTACCTTCAAAGGCTTCGACCTGACTAACAATCCAATCGAAGCAGCAACGTTTACCGCGACCCGCGAGCTAGATGAACAAGACGTCCTGAACGGCTACAGCTTCCAAGTGCCTTTCAATATCTTGCGGACAATCTGCCACGGATATTGTGAGGCCTATATCCGAGTAGAGCCTGCTGCTGGAAGTAATCAAAGCGCGGTGACTTCACGTATCACTCGCGTACCGGTTGACATGCGACGCACCAATGAAACTGCGTGCACCCTGCGCGCTTAACATAAACCAGAACCCAGCATAATCAAGGGTGGAATATTCCACCCTTGATCGACTTCAACTAAGGTAATCCTATGAACGTGCAAAATACCCAACCAACAAGAGCCCCTATCCCCTTGCAACTACCCAATATACCGGTTGCGCTTGACGGTGGATTGGTGCCCATTGAACAACTCACGGCCCCTGTCAAAGTTAACTTCCCAGTGTGGGAGGCTGCCGAGACCGGCTATACGTATCAACTTGCATTTGACGGTGCAAAAGTTCCACCGGAGAAAATCATTTTAAGCACGGACAGGCCAGGTGACCTTCTGGAAGTAGAAATCCCGGTTGACCTGTTAGCTGAGGGTGTGCATCGCGTGGGGTATCGGATCTTCAGTCCTAACACTCAATATGAGGTCTATTCCGATACTATTCCGCTGGTCATCGACCGAACCGCCCCAGGCGCCCCTCAACTCGCCCCCATCATTTTCCCTGACGTCATCCAGAACGGCCTCACCTCCGCCGAGCTGGAAGGCCTCAACAACATCCTTCCCGGCAAGATTGCAGGCTACAGCGGCATGGCTGCAGGGGACGAAATCCGCACCTACTGGGGTTCGATGGAAGGTCCGATGACCGTCGTTGATGCCAACGATATGGGCTTGAACCGGGTGATGGTGGACTTCACGCGTCCGTTCATGGAACTGTCGGACTGCCAGACCTCTGCGGTCACCTACACCGTGACCGACCGTGCGGGTAACGTGTCGATGGTTTCTGATCCGGTGATGATCCAGCTTGACCTGGGCATGCGCCAACCTCTGCCGGCGCCGGTGATTCGCGAAGCCGAGGGTCAGATTCTGGACCCGGCCGATGCGGTGAATGGCGCCACATTAGTGATCGGTGCCACGGCTGATCTGCGCGAAGGCGAAACGGTCATTGCTCAGTGGAACGGTCCGAAGGGTAACGATCGCCAGGAGAAGCTCATTTCCGCCGCCGAAGCCGGTCAGGCGTTGACTCTGGTGTTCCCTGGCAGCGTAGTCACGATAAATGACGGACAAAATGTCGAGGTAGTCTACACCGTGACGCGTACCAGCGGCATCGTGCAGGAATCGGCCAAACTTGCGCTGAAGATCATGAGCGCCGCGCTGGAACTGCCTGCGCCAACCGTCGACACAGTAGGCCCGGACGGCATTCTGCGTCCTTCACTGATTACCGGCTGGGACGCGATCGTGCGTGTCAGTTATCGCGGGATGGACCCTCGGGATATGGTGCGAGTGCGATGGGTCGGCGCGCGTACGTTCGAGACCATGATGATGAATGTCGGTGGTATGACTGAACTGGTTTTCGGCGTACCCAAGATGCTGATCGAGATGAGTATCGGCAGCACCGCGACGCTGACCTATATCGTGACGCGCAATGGCGTCGACATGGAGTCCGTGCCGCTTCAGCTATCGGTGCGCGAGGGCATTATGTTTGACACGTCTCCGGTGACTCTGGCCGGTAAGATCTACCTGCTGCCCGCTCATCCGGATTTGCTGCCGACATTCCCGAGCGGTACCACGGTCCATCGCATCGCCAGCGGCGGTCGCCCTCCTTACACCTATTCGACTAGCGATGCGAAGGTGGCCGTCGTGGCAGCGTCCGGCTGGACGTCGGTGCGCGGCAACGGCGTGGCAACCATCACGGTCACCGATTCAGCGGGCGAGAAGCAGAGTTACGACGTAACCGTCACCGGCGTCATCGAATGCCACGGCGTGGGCTCCGGCAACTACACCCAGATGTCCAACGCCGCCCAACGCATCGGCGGGCGCATCCCGAGTATCCATGAGCTGATCGAGATCTATAACGCCTACGGCAACCGCTGGCCGATGGGCAACGCCAACTATTGGTCGTCCACCGTCGCCAAGAACGTGTTCGGCGCGAAGTGGTATTACGTGAAAAACCTCAACACCGGAAAGGACTACAAACTGCTCCACATCAATTCCAGCCTGGGCGTTGCTATTCGCTAAATTCGCTGATTCGCGAATCAGCCACTCACGCGCGCCAGCAAGCTTGAGACACCTAAGCAGCACCCCCTTTCAAAGACGTCGTCGCCACCCGACGGCGTCTTAAACGTGCAGCGCCAAACCACCCCTAAAACCCGTTCACGGAAAGCTCAGAAAAATGCCCGCAAAACCTCCACTTCAACGCCCGCAGGCACCGGCGGCGCGCGGCACGTTCAGCGCCACGGTCAATGGTCACCCCTTCATCACCCACCGCCTGAGTGCCATGGCGTGTCTGCGCCCGGGCCGGTCGGATCCGACCACGTGCCGAATCTGGAAGATCCTGGCCACTGGCACGGTTCGTCGGCACCGCACCATGATCGGCCTGTTCATCGACCAGACAGTGCCACCCGGCAGCTACAACCTGCTGCGCAACGAACAGATCACCGTGATCTATCACCTGACCCCCACGCGAATGGCGAAGATTTATCACTCCCGCGATTTGCAGCAAGGCAACCTCACGTTGCTGGGCTGCGATGCAGCAGCCGGCGCGCTGCATGGCAACTTCGAGTTTGCGGTCCCGACCAAGGACTTTCACGTGACCGACGGCCTGTTCGACTTGGTCTGTGACCTGAACGCCAAGGAACATCCCGCTATCCGATCAGCCGACGCGCCATAAGCCCGGCGATTTCCTGCATGCACGCCTCGACAGTGAGGCCCGATGATTTCAACGGTTTGAGGTCATGGTTGGCCGTCGGTACCCAATGCAGGTCAATGGCTTTCGACAGCTTGTATCCTTCAACCGCCTCTCGGTTGCCCAGAGCATCACGTTCGCCCTGAACGATCAGCGTCGGCGTCCGCAGTTCCGCCAGGTGCGCGACCCGCGGTTTCTCGGGTTTACCTGCCGCGTAGAACGGATAGCCCAGACAGAACAACCCATCGGCTTCCACGTCGTCAGCAATGACGCTGGCCATCCGTCCGCCCATGGATTTGCCCCCGATTGCCACCCGCCCGCTCACACCGGCACGCACTGCGGCGTACACGCCATGCCAGCACTCCAGCAACTTCGGCTGAGGGTTCGGCGGTCGTCTGCGCCCGTCGACTCGGCGCTGGGCCATGTAGGGGAACTCAAAGCGCAGCACGCCGACACCCAAGGCCGCCAGGCGCGTGGCGATGTCGTGCATGAAGTCGCTGTCCATCGGGGCGCCCGCGCCGTGGGCGAGAATCAGCGTCGAGGGCGCGTTCGCCGCCGGGCCGGTTGGCGCATCCCAGATCCAGCCGTGTTCTTGCGCCAGTTGCGCGCAGTGATCAGCCGTTCGCTTCGCCGCCTGTTGTTTGCTCATGCCGGTCTCTTTTTCAAAACTTCACTCACCCCCCACCGAGGCGGGCACTACGGCCGGCATTATGCAGCAACCTCGGCGCGCCATGATCCTGCCCGCCGATTGCCTTGTCCCGACAGCAAGGGTTCAGCTCCCGGGCGTTAGTCTGGCCCGGCACTTCGGCAACAAGCACCGAACCCTGAGCGCCCCAACCTGCACACAACCGGGCGGTTTCATCGACGGAATATGCTTTTTGTCCGCGCCGGACGATCACCCGTGACGATCGCCGGCCTTTCTGCCAGCTCGGGCCAAATATTTTTGGGCGGGAAAAAGCGCCAATGTCAGCGGCTTTTTGTATACAACTTTGCAGTCGAAATGCTCTCTCGATGCACAGGAACGGCAGGCAGAGAAGCGTTTCAGCTATCTCCGGAAATGGTTGATCGCCGCGTCCCGCCAGGGACGCGGCAACTTCACGTCGAGCGCGGCCAAGTGTCGCAGGCGCTGTTCCAAAGCCTTCCCTCCGCGATCATTCGCGTCTAAGCTGTGTCCGCACAGTGGACCGGCGACAGCTAGCCACAGGCCCAGCAACAAGATTGTGCCCGGCAACGCAACCCTCTTGCAGACAAGCAGCCTCAGCGCTGTTTTCACCCGCAGGGTTGTATCCAATCCCTCCCACTCACGCGCGCGATCCAGCTCGACCTGTCTTCCTTCCCCCAGGCCACTCAGCCAGAACCCCCTCACGCTTCGGCGACCGGGCGTCTGCGTGCACCGCGTCTATCGCCTCCGTCGATCCTCAACCACGCCACTGCGTGACGGGCTACGCGCGATCGAAGGTGCGGCTGTTACCACACTAATAAAATACACACCGTGGAACCTGACATGAGCACAGCACCCCGCCCGACTGCTTATAACTACAAGGTCGTCCGCCAGTTCGCCATCATGACGGTGGTCTGGGGCATCATCGGCATGGGCATGGGCGTGTTCATCGCCGCCCAGCTCGTCTGGCCTGACCTGAATTTCGGATTACCGTGGACGACATTCGGTCGCCTGCGCCCCCTGCATACCAACCTGGTTATCTTCGCGTTCGGCGGCTGTGCACTGTTCGGCACGTCCTATTACGTCGTCCAGCGCACCTGTCAGGCGCGGCTGATTTCCGATGGCCTGGCGGCCTTTCATTTCTGGGGCTGGCAGGCGGTAATCATCGGCGCCATCGTCAGCCTGCCGATGGGCTACACCACCACCAAGGAATACGCCGAGCTCGAATGGCCGATCGCGATCCTGCTGACGATTGTCTGGATCGCCTACGGCGCGGTGTTCTTCGGCACCATCGTCAAGCGCAAGACCCGACACATTTATGTCGCCAACTGGTTCTACGGCGCATTCATCGTGGTGACGGCAATGCTGCACATCGTCAACCACATCTCGCTGCCGGTGAGCCTGTTCAAGTCGTATTCGGCGTATGCCGGCGCCACCGACGCGATGATCCAGTGGTGGTACGGGCACAATGCCGTGGGCTTTTTCCTCACCACCGGCTTTCTCGGAATGATGTATTACTTCGTGCCGAAACAGGCCGAGCGCCCGATCTATTCCTATCGCCTGTCCATCGTGCATTTCTGGGCGCTGATCACCCTGTACATTTGGGCCGGCCCGCACCATCTGCACTACACCGCCCTGCCCGACTGGGCGCAATCGCTGGGGATGGTCATGTCGATCATCCTGCTGGTGCCGAGCTGGGGCGGCATGATCAACGGCATGATGACCCTCTCGGGCGCATGGCATAAGTTGCGCACCGACCCGATTCTGCGCTTCCTCGTGCTGTCGCTGGCGTTCTATGGGATGTCGACGTTCGAAGGACCAATGATGGCAATCAAGACCGTCAACTCGCTTTCCCATTACACCGACTGGACCATCGGCCACGTTCATGCCGGCGCGCTGGGCTGGGTGGCGATGATCTCCATCGGCGCCGTCTACCACATGATCCCGAAACTCTACGGCCGTGCGCAGATGCACAGCCTCCCCCTGATCAACACGCACTTCTGGCTCGCCACTGTCGGCACCGTGCTTTACATCGCCGCGATGTGGGTCAACGGCATCACCCAAGGCCTGATGTGGCGCGCAATCAACGACGACGGCACGCTCACATACTCGTTTGTCGAGGCCCTGCAGGCCAGTCATCCGGGCTACATCGTGCGCGCATTGGGCGGAGGGATTTTCGCCAGCGGCATGCTGTTCATGGCCTACAACGTGTTCCGCACCATTCGTGCAGCGAACACGGAAGAAGCCGAAGCCGCCGCGCAGATTGCCGTCGTGGGGGCCCACTGATGATCAAGCACGAAGCACTGGAAAAGAACATCGGCCTGCTGTCGATCTTCATGGTCATCGCGGTGGCCATCGGCGGGTTGACGCAGATAGTTCCTCTGTTCTTTCAGGACGTCACCACTCAACCCGTCGAAGGCATGAAGCCGCGCCCGGCGCTGGAGCTCGAAGGCCGCGACGTCTATATCGCCAACGGCTGCGTGGGTTGCCATTCGCAGATGATCCGGCCGTTTCGCGCCGAGACTGAACGCTACGGGCATTACTCGGTGGCGGGCGAAAGCGTCTGGGATCACCCCTTTCTGTGGGGTTCCAAACGCACCGGGCCGGACCTGGCCCGGGTCGGCGGTCGCTACTCGGATGACTGGCACCGCGCGCATTTGTATAACCCGCGGGACCTGGTGCCAGAGTCGATCATGCCGGCCTACCCCTTCCTGGCGGACACCAAGCTCGACGGCGCGCTGACCGCTAGGAAGATGGAAGTGCTGCGCAGCCTGGGCGTGCCCTACACCGATGCCGACATCGCCGGCGCGAGCGAAGCTGTGAAGGGCAAGACCGAAATGGATGCGCTGGTGGCCTACCTTCAGGGCCTGGGCACCCTCATCAAGAGCAAACGGTGATCGCCATGGACATGGGAACAATACGAGGCCTGGGCACCGTCGTCGTGATGGTGGCCTTCATTGGTCTGGCGTTGTGGGTGTTCAGCCCGCGGCGTAAAGCGGAATTCGACGATGCAACCCTGCTGCCGTTTGCCGATGATCCGGAGGCGATCGCGCAGGTCAGGCAGGCGCAAGACCAAAGCAAAGAGCACGCACCCTCCAACGCCGAAAGGAGCCCAAAAGAATGAGCACATTCTGGAGCCTTTACGTCACGGTGCTGACCCTGGGCACGATCTTCGCGATGGGCTGGCTGCTGATCGCCACGCGCAAGGGCCAGCGCGCCGACACCACCGATGAAACCGTGGGCCATTCTTTCGATGGCATCGAGGAATACGACAACCCGCTGCCCAAGTGGTGGTTCTGGTTGTTCATCGGCACGATCATCTTCGCCTTGGGTTATCTGGCGTTTTACCCGGGCCTGGGCAAGTGGAAGGGCTTGCTGCCGGGGTACGACTACGCCGACAACGAGAAAAAAATCCAGTTTTCCGACGGCACTACCGGCTGGACCGGCGTGCATGAATGGGAGAAGGAAATGGCCCGCTCCGAAGCGCGCTTCGGACCGATCTTCGCCAAGTTCGCGGCCATGCCCATCGAAGAAGTGGCCAAGGATCCCCAAGCGCTGAACATGGGTGGCCGGTTGTTTGCCTCTAACTGCTCGGTTTGTCACGGCTCCGACGCCAAAGGCGCCTACGGCTTCCCCAACCTCACAGACGCTGACTGGCGCTGGGGCGGTGATCCGCAGAGTCTCAAAACCACCATCATGAACGGCCGTCATGCCGTGATGCCGGCATGGGGTGCGGTGATCGGCGATCAAGGCGTACGCGACGTGTCGGCTTACGTGCTGACTCAACTGAACGGGCGCGCGTTGCCGGCTGATGCGAACGCCGATCCGCTGGCAGGTGCGAAAATCTACGCCACCACCTGCGTCGCCTGCCACGGGCCAGAGGGCAAAGGCGTTGCCGCATTGGGCGCGCCAGACCTGACCCACCCCGGCGGGTTCATTTACGGCGCAAGCTTCGCCCAGCTGCAACAGACCATCCAGTACGGTCGCCAGGGCCAGATGCCGGCGCAGGCCTTGCTGCAGGGAAACGACCGGGTGCACCTGCTGGCGGCTTACGTGTATAGCCTGTCCCATGGCGACGAACCGGCGGCAAACTCCGAGTGAAGGATATCGCCGTCGCACACGCTGATGATTCGGCCCGAAGGGCGTAGGACGCTGCCATGAGCAATCAGATTCCGCTGCACAACCTCACGCCGCCGACTGAAAAGGACGGCGACACCGTTGACCTGTACGCCTCGCGGGAGAAGATCTACACCCGCGCGTTCACCGGTGTCTTCCGTAACCTGCGCATGGGTGGCGGCGTTGTGCTGTTCCTGCTGTATTTCGGCACGGTCTGGCTCAACTGGGGCGCGCATCAGGCGGTGTGGTGGAACCTGCCAGAACGCAAGTTCTACATCTTCGGCGCCACATTCTGGCCGCAGGACTTCATTCTGTTGTCGGGCATCCTTATCGTCAGCGCGTTCGGGCTGTTCTTCATTACCGTGTTCGCCGGGCGCGTCTGGTGCGGCTATACCTGCCCCCAAAGCGTGTGGACGTGGGTGTTCATGTGGTGCGAAAAGGTCACCGAAGGCGACCGCCACCAGCGCATCAAGCTCGACAAGGCGCCCATGGACGCCAACAAGTTCGCGCGAAAGTGTGCCAAGCACGGCCTGTGGCTGCTGATTGGCCTGGTCACCGGCCTGACCTTCGTCGGCTACTTTTCGCCCATCCGCGAGCTGCTGGCGGACTTCTTCACCGGCGAGGCCGACGGCTGGTCGTATTTCTGGGTCGGCTTCTTCACCCTCGCCACCTACGCCAACGCCGGTTGGCTACGAGAACAGGTGTGCATCCATATGTGCCCCTACGCGCGCTTTCAGAGCGTGATGTTCGACAAGGACACCCTCATCGTTTCCTACGACCCACGGCGCGGCGAGCCACGGGGTGCGCGCAAAAAGGACACGGATTACAAGGCTGAGGGCCTGGGCGACTGCATCGATTGCACAATGTGCGTGCAGGTCTGCCCCACGGGCATCGACATCCGCGACGGTTTGCAGATCGAGTGCATCGGCTGCGCGGCGTGCATTGATGCCTGCGACTCGATCATGGACAAGATGGACTACCCGCGCGGTTTGATCAGTTACACCACCGAGCACAACCTTTCCGGGCAGGTAACCCATACACTGCGGCCGCGGTTAATCGGCTATGGCCTGGTGTTGCTGGTGATGATCGGCGGGCTCATTGGTGCTTTCCTCACGCGTCCGCTGGTGGGTCTGGACGTCAGCAAGGACCGCATGCTGTACCGGGAAAACGCTGACGGCCGGATCGAAAACGTCTACAGCCTGAAGGTCATGAACAAGGACCAGATCGACCACATCTATCTGCTCGAGGCCACCGGGCTGCCGGACCTGAAGCTGCAAGGCCGTCGCGAGATCATGGTGCCGGCGGGCGAGATCGTCAGCCTGCCGGTGCAGCTGTCGGTCGCGCCGGAGCAACTGCCGTCGAGCACCAACGAGGTCAGTTTCGTCCTGAGGGAGAGCGAGCACAGCGACACCGAAGTCCACGCCAAGAGCCGTTTCATCGGCCCGTCCATTCGCTGAGAGATGTCAGAAATGACCGCAATCACCGCAGCACGTCCCTGGCACCGGCAGCTATGGCCATGGATCATCATTGGCATCCTGACCTGCTCGGTGTCGTTGACCGCGGCGATGGTCACCATCGCCGTGACCCACCCCGACAACCTCGTCACCGACAACTATTACGAGGCCGGGAAAGGCATCAACCGTTCCCTCGATCGCGAGTTGCTGGCTCAGTCCCTCAACCTGCAAGCCCGGGTGGGCCTTGATGAGCTGACCGGCGAAGTGGATGTCCAGCTGAGCGGCGCCAGTCAGCCGGAAACCCTGGTGCTGAACCTCATCTCCCCGACCCAGCCGGACAAGGACCGTAAAATCGTGCTGGCGCGTAACCCTTCGCAGCCGGGGCGTTACGTCGGGCAGTTGAGCGACAGGGTCGAAGGCCGGCGCTTCGTCGAATTGCTGGGGGTGGAAAACGCCCAGACCTGGCGCCTGTTCGAGGAAGAGCGGATCGTTGCCGGGCAACCACTGACCCTGGGCGACGAGCCTATTCAGGGCGCGGGCAGGCATTGACGTGGACGCCACTCAAATGACGGCCACAGAGATAAACCACCTGCGGTCTTGTTACCACTGCACGCTGCCGGTCCCGCCGGGCGGGCGCTTCGTCGCTTCGGTGCTGGGTGAGGCGCGGGAGTTCTGTTGCCCCGGTTGTCAGGCCGTGGCCCACGCCATCGTCGTCGGCGGCCTGGAAAGCTATTACCTGCATCGCAGCGAAGCGTCGGTCAATCCTCAGGTGCTGCCGACGCCTCTGGCCGACGAACAAGCCCTCTTTGATCGTCCCGACGTGCAAGCGCCCTTTGTCCGCCATGACACCCCCTCTGGCGATGTCGCCGGCGATGTGGCTGAAACGACGCTGATGATCGAGGGCATCACCTGCGCGGCCTGCGGCTGGCTGATCGAGCGCCATCTGCGCACGCTGCCCGCCGTCGTCGAGGCACGGCTGAACCTGTCCAATCACCGCCTGCACCTGCGCTGGCGAGACCTGTCATTGCCCCTGAGCGAGGTGTTGGCCGAGCTGCGCAGCATCGGTTACGCCGGCCACCCTTATCAGCCGGACAAGGCGACCGAGCATCTGGCCCGGGAAAACCGCCGCAGCCTGCGTCAACTGGGCGTCGCCGGGCTGTTGTGGTTTCAGGCGATGATGGCGACCATGGCGACCTGGCCTGAATTCAACATCGACCTCAGCCCCGAGATGCATACGATCCTGCGCTGGGTGGCGATGTTTCTGACGACACCCATCGTGTTTTATAGCTGTGCGCCGTTCTTCAAAGGGGCGCTGCGCGACCTGCGCGCCCGTCATCTCACGATGGATGTGTCGGTGTCGCTGGCGATTGGCGCGGCGTACCTCGCAGGCCTCTGGACGGCGGGCACCGGGGTTGGCGAATTGTATTTCGACGCGGTCGGCATGTTCGCGCTGTTCCTGCTCACCGGCCGCTACCTCGAACGCCGCGCCCGGGAACGCACCAGCGCCGCGACGGCGCAACTGGTCAATCTGCTGCCGGCGTCCTGCCTGCGGTTGAACGCGGACGGCCAGACCGAGCGCGTCTTGACTCATCAGTTGCGTTTGCACGATCACGTGCTGGCCCACCCCGGCGCGCTGTTGCCGGCGGACGGCCGAATCATCGCGGGTCGGTCGAGCCTCGACGAATCGCTGCTCACCGGCGAGTACCTGCCTCAGCCACGCGAGGTGGGAGACGCCGTCACCGCCGGCACCGCCAATATCGAAAGCGTGCTGACCGTAGAAGTACTTGCCCTCGGCGATGACACGCGGCTCTCTGCCGTCGTCCGATTGCTGGAGCGCGCCCAATCGGAGAAGCCGCCCCTTGCGCAGTTGGCGGACCGCGCGGCGCAGTGGTTTTTGCTGATTTCGCTGGTGCTGGCGGCGTGTGTCGGCGTGGTCTGGTGGCAGCTCGATGCCGCTCGCGCATTCTGGATTGTGCTGGCAATGCTGGTCGCCACCTGCCCATGCGCCTTGTCGCTGGCAACGCCGACCGCGCTGACCGCCGCCACCGGCAAGCTGCACAGGCTCGGATTGTTGCTGACCCGCGGCCATGTGCTGGAAGGGCTGAACCGAATCGACACGGTGATCTTCGACAAGACCGGCACGCTGACCGAAGGTCGCCTGACGCTAAGAGCCATTCGCAGGCTCGGCGCGCTGAGCAGTGACGACTGCATGAGCCTGGCAGCGGCGCTGGAAAGTCGCTCCGAACACCCGATTGCCCGGGCGTTCGGCAAAACGCCGCTGACTGCCGAGGGGGTTGTCGCCACGCCGGGGCTAGGCCTTGAAGGCGTCGTTGATGGGCGCCCGTTACGCATCGGTCAGCCCGCGTTTGTCTGCGCCTTGAGCGGCGTCGCTGTGCCCTCCATGCCGGATGAGCCCGGTCAGTGGTTGCTGCTGGGGGATGACACACAGGCCCTCGCCTGGCTGGTGCTGGATGATCGGATGCGGGACGACGCGGCTGCCCTGGTCGAAGCATGCAAACAACGCGGCTGGAAGACCTTGCTGTTGTCCGGCGACAGCTCGCCGATGGTACTCAGCGTCGGGAGTCAGCTGCAGATTGATGAAGCCGTGGGCAGCCTGCGGCCGGATGACAAGCTCGCCATTCTGCGACGGCTGCGCGCCGAGGGCCGGACCGTTCTGGTGATTGGCGACGGGGTTAACGATGTGCCGATGCTGGCAGCAGCCGACATCAGCATCGCCATGGGTTCGGCGACCGATCTGGCCAAGACCAGCGCCGATGCGGTGCTGCTGTCGAATCGTCTGCAGGCGTTGGTGGAGGCGCTTGGCCTCGCTCGGCGCACACGGCGGATCATTCTGGAAAATCTGGCGTGGGCCGGGCTGTACAACGGTTTGGTGCTGCCCTTCGCGGCGCTGGGCTGGGTGACGCCGTTGTGGGCGGCGGCGGGGATGTCGGTGAGTTCGCTGGTGGTGGTGTTGAATGCGTTGCGTCTGACGCGGATGAAGCCGCTTTCTGCAGAATCCATCGCTGCCCGTCAGACGGTGACCCCATGAACCCACGAGCCGATTCGGAGGCCCGATGCCTGCGCTCTACATCATGATTCCGGTGGCGCTGCTGATTGTGGCGGTGGCCATTTATATTTTTTTCTGGGCGGTGGACAGCGGTCAGTACGACGACCTCGACGGCCCGGCTCATAGCATTTTGTTCGATGACCAGGATGCGGGGCATAAGGCCGGGGTAAATGAGGCGTCGGGGAAAAAAGATCAGGCATCAGTAAGGACCGGGTCAGGTGAGTAATCCTAATTCCATGTTGCGTTCAGCGACGCCATCGCGAGCAAGCTCACTCCTACAGGGGTATGTGTTCTCCTGGAGGAGTCAGCTTGCTCGCGATGGCGTACTGACGCTCACCGGAAAGCTTTCGGATAGCGCCTATGCCTGACCTCCTCCCCCAACTCCTCTCCGCCCTCGTACTGGGCTTGCTCGGCGGCGGCCATTGCCTGGGCATGTGCGGCGGGCTGATGGGCGCGCTCACCTTTGCCATCCCCAAGGAGCAACGCGGAAGACGCCTGCGCCTGCTGATGGCCTACAACGTCGGACGTGTTTTCAGCTACGCCTGCGCGGGATTGCTGACGGGCATGCTCGGCTGGGCCGTCGCCAACAGCCCGGGGGCGATGCTGTTGCGGGTGATCGCGGGGTTGCTGATGATCACCATGGGCTTGTACCTGGCCGGATGGTGGAGCGGCCTGACCCGCATCGAAGGTCTGGGCCGCGGGGTTTGGCGTTACCTGCAACCGCTGGCCCGCCGCTTGATGCCGGTGTCGACGACGCCCCGGGCGTTACTGCTGGGCGCGGTATGGGGCTGGCTGCCGTGCGGGCTGGTTTACAGCACTTTGCTGTGGTCGGCGAGCCAGGGCGATGCACTGCACAGCGCATTGCTGATGCTCGCGTTCGGGGTCGGTACCTGGCCGGTGCTGCTTGCCACGGGCCTGGCCGCCGAGCGCATCACCGCCCTGCTCCGTCGTCGAAGCGTGCGCGTGGCGGGCGGGCTGCTGGTGATTCTGTTCGGCCTGTGGACACTCCCCGGCCCGCATCAACAGTGGCTGATGGGGCACACGCCTCACACGATGAATCACGAAATGAATCCCGCCATGGATCATTCAGGCATGGTCCACGAGAAATCCCACCTTCCCATCCATTGACCCAGATCAACGCCTTGATCTGAGCCCTCCCTACACTTCCCGCACCGCCATCCTCATCGGGAATGCCCCCATGCTCGACGACCTTCGTTGGGATTCTGAACTCATCCGCCGCTACGATCTGGCGGGGCCCCGTTACACGTCCTACCCCACCGCCGTGCAATTTCATTCGCAGGTTGGCGCCTTCGAACTGCTGCAGGCACTGCGCGACAGCCGTAAGGCGTCGCGGCCGTTGTCGCTTTACGTGCACATCCCGTTCTGCGCCAACATTTGCTACTACTGCGCCTGCAACAAAGTCATCACCAAGGACCGCAGCCGCTCGCAGGCGTACCTCCAACGGCTCGAACGCGAGATCAGCCTGATCGCCGCCCATGTCGATGACCGTCAGGTGGTGGAGCAATTGCACTTCGGCGGCGGCACCCCGACCTTTCTCAGTCACGTCGAACTGCGCCAGCTCATGGCCCATTTGCGCCAGCACTTCACTCTGCTGGACGACCACTCCGGCGACTACGGCATCGAGATCGACCCGCGTGAGGCGGACTGGTCGACCATGGGCCTGCTGCGCGAGCTGGGCTTCAACCGCGTCAGCCTCGGCGTGCAGGACCTCGATCCGCTGGTGCAGCGGGCGATCAACCGTTTGCAGAGCCTTGAAGAAACCCGCGCCATCGTCGAAGCCGCGCGCACCCTGCAGTTTCGCTCGGTAAATATCGATCTTATCTACGGTCTGCCACTGCAGACGCCAGAGGGCTTTGCCCGCACCGTCGAGCAGGTGATTGCGCTGCAGCCCGACCGGCTTTCGGTGTTCAACTACGCCCACCTGCCCGAGCGCTTCATGCCCCAGCGGCGCATCGACACCGCTCAGTTACCCGGCCCGGAGCACAAGCTGGAGATGCTCCAGCGCACAGTCGAACAGTTGACCGGCGCAGGCTATCGGTACATCGGCATGGACCACTTCGCCCTGCCCGATGACGACCTCGCGATCGCTCAGGAAGTAGGCACGCTGCAGCGCAATTTTCAGGGCTACACCACCCATGGCCACTGCGATCTGATCGGTCTTGGCGTCTCGGCCATCAGCCAGATCGGCGAGCTGTACGCCCAGAACACCAGCGACCTCAGCGAGTACCAGACCTTGCTGGCCAGCGACCAACTGGCAACCAAGCGCGGTCTGCGTTGCACCGAAGACGATCAGCTGCGGCGCACCATCATCAGCCAACTGATCTGCCACTTCCGCCTGGATTTCGCCCCTGTCGAGAACGAATTTTCCATTCACTTTCGAGAACATTTCCGAGAGCAGTGGCCTCAGTTACTGACCATGGCCACGGATGGGCTGATTCATCTGGACCCGACAGGTATCACCGTCACCCCGGCGGGGCGTCTGCTGGTGCGCTCGATCTGCATGGTGTTCGACACTTATTTGGCCGCGCAGAACCGTCAGCGCTTTTCCCGGGTGATATAGGCACAAGTGATATAGGAACTTTCCGCCTGGCGCGGAGGAATCATTTCTGGCCATGGAGGGCGCGTGGTAGTCGCAGGGTTGACCGCTGGGTTACCCTTACGACTTATGTGTGTTTCTGCAAAAGGAATTACCCGATGTCTGAGCCAGTCAAACTCCGCGCTCACACCCAGGCTCACTGCAAGGATTGCAGCCTGGCCCCGTTGTGCCTTCCGCTTTCATTGAACATGGAAGACATGGATGCGCTGGACGAAATCGTCAAACGCGGCCGCCCCTTGAAGAAAGGCGATTTCCTGTTTCGCCAGGGCGACACTTTCAATTCCGTCTACGCCGTGCGTTCCGGCGCGCTGAAAACCTTCAGCCTCAGTGACAGCGGCGAAGAACAACTCACCGGCTTTCACCTGCCCAGCGAGCTGGTCGGGCTGTCCGGGATGGACGCCGAAGCGTATCCCGTCACCGCCCAGGCCCTTGAGACCACGTCGGTGTGCGAAATCCCCTTCGAACGACTGGACGAGTTGTCGGTGCAACTGCCGCAATTGCGTCGCCAGTTGATGCGGGTGATGAGCCGGGAAATTCGCGATGACCAACAGATGATGCTGCTGCTCTCGAAGAAAACCGCCGACGAGCGCATCGCCACGTTTCTGGTCAACCTCTCCGCCCGCTTCCGCGCCCGGGGTTTCTCGGCCAACCAGTTCCGCCTGAGCATGTCGCGCAACGAGATCGGCAATTACCTGGGACTGGCGGTGGAAACCGTGTCCCGGGTGTTCACCCGCTTTCAGCAGAACGAGTTGATCGCCGCCGAGGGCAAGGAAATCCAGATCCTCGACCCGATTCAGCTCTGTGCGCTGGCCGGAGGATCGCTGGAAAGCTGATGCATCATGGCCCGGGCGGGCTTAGACTGGCGTCTTTTGAGTCATGTCCTGCCCGAGATCCTTATGATTTTCGACGAAGTCAGCATCAAATCCCTCATCCGCCCTGTGGTGGACTTCCCCAAGCCCGGCGTGATTTTCCGTGACATCACCCCGCTGTTCCAGTCACCCAAGGCCCTGCGCCTGGTCATCGACAGCTTCATCCAGCGGTACATCGATGCCGAGTTCACTCACGTCGGCGCCATGGACGCGCGCGGGTTTCTCATCGGCTCGATTGTGGCCTACGAACTGAACAAACCGCTGGTGCTGTTTCGCAAACAGGGGAAATTGCCGGCGGACGTGCTGGCCGAGGCCTATCAGACCGAATACGGCGAAGCGCTGCTGGAAGTCCACGCTGACAGCTTGTGCGACGGGGATTCTGTGGTGATGTTCGATGACCTGATCGCCACCGGCGGGACCCTGGTCGCCGCCGCCAACCTGATCCGCCGCATGGGCGCCAAGGTTCACGAAGCCGCTGCGATCATCGACCTGCCTGAGCTGGGCGGTTCACAACGCCTGCGCGACATGGAAATCCCGACGTTCTGTTTGACCCAGTTTGCGTTGACAGATAAGTAAGAAGCCACCCGCGGACGACGTCTGATCACAGCACCAGACGTCAGGCCAGCTGACACTGCTGCTCCTGAGCGAACACGATATTGTGGGAGTGAGCTTGCTCACGAAGAGGCCGGTACCGCCGCCAGATATCTAGCGGTAGGAAGGCCACCTTCGCGAGCAAGCTCGCTCCTACAGGTCCTGCATTCGCCGCAAGACAGCGGCGCGTATTGAAGACAGGGAACATGCCTACAACTGAATCGGCTTGCGCCCTGCGAACGAGTGCGCCAGCGTGCCGCCGTCGACCAGTTCCAGCTCGCCACCCAGCGGCACGCCGTGGGCAATGCGCGAGGTGACCAGGCCTTTGTTGGTCAGCAGTTGGGCGATGTAGTGCGCCGTCGCTTCGCCTTCGACCGTCGGGTTGGTGGCGAGGATGACTTCGGTGAACGAGCCCTGCTCTTCGATCCGCGCGACCAGTTGCGGGATGCCAATGGCTTCAGGCCCCAAACCATCCAGCGGCGACAGGTGGCCCTTAAGCACGAAATAACGCCCGCGGTAACCGGTCTGCTCCACCGCATACACGTCCATCGGGCCCTCGACCACGCAGAGCAGCGTGTCGTCGCGCCGGACGTCCGAGCATTGCGGGCAGAGTTCTTCTTCTGTGAGGGTGCGGCATTGTTTGCAGTGACCAACGCCTTCCATCGCCTGACTCAGCGCCTGGGACAGACGCGAGCCACCACTGCGATCGCGCTCCAGCAGCTGCAACGCCATGCGCTGGGCGGTTTTCTGACCGACGCCGGGGAGAATGCGCAGGGAGTCGATCAACTGGCGAATCAGGGGGCTGAAGCTCATTGGAGAAACGTCCGACAAAAACACGAGACGCGGTTTATACCCGCGCCTCCGATTACCGTCAAATCAGGGTCATGAGACCTTGACCACCAGCTTGCCGAAGTTCTTGCCGTCAAGCAGGCCAATGAACGCATCCGGCGCGTTCTCCAAGCCTTCCACCACGTCTTCGCGGAACTTCACCTTGCCGTCCTTCACCAGCGGAATCATGGCCTGCATGAATTCGTCCAGACGGTCGTAATACTCCTCGTAGACGATAAAGCCCTGAATCTTCGCGCGCTTGGTCAGCAGCGTGCGCATCAGCAGCGGCAGCCGATTCGCCCCTTCTGGCTCGCTCTGGGCGTTGTAATGGGCGATCAGGCCGCACAGAGGCACCCGCGCACGCTCATTGAGCAGCGGTATGACCGATTCCAGCACCTTGCCGCCGACCAGTTCGAAATAGATGTCGATGCCGTCCGGCACGGCCGCCTTCAGCTGCTCGGCGAAGTCGTCGCTGCGGTGGTCGATGCAAGCGTCAAAGCCCAGCTCGTCAACCACATAACGGCATTTGTCTTCACCACCGGCAACGCCCACCACCCGCAGGCCATTGAGCTTGGCCACTTGGCCGACCACCGAGCCGACCGCCCCGGACGCTGCCGCGACGACCAGGGTCTCGCCCGCTTTCGGCTTGCCGATGTCCATCAAGCCCATGTAACCGGTGATGCCCGGCATGCCAAGAACGCCCACTGCCATGGACGGGCTGGGCAGATCCTTCGGCGCCATCAACAAGTTGCTGCCATCGGAAATGCTGTGGGTCTGCCAGCCGGTTTGGCCCACGACAAGATCGCCTTCCTTGAACTTCGGGTTGCGCGACTGCTCGACCACGCTGACCGCACCGCCTTCCATGACCGCGTCGATCTCTACCGGTGCCGCGTAGGACGGGGCGTCGCTCATGCGACCGCGCATGTAGGGGTCGAGGGACAGATAGAGCGTGCGCAATTGCACCTGGCCGTCTTGCAAATCAGGCAGCGCCTCGCGCTCGAGTCGGAAGTTTTCCGGGGTCGGTGCGCCCTGGGGACGGGATGCCAGGACCACACGCTGGTTGAGGATCAATTCTTGCGTCATCGGATTGGGCTCCATGATGAAGGGTTGCGAGGGTATAGAAAGCAGACCGTGGGCGGCGGGACGGGTTCGGTCGGATGTGGGATTCCATATGACGCGCGTAATGCGGGCGGTCTTGGTGCCGTCCGCAAACAAAAATGCCAGGCGCGAGGGCCTGGCATTCGGGTGTCGCTACAGCGGTCCGATCAGAACGGCATCTTCATGCCCGGCGGCAGTTGCATGCCGGCGGTCATGCTGGCGGTCTTTTCCTGGCTGGCCGCTTCGATCTTGCGCACAGCGTCGTTGACGGCTGCGGCGATCAGGTCTTCGAGAATTTCCTTCTCTTCCTGCATCAGGCTGTCGTCCAGGCTGACGCGCTTGACGTCATGACGCCCGGTCATGACCACGCTGACCAGACCGGCGCCAGACTGGCCGGTCACTTCAGCGTTGGCCAGCTCTTCCTGCATCTTGGCCATTTTTTCCTGCATCTGCTGAGCCTGCTTCATCAGGCCTGCCATGCCACCTTTCATCATGGGAGTTACTCCTCGGAAGTCATTGGATAGAAAGTCGTTGAACAATAAGAGGCGCCCTATCAGCTTAGCGCCCCCGGGAATCATCGGGCGTGGACTTACGCCTGGGTCGGCGCATCCACCGGAACAATAGTGTCATCGCGAATCGACGCACCGAACTGCTGCATCATCTGCTGGATGAACGGATCGCCGTGGATCGCCGCCTCGGCCTGCTTCTGCCGATCGGCACGCCGGCGCGCCGCTGCCTGAGCCGGGGTTTCCTGCTCGGGCTTGATCAGTTCAATACTCAGGTTGAGGGTGCGTTCATGGTATTGGTTCAGCGCGTCATTCAATCGGCGCTGCTGGGTCGAGTTGAACAGCGCGCTGTGGGCCGGATCCAGGTGCAGCAGCCAGTTGTCGCCCTCCACCGACATCAGCGTGCAGTTGGCGGCGATGCTGCCGGTCATGCCGGAGATCGGCAGTTTCGGGAACAGCTCAAGCCACTCCGCTGCAAGCCCGGTGGCAGGCTTTGCGGCCGGCAACAGCTCGGGCTCCTTCTCCACCGCTTCGACGGCTTCGTGGGCCAGGTCATCGAGATAGGCGAACGACGCCGGATCGATGTCGATGTCCGGTTCGTTGTAGTCGTCATCGGGCGGCGGCTCGTCGTCGCGCTCCATCGGCGCAGGCACGTACGGCGTCGCGTCGGGCACGTGCTCGATCATCTGCGGCGTTACGGCGTCGGCGGCGGCTTGCCTTTGCTCTGGCGACTCGACTTCAGGCGCTTCAGGAACAGGGCTCGCAGGGATCGGTGCCGGCATGGGCGTCAGATCCGGCTGCTCGGCGACGGTGTCGAGGACGGGCTCCGGAATATCGGCGACGGCTTCGGAAGCGGGCTGCGAAGACGGCGCTGGTTCAAGCTCGGGCTCGGGCTCGGGCTCGGGCTCGGCAGTATGGGCTGGCGGCGCGGCCTTCGGCTCGTTCCAGGGCAGATCGATCTCATCCTCGGCCTTTGCCTTCGCAGGTCGAACGTCAGGCACGGCCACTGGGGCAGGCTTGTCGATAACCGGCGCTGGCGACGGGGCGGTGACAGGATGGGGTGTTGCGGATGCTGAACGCGCCACCGCTGTCCGGGAATCAACCGTGGCCGGGTTGATCCCCACTGACTTTAACGGTTGCGTCGGCGCGTTGTCGGCGTCTGCGGGCCGGAACGCCAGCATCCGCAGCAGCACCATCTCGAAGCCGCCACGGGGGTCCGGCGCCAACGGCAGATCGCGGCGACCGATCAGGCCCATCTGGTAATAGAACTGCACGTCTTCGGCGGGCAATGACTGGGCCAGCGCCAGTACGCGATCGCGATCGCCGTGGCCGTTAGCGACCCCCTCAGGCAACGCCTGGGCGATGGCAACCCGGTGCAATACGTTGAGAATCTCCGAGAGCACGCCGCTCCAGTCCGGGCCCTGCTCGGCCAGGTGACGCACGGCTTCGAGCAACGAGCGGGCATCGCCTTCGATCAGCGCCGCGAGCACGTCGAACACCTGACCGTGGTCCAGCGTGCCGAGCATGGCGCGCACGTCGGCCGCCAACACTTTGCCTTCGCCGAAAGCAATTGCCTGATCGGTCAGGCTCATGGCGTCACGCATCGAGCCATCGGCCGCGCGACCCAGCAGCCACAGCGCGTCGTCTTCGAAAGGAACGTTTTCCACGCCAAGGACGTGGGTCAAGTGCTCGACCACACGCTCAGGCGTCATGTTTTTCAGGGAGAACTGCAGGCAGCGCGACAGAATGGTCGCGGGCAGTTTCTGCGGATCGGTGGTCGCCAGGATGAACTTGACGTAGGGCGGCGGCTCTTCCAGCGTTTTGAGCAACGCATTGAACGAGTGGCTGGAGAGCATGTGCACTTCGTCGATCAGGTAGACCTTGAAACGGCCGCGACTGGGCGCGTATTGCACGTTGTCGAGCAGCTCGCGGGTGTCTTCGACCTTGGTGCGGCTGGCGGCGTCGATCTCGATCAGGTCGACAAACCGGCCTTCGTCGATTTCGCGGCACACCGAGCATTCGCCGCAGGGCGTTGACGTGATGCCGGTTTCACAGTTAAGGCACTTGGCGATGATCCGCGCGATGGTGGTCTTGCCGACCCCCCGCGTGCCGGTGAATAAATAGGCGTGGTGCAGGCGCTGACTGTCCAGCGCGTTGATCAAGGCCTTGAGCACATGGGTCTGGCCGACCATTTCGCGGAACGAGCGCGGACGCCATTTACGTGCAAGAACCTGATAACTCATTGAAAACCGTCGCGACTGGGTTGCGGAAGACCGCCAATGCTAGCGGAGCAGGGGCAAAATTGCATCTGATGTCCGCTGCTTTCGCTTTATGATGGCTGGCCTGGCTCCGCAAAACGGTCCTAAGTAAGGTCTCCACCACGGGAACCCTGACCGGACGTCGCGAAGCGACAGCAGGCCTTGATCGTCGCGCTGTTATTTCGAGGGATCCGGATGCGAGTGTGGATGATGAGTGCCATGGGGCTGTTGAGCGCGTCTGCGGCGGCAGATGGTCCGCCGCTGCGTTTTGCCGTGGCCGACAGCTGGTCGATGCCGCTGATGCAGGTGGGGCCCAACGGACCCGAGGCCGGTATCCTTTTCGAGATCATGGAAAGCCTGGCCCGACAGATCGGCCAGAACGCCCAGTACCGCGTCTATCCGCGCCTGCGTGTGCAGGCGGCTACCGAGCGCGGTGAAGTCGATGTGCGCTGTTACGCCGCGCAATCCTGGTTGCCGGACATGTCGGGCGACTACACCTGGAGCCTGCCACTGCTGACCCAGCGCAACGTGCTGGTCGCCAGCGCCTACGACACCGCGCCTTTTCAGTTGAGCGCGATTCTCGGAGACCACATCGGCACCGTGCTGGGCTATGCCTATCCGGTGCTGGACCCGCTGTTCGCCACCCGCGACCTGATCCGCGAAGACGCCAGGCTGCAGGAGCAAGTGCTGCCCAAGCTTTCGGCCCACCGCTACCGTTACGCCGTGGACACCCAGTGGTCGCTGGACTGGTACAACCGCGACCGGAAAGCCGACGAGAAACTCAAGGCCGTCTGGGTCATCGATGAGCAGCCTGTGGGATGCGTCGCCCGCAACGACCCGAGCGTACCGGCGCAACGCATCATGCGCACGCTGCTGAGGATGAAAATGTCCGGGGAAATCGAGCGGATCGCCGAGCGGTATCAGGCGCATTCGGGTAATGCAGCAGACCCGTATTGAGCCTGCGCCGTTTTCCTATCGTGGGACTGGCGCCGATTGTAGGACCGGCTTTAGCCGGGAAAGCGTCACGCGTCACACCGCAAATTGGATGTCGCCTGCGGTGGACCTTTCCCGGCTAAAGCCAGTCCCACTAGGGGGGCGCGCCTATCGCTGTAGCCATCCCGTCATATTCCCTCGCTAGGCTCCGGCGACACATGTTGTAACAACTCGACCTGCGAGCGCCCCGCCATGAGCAAAAAACCGGAAGATCCCGCACAGGCTTCGGCCCCCCAGGCGCCTGTGGACGGCAGCCGTCGACGCTTTCTGGGCGGCGTTGCGGTACTGGGCGCAGGTGCGACCCTCAGTGGCGTGGTAGGCGCCGCCGAAGCAGCCGTTGAAGGCAAGCCAGCGGCTGACACGATGCTGACCGGCCCGGCGCTGGACCAGGCGCTGAAAGACAACGTCAAAACCATCGTGGTCATCTACGGCGAAAACCGCAGCTTCAATAACCTGTTCGCCAATTTCCCCGGCGTCGAGCGTCCGCTTTCCGCCGTGAAAGCCGACCAATATCGCCAGCGCGACCGCGACGGCAAGGTCCTCGACAACCTGCCGCAGTGCTGGGGTGGCGTCTGCCAGATTGGCCCGCAAAGCGTCGACGGCGTGACCTACGCTACAGGCGTGCAGTATCAGGAAAACCTGCCCAACGCGCCCTTCCCCCTCAAAGGCCCGGGCGGTGAAGACCTGCCATTGAGCGTCGTCACCCGCGACCTGTGGCACGTGTTTTATCAAAACCAGATGCAGATCAACGGCGGCAAGAACGACGCCTTCGTGGCGTGGGCGGATTCCGGCGGCTTGACCATGGGCTACTACGCCCAGACCCAATATTCCCTGCGCTTGTGGGACGTCGCCAGGGAGTTCGTGCTCTGTGACAACTTCTTCCAGGGCGCATTTGGCGGCTCGTTCCTCAACCATCAATACCTGATCTCGGCACGAGCGCCCTTTTACCCCGACGCGGCAAACTCCCCGGCCAAGTCGCAGATCGCCGTGCTGGAGAGCAGCGATCCTCTGGACTATCGCCTCAAACCCCTGGAGAAATCACCGGCCAGCGCCATGACCGGCCCGCCACAATTCGGCCCGAGCGCGCTGACGCCCGACGGCTACGGCGTCAACACCATGGCCCCGCCCTACTGGCCGACCTGGCTGCGTGACAAGGAAAAACCGGACTATTCGCAGCCCGGGCTGGCCAACGTGCTGGTGCCGCAGACCCATGACCACATCGGCGACAAGCTGTCGAAGAAGAACGTCGACTGGGCCTGGTACGCCGGCGCCTGGCAGGTGACGCTGGACGAGTACAAGGACTCGACCGGCATACCGAAAATCCCGAATTTCCAGTATCACCATCAGCCGTTCAATTACTTCAAGCAGCAAGGCCCGGAGAACCCGGGCGAGCGCCACAAGCGTTTGCGTGACGGCGGACTGGGGGATGAGTCGAGCACCAATAAATTCCTGGCCGACGCCGAGGCCGGCAAGTTGCCGGCGGTGACCTTCTACAAACCCCAGGGCAACCTCAACATGCACGCTGGGTATGCCGACGTGGCTGCGGGGGATCGACACATCGATCGCGCGATCAAAGTGCTGCGCAACAGCCCGCAGTGGAAGAACATGGTGATTGTGATCACGGTCGACGAAAACGGCGGCTGGTGGGACCACGTTGCGCCGCCGAAAGGCGATCGCTGGGGACCGGGCACGCGGGTGCCGGCGATCGTGATTTCACCCTTCGCGCGCAAGGGCACGGTCGACCATACGGTGTACGACACCGCCTCGATCCTGCGTCTGGTTACGCGGGTGCATGGTCTGGAGAAGCTGGACGGATTGACCGAGCGCGACAACGCCATGGCCGCGCGCGGGCAGACGCCGATGGGTGATCTGAGCAACGCGCTGCAGTTTCCGGTGTAGCGGTGACTCATCCACCGCTAATAGGCGGTAGCTTCCCCGTAGTTCGGACGCGGCGCTATCGCGAAGCAAACACGGTCCATGTGGGAGTGAGCTTGCTCACGAAAGCGGCATTTCAGCCGCTGAAGATTTAGCGGACTTACCGGCCTCCTCGCGAGCAAGGTGGACCGCCACCCCGGTCGCTCCCACAATTCCTGCGTCTACGGGCACATTTGGGGTGTTGTCACGTTCGATGACCTTGATTACTCCTGCCGGCGGTGCGCTCGTTCGGCAAGCAAACCGTCAACACCGCCAGCACCACCGCGACCCCCGCAATCACCCCATACACCGCAACGAACGAACCGCTCAGACTCGCCAGCAGCCCGGCGCAGTAATTGCCGAGCATGCCGCCGACGCCCTGCATGATGTTGGCGATGCCGAAGATGGTCACGGCCAGCGCCGCGCCCCTTGCCATCTTCGACACGTACGCCGGGATCAGCCCGAAGATCGGGTAGAACGCCACGGCGAACACGACCCCTGCCACCAGCGGCCAGTAACCGGTCGGCGCAACGACCAGAATCACCGCCGCCGTCGCCACGCAGACGTACACCAGCAACATCGCCGCCCGCAGGCCGATGCGGTCCGATAGCGCGCCAAGCGCCAGGCCGCTGAACATCCCGACGAAGCCGATGCTGGCCCAGATCTGCGCGGTGTACTCGACACCGAAATGCAGCTCCGTGCGCAGGTAGGACGACAGGTAGTTTTGAAACGGAAAGGTCGAGAAGCCGATCAGAAAATTCATCGACCAAACTGTGTACACCCAACCCTGTAGCGCCTCACGCAGTACGCCTTTGCGTGGTGCGCCATCACTGTCGTCCTCGGGTTCGCGAACAAGCAACCGCGCGCGCTTGAATACCAGAAAGACCCCGGCCACCAGCACCAGGGTGATCAGCCCGACGATCCACCACACCGTGCGCCACTCGCCTTGTGGCGCATAAAAAGGCACCAGCAGGCTGTTGATGAACACCCCATAACTGGTGCCGCTCGACACCAACCCCATGGCCATGCCGCGGTATTTGTAAGGCACGGCTCGGGCGATCACGTCGACCATCGGCACGAACACGGTCGCCGCCGTGCCTGCCAGAATCGTCAGCAGCAGACCGATCAGCACCACGCTCTGCGCCAGGGGCAAAAGCAGCAAGGCCAGCGCGCAGACGGCGCCCGACCCGAAGATCACCCAGCCGCCGCCAACACGAGGCGTCAGCCATGCCGCCAGTAACGCGCTGGCGAGAAACCCGGCCTGCCCCGCTGCGGTAATGGTGCCCACATAGGCGATGTCGAAGCCCAGGCTGGCACGCATGTCCGGCACCAATTGGGCAAAAAGGTAGATTCCGAAACCGTAAGTGGCGGCCACTAGTCCGGTGAGCAGCAGCACAATCAGTGCATTGACACGCATTGTCGGCATCCTTGCTGATGGCCGTCGCGGGCGCGGCGGCGCAGGTCGACCCCTAGAATCACTTCTGGGTCAAGCAACAGGCTAGCTGAGAACTCGAGGGTTACTGGCAGGGAAAGGCGTTTTTCAACGCCGCGACGACCAGCACTGATTCGTTCAGATGCAAGCTCTCGGGATGAGCCTGCAGGGACTGCACAATGATGCGCATCGACTGAATCATCGGAATGCCGCCCTCAGGCACGCACACCAGCCGGGGCAGTCCGCCCGCTTCGTGGAACAGATCCAGGGTGTCCATCGTCGCTTGCAGCACCCCGACGCAATGCCCGACACCCACGCCATTCTGCGCCACGCCGCCGCTCATGCTGTTGATGCCGTCCTGGCATTCGAGCAGCAACTTGTTGCCGTCCGCCAGAGCGCCAGCGCTGAGGCACAGCGCGAATAACGCCGACGCGCCCGCGATCGATTTACCCATCAGCGTAGCCACAATTCCTTCACCGAATGGTCCGACGCCTTACGCACGACAAGGCTGGCGCGCTCGCGGGTCGGCAGGATGTTCTCCAGCAGGTTGGGCCGGTTGATGTCGTGCCAGATCTTGCGCGCCGCGTCAGGGGATTTCTCCGGCGGCAGGTCGGCCAGCTCGCGAAAGTAGGCGCCTCGCGCGCGGAACGCGGTGCGTTGCAGCATCAGAAAGCGCTCGACGTACCAGCGCTCGATGTCGCCTTCTTCGGCGTCCAGATAGATTGAAAAATCGAAGAAGTCCGAGACGATGCTGCCCGGCTTCTGGCCGTCATTGCCCTCGGTCTGCAACACGTTCAGCCCTTCGAATATCAGGATGTCCGGCTGGCTGACCTTGAAGAACTGGTCCGGGACGATGTCGTAGCTGATGTGGGAATAGACCGGGGCGGTGATTTCCGGCGTGCCAGCCTTCAGGTCGGAGAGAAACTTGACCATGCGCTTGCGATCGTAGCTTTCCGGAAAGCCCTTGCGGTGCATGATGCCATCGGCGACAAGCCGGGCATTGGGATGCAAAAAGCCGTCGGTGGTGATCAGATCGACCCGGGGATGATCCGGCCAGCGCGCCATCAGCGCCTGCAACACCCGGGCGAAGGTGCTCTTGCCGACCGCGACGCTGCCCGCCACCGCGACCACGTAGGTCTGACGTTTGGCGGGGCGCCCGAGAAAGGTGTCCTTGATGCTGTCGAGATTGCGCGCGGCGCTCACGTGCAGATTGATCAGGCGCGACAACGGCAGGTAGATGTTTGCGACATCCTCCAGCGAAATGTCCTCGTTCACCCCGCGCAACGCGGCGAGGTCTTCTTCGGACAACGTCAATGGCGTACTGGCGCGCAGCCCCGCCCACTCCGCGCTGCTCATTACCAGATAGTCATCAGGGGCCATCAATCGCGTTCCAGTCAGGTGTCCATATCGACAATGGTGCGAAGACTATCGTATTGATCCAAATGGAGGGCAAATTTATTTGGATCTGCCAGGGCGATTGGGCTACCTCCAAGTGTCCAGAGCCAGACGATACGGCGCCGGGTCCGGCTTGCAGAATAGGGCTACACCGCCTGCAATCGCTTGAGAAACACTTGATGGCGATCCCCGCCCCAGACCATGACTTCAGGGCCCGCAGGTTCTTTGAGTTCGTCCCGGAAAACCTGCCACAGGCTAGGCTGCACGATGAGATTTCCAACTCAAGAGGGGAACACCGTATGAAATTGCTATCAGCTGAAATCAAGCTTCTGCTCGCCCTTCAAGCAGGACAGTCTGTGGTCAAGGGTGACGAGGCGCACGCACTTCGCCAGTTGATCGCTAAAGGGTATGCAGCGGGCAAGGACGCTTCTGATGAAAACGGGGACGCGTTCATCGAAGCGCGTTTGTCGCCATCAGGCCGGGAGATTGTGAGCGAACTTTATACAGACGAATGAAAGTCCAGCCGCCTGAGCATGAGGTCAGAGCTTGATTGCGGCAGCACGGGAATATGTTCAGTGGTGCTTTCGGCGGATGGCAAGACCTCAACAAACGTTGCGGCTGTACGCGGTGAGCAGCTCGAAGAGTACGAGCTTGAAGGGGCTGATGGATGGAAGTGTGATGGGGTGTCGGTTGCCATTGTTGTGATTCCTGAGTTCAGGGGTGGCAGCCGGTGGATGCCCGGCCAGTCAGCGGTATCAGCATCGGCGGCGTTTTCGCGAGGGGCCCATTTTAAGCCGCTGATGTCACCAGCGACCTCGCACGGACCAGGTCTATGATTCAGCGTGACTTAACGACAGGGTGGTCGATTCAGCCTTAAGTGTTTCTAGCCGACAGAGTTTTTTGCCGTGACTGCCAACTTGCTCTTCCGCCCGCTGGCAACGCATTCAAGCGTATGCCGGCGCATGCAGCCTCTAATAAGGAACCGATTCAACTGTAGTGGGAAATCACACCCTTCAACTGGTCGGAGAAGCTATAGATATCGTCGACCGAATCAATTGCATGCCGGGTTTCATTTTTCTCACGATCAAAAATACCTAGGTACTTTTGGGTCCGATTGAAATGCAGCCGGCATATGGGTTTCCGATTGTTGTCATCGAGCAGGATGCCGAAGTAGCTCTGGGTATCCCGATGCACAATACGTTTCGCGTCAACAACCGACCTGACGATTGCCTTAACGACATGGAAGCCTTCCAGCTCTTCAAGCGTGGTTTGTACACGATCATCCTCGGTCTCTTCCACCGGCTCGCTTGCTGGGCTGCTATCCACCGGCGCCATGGCGAACGTCGGCTGGATCGGGCCACTAATAGCCGACTTAAGGCGGTCATTGACTTGATCGCCCAAGAACTGTGCAGCTGCCTTTCGCGTCAACACTGCGAATTGCTCGCGAACTTTCTGTGTAATGATCCCTTCATAAACGCGTGCCGCGAAAAACTTAATAAACTCATCGTCAGGTTTGGTGAACTGAGCGGCTATCTCCCTCTTTATCTGGCCTACGTACTTTAGCTCTCCAGCCGCGCTGATAATGGAGTCGACGTCGAAAGCGGATTTCGTGAGTTTCTCCAATTCAGGCAACGCGTGTTCATCGAGATCGAGCAGATCCAGCTCCAGAAACGGTTTGTCGTCCATTTTATTTGGCGCATCGAGGTCGGTATAAAACCGATAGACCCGTCCGTTTGTGAGTATGGAAATACGTGCACTGGTCACATGGAAATAACGGAAAAGTTGACTCGCGTGATTGATATGAAGGGGCTCACCGATTTTCTTGCATTCGATCAGGATTTGTACCTCGCCATTTTTCATAATGGCGTAATCGATTTTCTCCCCCTTTTTTGTACCTACATCGCAGATGTACTCTGGCACCACTTCCAGCGGGTCAAACACATCGTAGCCAAGTACTGAATTGATGAACGGCATCACGAATGCTGTCTTCGTCGCCTCCTCAGTCTGGATGGCGGCAGATTGCTGCTGGATTTTGGCTGATAACGCGTTGACTCTCGCTAGAAATTCCATATTTCGCTCCTTGCTCGGGAAAATCAGAGTAGTAGCAACCAACCATACTGGCAATTCAAAATCAGAGCGAAATTTCCAGAATCAGAGAGGTCTTGCAACAACGCCACCACAATCCTACAAAGCGCGATCCAGCAATACCTAAAACTCAATGCAAAAAGCTCAAAGACTTAACGACGTGGTCACTTCTATCGATCAGATGAAAAGGCCAGAAGTTTTTTTAAATTTTCCACAGTGCAGGTATGTGTGCAGCCGACCGAAACGATCACAAATAAATGGAAATATCGAAGGGCGTAAGCACCCATACTGCAGACGGTCGCATAAAAACGCGATGCAGTCGGTAGTGGTAATCGGAGAGGGAAATGGCGGAGCCAGGGAGGGGGCTCGTTATGGAGGCAACCCCACCAGCCACACCCCGGCACACAATGTTCCCGCTGTGGCTGCTGCCTTCCGGCTCTGACCAGGTTCACGGGTAATCGTTGCGGGGGGACCGATGGGGTCACCATAACGACGCTCGCCAGTGGCGAGCCGCGCCATTGTACCGGTCTCGCGCGAAGTTACAACCTCTTGTTTCAGATTAAGATTTCGAGCGTATCCAAGCCCTCGCGGTGTGCATGACGCAGCCAACAAACCGCGGGATGCGGCACAATGGGGCCTGAATTTTTACCGCCGGCAAGCCAGTGGCTTCCCCCTGCCCGAGCCCACCAGGGCGCAAGACCCAGGAATCACCGATGCAGTTCGTGCTCACCCGCTACGAATCCCTCTCCCCCACCCAGCAGCGCCAGTTGCTGGAGATCGCGCTGCTCCCCGAGCAGGTCCGCCACGTCGGCGACATCCATGGCGGTCTGCACACGCTGACCGCCCGTCCCGTCGTCGACCGGCAAGGCTTCGTACTGCTGATCGACGACATCCCCCGGGGCTTTTTCGTCCTCAAGCGCAGGTCGCTGCTGCCGGACTGGGCACGTGACCGCCCGCGCATCACCACCACATTGCACGCGCTGATGATTGATAAAGGGTTTCAGGGGTTAGGACTGGGCAAGCAGTGCCTGCGCGCGCTGCCCGAATTGACGCAGGCGTTATGGCCAGACACCGAGCAATTGATGCTGGCGGTGGAGGCCAGCAATCACCCGGCGCGCCAGCTGTACCTGGCGCTGGGTTGGCAGGATTTGCCCGAAAGCGATGCGGCTCACGCCAGCGTTGAGCGGTTGATGCTGCTCCCGCTGTAACGCTCAATGGGCCAGAGAGCGCAACTGCCGGACCTTGCCGCTGCGCTCGACGTTCATCCAGTGCTCGAGGGCGGTGACGGTCATGGGCCGCGCGACGAGGAAGCCTTGCACTTCGTGACAACCCAGTTCGCAGAGAATTTCGTAGACGCCTTCGGTTTCCGCGCCTTCCGCGACGACGCGATAACCAAGGCGCTTTGCGAGGTCGACGATGGCTTCCACCAGGCCGCGGTCCTTGTCATTGCTGTCGATGTTTTCCACCAGCGACTTGTCGAGCTTGACCGTGGTGGCCGGCAATTGCCGCAGGTACGTCCAGTTGCTGTAGCCGGTGCCGAAGTCATCGATGGCGATGTCGATGTTCAATCCACGCAGGCGCTCCAGCTGCAGGCGGGTCACTTCAGGGTTGTCGCACAGCGCGCTTTCGGTGAACTCAAGTTCGAAGCCGCTCGGATCAAGATCGCTGATCGACAGCTGCTCAAACAAGGCGTCGCTGAACGACGAGTTTGCGAGGTCGATGGCCGATACGTTCATCGCCACTTTGAAGGCGTAGCCCTGCGCCTGCCAGATCACCGCCTGGGCGACGGCCTTTCTCAACACCCAGAGGCTGAGCGAGCGAATCAGCGCGGTCTTTTCCGCCAGCGGGATGAACTCCGCCGGACTGATCGGACCCAGCACCGGGTGCTGCCATCGCAACAGCGCTTCGACGGTCACAATGCGCCCGGTCGCCACTTCCAGCCTTGGTTGATAGACCAGCGACAGTTGATCCGGGCTGCGGACGGCCTCGGCCAGCGCCGCCAATAGCAGAAAGGCCCGTTGCTGGGCGAAGTCCAGATGGGGCTCGTACCACCGCCAGCCCGTCGACTTGCCGCGGGCTTCGTCCGCGGCGCTGACCACCAGCCGAATCCAGTCCCGCTCATCGCAGCGGTCCAGGCCCAACGGCAGCACGCCGATGCCGACATCCATTTGAATGGGGATGTTGCGGCAGATCAGCGGCCGCCGAAAATGCTCGAGCAACTGCCGAAACAGCAGCTCGGCCTGCTCCGGGCGCGCGTTTCGGGTGATCAGCGCGATGCGCGTGGGGCTGACCTTGTACAGCGCGGTATCGGCAGGCAACTGGCTGCGGCAGTTCTCGATCATGCAGCGCACCAGCTCCTGGGCGAAGCTGTAACCCAGCGCTTTGACGATGCTGTCGAGAAACGCGGGCGCCACCATGTCCAGCGCGACCAGCGCGAATTTGCGTCGATCCGCCAGAGCGCCGAGGTCTTCTTCGAGGCGCAGGCGGTTAAACAGGCCGGTGGGCTGGTCGACGTAGCTGGCGTGGCGCAGGTTGTTGAGCCGCTTCATGACTAACTGGCCATACATCTCCAGCATCGCCAGGTCGCGCGGGCCCAGTGGCGGCCGAGGTATGCTGTCGATGATGCACAGCGTGCCCAGGGCCAGGCCGTCGGCAGTCACCAGGGGCACGCCGGCGTAAAAACGGATGTGAGGCTCGCCGGTCACCAGTGGGTTGGCGCTGAAACGCGGGTCAAGGATCGCGTCAGGGACCTGAAACGTCTCGTGGCCAAGGATGGTGTACGCGCAGAAGGCGATTTCGCGAGGCGTCTCGCGCTCATCAAGGCCTGCCCGTGCCCGAAACCACTGGCGGTGCGCACTGACGATGGAAACAAGGGCGATGGGGACCTCGAAATAATGGGTCACCATCGAGACAATGTGATCGAGCACATCGTCGGCCGTCGCATCGATGAGCCCCATGTGGGTGATGCGCGAAAGCCGGGAACGCTCGTTTTTGGGCAATGGAGCACGGGTTGCCATAACTGAAATCCCTTTTAGACCGCTTCGCAAACCGCTTCGCCAGTAGTATCAAAACGATATGTATAGGGAAAATACCACCGCTTTTTGTGCGATGCAGGCGTCGCGGACAAGCGGCGATTCCCTTTCACCGCTTCGTACCAGAGGACAATTTGCAGTCACCCACATGGGTGATTTATTGCGCATGCAGGACCTCATCCGCCTTGCCGCCCGCACCCTGTATGACCAAATGGATGAAATGCAGTTTGGTGATGACGGCCGGCGGCAGCACGAACGGATAGAAATCCGCCTGGCCCATGGCGCGGGACAACTCGTTGAGCATGCCGGCCAGCTCGATCCACGCATTGACGAAAGAGAGGAACGCCGGCCCGCCCGGATGCTGAGGGTCGTACAAGGTTTCCAGCAGGAACGGCTGGTAGTCGAGGTCCATGTCCCGAGCGCTCATGCCCAGGCTGAGTGCGGTGTCGACGGCGTCCATCATGTGCAGGTAATGCGCCCAGGTTTCCGCCCAGTCTTCCCACGGGTGCATGGTCGCGTAAGCGCTGACGAAATTCTGCTGCCAGTCGGCGGGCGCGCCGTTCTGGTAGTGGTGATCAAGGGCGTCGGCGTAACTGGCACGGTCATCGCCGAACAGGTGGCGGAATCCGTCTTGCCAGTAAGTGTCGGCGATCAGACGATCCCAGTAGTAATGCCCCACCTCATGACGGAAATGCCCAAGCAGCGTGCGGTAGGGTTCGTGCATCTGCACACGAACCTTCTCACGGATCGCATCGTCGGCTTCTTCGACGTTGAGGGTGATCAGGCCACTGGCGTGCCCCGTGGTGGGCAGGTTGCCTTCCAGGTCGACGCCCAAAAATTCGAAGGCCAGCCCACGCTCTTCATCCACGCTTTTCGGAATGACTTGAAGCCCGAGGGTGATCAATTGCGCAACCAGCCGGCGCTTGGCGGTCTCGATCTTGCCCCAGCGCTCGGGGTTTTCCGGCACGGACAGGTCGGGGATGGTCTTGTTGAGGCTACAGGCGATGCAGAAATCTCCGGCATTCGGCGCCGGAAACACCCAGTTGCAGGCGGCTGCCGTGTCGAGGTTGGCGCAACGGCGGTAGAGCCCGGCCTGGGGCTCGTCGGTGAGACGCCAGGTCTGCGCCTCGGGGCCCGGTTCCAGCGCGGCAATCTTGCTCTGCTCCGGGAGATACCCCAGCGCAGACGAACAGGCCAGGCACTGACTGTTGCGGAAAAACACCGACTGCCCGCAATGGCATTGCCAGACCTTGCTGTTGCGCTTGCTCTCACCGGCGAACGGCGCCGCGATCCGTGTGCTGAGTTGTTCGAAGAACTGGAACATGGCGATATCCTGATGGGGCTGCAAGCACTAGATTCCCCAGGGTGACCGGGGTTCCGTGGGATTTTCTTACTCTTGGGTCCCGCTTATCGGCGGGACTACTTCACTCAGGTCCAGATCCGGGGACCCGCCTAACGGCGGGCATTTCGCCTTCGGCGAGTTACTTGGAAAAGCACCCCAAGTAACCAAGGGTGCCTGCTCCTGGTTTGGCCCTTCCTTCGTCAGGGTTCCTTCACTCCAGTCTTGCTCCGTGGGCACGCGCCGAACGGACATCCATGTCCTGACGGCGCTCTCGCCGCATCCATGCGGCTCGAGCCACTCCGCAAGACCTGCGTTCAGCCTGCACCAAAGTCGCGTTTGGCGGTGTCTGGACTTGCTTCGTAGGAAAGATCAAAAGCAAAGCAAGGCAGATCAAGAGCAGATCGAGGGCAGATCAGTCGCTACGGACTTGTGGGAGTGAGCTTGCTCACGAAGGGGCCGGTACATCCATCGGATATCTGGCGTGTTGGATAAAGCATTCGCGAGCAAGCTCGCTCCCACAGGGAGGAGGTGCCATCAGCAAAATGGATGGCGCCTGAGCCACCCCCTTCCCGACTGAAGCCGGTCCCACGAACGGCAGCGCATGCATCTCGCAGGACTCGCGGAAAACCTCGACTGTAGGACCGGCTTTAGCCGGGAAGCTTTTGATCTTGCACTTGATGTGCTTTTGCTCTTCAAACACAAGAGGCTCAGTCACCACCCATCGCGACTTGGGTGCAGGCTGAACGCAGGTTTTGCGTAGTGGGCCGAGCCGCATGGATGCGGCGAGAGCGCCGTCAGGACATGGATGTCCGTTCGGCGCAGGCCCACGGAGCGGGACCGGAGTGAAGGAACCCCGAGGAACGAGGGGCCCAACCAGGAGCACAAGCCCTTGGTTACTTGGGGCTTTATCAAGTAACTCGCCGAAGGCGAAACAGTCTGCCCCCAGGCAGACGCTCTTGATTTTGCTCTAGCCTAAGTCAACGCCATGATTTTTCAGAAATGCCACGAACGCCGCTTCGTCCAAAACCGTAAGCCCCAGCTCATTGGCCTTGGTCAACTTCGAGCCCGCCCCCGGCCCGGCCACCACCGTGTGGGTCTTCGCCGACACCGAACCGGACACCTTCGCGCCCAGCCCCTCCAGCTTCTCCTTCGCGACATCCCGGCTCATCAGCTCAAGCGACCCGGTCAGGACCCACGTCTGCCCGGCCAGCGGCAAACCCTCCACCACCTTCTTCTCGCTCTGCCAGTGCATGCCGAAATCCTTCAGCTGCTGCTCGATCGCCAAGGCCCGCTGCGCATGCTCCGGCACATCGAAAAACGCCCGCACCGCCTGCGCCTGCTTCTCCGGCAGCGTCTGCCGCATATCCAGCCAGTCCGCCTTGACGACCGCCTCAAGGGTGCCGAACTTGTCCGCCAGCTTCTGCGCCGCACCCGGCCCCACCGACGGAATATTCAACTTATCCAGCAGGCCGCCCAACGTCGCGCTCGCCGCAAACTCGGCACCCAGATCGCCCGTGTCCTGCAGCTGCATCTGGCATTCGCCGAGCAAGGCACCGATCACGTTCTGGTTGTGCTCGTCCTCGAAGAAACTGTGAATCTCGTGGGCCACTTCCAGACCCACGTCCGGCAGATACGTCAGCACCTCCGGCAGCGCCACAATCACCCGATCCAGCGAACCCAACGAGCGCGCCAACACCTTCGCCGTCTCCTCGCCCACGTCCGGAATGCCCAGCGCATAGATGAACCGCGCCAGCGTCGGCTGCTTGCTGTCGTCGATGGCCTTGAGCAGCTTCTTGCTGGAGATGTCGGCAAAACCCTCCAGATCAATGATTTGCTCGTACGTCAGCTTGTACAGATCGGCCGGCGAGCCAATGAGCTTCTCGTCCACCAGTTGCTCGATGGTTTTGTCGCCCAAGCCTTCGATGTCCATCGCGCGACGAGACACGTAATGGATGATCGCCTGTTTCAGCTGCGCGCCGCAGGCCAGACGGCCGACGCAGCGATACACCGCGCCTTCGCTGATGGTTTCCTTGCCCTTGCTGCGTTTGATCAGCTGCGTGCGCTCGACCAGCGAGCCGCACACCGGGCAGGTCTGCGGGATCTCGACGGCGCGGGCGTCTGTCGGGCGGCGCTCTTGCACCACTTGTACCACCTGAGGAATCACGTCACCGGCGCGGCGGATGATCACCGTGTCGCCGATCATCAGGCCCAGACGCGCCACTTCGTCCATGTTGTGCAGCGTCGCGTTGGCGACGGTGACACCGGCGACTTTCACCGGCTTCAAACGGGCCACCGGCGTGACGGCGCCGGTGCGGCCCACCTGGAATTCCACGTCCAGCAGCTCGGTGAGTTCTTCCATGGCCGGGAATTTGTGGGCGATCGCCCAGCGCGGCTCGCGGGCGCGGAAACCCAGCTCACGCTGGGCGGCGATGCTGTTCACCTTGAACACCACGCCGTCGATTTCGTACGGCAACGACAGACGTTTCTCGCCGATGTCGTGGTAGTACTTCAGGCAGTCTTCGATGCCGTGGGCGATCTTCATTTCGCGGCTGATTGGCATGCCCCACTCTTTCAACTGCTGCAGGTTGCCGGTGTGGGTCTCGGCGATGTCATGGGACACCTGACCGATGCCGTAGCAGCAGAATTCCAGCGGGCGATTGGCGGTGATTTTCGAATCCAGCTGACGCAGGCTGCCGGCCGCCGCGTTGCGCGGGTTGGCGAAGGTCTTGCCACCCACTTCAAGCTGGCTGGCGTTCAGACGCTCGAAGCCGGCCTTGGACATGAACACTTCGCCGCGCACTTCGAGGGTGTCCGGCCAGCCTTTGCCGTGCAGCTTCAGCGGGATATTACGCACGGTGCGCACGTTGACGCTGATGTCTTCGCCGGTGGTGCCATCGCCGCGGGTGGCGCCACGCACCAGGGCGCCGTTCTGATACAGCAGGCTGACCGCCAGGCCGTCGAGTTTCGGCTCGCAGCTGTATTCCACTTTCTTCGAAGCAGCCGGCAGGTCCAGGCCTTCGTTGACCCGACGATCGAACTCGAGCATGTCGGTTTCTTCGAAGGCGTTGCCCAGGCTGAGCATGGGGATTTCGTGGCGCACCTGGGTGAACGCCGACAGGGCCGCGCTGCCGACACGCTGGGTCGGCGAGTCCGGGGTCACCAGATGCGGGTTCTCCGCTTCCAGCGCCTTGAGCTCGTGGAACAGCCGATCGTATTCGACGTCCGGGATGCTCGGCTCGTCGAGGACGTGATAGCGGTAGTTGTGCTGATCCAGCTCAGCGCGCAGTTCAAGGATGCGGGTTTCGGCGGCTTTCATAGGTGTGTTCTCGAAATGCAAAAGAGCAGCCGAAGCTGCTCATTTGGTGATGCTTGAATCTGTGGGAGCGCCAGTCAACGACGCTGGGTCAGGGCGCGACGTTCGAACTCGACGATGCGCTGACGATAATGCTCGATGGTCTGCGCGGTCATGACGCTGCGCTGGTCATCTTTCAACTCACCGTTCAACTCATGGGCCAGCTTGCGAGCCGCTGCGACCATGACATCAAACGCCTGCTTCGGGTGACGCGGCCCTGGCAGACCCAGGAAGAAGCTCACGGCGCGGGTGCTGAAGTGGTCGATATCGTCCAGATCGAACACGCCCGGCTTGACTGCGTTGGCCATCGAGAACAGCACTTCGCCGTTGCCGGCCATGCTTTCGTGACGGTGGAAAATGTCCATTTCGCCGAAGCGCAGACCGCTTTCCAGAATGTTCTGCAACAGCGCCGGTCCCTTAAAGCCGCTTTCGTCACGGGAGATCACGCTGATCACCAGCACTTCCTCAACCGGTGGCAGATCCTTGTCTTCGGTGATGCGCTGGTTCGGCTTGTCGTCCGGGAAATCATCGTCCCGAGCGCTGAACAGGTCCGGGCCGTTGGCGCCGAGGTTCAGATCACCCTGGTGCGGCTCGTCCTTGCGCTTGCCGCGTCGCGGTTCACGTTCGGCGCGCTCGCGGGGCGCTGCACTCATCGTAGGCAGGTCATGCTCGTCGAGTTTCGGTTCTTTATGGGTGTCGAGAACGCGCGCAGGGCCCAACACTTCAGCGGACGTCGGTTCGTCGTCGTCCGGCAGGTTGGACAAGTTGCGGTCCAGCCTGAATTTCAATTTGCCCTTGCCACCGCGCATCCGGCGCCAGCCGTCAAACAGAATACCGGCGATGACAATAATGCCGATGACGATCAGCCACTCTCGCAGACCGATTTCCATGTAGTCCCGTGCCTCTAATGAAATTCTGAAAATTAAGGGCGCAAACCCCTTTAAAACGTGGAGCCAACTCTATGTTCTGAATGGCCTTTTACCCACGCGAAATGGAAAAGTGGACATTAAGCTAGCACGACCAAAGGCAACTTTACACCGTCTGTTACATCTGGCAGGTCACAAGCATCTGTTACGCTGCGGCGGTGGTTCCTGTACTGGACGCCCGTGCACCACTTTTCCCTGCAAATCTGCATGATCGCCACGCGATCAACTGCGCATCCTGCTACGACTCCACCAGCGCCATCGCCTCCTCTACGTCGACTGCCACCAGCCTTGAACAGCCTGGCTCGTGCATGGTGACGCCCATCAACTGGTCAGCCATTTCCATGGCGATCTTGTTGTGGGTGATGTAGATGAACTGCACGGTCTGCGACATCTCTTTGACCAACCGGGCGTAGCGCCCCACGTTGGCGTCGTCCAGCGGCGCATCGACTTCGTCGAGCATGCAGAACGGCGCCGGGTTGAGTTTGAAGATGGCGAAAACCAGCGCCAGCGCGGTCAAGGCTTTCTCACCCCCGGACAGCAAATGGATCGTGCTGTTTTTCTTGCCGGGAGGACGCGCCATGATCGTCACCCCTGTATCGAGTAAATCTTCGCCCGTCAGTTCCAAGTAAGCACTGCCACCACCGAAAACTTTTGGAAAAAGTGCCTGAATTCCGCTGTTTATCTGATCAAAGGTCTCTTTGAAACGGTTGCGCGTTTCCTTGTCGATCTTGCGGATCACGCTTTCCAGCGTGTCCAGCGCTTCGACCAGATCGGCGTCCTGGGCGTCCAGATAGCGTTTGCGTTCGGACTGCTGCTGATACTCGTCGATGGCGGCGAGGTTGATTGCGCCCAGACGCTGAATTCGCGCAGCGATGCGTTCCAGTTCTTCTTCGGCGGCCTTCTCGTTCGCCTCGGCGGTGAGCGTCGCCAATACGCCATCCAGGTCGTAGCCGTCTTCGTGCAGTTGCTCCTGAAGCGCCTTGCGTCTGACGGTCAGCGATTGCCATTCAAGGCGCTGCTGCTCCAGTTGCCCACGCAACAGCGCTGATTGCTGCTCGGCCTGGTTGCGGCGTTTCTCGGCCTCGCGCAGTTCGCGGTCGGCATCTTCCAGGGCGTTCTTGGCGGTGCGCATCTCTTCGTCGACCACCATGCGCTTTTCCAGCAGCTCTTCGAGCTTCATGCGCAGTTCTTCCAGCGGCGCGGCGCCCTCCTCCAGATTCAGGCTCAGTTGCTCGCGCTTCTCGGTCAGGCGCTCGGACTGCATCTCCAGACGTTCCAGGGCCTGGCGCGTGGAATCATGCTGCGCGCGCAGCGAACCCAGGCGCACGGCCAACTGGTTGGCGTGATCCTTATGCTGGCGGGCTTCCTGACGCACCCGGTCCAGACGCTCGCGCAGGCTGTCGCGCTGTGCCAGCAGCAACTCGCGCTGTTCAGTGTCCAGCGCCATGCTGTCGAGGGCGTCCTGCAACTGCAGGCGGGATTCGCCGAGGGTTTCCTGCTCCATGGCCCGCTGTTCGGCGAGCTCGGTCAATTCTTCGTCGAGCCGCGTGCGGCGCAGGGTCAGTTGCTCGACCTTGGCTTTGGCGGCCGACAACTGCGCTTTAAGCTCGCTCTGCTGACGGGCTTCGTCCTGCAAGCGGCGGCGCAATTGCTCGCGGTTGTCTTCCTGGATACGTTGCTGCTCGCGCTGGGTCGACAGCTGCTCGTCAAGCGCGGCCAGGGTCGCTTCGCGCTCTTCGCGCTCGCCTTCCAGACGCTGCAATTCCTGACCCCGCGCCAGCACGCCGCTTTCGGCCTCGCTTGCACGGCGCACACGGAGAAAATCCCGCCCGACCCAGTAGCCGTCGCGGCTGATCAAGCTCTCACCGGCGCCCAGTTGGCCGCGCAGCGCCAGCGCATCGTCCAGGGTTTCAACGGGTTTGACCTGGCCCAGCCAGTGGGTCAGATCGACCTGCGTGTCGACCTTGTCCAGCAAGCTGCCAGGGATCCGCGTGACGTCAGCGCCGGGACTTACCAGGCGCAAGTCGCCCTGACTGAATCCGACCAGATCGAGACCGGCGAAATCATCCACCAGCACCGCATTCAGGTCAGCGCCCAGCACGGTCTCCACGGCCATTTCCCAGCCCGCCTCGACCCGCAGCCCTTCGGCCAGACGCGGACGCTCGCTCAACTGATGATCACGCAGCCATTCGGCGGTGCCGGTGCCGGGATCGAGTGCTGCCTGTTGCAGCGCCTCCAGCGACGCAAGCCGGCCGTTCAAGCGTTGCAGATCGCCTTGGGCCTGCTGTTGCGCCTGGGTGGCCTGTTGCAGATCGACACGCAGTTGCTCAAGGCGCTCGATCAGGTGTTCTTCTTCGGCGGTCAGCTCTTCGAAAGCCATTTCCCGGGCGGCGAGGTCTTCGCTGAGTTCGAGAATTGCCGCGTCTTCAGGGTCCGCCGCGAGCAATTGACGCTCTTCGCCCAGACGCCGCTGACGCTCGGCCAGACGCTCCAGGCTGGTTTCCAGCTGTTGAATGCGCGACTGCTGCACTTCTGCCTGACGCCGGGGTTCGGCGGACGTGAGGTTGAAGGCGTCCCACTGTTCCTGCCAGGCGTGCATCGCGGTTTCGGCGTCTTCCAGCGCGGCGGCGGATTCTTCGGCGGCGGCGAGGGTGATCTCCTGCTCCGGCTCGAGCATTTCCAGCTCTTCGCCGAGGGTCGCCAGCAGCGTGCGGTCGTGGCCCAGGTGGGATTCGGTTTCCAGGCGCGCGCGCTCGGCTTCGCGCAAATCGTCTTGCAACTGCCGCAAACGTTGCTGACCGTGCTGAATGCTCTGCTCGACCCGGACGATGTCGCCGCCCACCGAATAGAAACGCCCCTGCACCAGATTGAATCGCTCGGACAGGTCGTGATGACCGTCCCGCAGGCGCTCGATGGCAGCGTCAGCGCTGCGCTGATCGGCGACCAGTGACTCGAAGCCGACTTCCTGATTGCCGATCACCGATTCACGCTGGGCCACTTGCTCGTTCAGCGCCTGCCAGCGCAACGCCGACAGTTGTGCCTTGAGCTGACGCTCTTCGGCTTTGTATTCCTGATACTTCTCGGCCGCCTGGGCCTGACGCTGCAGACGCTCCAGCTGACGACCCAGTTCTTCGCGCAAATCGGTCAGGCGCGCGAGGTTCTCGTGGGTGCGGCGAATGCGGTTTTCGGTGTCGCGGCGGCGCTCCTTGTACTTGGAGATGCCAGCGGCTTCTTCGATGAAATTGCGCAGGTCTTCGGGCTTGGCTTCGATCAGCTTGGAGATCATGCCCTGTTCGATGATCGAGTAGCTGCGCGGGCCCAGGCCGGTGCCGAGGAAGATGTCGGTGATGTCGCGGCGACGGCATTTGGTGCCGTTGAGGTAGTAGCTGTTCTGGCTGTCGCGGGTCACTTTGCGGCGAATGGAGATTTCCGCGTAGCTGGCGTATTCGCCCACCAGGGTGCCGTCGGAGTTATCGAAAACCAGCTCGATGCTCGCCTGGCTCACCGGTTTGCGGCTGGTGGAGCCGTTGAAGATCACGTCGGTCATCGACTCGCCGCGCAGGTTCTTGGCCGAGCTTTCGCCCATGACCCAGCGCACCGCGTCGATGATGTTGGATTTGCCGCATCCATTGGGGCCGACCACGGCCGCCATGTTGCTGGGGAAGTTCACCGTCGTCGGGTCGACGAACGATTTGAACCCCGCCAGCCTGATGCACTTGAGGCGCATGAATCAGCTGGCCGCCAGGGCAGACAACACCGATTGGCAGCTGCGCTCGGCGTAGCAGGTCAGTACGTCGCGGATCCGCACCAGATCCCGCGCCACCACCGCTTCGAGCAACTGGCCGAAGAGGGTCAGGTACTCGCTCATTTCCGCCTGGCGTTGATCCAGGGCAAGGAAGTAGAAGCGGCTCATGGACGGCTGCAGGTTCTCGACGGTCTCTTCCAGGTACGGGTTGTTGGCGAACGGATAGGCCGCGCGCATCACGTTGAAACTCTCTTCGACGAAGCCTTTGACGTCCTGGCGTTCGCAACTGGCGATGAGCCGCTGCTGAATCTGCTGGAACGCCGCCAGGTCAACCGGCTCTTTCCAGCTGCGCGCCACGGCCAGACCGAGGAGGATGTACATCTCGCTCATGAGGGCGCAGAGGCTGGTGATGTTGTGCGGGGTCAGGACCGAGACCTGCGCGCCACGACGGGGCAGGATCACGATCAGATGGCGGCGCTCGAGGATCAACAAGGCCTCGCGCACCGAGCCTCGGCTCACGTTCAGCGCGGCCGTGACCTTCTGCTCCTGAATCCGCTCCCCTGGCTTGAGCTCGCCGCGGATGATGCGCTCGGCCAGGTGGTGAGCGATCTGCTCGGCGAGGCTGTCAGGTGCCTTGAACGTCATTTCTTACCTTCAACTTCTTTGGTCGCAAACAAGCGGCGGAGTGTATCGCACTGCAGGTCTGTGGCGCAGGGCCATACTGTGGAAACTGGCACGAATTAAGCAGAAACACGGACATGTTCTGCTCACGAGCACTCAGTCTTTAGACGTTATCGTCTTGTGGGTTATCGGCCATTTCTCGAAATAATGAATTTCTTGACCTTTGAGTCAGAAACTAATTGACCCGATAGTCAGAGCTGATAGATTCATCGACATGTTCGATGACCCATCCGCCGGCAGCTGTGACCAGTGCTTTTAATGACAAGAACGAGGCGCGACCCGTGATCCAGTTTCTCCTGAACCAAGAGCTGAAAACCGAACAGGCTCTGGACCCCAATGTGACGGTGCTCAACTATCTGCGCGAGCACCTGCACAAATCCGGCACTAAAGAAGGCTGCGCCAGCGGCGATTGCGGCGCGTGCACCGTGGTTGTCGGCGAGCTGACCACCGACGCGGCGGGCCGTGAGCAGTTGAGCTATCGCAGCCTCAATTCGTGCCTGACCTTCGTGGCCTCGCTGCACGGCAAGCAGCTAATCAGCGTCGAAGACCTCAAGCATCAGGGCCGCTTGCACAGCGTTCAGCAGGCGATGGTCGACTGCCACGGTTCCCAATGCGGCTTCTGCACGCCGGGCTTTGTCATGTCGCTGTTCGCGCTGCAAAAGAACAGCGCCGAATCCGCCTCCTCTGAAACAAAACATGCTCAGGCCCACGAAGCCCTGGCCGGCAATCTGTGCCGCTGCACCGGTTATCGCCCGATCCTCGCGGCGGCCGAGCAAAGCTGCAGTCAGCCGTCGTCGGACCAGTTCGATGCCCTGAAGGCGCAGACCATCGCCCGCCTCAAGGCCATCGCGCCAACGCAAACCGGCGAGCTGAACAGCGGCGACAAGCGCTGCCTGGTGCCGCTGACCGTGGCGGATCTGGCCGAACTCTACGAGGCCAATCCCCAGGCCCGGCTCTTGGCCGGCGGCACCGACCTGGCCCTTGAAGTGACGCAATTCCATCGCCCGCTGCCGGTGATGATCTACGTCGGCAACGTCGCGGCGATGAAGAAAGTCGAGCACTTCGAAGACCGCATCGAGATCGGCGCGGCAACGGCCCTCACTGATTGCTACGAAGCCTTGAGCCGCGAGTACCCGGATTTCGGTGAATTGCTGCACCGTTTTGCATCGCTGCAGATCCGCAATCAGGGCACCCTCGGCGGCAACATCGGCAACGCCTCGCCGATTGGCGACTCCCCGCCCCTGCTGATCGCACTGGGCGCGAAGATCGTGCTGCGCAAAGGGGAGCAGACCCGCACCCTGGCGCTGGAGGATTACTTCATCGATTACCGGGTGACGGTGCGTCAGGAAAGCGAGTTCATCGAGCGCATCATCGTGCCCCGCGCCAATGCCCGGCAGACGTTTCGCGCGTACAAGGTTTCAAAGCGGCTGGACGACGACATCTCGGCGGTCTGCGCGGCGTTCCGCGTACACGTCGAAAACGGCGCCATCGTCGACGCCCGCGCGGCCTTTGGCGGCATGGCGGCAATCCCCAAACGCGCGGCCCATTGCGAGCAGGCACTGATCGGCCAGCCGTGGACGTCGGCCACCATCGAGCGCGCCTGCGCTGCGCTGGCCGAGGATTTCACGCCGCTGACGGACTTCCGCGCGAGCAAGGAATACCGCCTGCTCAGCGCGCAGAACCTGCTGCGCAAATACTTCATTGAAGTGCAAACGCCTCACATCCAGACGCGGGTGACAGCTTATGTCTAATCATCATTCAGCCAGGTCCCAGGAAGAAATGGTCGCCCTGTTTCAACAGGACCTGACCACCGGCGTGGGCCGCAGCGTCAAGCACGACAGCGCCGACAAGCACGTCTCCGGCGAAGCGATCTACATCGACGACCGTCTCGAATTCCCCAATCAGCTGCACGTGTATGCGCGGCTGTCCGACCGGGCCCACGCGCGCATCGTCCGCGTCGACGTGTCGCCCTGCTACGCCTTCGACGGCGTGCGCATCGCCATCACCCACGGAGACATTCCGGGCCTCAAGGACATCGGCCCGCTGCTGCCCGGCGATCCGTTGCTGGCCGTCGACACGGTCGAGTTCGTCGGTCAGCCGGTGATTGCCGTGGCCGCCCGGGATCTGGAAACCGCACGCAAGGCGGCGATGGCCGCGATCATCGAATACGAAGACCTGGAGCCCGTGCTCGACGTGGTTCAGGCGTACCGCAACAAGCACTTCGTGCTCGACAGCCACACCCACCAGCGCGGTGATTCGGCGGCGGCGCTGGCCTCCGCTCCCCACCGGGTTCAGGGCACGCTGCACATCGGCGGTCAGGAACACTTCTACCTGGAGACGCAGATTTCGTCGGTCATGCCCACGGAAGACGGCGGCATGATCGTTTACTGCTCGACGCAGAACCCCACCGAAGTGCAGAAGCTCGTGGCCGAAGTGCTGGATGTGTCGATGAACAAGATCGTCGTCGACATGCGCCGCATGGGCGGCGGCTTTGGCGGCAAGGAAACCCAGGCCGCGAGCCCCGCGTGCCTGTGTGCGGTGGTGGCGCGCCTGACCGGCCAGCCGACCAAAATGCGCCTGCCGCGCATGGAAGACATGATCATGACCGGCAAGCGCCACCCGTTTTACGTCGAGTACGACGTGGGCTTTGACAACGACGGGCGCCTGCACGGCATTCAGCTGGAGCTGGCCGGCAACTGCGGCTACTCGCCAGACCTGTCAGCGTCCATCGTCGACCGGGCGATGTTTCATGCCGACAATTCTTATTACCTGGGCGACGCCACGATCAACGGCCATCGCTGCAAGACCAACACCGCGTCGAACACGGCCTACCGCGGCTTCGGCGGCCCTCAAGGGATGGTCGCCATTGAAGAAGTGATGGACGTCATCGCCCGGCATCTGGGCAAGGACCCGCTGGCAGTGCGCAAGGCCAACTACTACGGCAAGACCGAGCGCAACGTCACCCATTACTACCAGACGGTCGAGCACAACATGCTCGAAGAAATGACCGCCGAGCTTGAGGAAAGCAGTGACTACGCGGAGCGGCGCAAGGCGATCAAGGCTTACAACGCCAACAGCCCGATTCTGAAGAAAGGCCTGGCCCTGGTTCCGGTGAAATTCGGCATTTCCTTCACCGCCAGCTTCCTCAATCAGGCCGGCGCGCTGATCCACATCTACACCGACGGCAGCATCCACCTCAATCACGGCGGCACCGAGATGGGCCAGGGCCTGAACGTCAAGGTGGCGCAGGTGGTGGCCGAGGTGTTCCAGGTCGACATCGACCGCGTGCAGATCACCGCGACCAACACCGACAAGGTGCCGAACACGTCGCCAACCGCAGCCTCAAGCGGCGCCGACCTGAACGGCAAGGCGGCGCAGAACGCTGCAGAAATCCTCAAGCAGCGGCTGGTGGAATTTGCGGCCAAGCATTACCAGTGCGATGAGTCGCGGGTTGAGTTTCGCAACGGCCATGTGCGCGTCGGCGAGCAGGTCATCAGCTTCGATACCCTCGCGCAGCAGGCGTGGATGGGCCAGGTGTCGCTGTCGAGCACCGGCTATTACAAGACACCCAAGATCTTCTACGACCGCAGCCAGGCGCGGGGTCGGCCGTTCTATTACTTTGCCTTCGGCGCGGCCTGCACCGAAGTGCTGGTCGACACCCTGACCGGCGAATACAAAATGCTGCGCACGGATATTCTTCATGACGTCGGCGCCTCCCTGAATCCGGCCATCGACATCGGTCAGGTCGAGGGCGGCTACATCCAAGGCATGGGCTGGCTGACGACCGAGGAACTGGTGTGGAACGACAAGGGCAAGCTGATGACCAACGGACCGGCCGGCTACAAGATTCCGGCCGTGGCCGACATGCCGGCGGACCTGCGCGTGAAGCTGGTGGAAAACCGCAAGAACCCGGAAGACACGGTGTTTCATTCCAAAGCCGTGGGCGAGCCGCCGTTCATGCTGGGCATCGCCGCGTGGTGCGCGATCAAGGATGCGGTGGCAAGTCTGGGCGATTACAAGCATCAGCCGAAAATCGACGCGCCGGCGACCCCGGAGCGGGTGTTGTGGGGGTGTGAGCAGATGCGGGCGTTGCGTCGCGATGCGGAGTTAGCTGCCGAGAACGCTGCCGAGATCGTTTCAGAACCTGCTCCGGGGCTCCGCGTGGGAATGCAGCCCGAGACGCTTCGCGTCGATTAAGCAGTGGCGGCCTGTGCTGACGCTTTCGCGAGCAAGCTCACTCTTACAGTGCAAATGCGATCCGTGTAGGAGTGAGCTTGCTCGCGATGAGGCCAGCACGGGCAATGACGATGTTTGATCTGCCAACCCGCCGATCAGGAGAAATCACATGAATAACTGGATCAGCGCCCTCGCCGACTTGCAGCAGCAGGGCGAGGCCTGCGTGCTGGTGACGATCATCGAGGAGCGTGGCTCGACGCCGCGCAATGCCGGCTCGAAAATGGTCGTCAGCGCCGGGCGAATCTTCGACACCATCGGCGGCGGGCATCTGGAATACAAGGCCATGGAAATCGCCCGGGAGATGCTCGCCAGCGGCAGCCAGCAAACCCGTCTCGAGCGCTTCAGCCTCGGCGCCAGCCTGGGTCAGTGCTGCGGCGGCGTGAATGTGTTGCTGTTCGAACCCATGGGCCAGCCCCAGGCGCATATCGCCGTTTTCGGCGCCGGCCACGTCGGTCGGGCGCTGGTGCCGTTGCTCGCCAGCCTGCCCTGCCGCGTGCGCTGGATCGATTCCCGCGAGGCCGAATTTCCTGCGCAGTTGCCGGAAGGCGTGACGCAGATCCTCAGCGAGGACGTCATCGAAGAAGTCGACAACCTCCCCGCTGGAAGCTATTGCATCGTCATGACCCACAACCATCAGCTGGATCTGGAGCTTACCGAGGCGATTCTCAAGCGCGGCGATTTCAGCTATTTCGGCCTGATCGGCTCGAAAACCAAACGCGTGAAATTCGAGCATCGCCTGCGGGATCGCGGCTTCGACGCCGCTGCAGTGCAGCGCATGCGTTGTCCCATGGGACTGACCGAAGTCAAAGGCAAACTGCCCATGGAAATCGCCGTGTCCATCGCCGGCGAAGTGATCGCCACCTACAACGCTCATTTCGGCGAGCAAAGCACCATCGCCGAACCTGTCGCCAAGCTGCTGCCGGTGTCCCGCCGCAGCCAGGCCCAATGAATCCCGGAAGAACGATCAACTGACATGACCCCTGATATCAGCACCACCCAAAAAGCCTACCGCGCCGCCATCATTCACAGCATCGCCGACCCTGCCGACGTGGCGGTGGAAGCGTCGTACGAGTATTTCGAAGACGGCCTGATGGTGGTCGAAAACGGCAAGATCATTGCCCTCGGCAATGCCGAAGACCTGATCGGCACGCTCGCCGCCGACGTCGAAATCGTCAGCTATCAGGACGCGCTGATCACCGCCGGTTTCATCGACACTCACATCCATTTGCCGCAGACCGGCATGGTCGGTTCCTACGGTGAGCAGTTGCTCGACTGGCTGAATACCTACGTGTTTCCCTGCGAGAGACAGTTCGAAGACCCCGAGCATTCGGCCCAGGTGGCTGACATCTTTCTCAAGGAATTGCTGCGCAACGGCACCACCACTGCGCTGGTGTTCGGCAGCCGGCACAAGGAGTCGGTGGAGGCGCTGTTCAGTGCCGCCGAGAAACTCAATCTGCGCCTGATCGCCGGCAAGGTGATGATGGACCGCAACGCCCCGGATTATCTGGTGGACACCGCCGAATCCAGCTACGTCGACAGCAAGGCGCTGATCGAGCGCTGGCACGGCAAGGGCCGCCTGCATTACGCCGTCACCCCACGCTTCGCCCCGACCAGTACACCTGAACAATTGACCCTCGCCGGGCAGTTGCTGACTGAATACCCCGACCTGTACATGCAGACCCACATCAGTGAAAACCTGAAGGAGGTCGAGTGGGTCAAGGCGCTGTTCCCGGAGCGCAAGAATTATCTGGACGTGTACGACCATTTCAACCTGCTCGGCGAGCGTTCGGTGTTTGCCCACGGCGTGCACCTGTGCGACCAGGAGTGTGAGCGCCTGGCAGAAACCGGGTCAGCCATCGCCTTCTGCCCGACGTCCAACTTCTTTCTCGGCAGTGGGCTGTTCAACTTGCCGATGGCCGAAAAACACAAGGTCAATGTCGGCCTGGGCACCGATGTCGGCGCCGGGACGAGCTTCTCGCTGCTGCACACGCTGAACGAGGCGTACAAGGTGATGCAGCTTCAAGGCGCCAAACTGAGCCCGTTTAAATCGCTGTATCTCGCGACGCTGGGCGGCGCACGGGCGCTGCGGCTGGAAGACAAGATCGGCAATCTGCAGCCGGGTAGCGAAGCGGACTTTGTGGTGCTGGATTCCAACGCCACCCCGTTGCTCTCCTACCGCATGAGTCAGGCGACGAGCATTGAAGAGCAGCTGTTTGTGTTGATGACCTTGGGCGATGACCGGGCCGTGAGCGAAACGTATTCGGCGGGGGCGTTGGTGCATAGGCGTTGAGGCAGTGCCGCAAACGGTAGAAGCGCTAGCCCGCGAATGCAGTGTGCCAGCCGACAGTAATGTCACTGGCCCGCCGCTTCGCGACCGTCGTAACCGCAGATTGCTCCTACAAGAGATTTGCGTTCAGCGCTGATCTTGGGTACGGCTAAGCAGTTGTAGGAGTGAGCTTGCTCGCGAAGGCGTTTTGTCAGTCAGCCTGGATGTGGCAGACCCACCGCATTCGTGAGCAAGGTGGAGCGCCACCCCCGTCACTGCCACATTTAGACCGCCGTGCTGCGCCCTGCTTTTTTCTTCGGCAGCATCAGGTGCGAGAACACGGCGTGGAGGTCGTCGGAGGCGCTGTCTTCGTCGAGGTTGAGCTTGCTGTCGATGTGATCCATGTGATGCATCATCAGGTTCACCGCCAGGGTCGCGTCGCGGGCTTCGATGGCGTCGATCAGTTGGGTGTGTTCATCGTACGAGCAGTGCGAGCGGTTGCCGCTTTCGTACTGGGCGATGATCAGCGAGGTCTGCGAGACCAGGCTGCGCTGGAAGCTGATCAGCGGGGCGTTTTTCGCCGCTTCCGCCAGCTTCAGATGGAATTCCCCCGACAGACGAATACCCGCCCCGCGATCCCCTTTCGAAAAACTGTCGCGCTCGTCGCTGACCATCTGGCGCAACTCGCTGAGCTGTTCCGCCGTGGCGTGCTCGACCGCCAGTTCGGTGATTGCCTTCTCCACCAGACGCCGGGCGAAGAACACCTGTCGTGCCTCTTCGACGCTCGGGCTGGCCACCACCGCGCCGCGATTCGGACGCAGCAGCACCACGCCTTCGTGGGCCAGACGCGACAATGCGCGACGAATGATGGTGCGGCTGACGCCGAAGATTTCACCGAGGGCTTCTTCGCTCAGCTTGGTGCCGGGCGCCAGACGCTGTTCGAGGATCGCCTCGAAAATGTGGGCGTAGACGATGTCGTCCTGGGTGCCGCTACGGCCGGACTTGGCCGTGCGTGAGTGTTTCTTGAGGGGTTGCAACTGATCGTTCATGGGCACTCGTGGTAACAGAATCCGGCGCGGGGCCTTGCCGTGATCAGGGCGGGTACGACCACTGTTGGCGCAACCAATAGCAGATATCCCGGCAAAGTCACAGTAAAAGTAATGGCGCATTGTACACAGCCGGCAAAGTCTGCACAGGCCCCGAAATGACGGGGCGTTATGCACACAATCCGCCAAATATTCTGTACAGGATCGAAAACATTATTTGCATTATTTGTATACAAAAGCATAATCCGTTCGTGCACGTTTCTGACCTTTCAGTCAACAAATCTGCCTGACAGGTCCATACCCCTCCCGGAGCCCGCAACCGGCTCAGTCATAACAACAAAAACGTCCCGAGGATTTCACTGTGGAAAGTCGCAAAACCGAAGCCACGCCGCTGGATCTCACGCTGCCGCGCAAAGGCCTGCTTGAACGCCTGTTCAAGCTCAGCCTGCACGGCACGACCGTCCGAACCGAGCTGCTGGCAGGGCTCACGACCTTCATCACCATGGCCTACATCATCTTCGTCAACCCCAACATCATGGCCGACGCCGGCATTGATCATGGCGCGGCGTTCGTCGCGACCTGCATCGCCGCCGCGCTGGGTTGTCTGTTGATGGGGCTGTACGCCAACTGGCCGGTGGGCCTGGCGCCGGGGATGGGCCTGAACGCGTTCTTTACCTACACCGTCGTCGGGACCATGGGCTACAGCTGGGAAACGGCATTGGGCGCGGTGTTCGTCTCGGGCGTCATCTTCATGGTCCTGACCCTGTCGCGGATACGCGAATGGCTGCTCAACAGCATCCCGGTCAGCCTGCGTTACGCCATGGGCGCGGGGGTCGGTCTGTTTCTCGGGCTGATCGGCCTGAAGACCGCCGGCATCGTCGTCGACAGCCCGGCGACGCTGATCAAACTGGGTTCGTTGCGCGAGCCCGGTCCGCTGCTCGCCGCCATCTGCTTTCTGATGATTGCCGTGCTCAGTTATCACCGGGTGTTCGGCGCGATCCTCATCAGCATCATCGCGGTGACGCTGGCCGGCTGGGGCCTAGGGCTGGTGCATTACAACGGTATCTTCTCCATGCCGCCGAGCCTGGCGCCAACCTGGATGGCCATGGACCTGGCGGGCGTGTTCAACGTCAGCATGATCAGCGTGGTGCTGGCGTTTCTGTTCGTGCACATGTTCGACACCGCCGGCACGCTCATGGGTGTGGCACAGCGCGCCGGTTTGGTGCGCGAAGACGGCCGCATCGAGAACCTCTCGCGGGCCTTGAAGGCGGACAGCGCGTCCAGCGTGTTCGGTGCGATGGTCGGTGTGCCGCCGGTCACCAGCTACGTGGAAAGCGCCTCGGGCGTGGCGGCCGGGGGTCGGACTGGTCTGACCGCCGTGACCGTGGGCGTGCTGTTCGTGGCGGCGATGTTCTTCGCCCCGCTGGCTGGCATGATTCCCGCTTACGCGACCGCAGGTGCATTGATTTACGTGGCGATGCTGATGATGGGCGGCATGGCGCACATCGATTGGGACGAAGCCACCGACAGCATTCCGGCGATCGTCACGGCGATCATGATGCCGCTGACGTTTTCGGTGGCGGACGGGATTGCGCTGGGGTTCATCACCTACGTGGTGCTGAAAGCCGGCACCGGCCGCCATCGGGAAATCTCCATCAGCCTGTGGGTGCTGTGCGCAATCTTCATCGCCAAGTTCGTGTTTTTGTAACGCTTTCCGGCTGCCGCACTGCTGATGGATGGTAGTCGTAACCGCTCATGACCTGAAGCGCCGCGCAGCCCGCGGCGTTTGCGCTTTCGAATAAACAAGGAGAACACCCCATGACACTCGAGACCTGGCTGCTGTTCAGCGGCGCGGCGTTGGTGGTCATTCTGATTCCGGGGCCGCTGTCACTGCTGATGATCGGCAACAGCCTCAATTACGGCCTGCTGCGCTCCTACCCCGCCTTCCTCGGCGGCGTCTGCGCATCGATCTGCCTGCTCAGCGCTTCGGCCCTGGGACTGGGCGCCTTGCTGCTGGCGTCCGAGCAGTTGTTCAGCGCCTTGAAAATCGTCGGCGGCCTGTACCTGTTTTACCTCGCCTGGCAGAGCTGGAAACAGTCGCGCCGGCCCGCCACCGCCGCCGAAGTGCCCGAGGCGTCCAGCAAACCGGCGTTTGGCTCACTGTTCTGGCGCGCCTTCGTGCTGGGCGGCAGCAACCCGAAAGACATCCTGTTTTTCGCCGCCTTTCTGCCGCAGTTTCTCAAGGCTGATGAGCCGTTCTTCGGCCAGTTGATCACCATGATCATCACCTGGACCGTCCTCGACCTGAGCTGCAAATTGTTCTACGGGCTCAGCGCCCAGGGCGCGGCCCGCTATCTGCGTACGGGCAAGGGCCAGACCTGGTTCAACCGCATCAGCGCCGGCCTGTTCGGCACTGCGGGCACCGTCGCCCTGATCAGCCGCTGACGTCTTAAAAGCCAAAAACTCGGGGCAGAAACCAAAGGCAAAAAAAGCCCGCAGTGTGGGCGGGCAAGAGGAACAGGGGGAGCCGCAAACGGCAGCGATCTAGCTGCCGCGATAGGTCGAATAGCTGTATGGCGAAATCAGCAGTGGCACGTGGTAATGGTCTTGCCCGGCATCGATGCCGAAGCGCAGCACCACTTCATCGAGAAACGCCTGCGTGCCGGACTGCACGCCTTTGCCGCGAAAGTACTCGCCGGCCTGAAACTGCAATTGATAGACGCCAGACTGGTAGTCATCGCCCTGCAACAGCGGCGCGTCGCAGCGACCGTCGCTGTTGGTCAGCGCCTCTGCGACTTTCTCCAGCCGGTCGCCCTCGACCCGATAAAGTGCGACGCGGATTGAGCTGCCGGGGCAGCCATATGCAGCGTCCAGCACGTGAGTGGTGAGTCGTCCCATGGCGTGTCATTGCCTCATTCAGTGAGAGATTAAGAGAGGGCCTGCACCCGAAAAGGGCATCAGCGATAAGACATGAGCAGGATTAAGACAGTTCGAGCGCAGATTGTACACAATTAAAATCACCTAAATTTTCACTGATCGCCCGCCGCGGCCCCGTGCCCCGGATAGCGACACAAGCCAGATGAATACGCGATAACAAACGGCATATCTGACCACTCAGGCAGGTTTCTTGCACAGTGATCCCATGAGGCCCAGAGCGGCGGGAAGTGAAAAAACAGGGTTACAAGTTGTAAAAAAAGTTGTATACAATCTCACCATCGCAATGACCGTCGCGGCACCTTGATGCATCGCCCTGACGACCACCGCCACAGAACACAGGCTAGATAAGGAAGATTGCAGTGAGCGCCGACTACCCACGCGACCTGATCGGTTACGGCAGTAACCCGCCCCATCCCCGCTGGCCAGGCAATGCCCGTATCGCGCTATCGTTCGTGCTCAATTTCGAGGAAGGCGGCGAGCGCAACATTCTGCATGGCGACAAGGAGTCCGAAGCGTTCCTCTCCGAAATGGTCGCCGCGCAACCGCTGCAGGGCCAGCGCAACATGAGCATGGAATCGCTCTATGAATACGGCAGCCGCGCCGGCGTGTGGCGCGTGCTCAAGCTGTTCAAGCAATTCGATATCCCGCTCACCATTTTCGCGGTGGCCATGGCCGCCCAGCGTCATCCGGACGTGATCCGCGCCATGGTCGACGCCGGCCATGAGATCTGCAGCCACGGCTATCGCTGGATCGACTACCAGAACATGGACGAGGCCCAGGAGCGCGAGCACATGCTCGAAGCGATCCGCATCCTCACCGAACTCACCGGCGAGCGTCCACTGGGCTGGTACACCGGGCGCACCGGCCCCAACACCCGGCGACTGGTGATGGAGGAAGGCGGTTTTCTCTACGACTGCGACACCTATGACGACGACCTGCCCTATTGGGAGCCGAACACTCCCGCCGGCAAGCCGCATCTGGTGATCCCCTACACTCTGGACACCAACGACATGCGTTTCACCCAGGTGCAGGGTTTCAACAAGGGCGATGACTTTTTCGATTACCTGAAAGACGCCTTCGACGTGCTCTACGCTGAAGGCGCCGAGGCGCCGAAGATGCTGTCGATCGGCCTGCACTGCCGGTTGATCGGCCGCCCTGCCCGACTGGCGTCGCTGCAGCGTTTTCTTCAGTACGTCAAAGGTCACGAGCAGGTCTGGTTCGCCCGTCGCGTCGAGATCGCGCGGCACTGGCACCAGGTTCATCCCTTCAACGGAGCTGCCGAATGAGCCGTTTTCAGATCCTGACGCCCTCTTCCCTCAGCCGCGACGAATTCGTCCAGGCGTTCGCCGACATCTACGAACACTCGCCCTGGGTTGCCAAACAGGCGTACGACCGGGGCCAGCTGCACGAGCTCGATGACATCGAGACGCTGCACGCACGCATGAGCGACATCCTGTTGAGTGCCGATCACGCCGCGCAACTGGCGCTGATCAACGCTCACCCGGACCTTGCCGGCAAAGCCGCCGTGCAAGGCCAACTGACCGAAGCCAGTACCTCTGAACAGGCTGGCGCCGGTATCCACCAATGCACGGCCGAAGAGTTTCAGCGCTTCACCGAGCTGAACGACGCCTATAAAGCGACGTTCGCGTTCCCCTTCATCATGGCGGTAAAAGGCAGCAACCGGCATCAGATCCTCGCGGCTTTCGAGACGCGCATTCACAACACGGCCGACGCCGAGTTTGCCTGCGCCCTCGCCGAGATCAACAAGATCGCGATGTTCCGCCTGCAAGCCCTCTGACCGACCGTTCCCACGCCCCCCCTATCTAAGGCAGACAAAAAGAATGAAAGCTTACGCCGCACCCTTCGAGAAGTTCGTCAACCTGGCCGATGCGCGTCTGGGGACGAAGATCCTTTCCGTCACCGATGACTGGTTCGCCGACGCCAACCGCCTGTTCCAGCCGACCCCTGCGGTCTGGAAAGAAGGCGTGTTCGACGACAACGGCAAGTGGATGGACGGCTGGGAGTCGCGCCGCAAGCGCTTCGAAGGTTACGACAGTGCAGTGATCCGTCTGGGCGTCGCCGGTTCGATCAAGGGCGTGAACATCGACACCTCGTTCTTCACCGGCAACTACCCGCCCTCGGCCTCGCTAGAAGCGTGCTTCCTGGCCTCGGGCGAGCCGGACGAGCACACCGAATGGACCGAAGTGCTGCCCGCCGTCGAGCTCAAGGGTGACAGCCACCACTACCACGAGATCGCTGACGCCAAGGCCTACAGTCATTTGCGTTTCAACATCTACCCGGACGGCGGCGTGGCCCGTCTGCGGGTGTACGGCGTGCCTCATCGGGACTGGTCGGCGGTGGGTGACAACGAGCAGATCGATCTGGCCGCTGCGCTGAATGGTGGTCGTGCGCTGGCCTGCTCCGACGAGCATTTCGGGCGCATGAGCAATATCCTCAACCCCGGCCGTGGCGTGAACATGGGCGACGGCTGGGAAACCGCCCGTCGCCGCACCCCTGGCAATGACTGGGTGATCGTGGCGCTGGGACATGCGGGCGAGGTTGAGCAGATTGTCGTCGACACCCTGCACTTCAAGGGCAACTACCCGGACAGCTGCTCGATTCAGGCCGCTTTCGTCAAAGGCGGTACCGACAGCCAGATCGAGACCCAGAGCCTGTTCTGGCGCGAACTGCTGCCGAGCCAGAAGCTGGAAATGCACGCCGAACACACCTTTGTCGAGCAGATCAAGGCGCTGGGGCCGATTACCCATATCCGCCTGAACGTGTTCCCGGATGGCGGTGTGAGCCGGTTGCGGGTGTTGGGCAAGGTTGCGAAATAACGCCTGACGAGCGCGGCTGAGCGGTTAACTGTGGGAGCGAGCTTGCTCGCGAATGCGGTGGGATGATCGCCGGAGATGGGGTGAATTCACTGGCCTCTTCGCGAGCAAGCTCGGCTCCCACAGAGTTCACGTCTACGCCAGATGCACCTCAATTTACGAATTTCGAGAAAGAAGACCCCGCATGCGCACACTGATCATCGAGCCGTTGACCAAGGCAGCCTTCGCCCCGTTCGGCGATGTCATCGAAACCGATGGCAGCGATCATTTCATGATCAACAACGGCTCGACCATGCGCTTTCACCGTCTGGCCGAGGTTGAAACGGCCACGCCGGACGACAAGGCGATCATCAGCATTTTCCGTGCCGAGGCGCTGGACATGCCGTTGACCATCAGCATGCTGGAGCGCCACCCGCTGGGCAGCCAGGCTTTCATTCCGCTGCTCGGCCATCCTTTTCTGGTCGTGGTCGCGCCACTTGGCGATGCACCTGAACCCGAGTTGACCCGCGCCTTCATCACCAATGGCAGGCAGGGTGTTAATTACCATCGCGGCGTCTGGCACCACCCGGTGCTGACGATCGAAAAGCGGGATGACTTCCTGGTGGTTGATCGCAGTGGCAGTGGCAATAACTGCGATGAGCATTTCTTCGAAGAGAGTCAGAAGATGGTTCTCGATCCCCAACTATAAGAAGGGCCCGACCACCCGCTAAGCGGTGGAAGGCAAAGGGTAAAGACTGTGGCTGCACATCTGATGGAATGGATGAATCTGGGCGTGCGCTGGATTCACATGATCGTCGGGATCGCCTGGATTGGCGCGTCCTTTTATTTCGTCTGGCTGGAGAACAACCTCAACCGCGCCAACCCCCGTGACGGGCTGTCGGGCGACCTCTGGGCGATTCACGGCGGCGGTATCTATCACCTGGAAAAGTACAAACTGGCCCCACCTACCATGCCGGACGACCTGCACTGGTTCAAATGGGAAGCCTACTGGACGTGGATGTCGGGCGTCGCGCTGCTGTGCATCGTGTTCTATTCCAACCCCACCCTTTACCTGCTGGCACCCGGCAGCACGCTGAGCGGCGGCGCCGGCATCGCCATCGGCGTCGGTTCATTGATCGCCAGCTGGACGATCTACGACATCCTCTGCGATTCGCCCTTGGGCAAGCGCCCCGCCCTGTTGGGCCTCGTACTGTTCGTGCTGGTGATCGCGGCCTGCTTCGGCTTCAGCCAGGTGTTCAGCGGGCGGGCGGCTTACCTGCACACCGGCGCAATCATTGGCACCATCATGGTCGGCAACGTGCTGCGCATCATCATGCCGGCCCAGCGCGCGCTGGTTGCCGCCATCGCCGAGAACCGCACGCCGGACCCGTCGCTGCCTGCCAAAGGCCTGCTGCGTTCACGGCACAACAACTACTTCACCCTGCCGGTGCTGTTCATCATGATCAGCAACCACTTCCCGAGCACCTACGGCAGTCAGTACAACTGGCTGATCCTGGCCGGGATCGCAGTGTGTGCGGTGCTGGTGCGTCACTTCTTCAACACCCGTCACAACAGCCACAAATACGCCTGGGCCTTGCCGGTCGGGGCACTGGGAATGATTTGCCTGGCCTACGTCACCGGCCCGGCGCAAATGACCCGTGGCCCGGACGTGGCGGAGAAAATTCAGTACCAGCCGCTGCCGGGTACGGCCATCGGTGGCCATCGCGCCGACGAGGCGAAGCCTGAGGTCGCACCAGCGCCAGCCCCTGCCGCCGCCCCGGCACCTGCCGCAGAGGCCGCAGCCCAACCGGCGCAAGCCAGCAGCGGCGGTGTTGATTTCGAGAAGGTCCACAGCGTGATTCAGGAACGCTGCACCGTCTGCCACTCTGCCAAACCCACCAGCCCGCTGTTCAGCAGCGCGCCGGCCGGGATCATGTTCGACACGCCGCAACAGATCCAGCAACTGGCCCCGCGCATTCAGGCCCAGGCCGTGACCGCGCAGATCATGCCGCTGGGCAACATCACCCAGATGACCCAACAGGAACGCGACCTGCTGGGGCAATGGATCGATAAAGGGGCGCAGGCGAACTAAGCAGCTGCAAGCGGCAAGCGGCAAGCCACAAGCTAGAAGCAGTAAGCGGTCGGCTTTAGCTTGCAGCTTGCAGCTTGCAGCTAACCGCTCCACCCGCTTCAACCCCAAAATAAGAACAAATGAGGTGTTGCATGTCCGAGTCAACTCACGCGCGCATCCCTGCCGCGCCGCCACGACAGCCCCTGCCACTGCTGCAACTGATCCTGGTGGGCCTGCAACACGTTCTGTTGATGTACGGCGGTGCCGTTGCGGTGCCGCTGATCATCGGCCAGGCCGCCGGGCTTTCCCGGGAAGAAATCGCCTTTCTGATCAACGCCGACCTGCTGGTCGCCGGCATCGCCACAGTGGTGCAATCCCTGGGCATCGGTCCGCTGGGGATTCGCATGCCGATCATGATGGGCGCCAGCTTCGCCGCCGTCGGCAGCATGGTGGCGATGGCCGGAATGAGCGGCGTCGGCCTGCCGGGGATCTTCGGCGCGACCATCGCAGCAGGCTTCTTCGGCATGCTGATCGCCCCGTTCATGTCGAAAATCGTGCGCTTCTTCCCGCCGCTGGTGACCGGCACGGTGATCACCTCGATTGGCCTGTCGCTGTTTCCGGTGGCGGTCAACTGGGCGGGCGGCGGCAGCAAGGCGGTGAGCTTCGGCGACCCGGTCTACCTCGGCGTCGCCGCGCTGGTGTTGCTGACGATTTTGCTGATCAACCGCTTCATGCGCGGCTTCTGGGTGAACATCTCGGTGCTGATCGGTATGGGCCTGGGCTACATCCTCTCCGGCTTCATCGGCATGGTCGACCTCAGTGGACTGGGTCAGGCCGAATGGCTGAAGGTGGTCACGCCCCTGCACTTCGGCCTGCCGCAATTCAGTCTCGCGCCGATCCTGTCGATGTGCCTGGTGGTGGTGATTATTTTCGTCGAATCCACAGGAATGTTCCTCGCCCTGGGCAAGATCACCGACCGCGACGTCACGCCCGGCATGCTGCGTCGGGGCCTGCTCTGCGACGCGGCAGCCTCGTTTCTTGCGGGCTTTCTCAACACCTTCACCCACTCCTCGTTTGCGCAGAACATCGGCTTGGTGCAGATGACCGGCGTGCGCTGCCGCTCGGTGACCATCGTCGCGGGCGGGTTTCTCATCCTCCTCAGCCTGCTGCCGAAAGCGGCTTATCTGGTGGCCTCGATTCCGCCCGCCGTACTGGGCGGCGCGGCCATCGCCATGTTCGGGATGGTCGCCGCCACCGGGATCAAGATCCTCCAGGAGGCGGACATCGCCGATCGGCGTAATCAGCTGCTGGTGGCGGTGAGCATCGGCATGGGCCTGATCCCGGTGGTAAGGCCGGAATTCTTCAGCCAGTTGCCACAGTGGATGGGGCCGATCACCCACAGCGGCATCGCCATGGCGACATTGAGCGCCGTGCTGCTGAACCTGCTGTTCAACGTGCTGGGCGGTGCCGAGCGTGCAGCGATGGCCGGGCCGCTGCATTCACACTGAGGGGTTGCCCTGTTTTCGACGGGAGTGCTCTGTGACAGAGCACTTGAGCACGGCTGCGCGAGCCAGTATCCTCCGCCGCCGCTCGAATTCAGCCCAATAACAACACTGCAACTAACCTGACTGACCGGACAACTCTCCGATCAGCCCGTGCATCTTCCAAACGGCATCGAAAAAACGACCAATCGACTGTTCTTTAAACAGCCGGCAGGACTTTTTTGTCTTTTTTCAAGGTGTTGGCTCAGCTCTTGCTAACCACTCAAAGCTGACCAAACAGACAACTTAGTTAATTAAACCCAAGGCGCCATAACAGAGCGTCCGTTCGAAAAAAACCACGACGTCAATCCAAGGGAGTCTTACATGAACCGCACGCTTTCCAGCCTGATGGCCGCCAGTAGCCTGCTGGCGGCCGCGCCTGCCATGTCGGGTGATCTGCTGCAGTGGCAGAGCAACAGCCTGACTTACCTTTACGGCAAGAACTTCGCCGTGAACCCTGAGAACCAGCAGACGTTCACCTACGAACATGCCGATGGCTGGAAATACGGCGATAACTTCGTGTTCCTCGATTACATCAGCTACAACGGTGAAAAAGACGGCAGCCTGGGCAACGCATCGACGTACGGGGAGATCTCCCCTCGCCTGTCCCTGGGCAAGATCTTCGATCAGAAGTTTCAGCTGGGGCCGATCACTGACGTGTTGTTGGCGACGACGTACGAGTTTGGCGAAGGGGATGTCGAGTCATATCTGATCGGCCCGGGTTTTGACTTGAAGGTGCCTGGCTTTGACTACTTCCAGCTCAACTTCTACAAGCGTTACACCGACGGCCACCGCGCAGGCTATGGCGCCTGGCAGATTACGCCGGTCTGGTCCTACACGATTCCGGTGGGCAAGTCCGACATTCTCATCGACGGTTTCATGGACTGGGTCGTGGACAATAAACAGTCCAACAGCAAAGGCGATTACCACTCCAACCTGCACTTCAACCCGCAGATCAAATACGACCTGGGCAAGGCGCTTAATCTTCCGGACCGGCAGTTGTATGTGGGCGTCGAATACGACTACTGGAGCAACAAGTACGGCATCAACGACACGCGCTCTTTCGATACCGACCAGAACACCGCGAGTTTGCTGGTGAAAGTGTTCTTCTAAGTAAAGATTGATCTGAGGCCGACTACTGGCTGACCGGGAAGATCGTTATCAACCGGCGTGGAACGCAACGGATCAGACACCCGGGCGGGTGGCTGATCCGGCGCTGTCACTTTCTCAAGGCCTGCTGACAACCCCCTTTCAGGAGTGCCCTTCCCACGGCAGCGGCTTGCCCGCTCGCACCCTCGCATTCAGCGAGCGCAACAGGTCGAGGGGATCACGGTCCTTCATCGCATGACTCTGCTCGTCGACCCAGGTCATGACCTGCTGCCGGTCGAGCGTCGGCCGGCGGTGCAGGATTTCAACCAACTGCCGCTCGCAATGCTGGGCATACGCAACGACGCTGGAAAACAATGGGCTGTTCATGCTGCCGACACCTCGCCACCGAATACGCGTTCAGCCTTGATAAGGCGCCAGTTCTGCTACTGCTCTCGGTACAACCCGCCACACAATACCACTGGCGCGCCATTGAAACAGCGGCAAGCCGGTGCGGGGAAGGGACGGGGTCGGGTGGCAGTGACAATGTTGAGCCTGTCGGGAGGCCGGTGCTAACATTCGCCACCGCCGAGCAGGCAAGGACAGACCGGTTTATGAGCAGCATCCGCGAGCGCAACAAAGAACTGATCCTGCGCGCAGCCAGCGAGGAATTTGCCGACAAGGGGTTCGCCGCCAGCAAGACCAGCGACATCGCCGCCAAGGCGGGTGTGCCCAAGCCCAACGTCTATTACTACTTCAAGTCCAAGGACAACCTGTATCGCGAGGTGCTCGAAAGCATCATCGAGCCGATCATGCAGGCGTCCACGCCATTCAATCGCGAGGGCGTGCCCGCTGACGTGTTGACGCGTTATATCCGCTCCAAGATCCGCATCTCTCGCGACCTGCCCTTCGCCTCAAAGGTGTTTGCCAGCGAGATCATGCACGGCGCGCCGCATCTGACACCCGAACAAGTTGAGCAACTCAATGGGCAGGCCCGGCACAACATCGAATGCGTTCAGGGCTGGATCGATGACGGCCTGATTGCGCCGATCGACCCCCATCACCTGATGTTCAGCATTTGGGCCGCAACCCAGACCTATGCCGACTTCGACTGGCAGATTTCCACGGTGACGGGCAAAGCAAGTCTGGACGACGCTGATTACGAAGCCGCCGCGCAGACCATCGTCCGGCTGGTACTCAAGGGCTGTGAGCCGGACCGCTGAGGGTCATTGGCTTTCTTCTTTGTCGTAGCCCAAGGCCCTGTTCACGCCTTGTAACAGCTGGCCGAAGCTCCAGGGCTTGCGGATGAACTCGACCGGATTTACGACACCGGAGCTCTCTGGCGTTTCATGACCTGACATGATCAGGATCGGAATGTGCGGGTACTTGTTGCTCGACAGGTTCGCAAGGTCCGCACCGTTCAAGCTGCCCGGCATGAGGATATCGGTGAGAAGGAGCGCCACGTCGCCCGAGTTGCTTTCGAGGTACGTCGCCGCCTCGTCTGCAGTCTCCATCGCATGGGTGGCGAAGCCTTCATCAGCGAGGATCTCGCACACAAACTCGCGAATGATTTGCTCGTCCTCAACCACCAGAATGAGTCCCATGTTTGGTACGTCTGCTGCCATTTGCGCCACATCCACAATAATTATTTCCCATGCCTGCCCGGCCGGCCCTGTCCTGGACTCGGGTGTAGTCCGTACTGTGAGCGGCGCAAGCGCCGGAAATTCCATCGGGAAGCAACATTTGGTCGAAACGTTGTACAGATTCGGCAAATGAATGGGTACACAAGGGTGTTCGCCAAATCGCAGGCAATAAAAAACCCGCCGAAGCGGGTTTGTGCAACACCGTCCAACTTCCTGTTGGCCGCCAATGCCTGGCAACGGTCGATCGTCCTTGATCCTGCAGCGATCCGTTGCTGCAGTTGATGGATCCAATGTACCGCGAGCGCGTGTTACAACCTAGAGCCAAGTTCCTCAGGTCGTGTAAGCCTTTCGCTATACCTGTGTCAGTTGCCTGCGTCCACGCTCAGGTTTATACCGGTCAGGCCGAGACGCTTAATGACACCGTGGCTTCCCTTCGTTAAAGGGCGCGGGTCAATGCGCTGTCGTGCAAGCGCTGACAGGGCGGCCTGCCCGGACAAGAAGAATAAAGAAGCGGAGTGACGATCATGAATATGCGCAATCTCTCGATCAGCCGGCGTTTGTGGCTGATTCTCATCGTCGCCGTGGTGATGCTGTTTACACTGGCGGCGGCGATGCTCAAGCAGATCCACGACGATCTGTATGAAGCCAAAACCATCAAGACCATGCACGTGGTGCAGACCGCCAGCGGCCTGCTCGACTTCTACCATGGCCTGGAAACCGCCGGGACCCTCACCCGCGAACAAGCGCAGCAGCAGGCGATGGATGCCATTCGCGGGCTGCGCTACAACCAGACCGACTACTTCTGGATCAACGACCTGCGCCCGGTGATGATCATGCACCCGGCCAACCCCAAGCTGGTGGGCCAAGACCTGTCCGGCATCAAAGACCCGGACGGCTTTCAGGTCTTCAACGAGATGTTGACACTGGCCAAGGCCAAAGGCGCCGGCATGGTCAACTACCGCTGGCCCAAGCCCGGCGCCACTGACGCGGTGGGCAAGACCTCCTACATTTCGCTGTTCGCGCCGTGGGGCTGGATCATCGGCTCAGGCGTCTACATCGATGACGTGCAGGCCGAGTTCTACAAGCAGGTGGTCAAGGCGCTGTCGATCAGTGCCGGGATCATTCTGGTCATGGCGCTGCTGTTGATTCTGATCGCGCGCAGCATCGCCGGCCCGCTCAAGGCCACCGTCGAGGCGATGGCCAACATTGCCAGCGGGGAAAGCGACCTGACCCGCACCCTGGCAACTCAGGGCAACGACGAAGTCACCCAACTGGCCCGGCACTTCAACGCGTTTACCGCCAAGCTGCGTGGCGTGGTCAGCGAGTTGCAATCCTCGGCCGTCGGCCTTGGTCAGGCGTCCAGTGAGCTGGGCAGCAATGCGATACAAGCCCAGGAACGCAGCCAGCAGCAGTCGTTGCAGATGGAGCAGGTGGCGACGGCGGTCAATGAGGTCACTTACGGCGTGCAGGACGTAGCGAAGAACGCCGAGCACGCCGCCAGCGAGATGCGCAACGCCGAGTCCCAGGCGCAGCAGGGTCAGGCCAACATCGACAGCAGCCTGAGGCAGATCGGGCACCTGTCCGGGACGATCGATCAGGCTGTGGAAGTGATTCGCACACTGGCCAGCGAAAGCACGCAAATCGGCGGCGTGCTGGAGGTGATCAGTTCAATTGCCGAGCAGACCAACCTGCTGGCGCTCAACGCCGCCATCGAAGCCGCCCGCGCCGGTGATCACGGCCGTGGTTTCGCCGTAGTGGCAGACGAAGTACGCCTGCTGGCCCAGCGCACGCAGAAATCCACGGCGGAAATCCAGGCGATGATCGAGCGCCTGCAGGCGCATTCGGATGCGGCGGTGAAAGTGATCGCCGACAGCAGTCGTTCGTCGCAGCTGACCATCGAGCAGGCCAATCTGGCCGGCAAAAGCCTGACCTCGATCAGCCAGGCGCTGCGCAACCTCAACGGCCTCAACGCCTCCATCGCCAGCGCGACCCTTGAGCAATCCCATGTGGTGGAAGACATCAACCAGAACGTCACTCAGGCGGCGCAGTTGTCCCAGAGCACGGCGGTGGCGGCGGAACAGTCCAGCGCGGCGAGCCATCAGCTCAAGGGGTTGAGTGAACAGCTGAATGGGTTGTTGCGGCAGTTTCGGGTTTAAGCAACTGACGCCTTCCCGGCTGAAGCCGGTCCCACAGGGATATGCGGTGTGTCAGCGAGAGTGGCGATGAAGCGGATGTAGCTTGCCTACAACCTTGCTGAGCTACGTACCTCAAGTCATTATGTATACAATAACTAAAACTATTGAATACATATATGCCAACCATTCCCACTGCATCCCCCCACCACTGCCCCGACTGGGCCGAAGCCCTGCTCAACGGGTTCAGTCAGGTGCTGCTGCAACGCAGCCCCGTCTGCGGGGTTTTCTGTCTGTTGGCGATTCTGATCAGCGCGCCCTCCTCCCTGGGCGGCGCGCTGCTGGGTGCCGTCGCCGGTTTGCTCACGGCGCAACGTCGCGGCTACTCGAAAAGCCGGCGCCAAGACGGGCTCTATAGCTACAACGGCATCTTGCTCGGGCTGCTGATCGGTTCTCAGGTCGAATGGTCGCCACTGGTGCCGCTGCTGACCATTGCCTGCGGCGGACTTAGCGCGATGCTCATGCACGCCTGGCTGGAACGCACGCCGCGCACTACGTGCCTCAACGCCTACACCGCGCCCTTCGTGCTGTTTGGCTGGTTGTTATTGATGTTTGTCGAGCCGACTTCAATCGGCGTCGCAGACATGAGCCCGATCCACGCCCTGCCCTTGGGGTTTGGTCAGGTCTTCTTGCTCGATCATCCGCTGGCAGGGCTGCTGATCGGTGTCGGGCTGCTGATCGCCAATCGGCGCGCCGCGCTCTGGGCCTTTGTCGGTTGCATCAGCGGCCTCGCTTTCGTGCTGTGGCAGTCGCAGCCCGATTTGCCGCTGCCCGGCCTGTGCGGCTATAACCCGGCGCTGGCCGGACTGGCCTTCAGTCAGGCGCGGCACAAACCCTGGCTCCCGGCGAGCGCCATCGCGCTGTCCATTCTGCTGCAGCCGGGGTTTGCAGCTATGGGGCTTCCGACCCTCACCGCGCCGTTCATTCTGGCCTGCTGGCTGGTGCAGGCCAGCGCCCGGCTGCTGCACAAGTCGATCAGCGATGACAGGTTGCGCTCCTGAGCGCTTTGTCCCACGCTCTGCCGACCTTGCACGCGGAACGACCCCATGGACAGCACCATCAGCTGGCGCGAACAGCTACGCATCATCGTTTTTCAGAGTGACACCAAACCCGGTCGACGCTTCGACAAGATCCTGCTGGTGCTCATTCTCTGCAGCCTGCTCGTGGCGATCATCGACAGCATCGAGGCCGTCCACCGCAACTACGCGACGCCCCTGGCCTGGGTCGAGTGGGCTTTCACCTTCATCTTCGCGGTCGAGTACCTTGTGCGCCTGTACTGCTCGCCCAAACCCCTCAAGTACGCGTTCAGCTTCTACGGCCTGATCGATCTGCTGGCCATCGTGCCGGGCATCCTGGCGATCTATTACAGCGATGCGCAGTACCTGCTGATCGTGCGCGTGGTGCGGATGCTGCGGATCTTCCGCGTGCTCAAGCTCAGCCCCTATCTGAAGCAGGCCAACTATTTGCTGGCGGCCCTGCGTGGCAGCAAACAGAAGATCATTGTCTTTCTCGCCACCGTGTCGACGCTGGTGACGGTGTTCGGCACGCTGATGTACGTCGTCGAAGGGCCAGAGCACGGCTTCACCAGCATTCCAAAGGGCATCTATTGGGCGATCGTGACGCTGACCACGGTGGGCTTTGGCGACATTGTGCCGAAGACCCCGATCGGGCAGATTCTGTCGTCGCTGGTCATGATCACCGGTTACTCGATCATCGCCGTGCCGACCGGGATTTTCACCGCCGAACTGGCCAATGCCATGCGCGGCGATCAGCTGCAGCACGATTGCCCGGTCTGCGCCAAGAACGCCCATGAACCCAACGCGGCGTTCTGTTCGCGCTGCGGCAATGCGCTGTTTCCCAAGCTCGGTGCGATGCCTGCACCGGCAGACGCGCAACGGGATATAAGCACATGAGTTTTTGATCTATTGGGCCGCTGAGGACTTTGGTTATAGTCGCCAGCAATTCGCCATCGCGCTTGGTTATAACAGCGGCTCTTTCAAGAGCGATTCACTAAACGCCCCCTGCTCAACGCCACAAGGAATTCACAGTGAAAAAGATCTTCGCCGCTTCCCTGCTCGCCGCAGGACTGGCCCTGGGCAGCGCTGCACAGGCCGCCGCGCCGTCGTTGCTCAACGTGTCGTATGACGTGATGCGCGATTTCTACAAGGACTACAACGCTGCATTCCAGAAACACTGGAGCGCCGAGCATCAGGAAAACGCGACGATTCAGATGTCCTTCGGCGGGTCGAGCAAGCAGGCGCGCTCGGTGATCGACGGCCTGCCTGCCGATGTCATCACCATGAACATGGCCACCGACATCAACGCCCTGGCCGACAATGGCGAGCTGGTGCCGAAGGACTGGGTCACTCGCCTGCCGAACAACAGCGCGCCGTTCACCTCGGCGACGGTGTTCATCGTGCGCAAGGGCAACCCGAAGGCGCTGAAAGACTGGCCGGACTTGGTCAAGGAGGGCGTTGAAGTGGTGGTGCCCAACCCGAAAACCTCCGGCAACGGCCGCTACACCTACCTCTCGGCCTGGGGCTACACGTTGAAGAACGGCGGCGATGAAGCGGCCGCGAAGAAGTTCGTCGGCGAGCTGTTCAGCCACGTGCCCGTGCTCGACACCGGCGGCCGCGGCGCGACCACCACGTTCATGACCAACCACATCGGCGACGTGCTGGTGACCTTTGAGAACGAAGCGGAAATGATCGCCCGTGAGTTTGGTCGCGATCAGTTCGAAGTGGTCTACCCGAGTGTCTCCGCCGAGGCAGAACCGCCGGTGAGCGTGGTGGACAAAGTAGTCGACAAGAAAGGCACCCGCGCGGTGGCCGAGGCGTACCTGAAGTACTTGTGGTCGCCGGAAGGACAGGAAATTGCGGCGGCCAATTACTTGCGTCCCCGCGACCCGGCGGTGCTGGCCAAGTACAACGACCGCTTCCCGAAAGTGGACTTTCTGTCAGTGGAAAAAACCTTCGGCGACTGGCGCACTGTGCAGAAAACTCACTTCAATGACGGCGGCGTGTTTGATCAGATCTACCCGGGCAAGTAAGCAACGGACGATGCGAAAACGGCGACCTGAAGAGGTCGCCGTTTTTGTTTGGCTTGACCGGTGATTCACAGGGGAATGCAGAACGTGTGGGAGCGAGCTTGCTCGCGAATGCAGTGTGCCAGACAACACATAAGTCACAGACAGATCGCATTCGCGAGCAAGCTCACTCCCACATGAACCGGGTTTGCCACGCGACATCTCGGCGACCTGAAAAGCCGCCGTGTTCATCTGCCTTGATGCCCGTCGTCTGCGGGACGCGGAGCGTCCAGGGCGGCGTTACCACGCGGAGCGTGGGAACGATCAGATCAAAAGCTTCCCGGCTAAAGCCAGTCCCACTAACAGACCGCGCCCGCCCGTAGGAACGGCTTCAGCCAGGAAGCCTTTGATCTGCTTTTGATCTTGATCTTCATACACAAAAAGCCCGGACACCGCAGAACGCGACTTGGGTGCAGGCTGAACGGAGGTCTCGCGCAGTGGGCCGAGCCGCATGGATGCGGCGAGAGCGCCGTCAGGGCATGGATGCCCGTTCGGCGCGGGCCCACGGAGCGGGACCGGAGTGAAGGAACCCTGAGGAACGAAGGGCCCAACCAGGAGCAAGCACCCTTGGTTACTTGGGGTGCTTTTCCAAGTAACTCGCCGAAGGCGATACGGTCTGCCCCCAGGCAGACGCCCTTGATCCTGATCTTGATCTTGATCTTGATCTTGGCGTACTAGGCCACCCGCCTAATTCAATTCCCGAACTGCTTGCTCAACCCCGGCGGCACACCGCTGGCATCGGTTTCCTGCCAAGGCCCGCTGGGCGAAGTCGACCAGGTCCAGCCGTTGTTCCAGCGGTAATACGTGCGCTGGCGATAAAACGTATTCGGCACATTATCCAGCACATGCACACCCAGGCGCGCATCCCAGTGACTGTTGCCACCCGGCGGCGGGGCGAAGTGCGAAGAAGTTTTCGGGCCCGGCGCCGGGATCGGCGTGGACGGCGGCGTCTCTGGCGCCGTGCGCGGGGTGCCGGGCTGCGGCGTCGGCGACGGACCGGGGATGGTCGGGATCGGCTCGGAACTCTGCGGCCCTGGATGCTGCACCGCACAGGCGGCGGTCAATCCCACCACCAGAGTCAACAAGGCAAAACGGGCGACGCGATACATAAGGACTCTCTACTCGCTGCGTTAACGGGATTACTGATCGGGGCTGTCGATGGTCAGGGCCTGCAGCGCCGTCACGTTGCTCGGCAACGGCTGGCTACGACCGACCCATTCGCCCGCTGTGGGCTGACCGGCACGGGACACCCGAGCCACGAGTTGGACTTCGGCGAAGTTCGACAGTTTCAGCTGCGGCATCATCGCGTCGGCGTCAGTCAGCTCGACTTCCACTGGCAAGTCGGCCACGGTCACGCGCTTGACCGCCAGCGGCGCCGGCGGGCCTGACACCGCGCGGGCAAACACAAACACCGTGTCGCCTGGCTGCACTTTGGCTTTCAATGTCTCCGACAGCGTGACACGCACCTTCAGATGCGCGCCCTGCACCGCCACCGGCGGGGTGTTTTCAAGCGTGCCGCCGCTTCGTACGAGCTTGTCACGGGCGCGTTTGATCCCGCCTTCCAGCGCTCCGCGGGAGGGATCGTCCGGCGGCAATACCGCCAGCAACCGCGTCCAGTAGCTCACCGCCTGATCAAACTGCTGGCTTTCGAAGGCGTTGATCCCCATCAGGCCCAGGCTGGTGACTTCTTTGGGATTCAGCTTCAGCGCCTCTTCGGCAATCCCCTGAATCTGCGGGCTCCAGGCCTTGTTGCCGGCGAAATACAGCGCCTGGGCCCATTGCCCCAGCAGTTCGGGCTGACGGCCGGCCAGCTTGGCCGCGCGCTCGAACATCCGCGCTGCGTCGGCCGGGCGATCCTGGGCCATGTAAGTCCTGGCGAGGAAATAAGCGCTCTCGGCGGAATCCGGCTGTGCCTTGACCGCGCGCTCCAGGCGCTCGGTCATCTGCGCCAGCGAACCCGGTGGCTGGGAAAATTCCCGGGTCAGCTCGACCTTGTCCGACGCGCCGAAGTGCAGATACAGGCCCAACGCCAATACAGGGACCAGAATCGCGGCGAGCAACGGCAGCGGCTTGCCCAGGCGGGACACCCGCTCGGGACCCACGCCTTCGGTGTCGGCGAGCAATTCACGGGCAGCCTCGGCACGGCCGCCGTCCAGTTGCGCCGCCGAGAGCACGCCCTCCACCTGCTGCGTCTGCAGCTCGGTGATGCGTTCCTGATACAAGGCGACGTTGAGGGCGGTGCGATCTTCTTCAGTCTGCGCGCGACGGCCGCGCAACACCGGGATCAGCAGGAAACTCAGGGCCACCAGCAACAACAGGCCGGCGGCCATCCAGAAATCGATCATTCGCGGTTTTTATCCAGCAAGTGGGCGAGGCGCTGACGCTCCTCGTCGGAAAGCACGTCGGCGTCTTCGCGGTCTGAGCGGCGACGGCGCACGACAATCACACCAATCAACACCGCGCCGACCAGCAGCAGCCCGGCTGGACCGAACCAGAGCAGCCAGGTGTGGGCATTGAGCTCGGGCTTGTAACGTACGAACTCGCCGTAGCGATCGACCATGAAATCGATAATCTGTTGATTGCTTTGGCCTTCGCCAAGCATGCGGTAGATTTCTTTGCGCAGGTCGGCCGCGATGGGCGCGTTGGAATCGGCGATGTCCTGATTCTGGCACTTCGGGCAGCGCAGCTCGCGAGTCAGTTCGGTGTAGCGAGCCCGCTCGGCGTCGTCCTTGAAGGTGTAGGCATCAATCGCTGCCTGGGCCACACCTGCAAAACCCAACGCCAGTACCGCAGCAGCCGCCAGCCGCCGAGCCCCCTGTAGGAGCGAGCTTGCTCGCGAAGAGGCCCGAACAGCCGCCACATCATGCCGGCTGATCATTCTGAGCCCTCATCCACCAGCGCCTGATACTGCCCCGCCAGCTTCTCGCGCCACACGGTCTCATCGATCACGCCCACATGCTTGTAACGAATGACGCCCTTCCCATCGATCAGAAAGGTCTCCGGCGCGCCATACACACCCAGATTCAGACCCAGGCTGCCGGCCTCATCATTGATGTTCAGCTGATACGGGTCGTGAAAGTCCTTGAGCCACTTCTGCGCTTCGGCGTTCACATCCTTGTAATTGACGCCGTAGATCACCACGCCCTGTTGCGCCAGCTTGGTCAGCACCGGGTGCTCGACGCGGCAGGCCACGCACCAGGTGCCCCAGACGTTGACCAGCGCCGGTTTGCCAAGCAAGTCGGCGCGAGTCAGGGGCTTGCCATCCTGCACCGCAGGCAAGCTGAATTCAGGGAACGGCTTGCCGATCAGCGCCGACGGCAATTCCGACGGATCCAGATACAAGCCTCGATACAGCAACCCCGCCATGCCAAGGAACAGCACCAGCGGACCGAGCAACATCCAGCGCTTCATACCGCCGCTCCCGTCAGGCCCAATGCGTCACGCACCTTCGTGCGGACCTTGACGCGATAACGCTTGTCCAGCGCTGCCAGCAGACCGCCCAGCGCGGTGATGAGCCCGCCGAACCAGATCCAGCGCACGAACGGCTTGACGTGGACACGCACCGCCCACGCGCCGTTTTCCAGCGGTTCGCCCAACGCCACGTACAGATCGCGGGTGAAACCGGCGTCGATGCCGGCCTCGGTCATCATCGAACGCTGCACCGTGTACAGGCGTTTTTCCGGGTGCAGCACGGTGATTTCCTTGCCGTCTTCCAGCACGCGAAGGGTGCCGCGATCGGAGGTGAAGTTCGGGCCCTGGTAATGCTGGGCCCCCTCGAACACAAACATATAGCCACCCAGTTCTACCGATTCGCCGGGGGCCATGCGCAGGTCGCGCTCAGCGCTGTTCTGGCTCGACAACACCACGCCCAGCGCCAGCACCGCAATGCCGAGGTGCGCCACCTGCATACCCCAATAACTGCGGGTCAGCGAGCGCGCGCCCTTGAGCAGGCCTTTGTGGCGTGTCTTGTCGAACAGGTCGCGCACGCCGGCCAGCAATACCCAGGCCGCCAGCAAACAGGTGGCAAGCACCGCCCAATGGAAGTCGGCCATGGCGAAACCGGCGATGACCGCCAACACCGCGCTGCCGACCAACACCGGCGCGAGCATGCTCAACAGCCACTTGACCGGCGTGTCCTTCCAGCGCACCAGGACACCCACCGCCATGACCGCCATGAGCAAACCCATCAGCGGCACGAACAACGCATTGAAATACGGCGGGCCGACCGACATCTTCGCCCCGCTCAACGCATCCAGCACCAATGGGTACAGCGTGCCGAGCAGGATCATCGACGCGGCCACAACGAGCACGAGGTTATTGCCCAGCAGCAGGGTTTCCCGGGACCACAGGCCAAAACCGACATGGCTTTTCACCACCGGCGCGCGGATGGCAAATAGCGTCAGTGAGCCACCGACCACCATTAGCAGGAAGATCAGAATGAACACACCACGGGCCGGATCAGACGCGAAGGCGTGCACCGACGTCAGTACGCCGGAGCGCACGAGGAAGGTACCGAGCAGGCTCAACGAAAAGGCCGCGATGGCCAAAAGCACAGTCCAGCTTTTGAACACGCCGCGCTTCTCGGTAACCGCCAGGGAGTGAATCAGCGCCGTGCCCACCAGCCATGGCATGAACGAGGCGTTTTCTACCGGGTCCCAGAACCACCAGCCACCCCAGCCGAGTTCGTAATAGGCCCACCACGAACCCAGGGTGATGCCGATGCCAAGGAAGGCCCAGGCAACGATGGTCCAAGGACGCGACCAGCGCGCCCATGCCGCATCAAGCCGACCGCCAAGCAAGGCGGCGATGGCGAAGGCGAACGCCACCGAGAACCCGACATACCCCATGTACAGCATCGGCGGGTGGACGATCAGGCCGATGTCCTGGAGCAACGGATTAAGGTCGCGGCCGTCCTGGGGAATCTGCGGCAGGATGCGGCTGAAGGGGTTGGACGTGAGGATCAGGAACAGCAGAAAGCCGACGCTGATCATGCCCATCACCGCCAGCACCCGGGCGAGCATGACCTGGGGCAATTGCCGGGAAAAGATCGACACGGCGAAGGTCCAGCCGCCGAGGATGAGCGCCCAGAGCAGCAACGACCCTTCGTGTGCGCCCCAGACAGCGCTGAATTTGTAGTACCACGGCAACGCGCTGTTGGAGTTTTCAGCCACGTAGGCCACGGAAAAATCGTCGACCATGAACGAATGGGTCAGGCAGCCGAAGGCAAACACCAGGAATGCAAACTGCCCCCAGGCGGCAGGCTGGGCGAGGCTCATCCACAGACGGTCGCCGCGCCAGGCGCCCAGCAGCGGCACGCTGGCCTGCACGATGGCGAAACACAGGGCCAAAATCATGGCCAGATGGCCGAGTTCGGGAATCATCGTTTACCCCTGTTTGTCCGGGAGAGCGGCGGGCGTCGTGGCGGGCGCGAGCTGGCCGCTGTCTTTCAGCGCTTTGGCGACTTCCGGCGGCATGTATTTCTCATCGTGTTTGGCCAGTACTTCATCAGCGACGACCACGCCGTCGGCATTGAGCTTGCCGAGCGCAACGATGCCCTGCCCTTCGCGGAACAGGTCAGGCAGGATGCCGCGATAGGTGATGGGCACCGACTTGTTGAAATCGGTGACGGCAAAGGTGACGTCCAGGGAATCCGGCGAGCGCTGCAGCGAGCCCTGAACCACCATGCCACCGGCGCGAATTCGCGTATCATGGGGCGCTTCGCCGCCGGCGATCTGGGTCGGGGTGTAGAACAGATTGATGTTTTCCTTCAGCGCGCTGAGTGCAAGGCTGACCGCGATGCCGACCCCGGCGAGGATCGCCACAATGATCAACAGGCGCTTTTTTCGCAGCGGATTCACGTAATGCTCTCCCGGCGCAGACGACGCGCCTCTTGTTGCAGGTGACGCCGACGCGCGACAACCGGTGCCAGCACGTTGATCGCCAGCACGGTGAAGCAGATGCCATAAGCCGACCAGACATACAGACCGTGCTTGCCCATGGCGAGAAAATCGCTGAAAGACTCGAAGCTCATCGTTCGGCTCCATGGCGAGGTGACGCTGGGCGGCCTGAGTGCTTCATCAACTCATCCTTGACCCACCCGGCGCGGGCCTCGCGCTTGAGCACTTCCAGGCGCATGCGCATCAGCAGCACCGCACCGAAGAAGCAGTAAAACCCCAGAACGGTGAACAGCAGCGGCAGCCACATTTCGGCAGGCATGGCCGGCTTTTCCGTCAGGCTGAAGGTCGCGCCCTGGTGCAGGGTGCTCCACCATTCCACAGAATATTTGATGATCGGGATGTTGATCACGCCGACGATGGCCAGCACGGCGCAGGCCTTGGCGGCGCTGTCGCGGTTGGTAATGGCGTTGCCCAGCGCGATCAGGCCGAAGTACAGAAACAGCAAAATCAGCATCGACGTCAGGCGCGCGTCCCAGACCCACCACGAGCCCCACGTCGGCTTGCCCCAGATCGCGCCGGTGACCAGCGCCAGGGCGGTCATCCACGCACCGACGGGCGCCGCACATTGCAGGGCGACGTCGGCCATCTTCATTTTCCAGACCAGCCCGACCACGCCGCACACGGCCATCATCACGTAGCAGGACTGCGCCAGCATCGCCGCCGGCACGTGGATATAAATGATGCGAAAGCTGTTGCCTTGCTGGTAGTCGGGCGGCGCGAACGCCAGGCCCCAGACCACGCCGATGCCGATCAACAGCGCCGCAGCAATGCTCAGCCACGGCAGCAGACGGCCGCTGATGCCGTAAAACCATTTGGGCGAACCGAGTTTGTGGAACCAGGCCCAACTCATGCCGCCTTTAGCCTTGGCGCTTGTGTTCATCACGCTGCCTTTTCATCACGGTGCTTTTCATCACGGTGCTCGTTATCACAGTGCGTCTCCGCCAGAGGCGCTATCAGGGCAAGGCACTTCTTATGACTGAAGCGTCTAGGACCTGCCGGCGGAAAAACTGTCCGCTCGGTCAGGGTGCGATTATTCGCCAACGCTGATCTTCAAACCAGCGGCAATTGCAAAAGGCGTCAGGGTTACCGCCAGTGCGGTCAGGCTGCCAAGCCAAAGCAGATAACCGGTCGCGGGCATGCCCTCAAGTGCAGCCTGCAACGCGCCGCTGCCCAGAATCAGCACCGGGATGTACAGCGGCAGGATCAACAACGCCAGCAGCAGACCGCCGCGCTTGAGCCCGACGGTCAACGCCGCGCCCACCGCGCCAAGCAGGCTCAGCACCGGCGTGCCCAGCAGCAGCGACAGCAGCAGCACCGGCAGACAGGCGGTGGGCAGGCCCAGCATCAGCGCCAGCAGCGGAGACAGCAAGACCAGTGCCAGCCCGGAAAACGCCCAGTGCGCCAGCACTTTCGCCAGCACCAGCAGCGCCAGCGGTTGCGACGACAGCACCCATTGTTCGAGGGAGCCGTCTTCGAAATCGCTGCGGAACAGACCGTCCAGCGACAGCAGCACGGACAACAGCGCCGCCACCCACACCAACCCCGGCGACAGGCGTTGCAGCAGCTGCGTGTCAGGGCCGACGGCCAGGGGAAACAGGGCGATGACGATGGCGAAGAACACCAGCGGGTTCAGCAGCTCGGCCGGGCGCCGAAACAGCAGGCGCGCTTCGCGGGCGATCAACAGGGTAAACACGTGACTCATGCCGCCCACTGCCCCAGGTCCAGATCGCGATAGCCTGACGGTGTGCGGCTCAGGGTGTGGTGGGTGGTCAGCATTACGGCGCCGCCGTTTTCACAGTGCGCCGCCAGGTGCGCTTCGAGTTGCGCGACGCCCTGTTTGTCCAGCGCCGTGAAGGGCTCGTCGAGCATCCACAAGCGAGGGCCCGGCAAATACAGGCGGGCCAGCGCCACGCGACGGCGCTGGCCCGCCGACAAGGTGTGGCACGGCACGTCTTCAAAGCCGCGCAGGCCGACCGCTTCGAGGGCGCGCCAGATGTCGGCGGTTTCCACGGGCGTGTGCAGCGCGCAGAGCCAGGCGAGGTTTTCCAGAGGGGTGAGTAAATCTTTGATGCCGGCGGTGTGGCCGATCCACAGCAGGTGACGGGTCAACTCGCTGCGCTGACTGGCGAGGGGCTTGCCATTCAGAAGCACACTGCCGGCGGTGGGCTGCATCAGCCCGCACAACAGGCGCAGCAAGCTGGTTTTGCCGCTGCCGTTGGGGCCGCTGATCTGCACCATGTCGCCTGCGCTCAGCCGCAATTCGAGGTGCTCGAACAGCAGGCGCCAGTCACGCTCGCAAGTCAGCGCCACGGCTTCAAGAACGGGGATCGGCATGGGGACCTTCTTTTCAGTAGCAGCGGCACGGCGGTTCAAGTCGGGATCATGACGGCCGTTATACTGATGCAGCTTAACGGTGGACCGCCGACGCAGTCGGTGCCGGATTATACATACCCGGACCCGCCACCCAGAGCGCAAATTTACCGAGTCGGGATCTGATGACAGGCGATATACCCAATCTTTCTCCAGTAGCAGCGGCCACGGCCTTGCTCCGTGCAGGCGTGCCGGCGGGCGAAGTGCTCAAGCTGATGGAGCCGCGTGAAGGGCTGTTGACCTCGGGTCAGGTGGCCAGCGCTGAAGTGGTGAGCCTCAAGCAACTGGGGCAGGACTTTCAGCTGCTGCTCAAACTGACCATGGACAACGGCCGGCAAACCACCCTCCCCGTCAGCAGTTCGCTGCCGCTGACCCCCGGCACCAACGTCAATGTCGCCCAGGGTTCGGCGGATACCTTGACCATCAGCGTGCAGGACCTGCAGAAAGCCGCTACCAACAGCCTGACCAGCATCGACACGCGGCAATTGCCCGCGGGCACGCTGCTACAGGGCAAGGTACTGACCACTCAAGTGGCGGCGCAGAATGTCGCGCAATTAAGCGGCCAGTCCTCCGCCAGCGCGCTGCCAACCAGTTACCGTTCCATCGTCATCCTGCTCAACACGGCCCTCGCCGGAACTAGCCTGACCGTCGACAGCCCGCAGCCGCTGCGGGTCGGCAGTCTGCTCAGCGCCCAAGTGCAGAACAGTCAGGCGCTGAATTTCGTCGCCTTGCCCAATCGCCTTGATGAACTGGCCCTGGCCCAGCAGTTATCGACCCAGCAAAGCCGTCAGGGCTCGCTGCAGGGCCTGATCGCCGCACTGCAAAACATGCCGCCGCCGGCTGCCGATGGCGACAATCTTTCGCCGTCGCTGCGGGCCACCATCGAGCAACTGCTGGCCGATCTGCCGGATGTCCCGCAGATGACCACCGCCAAGGGCGTGGCCCAGGCGCTGAATGCCAGCGGGCTGTTCATGGAATCGCGCTTGCTCGTCGGGCAAAACCCGACGCTGGTGCCGGACATGAAAGCCAACCTGCTGCGGCTTGTCACACAGATCATGCCGGGCCTGCCGGGCAACGTCAGTTATGACGCTGCGGCGGCCGGCAATACCTTGGCGCGGGCCATGCCCAGCGTGTTGCGCAGCGCCTTCGGCACGTTGGGGCTGGTGGCGCCGCCGAGCGATCCGATCAACTTTCCATTGCCACCGCGCACCCTCGGGCACCCAGGCAGCAAGGACGATCTGGAGATGCTGCTGAAGCTCGCGGCGGGGGCGATTTCACGCCTGCAGAGCCATCAGCTGGGCGGGCTGGAGCAGACGCGTACCCATGCTGATGGCACCCAGGTCACCACATGGCAGCTGGAGATCCCGATGCGCAACGCCCACGACATCGTGCCGTTGCAGGTCAAGGTTCAGCGCGAAGAGACGCCCGAGCGGGACGAGCATTCCGACACGCCAGTGCAGGAGACCAAGGAGCGAGAAAAGCTCTGGCGGGTGGAGCTGGCATTCGATCTGGAGCCCCTCGGCCCGCTGCACGTGCAGGCGCAACTGATGGCCGGCAGCATCGCCAGCCAGTTGTGGGCGGAACGCGAAGGCAGCGCTGAGTTGATTTCCGGCGAGCTGGATAATCTGCGTGCGCGGTTGGTGGCGTGCGGTCTGAACGTCAAGGCGCTGGAATGCAACCGAGGCGTGCCGCCCCAGGGCCCACGTACCGTGCTCGAACAACGCTGGATTGACGAGAACGCCTGATGAGCACACCCGAGCAGAACCCGCGTCAGGCCATTGCCCTGAGCTACGACGGCCACCAGGCCCCGACGCTGACCGCCAAGGGCGACGACGCCCTGGCGGAAGCAATACTGGCGATCGCCCGAGAGTACAAAGTCCCGATCTATGAAAACGCCGAACTGGTGAAAATGCTCGCCCGCCTGGAACTGGGCGACAGCATTCCCCAGGAGCTGTACCTGACCATCGCCGAAATCATCGCCTTTGCCTGGCGCCTGAAAGGCAAGTTCCCGGTGGGGTTTGACCCGGACGCCGGGCCGGTGGAGCGGGACATCACACCGCGTTGAAGGTGTGTGGCGCATGACCGGACGCCTTCGCGAGCAAGCTGGAGCGCCACCCCGGTCCCTCCCACCCGTATTCTGTGCTCTACGGTTTCTCGGTAGACGCCTAAAAACTGTGGGAGTGAGCTTGCTCACGAAGAGGCCGGGACATTCAGCCACTTTCTCGGGGGCTGAAAGTAAGTCTTCGCGAGCAAGCTCGCTCCCACATGACGGTGGGCTGACTCAAAATCGCCGGTCATTGCAGGACCTGTGGGAGTGAGCTTGCTCACGAAGAGGCCGGGACATTCAGCCACTTTCTCGGGGGCTGAAAGTAAGTCTTCGCGAGCAAGCTCGACTCCCACGGGAGGGTGATTCAGCTCGGGATTCCCGGTTGGCGCAAGACCTGTGGGAGTGAACTTGCTCACGAAGAGGCCGGGGCATTCAGCCACTGTCTCGGGGACTGAAAGTAAGCCTTCGCGAGCAAGCTCGCTCCCACATGACGGTGGGCTGACCAAAATCGCCGGTTGTTGCAGGACCTGTGGGAGTGAGCTTGCTCACGAAGAGGCCGGGGCATTCAGCCACTTTCTCTGGGGCTGAAAGTAAGTCTTCGAGACCAAGCTCGACTCCCACGGGAGGGTGATTCGGCTCGGGATTTCCGGTTGGCGCAAGACCTGTGGGAGTGAGCTTGAACTGGCCTAATGATTTTGGACATCTCAATCGGGCGCTAAGATGGCGCCCAAATCGGAGGTGTTATGGGCATGCGTACTTCTTACTCGAACGA
>NZ_JBXAWH010000017.1:0-136813 GCF_057291635.1 Pseudomonas sp. 1L-C-7-B-C1 | reverse complement strand
CCGATGGTAGTGTGGGGTTTCCCCATGTGAGAGTAGGTCATCGTCAAGATTAAATTCCGAAACCCCATCTGCGAAAGCAGATGGGGTTTTGTTTTAAGTGAAGGTCATACATTTTCGCTGGAGCGTTGCGTCAGTAACGGATCGGCCACAGAATTTCTTGACGACCATAGAGTGCTGGAACCACCTGATCCCATCCCGAACTCAGCAGTGAAACGGTGCATCGCCGATGGTAGTGTGGGGTTTCCCCATGTGAGAGTAGGTCATCGTCAAGATTGAATTCCGAAACCCCAGTCTGCATACGCAGACTGGGGTTTTGTCGTTTAAAGCCTGCCGATGAACAAGCTCAGCGGGCGCGTCGCCGTCAACGCCCCTATCGCTCAAACAGCAATGGCACGTTATTCATTGCACCATCAGCAAAGCCCTGCAAAAACTCTCTGAAGCCCTCAGCGCTCATCGGGTTGTCATCTGTAGGTTCAGCAATGATGGTCCAGGTCGCAATGCAGCTGGCACTATCCTTGGGCACAACCGTCATTGAGGCCCAGAGCTTGCTGACGCCAAGATTGTTGTAAATAGTTGTCCACGTCATAGCCATCGCGTTGTCGTCGCGAGAATTGAGTTGCTCGACAACCGCAAGACCACCCTCCTTGAATTTCTTGTAACGGACTGAGCCAGGACCGTTACCGATTACTTCGATACTCGCAAGCGCCGGAATGAATTGCGTGAAACCACCGAAATCGCCTACGACCTTCCAGACCTCACCCGCTGGGGCGTTTATCGATATTGAAGACACCACCGGTGCTCCATCGGGATTGGTGATCAGCGTATCGGGCGAAAGGGAGCCGAGGGTGTTGAGCGGCTGAATAGCGTTCATGTTGTTCTCCATAACTTAAGGGGATGTTGCGTTGGGGTGTATCAGATGAAAGCAATCTCTTTCAGGTACTCGCAGCCCTTGCGCAACAGCGCCGGGGTTTTCGGGGGGTAGCACTCGCCCATTCGTTGAACACCCGCATGGGCGTTCTGATACGCGATCATCGATATGTCTCCGATGTCTTCCTCTAACCCGTCGAGGTAAAAGCCGAGCACGCCGAATAAAGCGTTCTTGCTGTCCACCCGTTTCAACTGGGTTTGCCACTCACTGACGCTGACCATTTCGAAATCGCTGCCCGCTTCACGGAACGCGCTCACGTAATTGCCCCAGCTCAACGGCTCCGGGTTATGGAGGTTGAACACTGCGTGGGCTGGCTGATAACGGCTGGCGTGAAAGCCAATGAATCGGGCGAGAAAATCGACAGGCATCAAGTCGAAGCTCATGGAGAAATCCGGGACCTGGCCCAGTTGCATCGAACCCTTGAGCATTAGCATCAGGCGATTCTTGTGCGGCTGGCAGACACCGGTCGTGCTGTTGAATGCGATGTTACCGGGCCGGTAGATGTTCACCCACGCGCCTCGGTCACGGGCTCGCTCCAGGATGCGCTCGGCGACCCACTTGGAGAGGTTGTAGCCGTTCTTGATGTAGATGGGCGGTGTCTCGGCAGCAGGCGCTTCGAGGACGCTACCGTCCGCCCCGACGGCGCTCGAGGCTGAAAGCGTCGACACGAAGTTGAACACCTTCTTGCTGCGCCCTTCGCACAGCTTCAGGCATTCGAAGATCGGCTCGACGTTATCCTTGGCCAGGGTCTCGTAATCCTGGACGTGGTTGACGTTGGCGGCGTTATGCACCAGCGCGCCAAACTCGCGATCAAGCCGCTCATACACCTCGTTGCTCAACCCCAGCTGTGGTTGCGTGACGTCGGCGGCATAAATCCGTACTCGCGCCAGATCCAGATGCTCAAGACGGTTTTCGCGCAGTGCCTGAATAAAGCGATCCTGCGCCGTCATCCCTGCGCTTTCACGTACAAGGCAGGCGACCTCGGTTGCGCCCCACGCCAACAGCGCTTCGACGATGTGAACACCGAGAAAACCATTGGCGCCCGTGACGATGACTTTATGGACGTCCCCCATGCGCTCTACAGGCAGTACCGGCAGCTCGAAGGGCGCCGATGCATCCAGAAGTGTTTGCGGGCTGACAGTCCAGGAGGTGGTGCCGTCGCTGTCGAGCAGTGACGCCAGATTGGTCAGCGTGGGTGCCTCGATGAAACGGTTGATCGGAATGCTGCGGCCGAACCCTCCGCGAATCCCCAGCAGCATCTGCGACAGCAGAATCGAGTGGCCACCCAGGTTGAAGAAGCTCTCGTCGGTTGATATCTCGCCGGGGGGGAGCTCTAGAAGGTCTGCCCACAGCGTGAGGAGGAGCCTCTCGTTTTTAGTAGCGGGCAAACGACGTGGGGCTTGCTCCAGCATGTTCACTGGCAGCTGCAACAGCGCCTTGCGATCGACCTTGCCATTGCTGGCAAACGGCATGCTCGCCAGCTCTGTGTAGGCGGTCGGCCGCATGTAGTCGGGCAACAAAGCGGCGACATGTTCCTTGAGCAAACGCCGAGCGGTGTCAGGTTCTACGCCGTGCGGTTGCGCGAGAAAAGCCAGGATGCGTCGCTGATCATCAATCACCACCGCGACTTGCCGGTACAGCTGGCTGTCGCGCAGACAATGTTCGATCTCCTCAGGCTCGACCCTGAATCCCCGGATCTTCACCTGGTTATCACGTCGACCGGACAATTCGATACCATCATCCGTCCATCTGCCGATGTCCCCGGTGCGATAGGCGCGCACGCTTTGGCCGTCACCCAGCGCGACATGCACATAGCGCTCATCGTTGAGCGCAGGGTTGTTGATGTAACCCAGGCACACGCCTGGACCGACGATGTAGAGCTCGCCGGGTGTCTGGTCCGCGACGGGCTGCATATCCTCGTCGAGGATCAACACTTGGCTGTTGGCGATCGGGCGACCCAGGTTGCGGTTGCTGCTGCCAGGTTGAAACCGGCCGGCGGTGATCAACACCGTGGCCTCAGTCGGGCCGTACAGGTTATGGAAGTGACATTGCGCTGCCAGGCGTTCGATCACAAGGGGCTCGCAGACATCACCGCCCGTGCTCAAATGCTTGAGCTTCAGTGGTCGGTCGATCGGCAGGATGCTCAACAGAGCAGGCGGCAGAAACGCGTGGCTGAGATTCTGATCCAGCAGCTCGAACAGTTGCAGCGGATCACGACGCTGATCATCGTTCGCCACGATCAGCTCCGCGCCGCTGAGGAGGGTGGGGAATATGTCGATCACCGACGAATCAAAACTCAGCGTCGAGAACTGCAGCACCCGGCTGTGCTCGGACAGCTCGACATAGCGTGCATACCAGGCCGTGAAATGGCTTAGGTTACGCTGACTCAGCATCACGCCTTTCGGGTGTCCGGTCGTACCTGAGGTGTACAGCGCCATGCAGGGCGCGTTGACCTCAGGGCACTGTCGCATCAGCGACTGCGGCGTAGGCACAATCTCGATATGACTGATGTCCAGACCGGGCACTACAACACCCGCCAACGGATGACTCCCATCGTGCAGCAGCAACACGGCATTGGCGTTTTCGAGGATGTACTGTTGACGCTGTAGAGGCTGGCTAGGGTCCAACGGCAGGTACACCGCTCCGTTGCCCAAAATGCCAAGGATCCCGGCGAACAGCGCCGCAGATTTTGGCATACAAATGCCGATCACCAGCGGTTCAGCTGTTGCGTGCTGCAGCATGGCCGGTATCTGCTTCTGGATCGCGACGCTGTGTGCGCGCAGTTGGTCATAGCTGATGCGCTCGCCGTCGATATTCAGCGCAGTGCGCTTGGCGAATTCGCTGAAGCTCCGATCAAGGCGTACTACCAATGGCTGCTCTGCGATGCTCAGCAGTTCTGGCTCGTCGGTGAAGTTGAAGCAATGCTCGAAGGCCAGTCGGTCCAGCCGCAGCAGGCTTTCCTGACGTTCACTGTGGGGCGGGTCAACGTGCTCGGCGCGGGCGAAATACTCGGTATCACGCGAGAACCGGCTGACCAGCATCGCTACGTTGTCGACCAGCGTCGCGACCGCCGCGTCCCGCAACACGCATCCGTTGCCGGAAGACGTGGCGACCACGGCATGGCGCGCAATCAGGCGCTGCGCTGTAGCCGTCCCGAGCCAGCATACTAATTCCAGCTCAGGCAGTGCCCGCTCACCCACCGGTGTCAGGCTTACCCGGAGCCCAAGATGCACGGCTGCCTCAAATGCGTCCAATCCGGCATGTGGCACGTCGAGTGTTCCGTCTTCAATGAAGACTGACGCGTCCTTCACCTCGCTCAGCTCCAGCGTGGCCTGATCGCGTAGGTGGTGAATCAGATGGCCGTGGGCGTCAAGCTCTGCACTCAATTCACTCATCGCCTGGCTGTGACCGATGAGCACAATCTCCAAGCGCTTCATTGCAAGGCTCCGACAGGGAGATAGTCGGCAAGGGCGTGCTGCACGCAGGGGGATTCAAGCATCGAGCTGGCGGTGAAGAAACGCATGATGTTGCCCACCAGCGGATGGTGGCGATTGATCGGGAAGCACATCGCCTGCGTCTCGTCCCTCAGCGCTTGTTTGATCGGTTCTGCGACCGGCAGGCTGTTGATCAGAACGAAATCAAAAGACTTCTGGATGTCATTGGTCAAATACTGAGCAATGAATACCGGGAGGACCTGCGCAATAAGCTGCTTGTCCTTTTCTGGAGCTGCATGCCAGTAGATCCTGACCAGACGCGACCAGAAGCCGGAATGCCGCCCTTCATCGAGCAGATGGTCCGCCATAAGGCCTTTGACGGACTGCTTCACCGAGTCGTCTTTGGCGAACGCGGCCACGTCGTTGGTCACGGTGTTCTCGGCAATCGCCACGCAGATGAGCTCGACCGCGCTGCGCAGGTGGTGAGGCGCCAATGCCAGAGCAGCGGGGATGGCCCGGCTGAGTTCAATTTCCGCCGGCAAGGGGATCGGCTGGATGCCGGTCAACGCGATGGTTTGTTGCATGAAGTCCATTGCCACCAGCGCGTGGTAATCCTCATCGACGACCACGGTCATGGCGTCGTACCTGCAGGCGAAAGGAAAGCGGATCGCGAAGTTGTCTTTGGCGATGCTTCGGGCGGTCTTGTCGACGATTTCGGTCTCGAAAATCACCACGTCGTTGATGAACTTGTACAGGCTCTGCACCAGCGCCAGATCGCGCAGATGGGCGCATTCGCGAGTGAACGTCTCGCTCAGCACCAGTGGCTGACGGCTGAGCGGGTAGATCAGTTTTTCGTCGTTTTCGACGATGCGGCGCGGGCGTGTCCGAATCGTCGCGCGGCCTTCCCAGGCATCGACGAATGACAGGTAGTCTTCGGCTTTCATGATGGCGTCCTTGTGTGGAGGGCTGGTCGGTTGCGAACGTGTGCCAGGCTCAAGCGCTGACTTCCCGCACTGGTTCGCGCATGGTCAGGCGCAGGGCATCCCATAGCGCAATGCGGCTCTCGACTGCGGCGATGGCGGCGACATACACCTCGCGCTGATGCCGTTCATTGCCCGCGACCAGCCTGGCCAGCAGGTCTTCGGCCGCCGGACCGTGGTCTTCGGAGTCCACTTCAATGTGGCGTTCCAGGTAGTAGCGAAAGGTCGGTGCCTTATCGGCGGTGATGCCCCAGTCGTCGAGAATCCGCTGGAACATCTGTGGGATAACGCTCTCGCGGCCGTGCAGGAACGCGGCGGCGACGCAATGCGCCGGCGCGTTCAAGGCAATGTCGAGGGTATCGCGGACGAAGTGAGTGGCCGCTCGGCCTGCGCCGACGCTGTTCAGCGCCGTTTTGTAGTGAACGCCTTCGCGCAACAGTCCGACGAACTGCTCGATGCGCGCCGTGCTGGCGCCGATCTCGCGCATGGCGTCCAGATAGAGCTCGAAGTGGCTGTAATGATCGTGGCGGCCCGGCCTGTCATCTGACTCCTCACCCAACACGATTTCGTTGATGAGCCGCGCTGCCTTCGGGTCTCGCGGCGGCAACCAGGGGAGTCGGGTGCAGGTCAGTTCCTGCTGCAGCCGTTTGGTCAGTGACATGAAGTCCCAGACCGCGAACACATGCACCTCCATGAACCGCTGCAGAGCGTGCAGTGAATCAATTTCGGAAAAAACAGGGTGCGCGCTGAGCACTGATTTCTTTGCGATAAGTTGCTGTTTTAACAGATCCATTTTTACGTCCTTGATGAGATTGAGTACGTCACAAACTCTTTTAATTGCCGCAATTAGCGGTCGTCTTAAGTGCCCGTATAAGAGCGACTGAAACGGACTCCCGTAACTATCGGGCAATAAGAGACTGCGAACGTTACTTCGTTAATGGTCAACAACCGTGCAGGATTTAATAAGGCATGCTCACGTGGTCTATGCCCTCGCTGACCAGCGGTTATGGGCGAATGGCCGATAAGCGTTGGCGGCCAGAAAACGTTAGAACAGTTTCAAATGGTTTCGCAAATACTTTTTAATATAATTAATAGCGCATAAAAATCCGACATGAGTGAAGGCAATAAAACTTTTGAATAAAGTTTTATTGGGGCGAGCGCAACCCTTCCGGCTTATTAGAGCCAGAATTGAAATTAATGAACGAATACCTCGTTCAGCGTTGCGCTTTATTGGGCTAATACACTTTTTGAGATTTTTTGGTTTGGGCGACATTTAGGGTTTAACTTCAATGTCTCCGCCCAGGGCAATGCTCCTTTTACCGCTCCATGAGAACTGCCTGTCCTGAACCGGCTGCAGACCGATTCGTTGTTCGAGTTTGCCTGAACACGGCGGTACACCGCGTAACGACGGCCAAGTTTCACGATAGGTGCATTAGCGGCGCTCGGCCCAAGCGTGGCGCGGCGGCTTTTAGTCGTAGGAGAGGTTAGAAGGGGGGCTTAAAGAGTCGATGCAGTGGGAGAGGGCGGCTCAGCCGCCCAGCAAACCGAGGTGCGTATTGATGATGTGCAGCAGACGGTCGCGTTGCGAGCTGAGAAAGTCATGAGTGCCGCGCACTTCGATCAGCTCAAATTCCCGCCGAGTGAACTCACGCCATTTCATCATGCTTGCGGCCGTAGCGACCGGATCATCGCTGCCGTACAGACCGGTCAACGGAATATCGAGGCCCTCGTCCGCGCAGTGTGACCAGATCTCCGACAGCTTTACATCGCTGCGCACGACAGGCTCCAGCAGCTTCAGGCGTTTTTTATCCTGCGCGAAAGTGTTCGGGACCACGCCCAACCTGATTAGCGCCTGAATGAAATCGTCTTGCGGCAGCGTGTGCAAATACGGCCAGGGTTGTCGGCTGTCAGGGCTACGGCAGCCGGAAACGAACAAATGACGTGTCAGACTCGGGTAGTGATTCTGCGCCAGTCTGGCCATTTCATAAGCGACCCGGCCGCCGAAGCTGTGGCCATAAAACGCATGGGGTTCGCTCAGGTAGGGCTGCAACGCGAGGAAGGTGTCTTGCAGCAAGGGTGCCCATTGATCGTAGGGCGTTTCCTTGAGCCGGCTGCCGTGGCCGGGCAGGCGCAGCGTTACCAGCTCGATGTGATCGGCAAGGCCTTCGGACCAGTCACGAAAGTGCTCCGGATCGCCTCCGACATGAGGGAAGCAAATCAGACGTGTTCTGACGGGTTGTCCGGAATTGACCACCATCAGCCATTTGTTCTTTTCGGCGTGCACTCAGCTTCCCCGAGCCTTGAAAAGGCGTCATAACCGTGGAGCCGGGTCCTTCGGCGCATACGCCGTCATGAACGGCGTCCGTTGATCCCTTGTGCTTTTCGGCCAATCAGGCAGTGGCGCGCAAGGTCGAGATTAAAAAACAGCAGTGAATGTCACTGGGTGACGGCGCGCTTTCGTGGGGCCGCTGCAGGTTTTGCCTCTTCGGCCTTGCGGGCACTCAAATAGGCATTAATAGCTTCAACACCACGGTTCAAGTGGTGAGTCAGCGCCTCGACCGTAGCGTTGACATCACCGGCGGCGGCCATCTCAAGCAACTCAAGGTGGTCGTGCTGGGACACCTTGCCCAGGTTCATTTGCTTGAGATTGAATCGCAGGAAACGCTCTTCCTCGTTCAAGCCGTCCTCGACCAATTTGAGCAGGCGGGTATTGTGGGCCTTGGAATACAGCACCATGTGGAACTGACGGTTGAGCGTGCCCATGATGCTGTAGTCGGTTTCGACCTCGAGCTGTTCGATGTACCCACGCGCCATGCTGATGTCTTCGGCGGTCAGAAGCGGGATTGACTGTCGCAGGGCCTCGGACTCCAGCAGGATGCGCAACGCATAGGCATCCGTTGCATCCTCGTTGATCAACGGGGCAACGACCGCACCTTTGTGGGTTTCGACACGCAGCAACGATTGAGCTTCCAGCTGCCGCAGCGCCTCGCGAACGGGCATGCGACTGACACCGAAAAGGGTCGCCAGCTCTTGCTGGCGCAAGGCGATTCCTGCCGGGAGACGTCCTTCAAGGATGGCGCTGCGCAGCTTTTCTTCGATGACGGTACGGGCCAGATGCGCAGGCGGCTGCTCATCACCCAGGGTTTCCCGCAGAAATTGCTCTTTCTCAGTCCTGCGCATGCTTGATCTTCTTCAGCTGAACAGTTATTGGATCCAATGGAACACTAGAGACCCATTGTGGCCTTGTCAAACTTTGATACAAGTCTGGCAGGCAGTCTCGGCGCGGCATTCTACAAGGGATTGCGCGTGCAGGTACTGCCATCAATCGGGATTGGGACCGCGATGTCCAGCCTCGCTTACGGACTTCGTTTGCAGCACTTGAGGCCGGCTTCTCAGTCGATCGGTATCAGGTATAACGGCCTGTTACGAAATGCTGCACATCGTTGAAACCTGGCGTGGATGCATGTCCGGGTGTCACAAGGGAGTCGATGAACGCCTCGTCCTCGGCAGTGATGTTCACGCTGAGCGCCTTGGTGTAGCTGTCCCATTGGTCCTCGGTGCGCGGCCCGACAATGGCAGACGTCACGGCCTGATTGTTCAGCACCCAGGCGATAGCGAATTCCACCAGACCCACGCCCTTGGCCTGGGTATACGCCTGAAGTTTCTGAGCGATGTGCAACGACTCGCTGCGCCATTCGGTTTCCAAAATGCGCTTGTCCTGACGGCCGGCGCGGGTGCTGCTGTCCGGCGTTACGTCGGGGGCGTACTTGCCACTCAACACGCCACGCGCCAGCGGGCTGTAGGGCACGACGCCCAAGCCATAGAACTTCGCCGCTGTGATCTGCTCCAGTTCGGCCTGGCGGTTGACGATGTTGTACAGCGGCTGGCTGATCACTGGTTTGTCGACGCCCAGGCGCTGAGCGACGTTAACCACCTCGGCGATACGCCAGCCGCGGAAGTTTGACACGCCCCAGTACCGGATCTTGCCTTCGCGAATCAGATCGCCGATGGCGGACACAGTCACTTCGAGTGGCGTGTTGTGATCTTCCTTGTGCAGGTAATGAATGTCGATGTAATCGGTGTCGAGACGCCGCAGGCTGGCCTCGATTTCATTGAAGATGTGCTTGCGATTCAAACCGCTGGTGTTCGGTGCAGTGTTGCCCGAGCTGCTGCCGACCTTGGTGGCGAGGATCCACTCGCTACGCCGTCTGGCGATGGCCTCGCCAACGATTTCCTCAGACCGGCCGGCGTTGTAGACGTTGGCCGTGTCGATGAAATTGACGCCTTCATCCCAGGCCTTGTCGATGATGCGCAGGGATTCTTCGGTGCCGGTCTGCACGCCAAACATCATGGAGCCCAGTGTCAGCGTTGAAACCTGGAGGCCGGATTGGCCAAGGGTGCGGTATTTCATTGCTCGATATCCTTTTCGTCGGGGAAGTGGAAATCAGGACAGTCTGGGACAAGCTTGCAAGGGGTCTCGTAAAGACCGATCAGACCGACAGCTCTAGGCCGGACATACTCACCTGTTTGGGCAGCGTTTGAAAAGTGACAAATTGACGGAACTGCATGTCGCCGAGCGCAGGGTCAGAGGGAGATGTCAGCGTGAGTGAGCTTCGCGTGTCGCCCGGCCAGAAAGCACAATGTACCGCCCACCACAGTCAGGGACGCGAGGACGTAAAACATGGTTGGCGCGGGGCTATTGATCAATAAGTAGCCACAGATAACCGGGCTTAACGCTCCGCCGAAGGCCGCCAGATTCTGCGCACCCAAGTAACTGCCGCGAAGGTGATCGGGCGCAATGGTGTCGACGAACAGGTATTCGGCGGGGTAGATGATCATCTCGCCCAGCGTAAAGACGAACATCGCAGCGCACCAGGCCAGGGTGGTTTCGGCAAAACTGAAGCCAACAAGGCCGATCGCGAACAATGCAGTGCCGAGGCAAATCCAGTAGGGCAGTTGCTCGCGCTTGAGAAAACGGCCGATCTGGTACTGCATCACAATGACCGTCAGCGCGTTGCACGCCAATACGGCTGACAAGATTTTCAGCGCCTGCTCCGCCGTGTGCGTGACCAGCAGAAACTGCGACAAGTACAACGTATACCGGCCATGGACGATGGTGCTGAGCAAGCTGCCGCCCGTGAACAGGATCAGCGTGCGATCGTTTTTCAGCGTGACCAGGGTGTCGATAAAGCTGCGCGGTAGGTATTCGGTTTCAGCCGCTGTGCGCGGAATGCCGAGCATCAAAAAAAGGCTGCAGAACGCGATGGCGCTGGCGATAAAAAACGGTGCCAGTGGCAGGTGCCCGGCGATGACCACGCCGAGCATCGGGCCGGTCGCGTAGCCAATGTTGGTGAGGGTGTAGCGCAGCGAGAAAACCTTTGCGCGCTGTCCAATGGGCAGGTTTTCGCTGATGATTGCTTTGGAGCCGATTAGAAACAGCGCCGAAGCCGTTTCAGTGATGACCAGCGTAAGGGTCGTCAGATAGACGTTGTGGGCGAAGGTCAGTAGCGCGAAGCCGACGGCGCTGGACAGCATCGCCAGGATCAGCAATTTGCGCTTTTCCAGCCGGTCAATGACGTAGCCACCGTACAGCCCCAGCAGCGTGGCGATGAACACCGCGATGCCCATCAGCAGTCCGACGTCTTGCTGGTTGAGTCCCAATCTTGTGCTGAGGAACAGCGACAGCAACGGGCTGGTCATCGCTCGGCTCATGATGATGGTCAGCGAGCAGATCATCAACCGGCGGATGACGAGGGAGTAGGTGGCCACTGTCGTTTCTTCCGTCCTTGTTAGAGCCTTGGCGTAATCCTTTGCGGGAGCACCGGTATGGCACTCCCACATGAGCGGTCGTTGCTGATCGACCGTCTACTAGTGCCCCTGATTCATGCCGACCTTGGTCACCGCGCCCTGTTCCAGCTCCCACTTCTTGAGGATCTTGCCGTAGGTACCGTCATCCACCATCGCCTGCATCGCCTCGGCGATGGCCGCCGCCAGTTCAGGGTTGGACTTGCTGACGCCCAGGCCGGTGAACTGCTTCGAGATCGCCAGACCAAGCGGCTTGTAGGTGTCCTTCTCCTGGGACATCAGGTATGGAATGGTTTCGCTGCCTTGCATCGCGGCGTCGAGTCGGCCCTGACGCAGTTGCGCGCGTGCATCCGCCGACCCTTCCGAGCCGCTGACGATGATCGCCGGCTTGCCGTTCGCTTCGCAGTTTTCTTTACTCCAGGCCGCGATTTCCGCCGGCCAGGTGGTACGGCGGCTGGTGCCGACTTTCTTGCCGCACAAATCAACCGGCTCATTCAGGTCAGCGTTTTTAGTCAGTGTGTACAGCTGTGGGCCGCTGGCGAAGTAGTCGATGAATGTCACCGACTTTTGCCGTTCGACCGTGTCGGTCATGCCCGACAGAATGATATCGAAGCGTTTGGTTACCAGGCCGCTGACCATCTGCTCGAACGCGGTTTCCTGCCATTTGATCTTGACGCCAAGGCGCTCGGCCAAGGCGTTGCCGAGATCCACATCGAGGCCGGTCAGCGTGTTGGTGCTGGTGTCTTTGAAATCCATCGGCGGGTAATTAGGGACGATGGCAGCGGTGATTTCGCCCTTCTCCTTGAGGCTGGCGGGCAACGCGGCGAACACCGACGCAGAGGCAATCAGACCGGCGAGCAAGCTGGGGATGAGGATCTTTTTCATGGTCGTTCTCGTTTGTTCTGGTTTAAGTGCGAACGGCAGAAATGAAGCTTTGGGTTCTAGGGTTTTGTGGGCTTATTAGAATGTCTTCCGGGGTGCCGGCCTCCACAATCTGGCCGCCGTCCATGAACACCATCCGGTTGGAAACTTCGCGGGCAAAGCCCAGTTCGTGTGTCACCACGATCATGGTCATGCCGCTGTGCGCCAGGTCACGCATGACCGACAACACCTCGCCCACCAACTCCGGATCGAGGGCGGAAGTGGGTTCGTCGAACAGCATCAGCTTGGGCCGCATCGCCAGTGCGCGAGCGATCGCGACACGCTGTTGCTGGCCGCCGGAGAGCTCGACGGGATAGGAATGACGCTTGTCCGCCAGCCCGACACGGGCCAGCAACTCGGTGGCTTCCTCGGTGGCCTCTTTGGGCGAGCGCTTGAGCACCTGGATCGGGCCCTCGATCACGTTCTGCAAAGCAGTCATGTGCGGGAAGAGATTGAAGCGCTGAAACACCATGCCGGTGCACAAACGCTGACGGGCGATCTGAGCATCCGTCAGTTCGTGCAGTTTGTTGCCGACGATGCGGTAGCCCACCAGTTCGCCGTCGACCCACAAACCGCCCTTGTCGATTTTTTCGAGCTGATTGACGCAACGCAGCAGGGTGCTCTTGCCCGAGCCCGAGGGCCCGATGATGCACAGGACTTCGCCTTGTTCGACTTCAATGCTGACGTCTTTGAGGGCGTGGAACTGATCGTAGTATTTGTTCAGGCCGACGGCTTTGACGATGTTTCTCATGTTCACTCTCCTGGGCCTGACTTACGAACGCTTGCCGGCGCCGCGGGCAAAACGCAGCTCCAGCCGGCTTTGGCCGAACGACAGGACCGTCACCACTGCCAAGTACCAGATGCCCGCGACGATCAGCAACTCCATGACCCGGGCGTTGGCGTAGTAGATGTTCTGCGCGTTGTGCAGCAATTCGGAATACTGGATGACGCTGGCCAGGCTGGTCATCTTCACCATGCCGATGAATTCGTTGCCGACCGGCGGGATGATTACGCGCATGGCCTGGGGCAGGATCACCCGGCGCAGAGCCTGCAGGCGCGGCATGCCGATCGACTTGGCGGCTTCGTACTGACCGGTGTCCACGGACAGCAAGCCTGCGCGCACGACCTCTGCGGTGTACGCGCCCTGATTGATGCTCAGGCCCAGCAGTGCAGCAACGAAGGGTGTCATCAGGCTGACCGTGTCGATCTCGAACACGCCGGGAATGCCGATGACCGGGAAGATAAGCGCCAGGTTAAACCACAGCAGCAACTGCAGAATCAACGGCGTGCCGCGAAACAGCCAGGTGTAGGTGATCGCGACGTAACGCAAAATCGGATTTGCCGACATGCGCATGATGGCCGTGACCACGCCGATCACCACCCCAAGCACCATCGCCAGAATCGACATGACGATCGTGTTCAGCAGTCCCCACAGAATGGCCTCTGAAGTCAGGAACTGGCCGATGTAACTCCACTCGATCTGCCCGTTGGCAAACGCACGGGCCAGGCCGGCGAGTGCAACAATAATCAGGGTCGCGAAGAAAATGCGCCCGTAATAGCGGCGTGGGACGTGTTCGTACTGGGTGATGTCGAACGCGTTTTCGGTATTTCTGCGCTCGGCTTGCAGCTGCTCCGCCTGATTCTGATTCATGTGTCTCTCCGAAGCTGTGTGCAGACCGCGCCTGCCTGATCTGGGCAACCCTACCCAGCCTCCGCCGCAACGCAGGCCCGCCGCTGCAGCATGGAATCGTCCTGGATAGAGGGCAGTTACGAATTTAAAGTCCTGATCAAAGTGTCAGGTTATTTAATGTTGGATCCGCTTTCGGCCTATGTAGCGAAGTGCCGCGTGCGCGGTTGCCAATCAGGTTTTTCTGTGTTCATTATTATCAACCGGGCACGTATTTGTTGTGAGTCAGAGCCTGTTGAATCCAATAGGCGAGGTCAATAAGCATTATGGAAACTCCACTTTCCAATTCTGGAAACGTGCCGCCTAAACCGGGAATGCGACCCCCTCTTACTCTCAGCGGAATGGACTTCAAGCTGTTGCGGGTGTTTCAGGCCGTTGTGGAGGCGGGTGGCTTCAGCGCCGCCCAGAACGAGCTGAACGTGGGCCTTGCAGCCATCAGCAAGCAGATTTCCGACCTCGAAATTCGTATCGGCATGCGCCTCTGTACACGAGGCCGGGAAGGGTTTCATCTCACTGAAGAGGGCAAGCTTGTCTATCAGGCGGCTATCGAATTGTTCGCCTCGGTGGACAGTTTCCGCGACCGGATTAGTTCAGCGCAAAACGAGTTGATTGGCGATTTGAGTATCGGCGTAATTGATAACACCCTGACCGATGAAAGTTCGCCGCTCATTGCCGCGCTTAGAGCAATGCACGATGAAGCGCCCAAAGTCAGACTGCGCCTGCAAGCGTCTCAACTGGATGAAGTCGAGCGCGCAATGGTCGAAGGGCGCGTGAGTCTTGGCATCGTGCCGGTGTATCAGCGGCGCGAAGAGTTTGATTATTTCGAGCTGTACGAAGAGACCTCCCACGCCTATTGCGCAGTAGGGCATCCGCTGTTCGAGGCGGATGAAAGCACCCTGGGCATCGATAGCCTGCGCGCATTCGATATCGTGAACCATCGCTATGCGATTCATCGCGACAAGGCGAGCTTTGTTAATTCGGACAGCCAGTGCGCATCAGCCTCTCAGGTAGAAGCGGTGGCCATGATGATCCTGACCGGCCGCTTCATCGGCTTTCTCCCCGAGCACTACACGCGCAATCTGATCCGCGACGGCCTACTCCGCGCCTTGCGCCCCGACCTGATCTTCCTGCGCACGCCCGTCAACCTCATCCTGAGACACAACGCCCCACGAAGCCCGCTGGTCAAGGCGTTCGCGCGGGCGTTGGGGGTGGATTTGCGGGTTGGGGTGTAGCGTAACTATCACGCGATTGCCGCGAACGTGAGCCCGATGGCGTGCAGCCAACACCGTCCCTGTGGGAGTGAGCTTGCTCGCGAAGCCGCCTTTTCGAGCGCGGGAGATTTGGCAGATGTGCCAACCTCATCGCGAGCAAGCGCGCTCCTACACCTATAGCGTGATCAGCGGGCAAACCCCGGCAAACCCCAATCCTCCAGCGGAAACTCGGTCAGCGAACCCAATATCAGGTCGGCGTGTGCGTACTGCTCGATCGGCATGTGCGAGTCCGGCACGGCCACGGCGTACATCCCTGCGGTCTTGGCAGCGGTGACGCCAAAAGGGGAATCCTCAAACACAATGCAATCCTTCGGGTCCACGCCCAAGTGGCGCGCTGCAGCCAGGAAGATATCCGGCGCAGGCTTGGCCGCCGTGACCTCGGCGTGATCCGCCGTCACCACGTCTTTGAACAGCTCGAACCAGGCGCGGTGATTGCTCGTCTTCGCGTGGAAATAGTGAAGGGATGAGCTGGTGCCCACCGCGATCGGAATGTTGTGCTCGGCAAGATGCCGCACCAGTGCCTCGGCGCCACGCATCGGCACGGCGTGGGGGAAGCGCTCGTCCAGCATCGGTTGGCGAACGGTCAGGAACTCCTCGGGAGACATCGGCAGCTCGAGCGCGCTGATCACGTATTCGGCGAAATCCTGAGAGCCGCGGCCAATGGAATGCTGCTTCACAGCCCAGTCGAACGTCTTGCCGTACCGCTTGGCAATGGTGTCGGTCACTTCGGTGTAGATGCCTTCGGTGTCCAGCAGCAGGCCGTCCATGTCGAAGATCACCGCCTTGACCGCACCCTTGGGCTTTTGCACTTCGCTCATCTCATCGATCCCGTTAGCAAATTGGCGTCCAGCCTAACGCTTCGGCGAACGCCGTGGCTAGGCGCAACGGCTGCAAAACGTTCTCGCCAAGTGCTAATCTCGCCGGGCTCTCGGCAGCGCAAGGTGCTGCACGGCCGCTTTGTGTGGCGCCGAAACCCTCCGGGGTCAAGGAAGGCAAGACCTCTCTTCAAGAACGGACATCTTCGAGTCGACACATGAAAAAATCAGTCAACATCGCCGTAGGCGTCATTGTGGTTGCGGGCGTCCTCGTCACCGCTGGGGCCTGGTACACCGGAAAACGGCTGGAAGGCGCGCTCAACGACGCCATCCAGCAAGGCAATCAGCAGCTTCAAGCCGCGTTTGTCGGGCATGAAGGCAAGGCGAGTGTTGAGCTCCTTTCTCTGGACCGCCACTTTTTCACCAGCACTGCGCACTACAAGCTGAATATCCAGGACCCCAAATTCAATGACGGTCAGCCGGTCGAGCTGCTGTTTGTCGATAACATCGAGCACGGCCCATTGCCGTGGAGCCGCGTGAAATCGCTGCAACTGCTGCCGGTCATGGCCGCCAGCAACATGCAGATCGAGAAGAACGCCTTCTCCGAAAAATGGTTTGCCATGACCAACGGCCAGCCGCCGCTGACCGGCCACTTCAGCATGGGCTACGACCGCGCCGCATTGGGTCGTGTTGAATTGCTGCCGTTTGAATTCACCGATCAGACCGGCGCGTTCAAGTTTTCCGGTTTCACCCTGAATGCCTCGGGCTCGGGCGACGGCCAGAAGCTCGAAGCCAACGGTGTACTGGGCAGCGTCGACGTCACCGCAACTTCCGAAGAAGGCCCTGTGCACCTGACGCTCAAGGACTTCACCTTCAACACCGGTGGCACCAAGGGCAAATCGGGTTTCTACCTGGGTCATACCGACGCGAAAATCGCCTCGGCGACATTCCAGGCGGCGGGCCAACCGGCCATTCAGCTCAAGGACTTCGTCAACACCAGCCTGTTGCAGGAAGTGGAAGGCAACTTGAATGCTCAGGTGACCTACGACGTCGGCAACATCAGCTTCAACGGCAGCGACATCGGCGCCATGCAGATGCTCTGGAAGTTCGGCAATTTCGACATCGCGTCAACCCAGGCGCTGATGAAGATCTATCAGGAGAAAGTTCAGCCTCAAGCCCAGGCCGCCGCAGCGATGGGTGAAACCTACACGCCGCATTTAAGCCCGGCTGATGAGGCGCTGGTGCAGGCAGAGGTCAGCAAACTGCTGAGCGCCAAGCCGCACATCGAGCTGGAGAGGCTTTCGCTGAAAACAGCCAGCGGCGAGAGCCAGTTCAGCCTGTCGATGGACCTGGGCAACCCTTCGGCGCTTGATCAGCCGGGTGCGGAATTGCTCAAGCAGTTGCTCACTCAGCTTGACGCCAAACTGGTGCTCTCCAAGCCGATGATCAAGGACCTGGCCGCACTGCGTGCCAAGTCTGCCGGTCTGACCGACCCTGCCGCCATCGCGCAACAGGCGCAGGGCGCAGCGGAATCGGTGGGTGGCATGGCGGTCATGTTGCAAGTAGGCAAGGTCGAGGGCGACAACATCGTCTCCAGCCTGCATTACGCCAACGACGTGGTGGACTTCAACGGCGTGAAGATGCCGGCGCAACAGTTTGCCGCAATGATGATGGGCAAGTTTGTGATGTTCAGCGGCGGGCAGTGAGTCTGGTCCGGCCACCGCTGAGGTGGCCGGACAACTTGCTTTTAACTGTCGTCAGACCGGCGGCTGACGCGCGATTTCTGTGGGCGCTTCGTGGCCTTCGCGCTCCGGCTGCACGGTGCGCGAGGACATCTCCGCACGCAGCTGAGGCAGGCACTGCGGATATTGCCGGGCGACGAAACTGATCAGCCGCTCGCGCATGTGGCATCGGGCATCCCAGCTGCGTGATGAGTCCGCCGAGCTCAACAACACCCGCAATTGCATCGCCTTGGCGGTGGTGTCAGTCACCTGCAACACGCAGACGCGGCCATCCCAGAGGTGCGGGATTTCCTTGCAGATGCGCTCCGCTTCTTCGCGCAACTCCTCCAGTGGCAACGCGTAATCCACCCACAAAAACACCGAGCCAATCAGGCTCGACGTGCTGCGGGTCCAGTTCTGGAAGGGCTTCTCGATGAAGTACTGCAGCGGAATCACCATCCGCCGTTCATCCCAGATCTTCAGCACCACGTACGTGCCGCTGATCTCCTCGATGCGACCCCACTCACCCTCAACGATCACAACGTCATCCAGGCGAATCGGCTGAGAGATTGCGATTTGCAGGCCGGCAATTAAATTGCCCAGCACCGGCTTGGCGGCGAAACCGGCGGCCAGTCCTGCGAGCCCTGCCGATGCCAGCAGACTCGTGCCGATCTGTCGCACCGGCGGGAAGCTCATCAGAATCAATCCGGTGCCGAACAACAGCACCAGCACATTCAGGCAGCGCACCAGCACCCGCACTTGGGTCTGGATGCGGCGGGCCTGGAGATTGTCTTCGATGTCCAGCGGGTTTCGGATCGCGACCGCTTCGCCAATCGCCTTCACGCAACTCAACGCCAGCCAGGTAAACCCGGCCACCACCAGCATGCCGTTCAGGTGCCGGACGCCGTTGATCAACATCAGGTCATCGGGGGCGGAGGTCCAGACCGTTTGCAGGGCCAGCAGCGGGATCAGCCACAGCGTGGGCGGTTCGGCCCGGTGAATGAGCTGCTGGGCGAAGACGAACGACTTGGCGACGCGGCGGAGCAAGACCAGCGCAATCCAGCGTCCCAACAGTGCGATGCCGATCGCGACGGCGGCGGCCACGAGGGTGTTGAGCCAGGGCAACGGCAATGCGTTCAGCCAGGCTTCCGGAAGTACGTGTTCCATAGAGGGGTCACCAACAGGACGGTTCAAAGGCAAGAGGTGTGAGCTCCCTCAGCGCTCATTGTTCCCCTGATCAACCCGGCGTCTTAGAAATCGTGACGGGCTGGAATCAGCGAGCCAGAGCATCCGACACGTGTACTCCATGTCGAATGCGCTGGCCAGCCCAGACTAATGGCCGGGCGACGCCTGACTGTCCAGTTCACGCTGCAACCGGGTTCGAAGCCGCCAGCACTGGCTGATCTTCTGCTCTCGCGAATAGTTCGCGCAACGCTCAGGCAGCACCGCGTTTCTGCACTCCTTGTCCATTAAATCCATTGCCTGCTCGCTGCTGCAATCAAGCTGGCCGGGCAGCGCTTTCGCAACTTGTCCGGAGCCCGAGGTGTGCACAGGGTTCGGTGGCAGCGGGTAGAGACTCATGTAGATTGCAGACGCTACGATGACGCCGATCGACAGGAATATTTTGCGCGCGTTTACGTGCAGGAATGTCCTTACTGCTTCGCGAATCGGGGCGTAAATCTGCGGGTGGCGATAGGGCGACAGAAAGATCCAGGCCAGCATTAGCAGCGTGTAGCACAGCTCCGCGGCAGGCCCTTGAGACGAAAGGATCACCCCGATCAGAACCAGCGGCACACCGTGCCGAACGACCAGTGCCTGCGATGCCGGCCAATGCAGCCACTCCGGAAGCAGCAGGTCGCTGAGCCATTCATCTGCGTCTTCGATGGCCAGGCACACCGGGCGCCAGACCCGCATAGCGATCCGGCACAGGCCGGTCATGAAAAACGGATACATCAGCAGCATCACCGCCGCTTTCACGCCATCAAGAGTGCCTTTCATCATCTCGTTCGGGATCATGAAAAAAGCTGTGAACAGTACCCAGCCAATCCATGTCCAGACAGCCGGGTTCATCGGCTCAACCCGCAAGGTTCGCCAGCTCTGCAGATCCGCCTCGGGGAAGACGTCGAGCATTTCCGGATAGCGATTGTTGATCGTCGAGCACAGGCGCTCGCAGGCAATCCACACGTCCGCGCTGCAGAATCTCGCCAGTCGCAGCCGATCAACCTTGCGCCCCGGCTGGAGCACCAGCCGCGCTGCCTTCTCTTCGACGCTGTCAGTCTTGCCGCCCGCCAGCAGGCGCTGCCAGTGTTCGATGTAGGCGTACTTCTCGCATCGTTCGATCAAATTCCGCCAGATAAACTCCGGCTCGGGAAACACGCCCTTGCGGTCGTCCCAACCAAAAAGCTCGCAGACCCTGTCGAACAGCGCAGCCGTCCAGCCTTTGTGGTTGTGCAGAAAGAACATGACCCAGCGCTGCAGCTGATCGCGGCGTTCCAGCGAGGCCAGCCACGGTTGCTGAGCCAGCGCCTGCAACGCCGCAAGAAACTGGCGCTCTTTGCCTTCGGCCAGCGCGCGTTCGAGCCGCGCGCCTTCACTGTCCAGCAATCGCTGGGTCAGCTGGATTTCCCGGTCTGCGCTGATGCGTAACGACTGCCACGGCGTCAGCCATTGCAGCTGGTTGATCGCGGCTTCAAGCACATCGCCGTTAGACGAATGTGCTTCCAGACACCGATCAAGCAAGCGTTGCTGGAAGGCCAGATCGCAGCCTTGTTCCACAGCGCGTTGATGCTGGCGCGGCAGATTTTCTGCGGTGGTCTCTTCCACCAGCACGCGTGCAGCCTGCCGCGCCATGGCTTCGGCATCCGGTGCCGGCTGAACCAGATCGTGCGTAGTGTGCGCTGACGTTACGGTCTCGACCGAGTGCGCCGATGCCTGGCCGATGGTCACCGCAGGCGAGTCGAACTCATCGTCTTCGTCGGCACGATTTCGCGACCAATCAAGCGCTCGCTCGTAGGCTTCCCGCAGGCGCTGAAACGCCTCCGGATCCTCGTCCGGTCGTGTGACCTTCAACAGTTTTGCGTACTGACGTTTGACGGTCCGCTCATCGGCATCGTCGTTCAGGCCCAGCAAAGTCCAAGGGTTCATGGCGCTTACCATTCCCCTCGCTCGAAGCGTTCGACCTGCTCGGTGAGCCGCTTGCGCACTTCGCTGATCTGCCGTTCATCCTGGGTTTCGAGCACGTGCTGAAACTGGCTGGCCCATGCCCCGACCATCTCGCGCGCCTCACCCAGGTACTCCTGATACAGACGCTCGAGCTTTGCAGTCATGTGCGTGTTCACTTGCTGCTCGCGAGGATGCGTCTTCAACGAGTCGAGGGCTTTAAGGCGCTCCTGAATCTCGGCAGGCGTCAGCACGCCGGGGTTGTTTTCGATCACCAGCGTATGCGCTTCTCCGGTCATCGGAATGCGCACGTCGGCTTCGAGAATGCCGTTGTTGTCGTAGGTAAACCGCACGTCCAGGTCGACTTCACCGGCAGGACGGCGAGGCACCTTGATCTCGAGTTCGCCCAGGGCCACGTTGCCCTTCACCTTGCGGCTCTCGCCCTGAAAGATCCTCACAATGACGAATTGCTGATGATCGCTCAGGGTGCTGACAGTCCTGACCCGGCTCACCGGAACGACGGTATTGCGCTCGATAATCGGCAGGTAATGGCCGCTTTCGAAATGCTCGCCGATGCGTTGGGTGGTCTCGATGCCCAGCGTGTACGGACACACATCCGTCAGCACCACTTCCTCCAGCGCCGAGTCGCGCGCTTTCAGGGCGGCCTGAATTGCTGCGCCTTGAGCGACCACCTCGTCGGGGTTGAGCGTGATGGACGGGAAGCGGCCGAACAGGCTGGCCGTCAGTTTACGGATCAGCGGCATGCGCGTGGTGCCGCCCACCAGCAGGATTTCATCCAGATCGGCGACGCGGATGCGCGCGTCACGCAGGGCTCGTTCGATCGGGGCGCGCAGACGGTCCAGCAGGGGCGCGTAGAGCTCGATCAGTTGCTCCTGGGTCACTGGCTTGCGCCACTCGCGATCGCCATGACGCAGCACGAAATCAACACTCGCTTCCTGGCCCAGCGCTTTACGCACGCGCTCGGCTTCGCGGCGAAGGGATTGCTTCACGGTTAATGCAGGTGGAAATTCACTCTCTTGCTTGTGCAGCGCCACGAAGTGCTCAAGCAGCAAGTTGTCGAAGTCCTCGCCGCCGAGGAAGTTATCCCCGGCGCTGGCGCGCACCTCCATGACGCCGTCGAACAGCTCCAGGATCGACACATCGAATGTCCCTCCGCCCAGGTCAAATACCAGAAACGACGTCTCGCCTTCTTTCTGATGCAGCCCGTAGGCCAGCGCTGCCGCGGTCGGTTCATTGATGAGTTTCTCGACCTGCAGGCCCGCCAGTTCGCCGGCCACTTTTGTCGCCTTGCGCTGCGCATCGCTGAAATACGCCGGCACGCTGATTACCGCTTCAGTCACCGGCTCGCCGAACGCCCGCTCGACGTCTGCTTTCAGGCTTTTCAGCACCAGCGCCGACAGCTCTTCCGGGCGATATTTGCGCGCGCCGAGCTTCACTTCATGCGCGCTGCCCATGTGCCGCTTGAACAGCGCCGTGGTTGTGCCCGGATGAGTTTGCAGACGTTCCTGGGCTGCCTTGCCCACCAACACCTGTCCGTCGTCATCCAGACCGACGACGCTGGGCGTCAGCAGTTCACCCAGCGCATTGCTGACCAGTTGCGTGCCGCCATCGCGCCATACGGCGACCAGACTGTTGGTGGTGCCGAGATCTATGCCGACGATCATGCCGAATATGCTCCTTGCGGGACTGCTGTGTGACTGTCCGAATAAATGAAAATGACGCTCTAGGTAAGGCGTATCGGCGACAGGTGGCGCGGCTTTAGACAGAGCATTGGACGATGACCGGCTGGCAGTGACAGGGGACAGCGCGCGGCGGATACATTAACGGAGCAGGCGAAAGGTCTCTCGCACATGCTCGGTGAGCGTTGTCGGGTTCTCCATGGCAGCGAAGTGGCCACCGTGCTCGGCCTCTGCGAAGAATCGCAGGTCGTCGAAACGCGCCTCTGCCCAGCGCCGGGACAGGCGAAGCAGCTCGCCCGGGAACATGCTCACGCCTGCCGGGATGGGTATGGCGCGTGCAGGGCCTTGCTGTTGCATTTCGCGCATTCCTTCCCAATAAAACCGGACCGAGCTGGGTCCCGCATTGGGCAGCCAGTACAGCATGATGTCGTCGATCAACGCATCGACCTCAATGACTCGCTCGGGCTCTGCGCCGCTGTCGGAGGCATCCTGGAACAGCGCGTAAATCCACGCCGCCAGGCCAGCGGGCGAATCGGCCAGGCCGAAGCCTATCGACTGCGGCCGGGTGCTTTGCACCTTCATGTAGCCAGACAGCTCTCGCTCATAGCGTTGCGCATCAGCGAGCATGCGTTGCTCTTCAGGGGTGGCCTGCGCGATTTCATCTTCAGTGGGTTGGTACATCACCATATTCAGGTGAATACCGATCAGGCCAGGCGGACGCATGTGCCCAAGCGCGGTAGTCACTGCCGCGCCCCAGTCCCCACCCTGGGCGGCCCAGCGCTGGCCATATCCCAAACGGTCCATCAATTGCGCCCAGGCCGAAGCGGTCTTGCCTACGCCCCAGCCGGGTGAACGTGGTTTATCACTGAAACCAAACCCTGGAAGTGCGGGGATCACCAAATGGAATGCATCGCTGGCGTCGCCGCCATGGGCGGTCGGGTCGGTAAGTGGCCCAACCATCGCCCTGAACTCCAGAATGGAGCCAGGCCAGCCGTGGGTCATCAGCAAAGGCAGGGCGTCAGGGTGAGGCGAGCGTATGTGAAGAAAGTGAATGCCAAGACCGTTGATCTCGGTCCGGGTGCTGTTCCATTGGTTGAGCTGCGCTTCAGTGGTGCGCCAGTCATAACCGTTGCGCCAGCGTTCGACCAGCGCGCGAAGGCGTTCAAGCCGTGGCCCCTGGCTGTTGTCGGAGACGGTTTCCGGGTCAGGCCAGCGGGTTTGCGCCAGGCGCTGGGCCAGATCGTCGAGTTGCGCCTGGGGAATTTGAAGAGGAAACGATTCGATAGGGTGTGTCATTGCTTGATCCCTTGCACATGAGTACGGGCCAATGTGTCACGGACGGATGCCCATTCACGTTGGCCATAACGGTCGTTGTCCAGACTGAGCAGCTTGCCGCGCCCACTCATCATGTCTCGCAGGTATTGCATGCCTTGCCAGGCGGGGAAGGGCTTGTCACTGGCAGGCGTGAGCGCACGCACCATGTAGATCAGGGCGGACAGCGCGCCGATATTCCCGGGGCGCAGGGTGCGGTAATGCTGCCCGGTCAGCGCGGTGAGGATGTTGGCAATCTGCGCGGGGGAGACGCTGTTGCCGGCAATGCGCAGAAAACGGGGCGTGTTGTGATCAAGCGCGGCATCGGCGGTGAAGGCAGCGACGTCGTCCTTGGCAGTGAAGTCCAGCGGCTGTTGCGCGTCGCCGAAATGCAGCACTCGGCGGCCGGGGAGCACAATAGGCGCGTCGCCTTCGAGCAGCTCCAGAAAGCCACCGTTGAGGATTGAGGTGACGGCGATGTCGGCTGTATCGAGACGGGTGGCGAAGCGTCGGCGAAGGTCCAGGTTGCGGTTCTCCCCAGGACGGGTGCGTGTGTAGTCGAGCGAGTAATCCGAGGGAATGAACTTGGAAACCCCAGCGGCAACAGCGGTCTGCAACAGCCTGCCTTGCTGCTCGATGATCACCTCTTCCAGGCCGTTGAGCGTGGACACCACGCAACCTGAGCCGGCAATGGCACGGCGCAGGCCTTGAGCGTCATCCAGGGAAACGGGCGTGACGGTGACGCCGCTGCTGCGCAGACCCGTCAGCCGGGCTTGTTCAGTGCCTGGCCTAACCAGCGCGATGACATGGGCGCGGCGCTCAACCAGCGCCCGGACTACGCGTTGGCCCAAGTCTCCTGAGGCGCCGGCAACCACAATGGGTAAAGCAGTCGTGTGATCCACAAAGCGCCTTCTTGGTCAGTTTAAAAGGGTAGAGGACGGCGCATGCCTGCGTCGATTTAACTGAACGTTACCGTTTAGTTGACGGGCAAACAAGAGGTAGGTAAGTTGCCGGCCATGACGTTGATCACGACCAAATCCAAAGGCGGCAGGCCCAGGCAAAGCCAGGCGGGCGATGCCGAGCGTCGCTTGCTGGACGCTGCGCTGCAGCGCTTTTTGGCCAAGGGCGTCGAAGGCACCTCATGCGAAGACATCGCCCGGGCGGCCGGCGCCAGCAAAGCCACCCTCTATGCGCGCTATGCCAATAAAGAGGCATTGTTCGAAGCCGTGGTGAGGCGCCACGTCGCGACCTTATTGGCGCCTGCCGAGGAGATTCCCGCGCTTCCGCTCGAAGGCCGCTTAAGGCATGTGGGCCAGGGCATCCTCGAACATGCGCTGCAACCCGATACCCTGGCAATGATGCGACTGGTGATCGCTACTTCCAGTCGGACCCCGCTTCTGGCGGCCGAAGTGAACCGCATCGGGTGGGAAGGCGGCTTCACCAGAGTGCGCTCCGCCATCATGGCGGGCCCAGACCAACCCTCGGATCCTGATGCGCTGGCTCTTCAATTTATCGATCTGGTATTCGCGCCCCATCAGCTCAGAGCGCTGCTGGGTGGAGACCGGGAGCAGTTGATCCAAGCCATTCCCGAACGAGTGGAATGGGGGCTGAAGTTGGTTCAGGCCGCCGGTTTGCTGGAGTAAGTGCTCCGGGTTCTTGCGATTGCCAGGTGATGAGTCTGAACGGTAGAAGCCTCGCGGAAGTTAAGGTGAGATCAACTAAAAGCGACCCGTGTGAGGACTGATTTGTTCAACGCTCGCGGCACTAAATTTTTAAACTCAAAGTTGCCATGTGCTTAGCAGTACTCACACTGACTAAAAACAGTAGGTGTTTTTCGTGTCTGGCTTAACCCGGTCCATCCGCCGAGTGGAGAAGTTCCTAACTCATCAGCCCTGAGAGGCGCGACCCTGCCGCACCTGGCTTGGGCCAGGCATCAGTCCAAACTGCCTGAGCCCAGGTGGATCCAATGCCTCCGGTCAGTGTAACCGTCTATCGGACTCACAAAGAAACGGCAAATAATTTGAACTTTTTATGTGTGATAGTTTCGCTGATGTAAGTAGAGGATTAAGTGGAAAGTGTATGAAAAGAACGATATTTCACTAAAGTTTAGTTGTGGCGAGCCGAAGTTTAAGGCGGTAGGAATGGCATGGAGTAGCCCTCTCCTATGTGAATACCTATAACTTTCTGAGGGCGCCATGCTAAAGAATATCTTGATCAATATGACCGTCAGGTCAAAGCTCGTACTCGGCTTCACCCTGGTGATCATATTTACTGTCCTTATTGCCCTCACGGGTTGGACAGGAATCTCCTCACTCAGTGAGCGAAGCGAACGCGTGTCTGACATTGCGAAGCTCACAACCTTGACCCGGGACATGCGCATCGCCCGGCTGGTCTACGCCCAGAATTCCGACGACGCCAACGCTGCCACTTGGCAAAAAGCCTACGACAACCTGGACGCTCATTTGGCTTATTTGCGCCAGATTCTGGATTCCGATCTCAATATTCCCCATGTAAAGACGGCGACAGCCGCAATGACGGTCTATAAAGGTTTTTACAACGACATCATCAATGCGACCCATACGCGTGAAGCAAGTCGAGCCGTGTCTGGCAGCGCCGCCGATGAGGCATTGGAGGTGCTGCTACGTTTAGCCACCCTCTCCAATTCGCCGGAGGGCACGTCCGCACAGCGAGATGCAGTCGGGCAAGCGCTGACGCTTTTTCAGAAAATGCGCTTTGATGTGCGTGGGTACACCTTCACGCTCAAGCCTGACGCGCAGCAGCTGGCGATCGCTTCAATCGCCGCAGTCATGAACAACGTCCAATCCCTGCAAGCCGCCGGATTTCAACCTGATGCCATCAAGGGCCTCCAGGCTTCACTGAGTAAATACCAGGCCGCCATTGCTCAGTTTTCAGAAGCACAGGTCGCGATCAACCAGGGACAAGCAGGTATCACGAAAAACATCGAAGTCCTGCTGGCCTCCGCCGATCAGTTGGCACAGAACCAGGTCTCGCTGCGTATTGAAGACGTGGGTCAAGCCAACAAGATGTTGATCATATGGCTCAGCATTGCCCTCATCATCAGCGCATTGGCTGCATGGGTCATCACCCGCCTCATCGTGGGACCGCTTCGCGAGGCGCTGCAATTGGCTGATCGAGTAGCAAACGGCGATCTGACCTACAGCGAAGTAACGGCAAGGCGAGACGAACTGGGCCTGCTGCAAATCAGCATGCAAAAAATGACCACCAACCTGAGGCAGTTGATTGGCGGCTTGCGTGATAGCGTCACCCAGATCGCGAGCGCTGCCGAACAGCTGTCGGCGGTGACCGAGCAGACCAGCGCGGGCGTTAACAGCCAGCGAACCGAAACTGATCAGGTCGCAACAGCCATGAACCAAATGGCCGCCACGGTTCAGGAAGTGGCGAGGAATGCAGAGCAGGCGTCAGATGCGGCGGTCAGCGCCTCCAAAGAAGCCCGCGATGGCGATGCAGTGGTCGCCAAGGCAGTGCTTCAGATCGAAAAGCTCGCAACCGAAGTGGGTCATTCGAAAACCGCCATGGATGAGCTCAAGCAAGAGAGCAACAAGATTGGCGGCGTGCTTGACGTGATCAAGGCTGTCGCCGAGCAAACCAACTTGCTGGCACTCAATGCCGCCATCGAAGCCGCGCGCGCTGGCGAAGCCGGACGGGGTTTTGCGGTTGTTGCGGACGAGGTGAGAAGCCTGGCGCAGCGCACCCAAGCGTCGACTGAAGAAATTGCGACATTGATCGGTGGTCTGCACAGCCGGACCGCACAGGTTGCGACCACCCTGGAAAACAGTCGCCTTCTGACTGACAACAGCGTGGAGCTGGCGCGGGATGCAGGGGCTTCGATCGGCAATATCAGTCGCTCGATTTCAACCATCGAATCGATGAATCAGCAAATCGCCGCCTCTGCCGAAGAGCAAAGTGCGGTGGCCGAAGAAATTAACCGCAGTGTTCTAAGTGTGAGGGACATCTCCGAACAGACCGCTTCCGCGAGTGAACAGACAGCAGCTTCAAGCGTTGAGCTGGCGCGGTTGGGTGTGCATTTGCAGGGGTTGGTGAGTAAGTTTGTGGTGTAAGCGGCTGGGAAGATAATTAGCCGGCCACCAGCGAAACCTTAACGCGCTGCGGCGCTGCAAGTCGCTCGCACGCCACGGAGATCAACACTTCGTCTCCTTGAGTGAGAAGGACCGGACGTAACGGGAGTTGACCACAGCGTGGGATTGAGCCGGACACCTTTACGAACGCTCAGGTACAAAAAAGCCCGCTCAATGGCGGGCTTCTTCGTCTGTAGCTGAGTTCAGGACACGTTAAGCGAACCTGAATCAATAATGGTGCACCTGACGGGATTCGAACCCATGACCCCTGCCTTCGGAGGGCAGTACTCTATCCAGCTGAGCTACAGGTGCAATGCGGGCGCCATAATACTCATCTGGCCGACGTGCGTCCATGCCGGTGACTCACTGTTCTCAATTTCACACGTTTCGGCACATTGGCGGCTACGCTGATCCGGATTCAGTACTGCCCCAATTCCCACCCGTTCTTTTTTTCGAACGCACTCTTGTCCTTTAACCCTGTTGTCCCTAGGATTCGTTTGAGATTTCAAACGCCCCGCCCGGCCTTTCTTCTATTCTCCAATCAGGGCCGGCGACAGTTATATCCGGCGGCGGCCTCGTCCGAGGCACCCGCACACAACCATTCGCTCCGCCGCGTGCGGTGCTGTTCAGGAGGCCGCAATGCAGCTCAAAGACTCGAAGTTGTTCCGCCAGCAGGCGTACATCAATGGCGCCTGGGCTGATGCCGACAGTGGCCAGACCATCAAGGTCAACAACCCGTCGACCAACGAGATTCTCGGCACTGTGCCAAAGATGGGCGCTGCTGAAACCCGCCGCGCCATCGAGGCCGCTGACAAGGCGCTGCCGGCCTGGCGTGCGCTGACCGCCAAAGAGCGTGGCGCCAAGCTGCGTCGTTGGTTCGAACTGATGATTGAAAACCAGGACGACCTCGGTCGCCTGATGACCCTGGAGCAGGGCAAGCCGCTGGCCGAGGCCAAAGGCGAAATCACTTACGCGGCTTCCTTTATCGAGTGGTTTTCCGAAGAGGCCAAGCGCGTCTATGGCGACGTGATCCCGGGCCATCAGCCGGACAAGCGTCTGATCGTCCTCAAGCAACCGATCGGCGTCACCGCTGCGATCACGCCGTGGAACTTCCCTGCCGCCATGATCACCCGCAAGGCCGGCCCGGCGCTGGCGGCAGGCTGCACCATGGTGCTCAAGCCCGCTTCGCAAACTCCGTATTCCGCACTGGCACTGGCTGAACTGGCCGAGCGCGCTGGCATTCCGGCGGGCGTGTTCAGCGTGGTGACCGGCAGCGCGGGCGATATCGGCAGCGAACTGACCAGCAACCCGATCGTGCGCAAACTGTCGTTTACCGGCTCGACCGAGATCGGTCGCCAGTTGATGGCTGAATGCGCCCACGACATCAAGAAGGTCTCGCTGGAACTGGGTGGCAACGCGCCGTTCATCGTGTTCGACGACGCTGACCTGGATAAGGCCGTTGAAGGCGCGATCATTTCCAAGTACCGCAACAACGGCCAGACCTGCGTGTGCGCAAACCGTATCTACGTGCAGGACGCAGTCTACGACGCTTTCGCCGAGAAGCTGCAGGTTGCCGTCGCCAAGCTGAAAGTGGGTGATGGCCTGGCTGACGGCGTGACCACCGGTCCGCTGATCGACGAAAAGGCCGTGGCCAAGGTCAAGGAACACATCGCTGACGCGTTGAGCAAAGGCGCGAAAGTGCTGAGTGGCGGCAACAGCCTGGAAGGCAATTTCTTCGAACCGACTATCCTGGTCAACGTGCCGAAAAACGCCGCCGTGGCCAAGGAAGAAACATTCGGTCCGCTGGCCCCGCTGTTCCGCTTCAAAGACGAAGCCGAAGTGATCGCCATGGCCAACGACACCGAGTTCGGTCTGGCGTCGTATTTCTACGCGCAGAACCTGAGCCGCGTGTTCCGTGTGGCTGAAGCGCTGGAGTACGGCATGGTGGGCATTAACACCGGCCTGATCTCCAACGAAGTCGCGCCGTTTGGCGGCGTCAAGGCGTCCGGTCTTGGTCGCGAAGGCTCCAAGTACGGCATCGAAGATTATCTGGAAATCAAATACCTCTGCCTCAGCATCTGAACCCGCTGAGTGGCAGAGTGAAGTAACTGTTCGACAACCTGCGGGACGCGAGAGCGCCGTTTCGCAGGTTTCAGTGGCACCAACCTATTGGTGGCCGGGAGGCCGCGACAGTCGATCATCGTATGCTGTTGCTGTTGACCCCCGCTGCTTGATCCTTGAACCACGCCGCCCGATGAGCGGCGAATGAGGAAATGATGAGCAAAACTAACGCATCCCTGATGAAACGCCGCGAAGCTGCTATCCCCCGCGGCGTTGGTCAAATTCACCCGATCTTCGCTGAGTCCGCGAAGAACGCCACCGTCACCGACGTTGAAGGCAACGAGTTCATCGACTTCGCCGGCGGCATTGCGGTACTGAACACCGGTCACCTGCACCCGAAAATCGTCGCGGCCGTGCAAGAGCAACTGACCAAGCTGACCCACACCTGCTTCCAGGTGCTGGCGTACGAGCCCTACGTCGAGCTGTGCGAGAAGGTCAACGCCAAGGTGCCGGGCGATTTCGCCAAGAAAACCTTTTTGGTCACGACCGGTTCTGAAGCGGTTGAAAACGCCGTCAAGATCGCCCGTGCCGCGACCGGCCGTGCGGGCGTCATCGCCTTCACCGGCGCGTACCACGGCCGCACCATGATGACCTTGGGTCTGACCGGTAAAGTCGTGCCGTACTCGGCCGGCATGGGCCTGATGCCGGGCGGTATCTTCCGCGCCATCTACCCGAACGAGCTGCACGGCGTCAGCGTTGACGATTCGATCGCCAGCATCGAGCGCATCTTCAAGAACGACGCCGAGCCTAAAGACATCGCCGCGATCATCATCGAGCCGGTGCAGGGCGAGGGCGGTTTCTATGTGGCGCCGAAGGCGTTCATGGCGCGTCTGCGCGAACTGTGCGACAAGCACGGCATTCTGCTGATCGCTGACGAAGTGCAGACCGGCGCTGGCCGTACTGGCACCTTCTTCGCCATGGAACAGATGGGCGTGAGCGCCGACCTGACCACCTTCGCCAAATCCATCGCCGGTGGTTTCCCGCTGGCCGGCGTGTGCGGCAAGGCTGAATACATGGACGCCATCGCGCCGGGCGGTCTGGGCGGTACGTATGCCGGTAGCCCGATCGCGTGCGCTGCGGCGCTGGCGGTCATGGAGGTGTTCGAAGAAGAGCACCTGCTTGATCGTTGCAAGGCCGTGGGCGAGCGTCTGGTCACTGGTCTGCGCGCCATCCAGGCCAAGTACCCGGTCATCGGTGAAGTCCGCGCGCTGGGCGCCATGATCGCCGTCGAGTGCTTCGAGAATGGCGACACCCACAAACCTAACGCTGCTGCCGTGGCACAAGTGATTGCCAAGGCCCGTGACAAGGGGCTGATCCTGCTGTCCTGCGGCACCTATGGCAACGTACTGCGCGTACTGGTCCCGCTGACCTCGCCGGACGAGCAGTTGGACAAAGGCCTGAAGATCATCGAAGAATGCTTCGCTGAAATCGCCTGACTTCATGCCGATGAGCCGCAGGCACATTTGATAAGAATGTGACCGCTCCATCAGGAAAAACCTGCTTCGGCAGGTTTTTTCGTCAGTGAGGTCAGAAATTTCTCGCTCGGTTTGTCCCCTTTCTCAGTCTTTGACTAAGGTAAGGAGACTGATGCCGGAGAGTCATGATGACCGTTGTAGAGGCGCTAGCCGTTCCCCGCGTGTTGATCGCTGAAGCGGACCCGTGGGCCCGTGAGATGCTCAACGAATTGGTCCTGGACGTACGTTGCGACGCGCAACTGGATATCTGTTCAAACGGCCGTGAGGCCATCGAGCTGATGAGCGGGTACATCCCGGACCTGGTGATCGCATCCCGTGAGTTACCGGGCGTCGACGGACTGAGCCTGCTTCGCGGGCTGCGGCAGTTGCGTCGCCAGCCGCCGGTTCGTTTCATTCTGCTGAGCAGTCGCAGCGACAGCGTCAGTGTCCGCGAGGCCGTGCAGCTGGCGCCCACCGCCTACCTCACCAAACCCCTGAACATGGAAGGCCTGCGCCAACGGCTCGAAACGCTGCTGTTGCAGGATGGCGCGCAGGTTGCCTGTGCGGTACCGGCGTTGGCGCCGGGTGTCGGGCTGGATGCGTTTCTGGAGAAGCGCCGGGAAATGGCCGATGGCGGGCCGCTATTCGTTGATGTGACGGCGGCGGTGGCCAGCAGTCGAGGGGCATCGGGTGTTGACCTGAAGCTGCTGGAAAAGGCGTTGAGCCACGACCCCCACGTTACCGCGCTGCTGATTGCCGCAGCGAGCAGCGCGTCGCAACACCAGGGCAAGCCCGTGCAAACACTGGGTCAGGCGCTTGCCGTGCTGGGTGGCACCCAGAGCGTCAACCTGGTTCAGGGTCTGGCGCTCAAGCGCGGCGCGGTGCTGACGGATGCAGCGTTATTGCTTCACGCCACCGAAATCTGGGAGGTCTCGCAACGCACCGCCGACTGCGCGCGCACGCTGGCGCGCAAGCTGGATCTGGATCATGAGCGCTGTTACTGCGCCGGCTTGCTCAGGGGCCTGGGGGAACTGACGGTGCTGCGCTGTTTGCAGGACTGGCTGATTGCCGGCGGTTCGCTGGATGAGGCAACTGTTCGCCGCGCGCTGGCGCAGTATTCGGCCTCGTTCGGCTCGGCTTTGCGTACGCGCTGGCGGCTGCCGCTGGAGCTGCGCGAGTTGATCGCGGCGGTGTATCAATACAACACCGGCGTTTTTACCCGCGAGATTTTGGCAATGAATGTCGCGGGACAAATGGGTTCACTGGGACTTGAAGACCCGCTGCAGGCGCTGGCAAAAAGCAAATCGGCCCGGCTGCTGAAGATCAGCGAGTCGGATCTGGAAGGGGTGCGTCGCAAGACGGTGGCTTAGCCAGAGGCTGATTTCAGAAAAGCAGGCTTATACCAACACGATCTGATTCTTGCCCTGGCGCTTGGCCTGGTACATCGCAGCGTCAGAGCGGGCGTAAAGCGCTTCAAGGCTCTGGTCCTGTTCGCCGAGGTTGGTCAGCCCCTGACTGGCGGTGATACCGAAGGTTTTGTCATTGCACTGAAAGCTCAGGCGCTGAATCTCACGCTGTAACCGCTCGGCAATCTGCTGGGCCATTTCGGGCGCACAGCCCGGGAATACGGCGGCAAATTCCTCACCACCGATCCGCCCGAACAGATCCCCACGGCGCAGCGTCTTGCGCCCGCATTCAGCAATGCGTTGCAGCACCAGATCACCTTCCTGGTGGCCGTAGGTGTCGTTGACCAGCTTGAAATCATCCACGTCCAGCAACAGAAACGCCATCGGCGTGCCCTGCAGACGCGCCTGCTCGAACTCGCGTTGAGCGCATTCGAAGAAGTGCCGGCGGTTGCTGCTCTGGGTGAGGACGTCGGTGGTGGCCAGACGCTGCAGCTCGTCTTCGAGGTGCTTTTTCTCGGTGATGTCTTCGGCGATGCCCACCACAATCAGGCGCTGACTGTGCTCGACCTGATGGCTGACAAAGCATTTGTCGCTCAGCCAGCGGACCTGGCCGTCAGCACGAATGATCCGGTACTCGCGGTCTTCGATGGAGCCCTTCTCAAGCACTTCGCTCAGGCTGCGCTCGGCGTAGTCCAGATCGTCGGGGTAAATGCTGTCGCGCCACTCGCTGTAGTCCGCGAGCAGCAAGCCGGCCGAGCGGCCGAAAATGCGCTCGTAGGCGGGGCTGACATAGATCATGCGTTGCGTCTGCCAGTCGAACGCCCATAACACCGCGTTGACGCTGACCAGCAGAGAACTGAACAGCTGCTCGCGCTCGCTGAGGCGCGCCACTTCCGCCTGGGCATGCATCAGCGCCAGAAGGGTTTCTGCTGCGGCGGGTGTCTCAACGTGGGGAGTCTGGTTGTCCATGAGCACTGCATCTCAGAATAAGGTGCGGCGCATGCCACAACATGTCACACAGCATAGTGCGAAGGTGTTAGTGAGATAGGACTAATGGCACTAAGTTCCGATCGGTGCCACCCAGACGAATGGTCACCGATCAACGGCATCAAGCGTGGTGAGGCCGCAGCGAGTAGGTTTTCAGCTGATCGGCGAAGTCACGCAGCGACTGAATACCGCTGGCTTCGGCCTCGTGGATCCACTCCTTGATGGCCGCCAGCATGTCGTGACCATTGCTGCTGGTCTTCGCCCAGATCTGCTGCAGCGCCAGGCGTTTCTCGTAGATCACTTTCAGTGCCTGACTGTGCTCCAGCATGGTCTGGATGCGCGCTTGATGCTTGTCTTCAAGCAGGCTTGGCTCGCGGGAAAGCAGGCGCTTGGCACGTCGGAACTGATGACGTACAGAGGCATCGGCTTTCGCCAGTTCCTGCGCGACCAATGGCGCGATGACCAACTTGCGGTACTGGGCCATGATCTGGAACCGGTTGTTCAAGATGGCCATCGCCGTGTCCATGTCCAGATGGCCCTTGCCTTCGACGCGGTGCGCAATCGGCGCGACCCGCTGCACTTTTGCCAAGCGCAACCAGCTGAACACTTTGATCCACGCCCAGCCCATGTCGAACTCCCAGCGCTTGACCGACAGCTTGGCCGAGTTGGGGTAGGTGTGGTGGTTGTTATGCAGCTCTTCACCGCCGATCAAAATGCCCCAGGGCACCAGATTGGTGGCGGCGTCGCGGCATTCGAAGTTGCGATAGCCGACCGCGTGGCCAAGGCCGTTGACCACGCCCGCCGCCCACACCGGAATCCACATCATCTGGATCGCCCAGACGGTGATGCCGATCACGCCGAACAGGGCGAGATCAATCACGCCCATGATCGCAACACCCAACAGGGGATAACGCGAATAGAGGTTGCGCTCGATCCAGTCCTCGGGACAGTTTTTGCCGTAGATGCGCAGCGTCTCAGGGTTTTCCGCTTCAGCGCGGTACAGCTCGGCGCCTTTGCGCAGCACGGTTGACAGGCCCTTGATGACCGGACTGTGCGGGTCATCGACGGTTTCGCATTTGGCGTGGTGCTTGCGGTGGATAGCGGTCCACTCGCGGGTGTTCTGCGCCGTGGTGAGCCACAGCCAGAAACGGAAAAAGTGCTTGAGCCCTGCGTTGAGTTCCAGGGAGCGATGCGCTGAATAGCGATGGAGATAGACCGTGACGCCGACGATGGTGACGTGTGTCATCGCCAGGGTGACTGCGACCAATTGCCAGACGGAAAGGTCGAGCAGACCGTTGTTCCACATAGGCTGAGTTGCCCTCGGTTGTAACGCGTGCGATGTACGGATCCGCCTGAACGGACCCTGAGACAGAAGGGCGCATTATCACTTAGCTCACAGATAAAAACAGTCGGTGTTTCAGAGAAGCGTCGCAAGATGTTTCTTGTTCTATAATTTCCGACTTTCGCAAGGTCGTTTCTATTTATGTCGAGCATTACCCGGGATGCGCTACGCACCGCAACGTTGTACGGGGTTGTGTCGATGGTGTGGCTGGCGATCAACGACTACTTGCTGCCGCGGCTGATTGAAGAGCCGACCGTACTGGCACGGGCGCAGCAGACCGGCGGTTACCTCTGGCTGGCCCTTAGCGCACTGCTGATTTATCTGGCTCGCTCGCGACTGCTGGGCTTCATGGGCGTCGCCGAGCTGGCGCGCCGGGATGAGGACATGCAGCGTTTGCGACTGGCAGCGGCCGTGTTCGATACCACGCTGGAAGGCGTGCTGGTCACCGATGCCACAGGCGTGATCGTGCATGTGAATCGCGCCTTCAGCGAGATCACCGGGTATCAGCAGGACGAAGTGCTGGGTTTGCGCCCGAGTACGTTCAAATCAGGGCGCCATGGCCCTGAATTCTACGAACGCATGTTCAAGACCATTCTCAGCGCCGGGCAGTGGAGCGGCGAGATCTGGAACCGGCGCAAAAGCGGCGAGATCTACCCGCAGTGGCAAAGCATTCGTCCGATCAGGGATGAGCAGGGCGAGATCACTCAATTCGTTGCGGTGTTTTCCGACATTTCTTCGATCAAGCATTCCGAGCGCGAGCTGGCGCATCTCGCCCATTACGACCCGCTGACCGGTCTGCCCAATCGCCTGCTGTTCACTGACCGTGCCGAACAGGCGCACACCCACGCACGTCGCAACAAGCGCAGCCTGGCGCTGTTGCTCGTCGATCTGGACCACTTCAAGCACATCAACGAAAGCCTCGGCCACAGCGCCGGGGACGAAGTGTTGAAAGCTGCTGCCGAGCGCCTCCAAATTCATCTGGAGAAGGGCGTCACGCTGGCGCGGCTGGGCGGCGACGAATTCGCGATTCTGCTCGAAAACGCCCAGCAGGTCGCTCAATCCGCCGAACTGGCGCAGACCATTCTGGAGGGATTGCGTGAGCCTTTTATGGTCAGCGGGCAATCGCTGTTTCTGACGGCCAGCGTCGGCATCAGCATCTTCCCCTACGATGCGCTGACCGCCGAACAGCTATTGCGTAATGCCGACGCCGCGCTGTCTCAGGCCAAGCATCAGGGGCGTGAAAGCTACGCGATGTACACCGCCGAATTGACTGCCCATGCCCAGCGCCGCGTCGAGTTGGCCGCCGAGCTGCGACAGGCTGTCGAGGAGAACGAGCTGCGGGTGTTTTATCAGCCGATTCATAACCTCCACAGCCGCTGTATCGAGGGCGTTGAGGCGTTGGTGCGCTGGCAGCATCCGGCGCGCGGTATGGTCTCGCCCGGTGAATTTATCCCCATCGCCGAGCAAAGCGGGCTGATCGCCGACATCGACAACTGGGTGCTGACCGAAGCCTGTCGGCAGATGGGGGAGTGGCTTGCGGAGGGCGTGGCGATCTCCTACGTCGCGGTCAACGTGTCCAGTCGACTGTTTGGTCGTGGAGATCTTGATCGTCGGGTGGCCAAGGTGCTGGACGAAACCGGCCTGGCATCGGAGTTTCTGGAGCTTGAGGTCACCGAAAGCGCGATCATGGACGACCCCGACCAAGCCATCGAACAGATGCACCGACTGCGGGACCTGGGGCTGAAATTGTCTATCGACGATTTCGGCACAGGGTATTCGTCGCTGCTGCGGCTCAAGCGCATGCCGGTCCAGAAACTCAAGATCGATCAGGGGTTTGTGGCCGGATTGCCGGACGACGATGACGACATCGCGATCGTCAACGCCATCATCGCTCTGGCACGGGCCATGGGCATGCGCGTGCTGGCAGAAGGCATTGAGCAGGCCAATCAAGCCGGCTTCCTGCTCAAGCACAACTGTGAACTGGGCCAGGGCTACTGGTTTGCGCGGCCCATGCCGGCGGAACAGATCGACTGGCACCATGCGCCGGTTTTTGTCTCTGCTTAAGACGGCAGCATGGCCACCGCTTACAGGTCCCATCGCCGCTTTTAAAGCGGCTGGCTGAACACACCCTCCGTAAATGCCTTTTGGTTATATCTGAATTCTTAAATAGTCTTTTTAAGAATATCTCTGCGTCTCTAATATCGCGCTCACGCCACCAGCAGCGTTTGCCCCCACGCTGCGGCAAAAATCTTTCAAGGAGCATGAACATGAGCGCATCTCTACGTAGCGTTGACGGCCAGGACGAAGCAAGCATTTTGCGTGAAATTCAAAGCGCGCTGCGTGACCTGCGCTTTGGCGCGGTTGAGATCACGGTGCATAACGCGCAGGTGGTCCAGATCGAGCGCAAGGAGAAATTCCGCCTGCAGAATCCGAGCAACAAGCAGGGTTGAGCCACGTTCCCGCATGACGAACACCGCATGACCTAAAACTAGAAAAAGCCAACAGCACCATTTGTCCAGGAGCCTGATTCATGTCCATTCGTCGTTATGCGCTGGCCGCGCTCGCCAGTGCGGTGTTTGCCGGTTCTGCTGTCGCCAAGGATTTCACCCTGCTGAACGTCTCGTACGACCCTACGCGCGAGCTGTATCAGGACTACAACGCCGAATTCATCAACTACTGGAAAAAATCCCATCCGGGCGACACCGTTAAGATCAACCAGTCCCACGGTGGATCGGGCAAGCAGGGCCGCTCGGTGATCGACGGCTCGCCCGCCGACGTGGTGACCCTGGCGCTCGCCGGCGACATCGACGAAATCGCCAAGCTGGGCAAGACCATTCCCGCGGACTGGCAAACCAAGCTGCCGGACGCGAGCACCCCGTACACCTCGACCATCGTGTTCCTGGTGCGCAAGGGCAACCCGAAAGGCATCCACGACTGGGGCGACCTGATCAAGGACGGCGTGTCGGTGATCACGCCCAACCCAAAGACCTCGGGCGGCGCGCGCTGGAATTTCCTGGCTGCTTATGGCTATGGCCTGAAATCCAATGGTGGCGATGAAGCCAAGGCCAAGGAATACATCGGCAAGCTGTTCAAGCATGTCCCTGTGCTGGACACCGGTGCGCGCGGTTCGACCATCACTTTCGTCAACAACGGTCAGGGTGATGTGTTGCTGGCGTGGGAAAACGAAGCCTTTCTGGCGCTGAAAGAAGACGGCGGCGCCGACAAGTTCGACATCGTCGTACCTTCGCTGTCGATTCTGGCCGAACCTCCCGTGGCCGTCGTCGAGAAGAACGCCGAGAAGCACGGCACCACCGAGATCGCCACTGAATACCTCAAGCACCTGTACAGCAAGGAAGGTCAGGAAATCGCGGCGAAGAACTTCTATCGTCCTCGTGACACAGAAGTCGCGGCCAAGTACGAGAAGCAGTTCCCTAAACTGAATCTGCTGACCATCGATAAAGATTTCGGCGGCTGGAAGTCGGCTCAACCCAAATTCTTCGATGACGGCGGTGTGTTCGATCAGATCTACATCCCGCAGTAACTGCAGCGCCCCCACGGAATAAAAGGACCCGGACTCGTTCCGGGTAACGTGTGTAAACCAAGGACTTTTATGTCGCGACGCATATCCCCCGTCATACCCGGCTTCGGGCTGACGCTGGGCTACACATTGGTGTACCTCAGTCTGATTGTGCTGATACCGCTTGCGGTCATGTTCATCCACGCGTCCCAGCTGAGCGCCGTTCAGTTCTGGAACATCGTCACGGCGCCTCGCGTGCTCGCAGCGCTCAGGCTGAGTTTCGGTACCGCGTTTTTCGCGGCGATCATCAACGGCGTCATCGGCACGCTGCTGGCCTGGGTGCTGGTGCGTTACACCTTCCCCGGTCGCAAGATCATCGACGCGATGATCGATCTGCCCTTCGCATTGCCCACCGCCGTGGCCGGTATCGCGCTGACCGCGCTGTACGCGCCGAATGGTTTCATCGGCCAGTTCGCTGCCGACATGGGCATCAAAATCGCTTACACCCCGTTCGGCATCACCCTGGCGTTGACCTTCGTCACCCTGCCGTTTGTGGTGCGCACGGTTCAGCCGGTGCTGGCGGACATCCCCCGGGAAGTCGAAGAAGCCGCGGCGTGCCTTGGCGCCAAACCTCTTCAGGTGTTTCGTCACATCCTCGTGCCGGCCTTGTTGCCTGCCTGGCTGACCGGCTTTGCGCTAGCCTTTGCCCGGGGTGTCGGGGAGTACGGCTCGGTGATTTTCATCGCCGGCAACATGCCGATGAAGACCGAGATCCTGCCGTTGCTGATCATGGTCAAGCTCGACCAATACGACTACACCGGCGCCACGGCGATTGGCGTGATGATGCTGCTGGTGTCGTTCGTGCTGTTGCTGCTGATCAATCTGTTGCAGCGACGCATCGAAACCCCTAACTGAGGAGGCGCACCTATGTCTGATTCATCGCTCATTGCTGCGTCCTCCGCCAATGCTGCCCGTCGTGGCAGCGCGGTGTCGCGGCGCATTCTGATCGGCCTTGGCTGGTTGGTCTTCGCGTTCTTCCTGTTGCTGCCGTTGGTGGTGGTGATAGGCCAGGGCTTGAGTAACGGCCTCGGCGGATTCTTCGCGGCCATTCTGGAGCCCGACGCGCTGTCGGCCCTCAAGCTCACCGTGTTCGCGGTGCTGATTTCGGTGCCGCTCAACGTAGTCTTCGGCGTAGCCGCGGCCTGGTGCGTGAGCAAATACTCGTTCCGCGGCAAGGCAATTCTGGTCACGTTGATCGACCTGCCGTTCTCGGTCTCACCAGTAATCGCCGGTTTGATTTACGTGCTGATGTTCGGCGCCCGTGGCGTGTTCGGCCCCTGGCTTCAGGACCACGACATCCAGATCGTCTTCGCCCTGCCGGGCATCGTGCTGGCGACCATCTTCGTGACGGTGCCGTTTGTGGCCCGCGAACTGATCCCGCTGATGCAGGAGCAGGGCACCCAGGAAGAAGAAGCCGCGCGCCTGCTGGGTGCCAATGGCTGGCAGATGTTCTGGCACGTAACCGTCCCCAACATCAAATGGGGCCTGATCTACGGCGTGGTGCTGTGTACCGCGCGGGCCATGGGTGAGTTCGGCGCGGTGTCTGTGGTCTCGGGCCACATTCGCGGCGTGACCAATACCTTGCCGCTGCATGTCGAGATTCTCTACAACGAGTACAACCACGTGGCTGCATTTGCCGTGGCGAGCCTGTTATTGATCCTTGCGCTGTTCATCCTGCTGCTCAAGCAGTGGAGCGAAGCGCGCATTAGCCGTCTGCGCAAAAACGCGGCGGAGGAATAATTCATGTCGATCGAAGTCCGTAACGTCAGCAAGAATTTCAACGCCTTCAAGGCCCTCGACGGCATCAGTCTGGATATCCAGAGTGGCGAGCTCGTGGCGCTGTTGGGCCCGTCCGGCTGTGGCAAGACCACACTGCTGCGCATCATTGCCGGGCTGGAAACGCCGGACAAAGGCAGCATCGTGTTCCACGGCGAGGATGTCTCCGGTCACGACGTGCGTGATCGCAACGTGGGTTTCGTGTTCCAGCACTACGCGCTGTTCCGCCACATGACGGTGTTCGACAATGTCGCCTTCGGCCTGCGCATGAAGCCGAAGAACCAGCGCCCGAACGAGAGCCAGATCGCCGTCAAAGTGCATGAGCTGCTGAACATGGTGCAGCTGGACTGGCTGTCGGATCGTTATCCGGAGCAATTGTCGGGCGGCCAGCGTCAGCGGATTGCCCTGGCCCGTGCGTTGGCGGTTGAGCCCAAAGTGCTGCTGCTGGACGAGCCGTTCGGCGCGCTGGATGCCAAGGTGCGCAAGGAACTGCGTCGCTGGCTGGCGCGGTTGCACGAGGACATCAACCTGACGTCTGTGTTCGTGACCCACGACCAGGAAGAGGCGATGGAAGTCGCGGACCGGATCGTGGTGATGAACAAGGGTGTGGTCGAGCAGATCGGCTCGCCCGGCGATGTCTACGAGAACCCGGCCAGTGATTTCGTGTATCACTTTCTGGGTGATTCAAACCGCCTGCACCTGGGCGATGACAACCACGTGTTGTTCCGCCCCCATGAGGTGTCGTTGTCCCGGCATGAAGTAGAAGGGCACCACGCAGCGGAGGTACGGGACATCCGTCCGTTGGGCGCCACGACCCGTGTGACGCTGAAAGTCGAAGGGCAACCCGAGCTGATCGAAGCGGAAGTCGTGAAAGACCACGACAGCCTGACCGGACTGGCGCGGGGCGAGACGTTGTTCTTCAAGCCGAAGGTCTGGCAGAAGCGGGAGAGTATTTAAGCGCTCTCTGATCAAATGGACAGCTCGGCCACCGCGCTGTCTGGGGGTAAATACACATCTTGTGGGAGCGAGCTTGCTCGCGAAGAGGCCATTACATCCGCTAGATTTTCAGCGGCTGGAATCCAGCCTTCGTGAGCAAGCTCACTCCCACATTCCTTTATCCGCAGGAACATCAGCGATGTCCTTCGACGATCGATCTGACTGGTTGTTAAAACACAGTTCTAAACCGCAGCCTTCTTCAGATCCCGCCGGTGCGTCTTGCCCACTCGCGCCTCGATGGCGTGCTGCAACTTCTTTCTCATTCCCAGCAGAAAAGCCGCTTCGGCGACGACAAACAGCGGGCCGATGATCAGGCCTGTGAGGTCGTCGACAAACGCCGGCTTGCGGCCCTCGTAATGATGGCCCACAAACTGAATCGCCCAACCGAGCACGAACAACCCGACGCCGGCGCTGAGCCAGACCATGGTGGTCTGTTGCGCCAGGCTTGCGCCGAGCCACAGGCACAGCGCAAGCAGGACACCCATCAGTACGCCGAAGAAGGCATCCAGCCGCAGGTAGAAAAGCGTCGCGGCCAGACTCACCAGCAAGGCGGGGGACACCCAAATCCCGCCGAGGGACCAACTGGTCCAACCGGGGCGTGACAACAGCACGGCCACCGCAATCACGATCAGGGGAATGCCGACGAAGTGGGTGACGATATTGCGGGTGTCGCGGTGGTAGGCCGCGTACTGGCTGAGGTGATCGACGAGGTTTTTCATTGTTATTCCTCTATGGATGCGTGGATCATGCCGCTGATTTTTTCGGCTGAGCCCGCTGGACAGTTCAGCCTGCAACAAAAACGCCGGCTATCAAAAGGAGATTCACATGACGAATGGAACCCAATGGCGCTCATGGTTTATCAACGACCGATGGTTCCGCGATCTGCCTGCGCTGTTGCAGGATAGCTTGCTGACCGGCATGCGGCAGCGCCGGGTGACGCCCGGCAAATCAATCTTCCAGCGCGGTGATCCGGCGCCTGGCCTGTACGCGTTGCTCACGGGCTCGTTGCGCATCAATCCCCTCAAACCGCAGCAAGCGGACATGCCCCCGGCAGAAGGCTATCGGCCGTTCTGGTTTGGCGAAGCCTCGCTATTCGACGACCTGCCCGCGACCCACGATGTGTTCGCCCAGGGCGCGGTCATTCTCCTGCACATGTCCCATGCGCCACTCAAGCAACTGCTGACAGATCACCCGCCGTTGTGGCGCCATTTTCGCGGGCTGCTGGGGCGCAAGCTCGGGCTCGCGGTGCCCGCCATTGAAGACATCACCCTGTTGCCCACCGAGGAACGGGTGGCGTTTCGGCTGCTGATGCTGGCCGAAGCCTATGGCGAGATGGACCGATCCGTGCGCAGCGTGCCCCTCGCCGACATGGCGTCCAATCGCTGCCTCGGGCTGAGCGGTGAGGTGGTCGAGCGGGTGTTGGGGCAGTTCGCCGAACGGCAGATCGTGCGCCGCGATCATGACCTGATCCATGTGCTGGACACCGAATGGCTACGCGAGACGGCCCTTCATCGGCTGACCGGCGCGGGCGTGTGAGGGCCTCATCGATCAGCGGTTCAAGCCTTCGCGATACTGACTGGGCGTCATGCCGGTCCAGCGCTTGAACGCGCGGCTGAAACTGCTGGTGTCCGCGAAGCCAAGCAGATAGGCGACTTCGCTGAGCGAGCAACCCGGGTCGCGCATGTGTTGCAGCGCCAGATTCTGCCGGCACTGATTGAGCAGCAAATCGTAGCGGCAACCCTCGTCGGCCAAGTGGCGCTGGAGGCTGCGCAGGCTCAGGTGCAGCGTGTGGGCGATGTGCTCGGCTGACGGTTCGCCTTCCGGCAGTTGGGCCTCGATGGCGCCCCGGACCTTGCGCTCCCAGGTCAGTGCGCTGAGTTGCTCAAGGGTGCGGTTGAGCACAGCCTCGTTATGCTCGGCCAGCTCCGGATTGGCATCGTCCAGATGGCTGTCGAAATCGTCGCAGGCAAAGCTCAGCAGGTTGTCCGCTGCGCCGAAGAACAGCGGCGCACGGAAGACGTCATGCCAGGGCTGCGGGTCTTCAGGCTGTGGCCGCATCAGGTGCACGGCCAGCGGCGCGTAATGACGTCCCAAGCGGTTGCGGCAAGTGCGCACATAGATCGCGGCGAAAGCGTCCATGGCCTCATTGGCCGGCATCGGACTGCCGTCGGGCACGCGGAAGCGAAACTCGTAACGCTCGTCCACACGTTCAAAGCTCATGACCAGCGCGTCGCTGACCACCGGGTGATAACGCACGATGCGCTCGAACACCTCACGCAACGAGCCGCTGGCGACCAGCGCGTAACCGAGCGCATGGAAAGTCGTCGGGCTGACGAACCGTGACACCCGCAAGCCCAGCGCCGGATCGCCGCTGGCCTGCACGGCGAGTTCCCAAAAACGGGTGGTCACTGTCACCGGGTATCGCGCGTTGGGATTATCCATCAGTTGCGGATCCAGGCCCGCAGCCTGGCTCAGCGCGAGACTGTCGAGGCCGAGGGCATCGAGTTGCTTGCGCAGGGCGCGGGTCCAGCTGGCGAGGATGCTCGGCTCAGGCATACAGGTTGGCGCTTCCGGTCTACAGATTGGCGTTCACGGTCAGGCAGCATCCCGGCTCAAGCGGCACAGTGGTGCCACGTCTCTTCATCCTGAAACCGGAGAATGGAAGCATGCAGGACACTTCTGCAAGTGCTGCCGGACTGAATGCACAACAACGATCAGCGCATATTCGCGCGGTGGTGTCCGCCCATGGCGCCGTGCTGCGAGAACGGTATCCAGTGCTGCGGCACCAGGACGCCATCGGCGCCGGCATTCTGTGTTTCGCACTCGCCGGCATGATCGGCAGCGCGGCGCTCTATCTCGGGGGTTACCTGGCCTGGTGGGCGTGTCTGCTGCTGAACGCGTTCTTCGCTTCGCTGACCCACGAGCTTGAACACGACCTGATCCACAGCATGTATTTCCGCAAGCAGCGCGTGCCCCATAACCTGATGCTGGCGCTGGTCTGGCTGGCGCGTCCGAGCACGATCAATCCCTGGATTCGTCGGCACCTGCACCTTAATCACCACAAGGTGTCCGGGACCGAGGCGGATATGGAAGAGCGCGCTATCACCAATGGCGAGCCGTGGGGCCTGGCGCGGCTGTTGATGGTGGGCGACAACGTCATGTCGTCGCTGATCCGCATGCTGCGGGCGAAAACCTGGGCGCATAAATTCAGCATTCTCAAGCGCACCCTGCGTGTCTATGCGCCGTTGGCCCTGCTCAATTGGGGCGCTTGGTACGTGTTTCTTGGCTTCCATGCCGCCAACGGCATTGCCGGCCTGATGGGCAGCTCGATTGACTGGTCGGCGAATACGCTGGCGGTCATGCACGTCATCGACGTCGCTGTCGTGGTTTTGGTGGGTCCGAACGTGCTGCGTACCTTCTGTCTGCATTTCGTCAGTTCGAACATGCATTACTACGGCGACGTCGAGATGGGGAATGTCATGCAGCAGACCCAAGTGCTCAATCCGTGGTGGATGTGGCCGCTGCAGGCGTTCTGCTTCAACTTCGGCAGCACCCACGGTATTCATCACTTCGTGGTGAAGGAGCCGTTTTACATACGCCAGATGACGGCGCCCGTTGCGCACAAGGTGATGGCCGAAATGGGGGTGCGCTTCAATGATTTCGGCACCTTCGGCCGGGCCAACCGGTTTGAACGGGTGGCCGAGAGTGAACCGGTGCTCAAGCCTGCGCGGGGTTAATACCTTGCGGCCCATTGCGCCAGTCTCGCCGGCTTGTGGGGAATTTCTCCGGATAAAAATTTCTGTAACAACCGTCCCTTAATCTCTGCTCATCCCCGGCGAGCTGGGGGCAGACAGCGTGATTCTCAGGGTCACCCCTTTAAGGCAGGGGGTGGCCCTCTTTTTTGGGCCGTCCCCTGAAGTTGCGGCATATATTTTCGAGCTATTAATAAATAGCTTCTTATTCTTTTTCGAATATATGTCCGATCCCTATACTCGCCCCCATGAACGCAGCATGCAGGAGGCGAAGGCCATGCATAACGAATCGATCCGTTACCTGATCGTGCCAGGCTGGCAAGGATCTGCCGACGACCATTGGCAAACCCACTGGCAGAACAGCCTGCCCAACAGCGTGCGTGTGGAGCAGGCCGACTGGCTCAAGCCGCGTCGAGAAGATTGGGTGGTTGAGCTGCAACGCGCTATCGCGTCTGACAGCACGCCGGTGATTCTCATCGCCCACAGCCTGGGTTGCGTGACCGTCGCCCATTGGGCGCAGCTGGCGCCACTGGCGAGTTTGCGTCAGGTGCGAGGCGCCCTGCTGGTGGCCCCCGCGGACGTCGAACGGCCCAATTGCCCGCCTGCCATTCGTAATTTCGCGCCGATTCCCGAGCACCTGCTGCCGTTCCCGACCCAAGTCGTCAGCTCGGACAACGATTCAGCCGTCAGCGCGTTGCGCGCGATGGAAATGGCCCGCAACTGGGGCGCGGAAATCGGCATCCTTAGCGGCGCGGGTCATATCAACGTGAAGTCCGGCCATCAACGCTGGGAACAGGGTTTCGCTTACCTGTACCGGCTGCAAGGCCGCATCGAGCATTTCAACCGCCGCCGCGCATGACCACCACTTTCGCGCCGGTCGTTGCGCCTGAGACCTCTTTTCTCACGGTCATTTTCGCCGCAGTGAACCGACAGGCGCTGCGGCCTTTTTTTTAAAAACGCTTCGGTCAATGGATGGCCGGGGCGGGAGCCTGCCATGAGCCTTTCCGACATTTCGAGCAACCCGCTGTTGACCTTCCCTGATGCTGAAAAAAGCCCGCTGAGCATCCGCGCCAATGCCTTGGTGTTCATCGATCCGCGATCGCGCCAATTGCGTGAAGAGATGGAGCTGCTGGCGCCGCTGGACTTGCCGGTACTGATCCGCGGCGAATCCGGCACAGGCAAGGAATTGCTGGCGCGTCATATTCACCGTGGCAGCGACCGGGCCGGGTTGTTCGTATCGGTCAACTGCGGCGCTATCAGCTCGACCTACGCCGACGCCGAGTTGTTCGGGTACGCCGCTGGCGCCTACAGCGGTTCTGCCAGCAGTCGGGCCGGCTGGTTCGGCTCCGCAACGGGCGGCACGCTGTATCTGGATGAGATCGCCGATCTGCCCATGGCCATTCAGATAAAGTTGCTGGCCGCGCTGGAGAACCACGAAGTCACCCGCGTCGGCGCCACGCAGCCCAGCCAGGTCGACGTCAGGCTGGTCGCCGCGACCAGCATCGATCTGCGCCTGGCTGTCGCCGCCGGCAAATTCCATGAGCGGCTTTATCGCTACTTGAACGAAGGACGCCTCGACCTGCCGGCGTTGCGCGAGCAGCCGGGCAACATCCTGCCGTTGGCCGAATACTTCCTGGGGATTTACAGCCAGCGCTTCGATTTCGAGATGCCGTTGATCAGCGAAGACGCGCAGCGGGTGCTCGAAGCCCATTACTGGCCGGGCAACACGCGGGAGCTGGAGAACGTCATCCACTTCGCGCTGCTGGTTAGCAGCGGCGCGGAGATCCTGCCCGAGCATCTGAATCTGCCTGTTCGCTGATGACGCCTCGGCCCTGGCGCCAAGCGGTGAGGTGGCAAAATGCTCACTGAGAACGAAAAAGCATAACCATCCGACTAAAAAGTATTGTCTCGGAATAAAAAATCTCGGTACTGTCCGCATCAGCCGCCACCCTGCCAAGGGGCGATCCCGCGGCAGACCGAAGACAAGTCGCCCACGAGGCGACCCGATTTCTACTAAGGACATCGCATGAAGAAGACGTTTTTGTTCACCGCACTGGCGGCTGCTCTCTCCCTGGGCATCAGCGCTGCTCAAGCGGCCGAGAAGCTCGTCGTGGGCGCTACCGCTGTTCCGCACGCCGAGATCCTCGAGCTGATCAAGCCTGAACTGGCCAAAGAAGGCGTGGACCTGCAGATCAAGGTCTTCACTGACTATGTGCAGCCGAACGTGCAACTGAACGAGAAGCGTCTGGACGCCAACTACTTCCAGACCAAGCCTTATCTGGATGGCTTCAACAAAGGCAAGGGCGCCACCCTGGTGACTGGCGTCGGCGTACACGTCGAACCGTTCGGCGGCTACTCGAAGAAGTGGAAGTCGATCGCCGAGTTGCCTGACGGCGCAACCGTTGCCATCCCTAACGAAGGCAGCAACGCCGGTCGCGCCCTGCTGCTTTTGCAGAAGAACGGCCTGATCACTCTGAAGGACCCGACCAACGCCTTGTCGACGCCGAAAGACATCGCTACCAACCCGAAGAAACTGAAATTCCGCGAGCTGGAATCGGCGCTGCTGCCGCGCGCGCTGGATCAGGTTGACCTGGACTTGATCAACACCAATTACGCGCTGGAAGCCAAGCTCAGCCCTAAAAAGGATGCGCTGATTCTGGAAGGTGCCGACTCGCCGTATGTGAACTACCTGGTGACCCGTACCGACAACGCCCATACCGACGCGATCGAGAAGCTGTCCAAGGCGTTGACCAGCCAGCAAGTCAAAGACTTCATCAACAAGAAGTACGACGGCGCGGTATTGCCGGCGTTCTGATGAAGGCCTGAACGCGCGATTGCAGCGCGTTCATTGATAAAAACGCGCTTGCCCATCGCTGTTCCCGCTCCGCTGACGCATTGTCATCGGGTGCAGGGAATGGTGCCGGGCAAGCGCGGTTTTTGCGTTCAGAGCTCATGGATCGTCAGCGTTCATCGGCTTGCGACTGCGCTGATGACGATGATGGCCGACGGCCGTCCCTAGGTCGTTCGGCGCTATGCATATGCTCTAACGATATTTAAAATTCGCTTCTTATAGCTTTAAAGTCCTCCCTCCTCAGCCACACCTTTTGGAGTCGGAGTTCTCATGCCAGCAGCCTCCCACGCTTCTTCCGCGCAAGCGCCCGGTCAGCCGTTCGATGTGCGTCCATTCGCCGAAAAGGTGGGCGCGGAAATCGTCGGTCTGGATCTGTCCCGTCCGCTCAACGACGCCGATTTTGCCCGCGTGCACCAAGCGCATCTCGATTACCACGTTGTCGTTTTTCGCGATCAGCACATCACTCCACAGCAACAGATCGATTTCAGCCGCCGTTTTGGCGTTCTACAGATTCACGTGCTCAAGCAATTCCTGCTCGCCCATCATCCCGAGATTCTGATCGTCTCCAATATTGTCGAGAACGGTCAGCCGGTCGGGCTGGGCGACGCTGGCAAGTATTGGCACTCGGATCTTTCCTACAAAGAGCTGCCGAGCCTGGGCTCGATGCTCTACGCACAGGAGCTGCCAAGCGAAGGCGGCGACACCCTGTTCGCTGACATGCACCTGGCCTGGGACACGCTGCCTGAGCACCTGCGCAAAGCCGTGGAAGGTCGCAGCGCCGTGCACAGCTACACCTCGCGCTACAGCCATGGGCATAACGCCGATAACTGGCGCCCGACCCTCAGCGCTGAACAGTTGGCCCAGGTCGCGGTAGTCAGCCACCCGATCGTGCGTACCCACCCGGAAAACGGGCGCAAGGCGCTGTTCGTCAGCGAAGGCTTTACGACCCACATCGTCGGCCTGCCGGAAGACGAGAGTCAGGCGATTCTGACTGAGCTGTACGCCCACAGCGTTCGTCCGGAAGGCGTTTACCGCCACAAGTGGCAGGAGAACGACATGGTGTTCTGGGACAACCGTTCGCTGATTCATCTGGCCGGTGGTACGCCCGATCACCTGCGCCGTCGCCTTCACCGCACCACCATTCAGGGCGATGCGCCGTTCTGATTCAGGAGAGCTCCATGAACGCTGTTCTGCAAAGCCACACGGCTAGCGATCGCTTGAACGCGCACCAGGCCAATCAGCCCACCGCTGAAGCGCTGCTGCAAGTACAGGGCGTCAGCCTTGAATACCGCACGCCGGAACGCGTGGTGCGGGCCACCCATCAAGTCAGTTTTGAAATCGATCCGGCCGACCGTTTTGTCCTGCTTGGCCCGTCGGGCTGCGGCAAGTCAACGCTGCTCAAGGCCGTGGCCGGGTTCATTCAGCCCAGCGAAGGGCAGATTCGTCTGGCCGGCCAGGAGGTAAAGGAGCCGGGGCCGGACCGAATTGTGGTGTTTCAGGAATTCGACCAGTTACCGCCATGGAAGACGGTGATCCAGAACGTCATGTTTCCGCTGCTGGCTTCGCGCACCCTTAAGCGTCGCGAAGCCGAGGAGCGTGCGCGGTATTACCTGGAGAAAGTCGGCCTGAGCGCTTTCGCCGATGCCTATCCGCATACGTTGTCCGGCGGCATGAAGGCGCGCGTGGCGATTGCCCGGGCGCTGGCGATGCAGCCCAAGATCCTGCTCATGGACGAGCCCTTCGCCGCGCTTGATGCGTTGACCCGTCGCAAGATGCAGGAAGAGCTGCTGGAGCTGTGGGAAGAGGTGCGCTTTACGCTGCTGTTCGTGACCCACTCCATCGAGGAAGCGCTGGTGGTGGGCAACCGGATTCTGCTGCTCTCGCCCCATCCTGGCCGCGTGCGCGCCGAGATCAACAGCCATCAGTACAACTTGAAGAGCCTCGGCGGCGTCGAGTTTCAGGCATCTGCGCAGCGCATCCACCGGCTGCTGTTCGACGAGGGCGAAGCGCCTGCGGTCGAGCCGGATCTGCGGTTTCAGGATGTTCGTATTGCCTACTGATCGCGGTTCGCCGAGCTGCCCCCTCAAGAGATTGCACCCATGAGCCTTTCACCCCCTCTGCGGGAAGAATACGAAGTCGTGCTGGAGCCTTTCACTCAGGAAGACCTGGCGCGCGACATTCCCCTCGCGCAACGCATCTGGCAGGTCAGCTGGGTGCGCAAGGCCGTCATCCTCGTCGCCCTGGCAGTCATCTGGGAAATCGCCGCGCGCATTCAGGGCAACGACCTGCTGCTGCCGAGCTTTCTGCAAACCGCTTCGGCGTTTATCGACGGCATCGCCAGTGGCGAATTGCTGACCAAGGTCTGGATCTCCCTGACGGTCCTGGTCAAGGGTTACCTGATCGGCATCGTCCTGGCGTTTGGTCTGACCACGCTGGCGGTGTCGACCCAACTGGGTCGCGACCTGCTCGGCACGCTGACGGCGATGTTCAACCCGTTGCCGGCCATCGCGCTGCTGCCGCTGTCGCTGCTGTGGTTTGGCCTGGGTGAGAACAGCCTGATCTTCGTGCTGGTGCACTCCGTGCTCTGGGCGCTGGCATTGAACACGTACGCGGGGTTTCTCGGCGTCTCTGAAACCCAGCGCATGGCCGGGCGCAACTATGGCCTCAAGGGCCTGCGGTTCGTCTGGTACATCCTGATCCCCGCTGCGCTGCCGTCGATTCTCGCAGGCCTGAAGATCGGCTGGGCGTTTGCCTGGCGAACCCTCATCGCCGCTGAACTGGTGTTCGGCGCGTCCTCGGGCAAGGGCGGTCTGGGCTGGTACATCTTCCAGAACCGCAACGAGCTGTACACCGACAAGGTATTCGCGGGTCTGGCGGCGGTGATCATCATTGGTCTGCTGGTGGAAAACCTGCTGTTCAGTAACGTCGAGCGCCTGACCGTGAAGCGGTGGGGCATGCAGCGCTGATCTGCTTTATCAAACGAACGCTCCGCCTTGTGGCCGCTGAATGGGCCATGAGTCCGTCACCCCTTTCGCCTTCATCGTGAGAAATGTATGGAATTTCTGAAAACAGCTGCACCTTTCAAACGCCCGACACTGACCGCGCTCGCCGCCGCCCTGGGTCTGGCTGGCGCTTTGTTGAGCAGCGGCGCTCACGCTGAAGGCAAGATCAGCATCGCCCAGCAGTTCGGCATCGGTTATCTGATTCTGGACGTCGTTCAGCAGCAGAAGCTGATCGAGAAGCATGGCAAGGAGCAGGGCCTGGACATCAAGGTCGACTGGAACAGCATCTCCGGCGCCACCGCGATGAATGAAGCCCTGCTGGCTGGCGCGCTGGACGTGGTGTCGGCGGGCGTACCGCCGATGCTGACCATCTGGGACCGGACCAAGGGCAAGCAGAACGTCAAGGCCATCGCCTCGCTGGGCTCGATGCCCAACTACCTGCTCAGCAACAACCCCAACGTGAAGACCCTCAACGACTTCACTGAAAAGGACCGCATCGCGGTGCCGGCGGCGGGCGTAGGGTTCCAGTCGCGTACGTTGCAGATCGAAACCGCCAAGCTGTTCGGGAACGACAATTTCAAGAAATTCGACAACATCTCCGTCAGCCTGCCGCACCCGGACGCCACGTCGGTGCTGATTGCCGGCGGGTCGGAGATCAGCGCGCACTTCTCCAGTCCTCCGTTTCAGTATCAGGAGCTGGAAAACCCCAACGTGCATAAAGTGCTGAGTTCTTACGATGTGCTGGGCGGCCAGGCAACGTTCAACGTGCTCTACACCACTCAGAAATTCCACGACGAAAATCCGAAGACCTACAAAGCGTTCTACGACGCACTGGCCGAGGCCGAGAAGATCATCAAGGCTGACAAGCCTGCGGCGGCGAAGACCTACATCGACGTCGAGAAATCGAAACTGCCGTTGCCGCTGGTGGAGAAGATCGTCTCCGACCCGGAAATCGACTTCACCGTCGTGCCCCAGCGCACGTTCATCTACGCCGAAAAGCTCCATGAGCTGGGTGTGCTGAAAAACAAGGCTGACAGCTGGAAGGACTTCTTCTTCGAAGAAGCCCACGGTGGTGCCGGAAGTTGATCCTCAACGTTGGTCGGTCTGTTTAGACCTGCCTGATGGGGGGCGGTGCGTCAGCCACACCGCCTTCGCGACCGTCGTAACCTCCGATTGCTCCTACAGGGATTTGCGCCCGACGCAGATGTCGGCTACGCCACAAATTGTAGGAGTGAGCTTGCTCGCGATTGCGGTGTGTCAGCCAACATTCATGTCAAAGACCCGCCGCTTTCGCGACCGTCGTAACCTCCGATTGCTCCTAAAGGGAATTTGCGTCCGCCCCCGACATTGGGCTTGGCACAAACTTGTGGGAGTGAGCTTGCTCGCGAATGCATTGTGTTAGCCCACGTCCCGGCATACATTGCGCCTGCGTTCCGCGCGCCCATATCAAGGTGGGTCAAGGAACCCTGATCAACGCTCACAGTCGCATGATCACATCGCTACGGCGTCCGGCGGCGCGGTGTCGCAACGGCATTGGCACAAGGAGCTTGCATGCCCGCCCAACCCCTCTTTTTTCATGGTCGTGTGACCGTTCTCTCCCTCGGTCTGTGCCTGGCCATTCTTGCTGGCTGTGAGAAGGAAAAGCCCCAGGAACCGGTGCGCGCACGCGTGCAGGCGCAGGAGGTCAAGACGGCCGATTTCGCCGCAGACGTGGCGCTGACCGGCGATGTTCAGGCGCGGGTGCAGACGCAACTTTCGTTCCGCGTGGGCGGCAAGATCATTCAGCGGTCGGTGGATGTTGGCGATCGGGTGTCGGCCAAACAAGTGCTGGCCAAGCTCGACCCCAAAGACCTGCAGACCAACGTCGACTCGGCCATCGCTGCCGTCGCCGCCGAGCAGGCCCGCGTGAAGCAAACCTCCGCTGCTTTCGTGCGTCAGGAAAAGCTCTTGCCCAAGGGCTACACCAGCCGCAGTGAGTACGACTCGGCACAGGCGCAATTGCACAGCAGCCAGAGCGCGCTCAAAGCCGCCCAGGCGCAACTGGCCAATGCCCGCGAGCAACTGAGTTATACCGCCTTGATCGCCGATGCGCCGGGCATCATTACCGCGCGGCAGGCCGAAGTCGGCCAGGTCGTGCAACCGACGGCACCGATCTTTAGCCTGGCCCGTGACGGCGAACGCGATGCCGTGTTCAACGTTTACGAATCGCTTTTTGTTAACCCGCCCACTGATCAGCCGGTGGAAGTCACGTTGCTGGACAACCCCAAGGTCAAGGCCGTCGGTAAAGTCCGCGAAGTCACCCCGGCCGTGTCGGCGCAGACAGGCACGCTGCAAGTGAAAATCGCGCTCGCCTCACTGCCGCCGGGCATGGACCTGGGTTCGGTGGTCAGTGCCGCCCTGAGCGTGCCGGCCAAAACCAGCGTCGAGCTGCCATGGTCCGCATTGACCAAAGGCCTGGGCGATCAGCTCGGCAAGCCAGCGGTGTGGGTGGTCGATGGCAACAACAAGGTCAGCCTGCGCGGCGTCACGGTTGGGCGCTATCTGACAGGCAAGGTGATCATTGTCGACGGTTTGAAGAATGGTGAAAAAGTGGTCGTTGCCGGTAACCAGTTGCTCCACCCGGACATGCAGGTGGAACTCGCCGATGTGTACACCGATCTCTCGAAACAGCCGTCGGGAGCCCAGCAATGAAGCGTCTGTCGGGAATCGTGTTGATCGGTCTGCTATTGAGCGCGTGCAGCAAGGAAGAGCCGCCGCCGGAACCGGTTCGGCCGGTCCTGTTCATCGAGGTGAAGCCACAGGCGCAGGAAAACCTGGGTCGCTTTGCCGGCAACATTGCCGCGCGCTATGAAAGCACCCTGGGCTTTCGCGTATCGGGACGCATCGCCCAGCGCAGCGTCGATGTCGGTGCACAGGTGAAGAAGGGCGACATGCTCGCCGTCCTCGACCCGACTGACCAACAGAATCAGGTGCGCTCGACCCAGGGCGATCTGGCCCGGGTCGAAGCCCAGTTGATCAACGCCCAAGCCAACGCCCGTCGCCAACAAGAGCTGTTCGATCGCGGTGTTGGCGCCCAGGCCGCGCTGGATGTCGCGGTCACTGACCTGAAAACCACGCAGTCGTCCTACGATCAGGCCAAGGCCGCGATGCAGCAGGCTAAAGACCAACTGAGCTACAGCGAACTGCGCGCCGATCACGATGCCGTCGTCACCGAATGGAAAGTCGAGGCCGGCCAGGTAGTCAGCGCAGGTGAGCAGGTGGTGACGCTGGCGCGCCCTGACATCAAGGAGGCAGTCATTGACCTGCCGGCGCAACTGGGTGAGCAACTGCCCAGCGACGTCGTGTTCACGGTCGCCAGCCAGTTGGAGCCGGAGATCAACACCACCGCGACGGTACGCGAACTCGAGCCCCAGGCCGAAAGCACCACCCGCACCCGTCGCGCACGTTTGACCCTGGCGGATACGCCAGCGGCCTTCCGTTTGGGTACGGCGATCAGTGTGACCCTCAGCTCGGCGATCAAACCGCGCATCGAGCTGCCCGCCACGGCCGTGCAGGAAGTCGACGGCAAGACCCAGATCTGGATCATCGACATGCAAAACCAGACAGTCTCGCCACGCGCGGTCAATATCGTCAGCCGCAGCAATGGCTCGGCGATCCTGGACGGTGGCGTCAACAACGGCGATCACGTGGTAACCGCCGGGGTCAACAGCCTCAAGCCGGGGCAGAAAATCAAAGTCGATAAGGAAAGCCCGCGATGAAAGGGACGTTCAACCTCTCCGATTGGGCAATCAAGCATCAGTCTTTCGTTTGGTACCTGATGTTCGTCGGCCTGCTGATGGGCGTGTTTTCCTACATGAATCTGGGCCGCGAAGAAGACCCTTCGTTCACCATCAAGACCATGGTCATACAAACCCGCTGGCCGGGCGCGACCGTGGACGAAACCCTGGAGCAGGTCACCGACCGCATCGAGAAAAAGCTCGAAGAACTCGACTCCCTCGACTATGTGAAGAGCTACACCCGGCCGGGCGAGTCCACGGTCTTCGTTTACCTGCGCGACACCACCAGCGCCGGGGCCATACCCGACATCTGGTATCAGGTGCGCAAGAAGATCGACGATATTCGCGGGCAGTTCCCTCAAGGCCTGCAAGGGCCGGCGTTCAACGACGAGTTCGGTGACGTTTACGGTTCGATCTACGCCTTCACCTCCGACGGCCTGACCCTGCGCCAGTTGCGCGACTACGTGGAGCAAGTGCGCGTCCAGATCCGCGACGTGCCGGGCCTGGGCAAAGTCGAAATGATCGGCGAGCAGGATGAAGTGCTGTACCTGAACTTCTCCACCCGCAAACTGGCGGCCCTGGGGCTTGATCAGCGTCAGGTCGTGCAGAGCCTGCAATCGCAGAACACCGTGACGCCCGCCGGGGTCATCGAAGCCGGGCCTGAGCGAATTTCGGTGCGCACCTCCGGCCAGTTCGCGTCGGAAAAAGATCTTGAGAACGTCAACCTGCGCCTCAACGATCGCTTCTATCGCTTGAGCGATATTGCCGAAATCACGCGCGGCTACGCCGATCCGCCCAAGCCGCTGTTCCGCTTCGACGGCAAGCCCGCCATCGGCCTGGCCATCGCCATGAAGAAGGGCGGCAACGTTCAGGAGTTCGGCAAGCAGCTGCATGAACGTATGAGCGCCGCGACCGCGGACCTGCCAATTGGCGTCGGCGTTCATGTGGTGTCCGATCAGGCGCAGGTGGTCGAGAAGGCCGTAGGCGGTTTCACCAGCGCGCTGTTCGAGGCCGTGGTGATCGTGTTGATCGTGAGCTTCATCAGCCTCGGCATGCGCGCGGGGCTGGTGGTTGCCTGCTCGATCCCGCTGGTGCTGGCGATGGTCTTTGTGTTCATGGAATACAGCGGCATCACCATGCAGCGTATTTCCCTGGGCGCCCTGATCATTGCCCTTGGCCTGTTGGTCGATGACGCGATGATCACGGTGGAGATGATGGTGTCGCGCCTCGAAAAAGGCGACACCAAAGCCCAGGCCGCGACCTATGCCTACACCTCGACGGCCTTCCCGATGCTCACCGGTACGCTGGTGACGGTCGCGGGCTTCGTGCCGATCGGCCTGAACGCCAGTTCGGCAGGGGAATACACCTTCACCCTGTTCGCTGTGATTGCCGTCGCCATGTTGGTCTCGTGGGTCGTCGCCGTGTTGTTTGCGCCGGTGATCGGCGTGCACATTCTCAGCGAGAACGTGAAGAAGCACGACGAGAACGCCAAGCCCGGACGCATCGCAAGAGCCTTCAACGGATCAATGTTCTGGGCCATGCGCCATCGCTGGCTGACCATCATCATCACGATCTTGCTGTTTGCCACGTCGCTGTTCTGCATGCGCTTTGTGCAGAACCAGTTTTTCCCTTCATCGGACCGCCCCGAGATTCTGGTCGACCTCAATCTGCCTCAAAACGCCTCGATCAACGAGACGCGCCGCGCGGTGGATAAGCTCGAAGCTTCCCTCAAGGACGATCCGGACATCGTCAGCTGGAGCACCTATATCGGCGAAGGCGCGGTGCGTTTCTACCTGCCGCTGGACCAGCAGTTGGAAAACCCGTATTACGCGCAGTTGGTGATCGTCAGCAAAGGGCTGGAAGAGCGCGGCGCGTTGACCGAACGTTTGAAAAAGCGCCTGCGTGATGAATTCGTCGGCATTGGCACTTACGTGCAGCCGCTGGAAATGGGGCCGCCGGTAGGGCGTCCGATTCAGTACCGGGTCAGCGGCGACAACATTGACCAAGTCCGCCAGCACGCCATCGAACTCGCCACCCTGCTCGACCAGAATCAACACATCGGCGAAATGATCTACGACTGGAACGAGCCGGGTAAAGTCCTGCGTATCGACATCAATCAGGACAAGGCGCGGCAGTTGGGATTGTCGTCCGAGGACGTTGCGCAACTGATGAACAGCATCGTGACCGGCTCGGCAGTGACCCAGGTGCGCGACGACATCTACCTGATCAACGTCGTCGGGCGTGCGGTGGATTCCGAGCGCGGGTCGCCGGAAACCCTGCAGAACCTGCAGATCGTCACGCCCCAGGGCACCTCGATTCCGCTGCTGGCCTTCGCCAATGTGCGTTATGAGCTGGAGCAGCCGCTGGTGTGGCGTCGTGATCGCAAACCGACGATCACGCTCAAGGCCGCAGTACGCGACGAGATGCAGCCGACCGATCTGGTCAAGGAGCTCAAGCCCGAGATCGACAAGTTCGCCGCCGGTTTGCCGGTGGGCTACAAGATCGCTACCGGCGGGACGGTGGAGGAGAGCGGCAAGGCCCAAGGGCCGATCGCCAAGGTCGTACCGTTGATGATCTTCCTGATGGCGACGTTCCTGATGATCCAGCTGCACAGCGTGCAAAAGATGTTCATCGTTGCCAGCGTGGCGCCGTTGGGGTTGATCGGCGTAGTGCTCGCGCTGGTGCCGACCGGGACGCCCATGGGCTTTGTGGCGATCCTCGGAATTCTTGCACTGATCGGCATCATCATCCGCAACTCGGTGATTCTGGTGACCCAGATTCACGAATACGAGGTGGCCGGTTATCTGCCGTGGGACGCGGTGGCGGAAGCGACTGAACACCGTCGTCGACCGATCCTGCTGACCGCCGCGGCGGCGAGCCTGGGCATGATCCCCATTGCCCGCGAAGTGTTCTGGGGGCCGATGGCCTACGCGATGATCGGCGGGATCATCATCGCGACCTTGCTGACGCTGTTGTTCCTGCCGGCGCTGTACGTGGCCTGGTACAAGATAAAGGAGCCGAGTGACGAGGAGCGGAGCAAGCACCAGGAGCGCCAACAGGAGGAGCAACATCGCCGTGATGACGATGCGGACGATGGCGCGTCTTCCCCTGCGCATTGATACCGGCGGTTGAGGCGGAAGCGGTCAAGTCCCACTGGAACGAGCCACGCACCCAGTGGGACCTGGCTTTAGCCGGGAAGGCGTTAAACATCACACCGCAAAACTGATGATGTACAAACTGCTTCTTTCCGGCTGGAGCCGTCCCCACTGAGTCGATGCCACGGCGCGCTATTGGATGAGTTGGAAATTTCTGAAATGTACCTGCCCTGCCTGAGCTTTTAACGTTTCAGGATCGCTGGCAGTGTGGACCTGTACAGTTACCGTACTGGCAGCGGTCGTTTTTCGATCGATATTGAGCGTGACTGGCTGCCACTCCTTGGTTGCTCCCGAGATGTCCGCGAACACCTCTGCTCCGTCCGGCGCGGTGACGAACGCCGCGTAACTGAACACCACGAAATCGCCGGGTTTTACGACTTCGCCTGCCCGGACCTCGAACGTCAACGCCGTGGGTTTATAACCGCCTTCCGGGATAGACTGGGACAGGCTGCCCGCCTTTGCCAGTTGAATGTAGTAACCCGCGCCATCTGGCTTGATCTCCCAGATATCCTCACTGGAGGTAGTAGTCCAAGGTTCTAATTCGCCGGATGCGAAGTCACCGTTTTCCAATAAATTACTCATCGTCGTTCCCTTGCTGATTGGCGATTGGCAGCCTGTGTTCATCAGACAACCGGATCGTGGTTGGCACTCATGGCGCGGGCCCAGTGTGTGCGCGGGAACAGGAAGGGGCTACTGTCAGAAATGACAGTCACGCAATCCATTTGAAATGGGCGAGGCGGTTTTTTGCGAGGCGGCTGAAGACCCCGCCGAGATTTAGGATCGGTCTGACAGACACTCACCTGTCCCTGCCTTACTGTGCCCCGCTGAATCTATTAGCGGGGCTCGACGTGCCATCTCTCTCAGTGCGCTTGTGTGTTTGCCTTATGGTTAGCTGGCTGATGATGTCCAGCAGTTCGGCCAAGACATTGGAAAACGACTTCTGGCGGGTGAACGTTGATCCGCAGACACTCGCGATCCGCGTCTCGCCAACCGGGCAACCTGCCTTGCAGGCATCAAGCGGGGTCAAGGCGCATCGCGTCAGTGAGCTCAAGGCTTCGCAGAACTCCCTCGCGTGGCAGTGGGACGACGGTGCCTGGCATCTCGAAGTCCGGCTGCAGCAACGCGACCTCTTGCTGACCATCAAGGCCCGGGATGCCGGTGTGCTGGAGTTCCTGAACCAGCCGGGCGAGGCCATGGGCAAGGCGCTGATCTGGCCGATGGCGGAGGGTCATTACGTCCCTCGGGGGGACAGTGTCTGGCAACAGTTTCTGGTGGCCCAGGGCGAGATCAACACCACACAGGACCTGAGCTTGCCGCTGTGGGGAATGGACCACGGCGCGTTCACCCTGACCTGGCTGTTGACCAACCCGTTCAACAATCGTCTGAGTCTGTATTCGCAGGGTGTCGCGCTGGGGTTGTCCGCCCGTCATGAGTTCACGGCGCTGGATGTCAGTGCGCCAATGACCCTTCGCCTGTCTCTGGACGCCCCCGATCCGCTGGCCGGTGCAAGGCGCTATCGACAGTGGCTCATCGACAATGGCGAATATCAGACGCTCGAAAGCAAGTTCGAGAAAACCCCGGAGGGGCGCAAGCTGCTCGGCGCCGCCCACGTGTATCTGTGGGGCAACGACTTGCTCGCGCCTGGGGACGTTAAATCATGGGAGCGCCTGACTCAGGTACTTGCGTCCAATGAGCCACTGGCCGTGCAACTGCGCAAGCGGCTGGATAACCAGGCCTTGGTTGCGCTGAGTGGAAGCCATGGGCAGTTGCAACACTGGCAACGGGTCGCCCTGCTGCGCAGTCTCAACAGCGCGCTCAACTCTGTCGCAAGGCAAGCCTGGCAACGTGATGCCCAGCCCGACATGTCGCGGTTGGCCTCGCGTTACAGCAAGCTCCGCGAGGAAGTTGCCCGCCTGTTCGTCGGCGCCCTTGCTGACGACCCGTCAACCTGGGGCGGCGCGCTGTCCCTTAAGGGAGTCAAAGATCTGCAAGCATCCGGTCTGTCCCGCCTGTGGCTTGGGCTCGGCGAAGGTTGGGAGGGTGGGCTCTGGCATCCAGAGGCCGTTCGCTCCGCCGTACAGGCAGGCTATCTGATTGCGCCCTATGACTCCTACGAAACGGCTCTGGCGACCCATGAAAATCCGGACTGGGTGACCGCTCACCTGGGCAGCGACGCACATCGTCAATGCGCCATCGTGCTGAAGGACGGCACGTTCAAGGCAGGTTTTCAGCAGTCCGGGCATTACACCGATCCACGTTGTGTCCGGCCGTTAATGGAGGCGCGAATTACGGCTGTACAGGCCGTCGCCGGTTTCAACAGTTGGTTTCTGGATGCCTACGCCACGGGGATGCTGTTTGACAGCTATCGCCCCGGCGCGACCATGACCCAGATGCAGAACGCCGCCGCCAATGTCAGTGCTTCGCAGTGGGTGGCTGAAGCCCGAGCGCTGCCCTCAGGTTCCGAGGACGGCAATGCTGTCACCGCCGCAGGCATCCTTTTCGCTCACGGCATGCAGACGCCGGTGATCGGCTGGGGTGATTCGGACCTCAGTCAGCACAAGTCCTCCCGCTGGTACCTAGGGAGTTGGTATCCACCGGAGCAGCCGGACGTGTTCTTCAAACCGGTGCCGATCAAGGAGCCTTATCGCACCGTTCACTTCAACCCGACGACCCGTCTGCCGCTGTATCAAACCGTATTCCATGGATCAGTCATCACGACTCACCACTGGCTGTTCGACAGCTTGAAACTGGTGAATGTCAGGCAGGACAACGAGCTCGCTCAACTGCTTTATAACGTGCCGCCGCTGTATCACCTGAGCAGCGCGACGCTGGCCGAGCGGTTGCCGGTGATGCAGCGACAGGACAGTTTTTTCAGGCCATTGCACGAGCGCCTTGGCAACCAGGCGATGACGGCATTTAGCTGGCTGACCCATGATCGACTGGTTCAGCAGACCACATTCGCGGACGGAACAAGGCTGGTGGCGAACTTCGATGGCACGCCGCGTGAGGCAGTGGGCCGTTCGTTTGCAGAGCATAGCGTGACGGCGTTTGGGCCTGACGGAGCGATCAGCGTTTATCACGTAACAGGGGAAGGCGGCTGATGCACCCGGTGTTCAGGACGCTACTGCAGCCCCCAAACCGTCATACCTTGCGCCAGACACTCGCCAGCCACGGCTGCTGCTCCCTCGGCAATCCCGGCGGTCGGTAGTAGTGCTCGACTTCGCTGAACCCGGCCTCGGTCAGTAACGCGCTCCACGATTCGAGATCATGAAATGAACCGAAGCGCTCGCCTTTCCAGCCTTCCTGATTGTCGCCCCGGGGATTGGAGCTGAACAGCACGCCGCCGAGCTTCAACGCGCCGTGCAGCTCGCGCAGCACCCGAGGCAACTCCTGTCGGGGGACGTGGAAAAGCGAGGCGTTGGCGAATATGCCGTCGAAACGTTCGGCGGGCAGATTCAGCTCAAGGAAGTTCTGATGGAGCACTTCGCAGCCGCTGTCGGCGCGGGACATCTCAGCGAAGCGTTCGGAGCCGTCCAGTCCGGTGGCGATGTGGCCCATGGCAGAAAATGTCTGAAGATCACGCCCTGGCCCGCACCCGAAATCGAGAATCTGGAACGGCGCCAGGCCGGTGATGTTGCGCAGCAACGCATCAATGTTCTGGCTGACGTCATGATCACGAGTGCCTTCGCGAAAGCCCTCGGCGACCTCATTGTAATTGCCGAGGGTAGTGGCGGTGATCTGGGCGAGATCATGTGGGTCGAGTTTCATCGTGCGGCCGTCTGAGCGTGGAAAGCCGCCAATATACCCCGCTCACGAATTGCAATCTCCTGGCGGAACCGCATGCCTTTTGGTAGGACCGGCTTCAGCCGGGAAGAGGCCGTTGGCAGCATCATTAATTTTGCAGTGTGACGCCTGACGCTTTCCCGGCTAAAGCCAGTCCTACTGAATGAACGCATGCCGTTAGTGGGACTGGCTTCAGCCGGGAAGAGGCCCGTGGCAGCACCATTAATTTTGCAGTGTGACGCCTGACGTTTTCCCGGCTAAAGCAAGTCCTACTGAATCAACGCATGCCGACAGTGGGACCGGCTTCAGCCGGTCCTGCAGGGAAGGCGCCCTTTGATCACCGCTTGTTCAGCCGCAATGCCAATCGATCCCCGCCCAACTGAATCACCGCCACCAAGATCACCAGCAACACGATCACCGTGAGCATCACTTGGGTGTCGAACCGTTGATAACCATACCGATAAGCGATGTCGCCCAAACCGCCAGCGCCAATCGCACCGGCCATGGCCGACGAATTGATCATCGTCACGATGGTGATGGTGAATCCGCCGACGATGCCCGGCAGTGCCTCGGGCAGCAGCACGTGCCAGACGATGTGCCAGCGGCGGCAGCCCATCGCCTGGGCCGCTTCGATCAAACCATGGTCAACTTCGCGCAGGCTGACTTCCGCAATACGCGCGAAGAACGGTGTCGATGCGATGGTCAGCGGCACCACCGCCGCCCATACGCCGTAGGTCGTGCCGACGATGAGCCGCGTGAACGGGATCAGCGCAACCATCAGAATCAGGAACGGCACTGAACGGAAGATATTCACGAACGCGCCCAGTACACGGTTTACATTGGGCGCTTCAAAAATGCCGCCTTTGCCGCTGGTGACCAGAATCACCGCCAGTGGAATGCCCAGTATCAATGCGATCAGCGACGACACGCCGACCATCAGGAAGGTGTCGATAACGCCCTGCCAGAGACGATCAAGCCACATAACCCAGTACCTCCGCCTGATGCGCGTGCTTGCGGGCGCGATTGAGCAATTCCTCCGCTGACAGCGGCGAGTGACTCACCGCCAGCAACAGATGACCCAGTGCACGCCCTTGAATACGTTCGACCCCGCCATGCAGCAGGCTCACGCGCCCGCCAAAGGCATTGAACAGCGCGGACAGGTCAGGCTCCTTGCCATCGCCGCCGGTGAATTGCAGATCCAGCACAACGCTGGCGTGATGATTGGAAGGCTGCGGTTGCAAGCGCGCGTGAACATCCTCTGGCAGCGCATGTTGCAGCGGTGCCAGCAGTGTTCTGCTCACCTCATGCTGCGGATCGCCGAATACCTGCCAGACCGGGCCCTGCTCAACGACTTCACCTTTTTCCAGCACCACCACGCGGTCGCAGATTTCTCGAATCACCGCCATCTCGTGGGTGATCAGAATGATCGTCAGCCCGAGGCGTTGATTGATCTCGCGCAGCAGGCCCAGAATCGATTGCGTGGTCTCCGGGTCGAGGGCCGAGGTCGCTTCGTCGCACAGTAGAATCGCCGGATCATGCACCAGCGCCCGGGCAATGCCGACGCGCTGCTTCTGCCCGCCCGACAACTGCGCCGGATAGGCCCTGTGCTTGCCCTCCAGCCCGACCAACTCCAGCAGTTCGGTAACTTTGCGCTGGCGCTGCGCCTTCGGCACGCCCGCGACCTTGAGCGGCAGCTCGACGTTCTGCCACACAGTTTTAGCCGACATCAGGTTGAAATGCTGAAAGATCATGCCGATGCGTCGGCGCAGCGCCACCAGCGTGTCTTCATTGAAGTCGCCGATGTCCACCTGATCGATCAGCACGCGGCCGCTGCTGGGTTTCTCCAGACGATTGATGGTGCGGATCAGCGACGATTTGCCAGCGCCGCTGCGGCCGATGATGCCGAACACCTCACCGCGCTGGATATCCAGATCGATGCCCTGAAGCGCCGGCACCGGGCCTTGCGGGCCTTCATAGACCTTGCCCAGATTGATGAAGCGCACATGGGCGTGTTGCTTCTCCGGGTGCAGTTCTGATTGCTCGGCGGCATGAGGAGCAGCACTCTCAAGCGTCAAAGCGCGTTGGGCGGATGCCGTCATGATCAGTTCTTCCAGCCAACCTGATACAGCGAGCCATTGACCTTATCCAGGGAGGCGCGCACGACCGGCGAGTGTTGGTAGATGTCGATGAACCTGGCCAGACGCGGGTCATTCTTGTGGTCCGGTTTGATGATGAACTGAATGACGTATTCCGGGTGGTCGAGGCCGTCGAACAGGATCGCCGAGCCGGCGTCGAAGGTCTTCGACAAACGAATGTAGGCCGGGTAGCCCTGTACCAGATCGGCATCGTCATAGGCGCGCACCAGTTGCACGGCTTCGACCTGAATCAGCTTGATCTTCTTCGGGTTGGCGGTGATGTCGTCTTCGGTGGCCTTGTAGCCAACGCCCGGCTTGAGGGTGATCAAGCCAGCCTTGGCCAACAGTTGCAGGCCGCGGCCACTGTTGATCGGGTCATTGGCGATTGCGACGGTGGCACCGGTTGGCAGCTCATCGAAGCTTTTGTACTTCTTCGAATACAGCCCGACGTTGTTGATGATGCCCGGCGCGTAGGGCACGAGATCGAAACCCGACGCGGCTTTGGCATTCTCCAGAAATGGGATGTGCTGGAAGTAATTCACGTCGATGTCGCCGGCGTTGAGGCTGACGTTGGGCGCGATCCAGTCAGTGAATTCCACCAGCTCCACCTTCAGGCCCTGTTTCTCGGCTTCGGCGACGGCCGCTTCCAGCGGTATGGCAAACGCGGCGGTGGTGCCGACTTTGAGCGGTTGATCGGCAGCGTGGGTGACGCCGGCAAACAGGCCTAAGGACAGCGCGAGGGTGAGGAGGGTTTTGATCATTGAGGGGTAATCCGTGTCAGTGGTCTGGTTTGAATGCTTGGGTGTCTGTGAAGCCGTCTTCGCGAGCGGGCTCGCTCCCACATGGATTGGGACCGGTCACATCATTTGTGAATAAAAATCTTTCTACTGTAGGAGTGAGCTTGCTCGCGAAGGCGGCGGTTCAGGCACACATACAGTGACTGACACAGCGCGTTCGCGGGCAAGCTCCTACAGGTTGGTCTGTGTTCTATAGCTCGCCCCCGCATGCCGTTCCGGCAGTCTTGCGTCACCGCCCTCAAACAGCTTCTCGCGCAAGGTGCCGTGCTCGTAAGCGGTCTTGTACGAACCCCTTCGCTGCAGCTCCGGGATCACCAGATCGATGAAATCCTCGTAGCTCTCCGGAGTGACGATGCGGGTCAGGTTGAAGCCGTCCAGGCCGGTTTCCGCAATCCACGATTCCAGCTCGTCGGCCACCTGCTCGGGCGAGCCGATCAGCGTGATGTAACGGCCGCCCAAGGCGTGCTGATCGAGTAACTTCTGACGGGTCCAGTCGTTGTTCTTGAGAATCTTCGTCGCTGACTGAATGGCGTTGCCCTTCACGTGCTGGATCGGCTCGTCGAGCGCGTAGTCGGCAAAGTCGATGCCGGTGGACGCGGCAAAATGGGCGAGCCCGGCCTCGGCGCTGGCGTAAGTCAGGTATTCCGCATGCTTGGCCCGGGCCGCTTCTTCGGTGGGGCCGACGATGACGTTGAGGCCCATGAACACCTTGATGTCATCCGGGTTGCGCCCGGCGGCCACCGCGCTCGCGCGGACCTTGTCGACCTGCTCGCGGGTTGCGGGTTTGTTCTGCGCGCTGATGAACACGCACTCGGCGTTGCTGCCGGCAAACTGCAGACCGCGCTCGGAGCTTCCGGCCTGGAACAAAACTGGCGTGCGCTGTGGCGACGGCTCGCACAGGTGATAACCCTCCACCTGATAGAACTCGCCGCTGTGCCGCACGTAGTGGACCTTTTCCGGCTGCGCGTAGATGCGCGCCTGACGGTCCTCGATCACCGCATCGTCCTCCCAACTGCCTTCCCACAGCTTGTACAACACCTCCAGGTATTCATCGGCCTGGTCATAGCGGCGGTCATGTTCGATCTGCTCGGTCAGGCCCATCGCGCGCGCGGCGCTGTCCAGATACCCGGTGACGATGTTCCAGCCGACGCGTCCGCGCGTCAGGTGATCCAGGGTCGACATGCGCCGGGCGAACAGGTACGGCGCCTCGTAGGTGAGGTTGGCGGTCAGGCCGAAGCCGAGGTTTTTGGTGACCGCGGCCATGGCCGATACCAGCAGCAGCGGATCATTCACCGGCAACTGAATCGACTCCTTCAGCGTGACGTCCACCGAGTTCTGATAGACGTCATAAACCCCGACGATGTCGGCGATGAACAAGCCGTCGAACAGCCCGCGCTCCAGCAACTGCGCCAGATCTGTCCAGTAGTCGAGGGTCTTGTACTGGGTCGACGTGTCCCGGGGGTGAGTCCAGAACCCGTGATTGATGTGGCCGATGCAGTTCATGTTGAACGCGTTGAGCAGGATCTTTTTCTTGCTCATCAAATCGTCCCCCGGCGTGGCGGGTTGACGTCATTGAGGTAGTAATTGCCGATGGCGTGGTACTTCCAGCGCACCGGGTCGTGCAACGTGTGGACCCGCGCGTTGCGCCAGTGCCGGTCAAGGCCGTGCTCCGCCAGCGTGGCTTGGGAACCGGCGAGTTCGAACAAGGTGCTGCCGGCTTCCAATGAGATCTCGGTGCTGATCGCCCGCGCTTCCGCCACGGCGATCGATGCCTGCGCCAGACTTTCCGGCGTCGTCTCGGCCTGGGCCCGATCAAGGCATTCGCCCGAACGTTCGAGCAAGGCTTCGGCGGCGTGAAGACGAATGCCGAGTTTGCCAAAGCTGTGCAGCGTCAGCGGGTCATCAACGGCTTTTTCGATGCCGGAGTCGATCCATGGCCGCGTGCGGGTGCGTACGAAATGCAGCGCGTCTTCAAATGCGGCGCGGGCGATGCCGGTGTCGATGGCGGCATGGAGGATCTGCGCCAAAGGGCCGACAGTGGTCGGGCGCTCGAAGGCAGTTTGAAACGGCACCACGTCATCGGCTTCGACATACACGTTATCGAACACCACTGAGCCGCTGCCCGTGGTGCGCTGGCCGAAGCCGCTCCAGTCGTCGATCACGCTCAGCCCTGCTGCATTCGCCGGCACGAACGCCAACTGCTGCACGCCGCTGTCATCCACGACCGAGGTCGGTATGCGTTGTGCGTAAAGGGCGCCGGTGGCGTAGAACTTGCGGCCGTTGATGCGCCAGCCATTGCCGTCGCGACTCAGTCGGGTGGTGCGGTCGTGGGCGGTTTTGGTGCCCAGTTCGGCCAGCGCATTACCGAAGCGTTGACCGGCGAGGACCTCGGCGTACAGCCGCGCCTGCTGCGCCGGGCTGCCGTTGACCCGCAGGACTTCCAGCGCGTAGAAGTGGTTTTGCGGGATCTGCCCTAGCGAAGCGTCGGCCGCAGAGATGATTCGGATGACTTCGGCCAGGGTGATATTGGACACGCCGGCGCCACCAAAGGCCTTCGGCACGCTGATGCCCCACAGGCCCGAGCGCGAAAACGCCTCCAGTTCCTGATGGGGAAGCCGCCGTTCACGATCTCGAATGGCACTCTGTTGTCTGAAATTTTCCGCCAACGTGCGCGCGATGCGCAGCGCCTCGGCGTCGTCACGAATGATCGCGGTCACGGCGGTCGCCTGCGTGTCACGCGGCAAGGGTTGAAGGCTCATAGGTGTGCTTCCAGTGCTCTGGTTATATCCAGGAGTGACGGGCAGGCAAGGCGCCATTCAGGTGCCAGGCGCCGACGGCGTGGACCTTCCAGCGCACCGGGTCGTGGAGGGTGTGAACCCGCGCGTTGCGCCAGTGACGATCAAGATTGAATTCGGCCAGCGTCGCGCGACTGCCCGACAGCTCGAACAGTTTTTCGCTGGCGAGCAGGGCGACCTGTGTCGTCAGCACCTTGGCTTCGGCAACCACGATGGACGCCCGCGCCGCTGAGTGTTCGTCGATGGGTTCGGCGGCAATTTCATCCAGCACACGGCCAGCCCTGCGCAACAGTGCTTCGGCGGCGTGCAGTTCGAGTTTCAACTTGCCGATGTCGGCGATCACATACGGGTCGTCGCTGGCACGCTCGACATTGGCGTCGATCCACGGTCGCGAACGCTCACGCACAAAACGGATGCTTTCGTCGATGGCTTCCCGGGCAATGCCTGCATCAATGGCCGCCTGGATCAGTTGCGACACCGCACCCTGAATGTTCGGCGCCAGGCCCAGTTTCCAGTTATCAACAACCAGCTCGCCACTCACGCGCACGTTTTCCAGCAGCACGCTGCCGCTGGCGGTGGTGCGCTGACCGAAGCCGGACCAGTCGTCGATGATGTACAGCCCCGGCGTCCCGCGTGGCACGAACACCAGCACCTGCTTGCCGTCGTCATTGATGGCCTTGACCGCGACCCAGTGGGCGAACAACGCGCCGGTCGAGTAGAACTTGCGGCCGTTGAGCAAAAACTGGTCACCGTCTGCAGTCAGTCGCGTACGGATATCGAGGGTGTTTTTGGTCCCCCGCTCTGGGCCGCCATTGCCGATGCGTGCGCCGCCGAGAACGCTGGCGAAGAGGGTTTGTTTCTGAGCCTCTGAGGCGCTACCGATCAGCGAATTGAGAATACCGAAGTGGTTTTGCGGAATCTGGCCCACGGCAGGGTCGGCTGCCGACAGGATGGCGAAGACTTCGGCGAGGGTCACGAATGAGACCTGTGGCCCGCCATAGATCCGCGGTACCGAGATGCCGCCCAGACCACTGCGGGTGAACAGCTCGATTTCCGACCAAGGTAATTGCCGCTCACGGTCTCGCATGGCGGCATGGGTGCGCACGACGGCGGCCAGTTCATGGGCCGCCGCAATGGCGTCGGCATCGTTGCGCAGTAGGTTGGCGGGGAGCAGGGGAGGAGCCACGTCCAGGGTGTGCTGGACAGAGAGTGCGTTCAGATCAGTCATGGTGGTGACCTTCACGAGCGCGAGCACTGGAGTCGTTGTGCTTAACCATTCGAACCTCGAATCAATACCGCGGTGGCGGCGAGCAATGACGATGGTCCGGTGGTCCGGTGCATATACCCTAAGCGTGTATAAAAATTAAATAAACTCACATTTAGGAATAAGCATAGAAGGTGATACGTCGGCTGCCGTCGCCGTCGCCAGCGCCGTGGCTTGGGTGTAGGTCAGGCATGAACCGATAGCCAGGGCCAGAATCATGTACTTGACGATATGTCTGCAGGGCATGGTGGACACCTCGTGAGGGGTTTCACCGCAGGCTAGCAGTCTGTTTTCGCGTAGTGAGGAGGGGACCTGTAGGACGCTGATGCAGATGATGTGGGAGGTTTCCTCTCAGTGACTGATCTGTGGCGTCGATCACGTTTGCGGCATGTGATTGGAGGCGCGAGGCCAGAGGAGGCGGGCGGCAGACGTGTCGCAGCGCGTTGATGCTGCGCCGCGACAGCGTCCTGAAGGGGGCCGTTATCAAGTTTCGGCCTCATCGGTCATGTCGGTCGCCACCTTGATTAACCGCGGCGGCGCCCAGCGCGAGTTGTTTCCGACACGGTCAATCACGCAATAGCTCACCTCCAGATGCGGATCATCGCCCGCCTCGCGCACCAACTCCGCCGGTACGTCCACAACAATAGGCATACCGACGTCGTCTTGAGTGAGCGCTGGCAGATCCAGACGCATGTCGCCCCAGCGCAGGGTGATTTCATCGTAGGCGTCCATGTTGGGATAAGCGTCGAGAGTGAGTTGCACGCCCTCATCGAAGTGGCGCGCCGTCAAACCGCCTTGCATGACTGACTCGGCAAACGTCACGGGTGCCAGTCCCTGATTCTCATCACCCTCGCCGCTAACCAATTGACCGCCGGGAGTCTCCAGTTTGACCCATAGCTTGGCACCGGGCGACTTAATGGGTTCGCTGCCTATCTTTGTAACGCGATAGTAGGTTTTAACTTTTCCACTTCGAAGAAAACTTTCGGGTACATGTAGGACGGATGTATGTCCGATGTCAGACTCTGATAGAAGTTTTGATGCGGCATAACAGCCTCCCCAAAACAATTCGATCAAGTCACCGCAGTCCATCTCTGGCCAGGGATCAATGTGTACCTGCAGATCGGCCGCCGCAAGGGCGCCAATCCCGTGCTTGTTCGACTGCGGAAGATACGGGGCCATCAGCTTGAAAGACTGAGTCATTACTGGGGTATGGATCATCTTTAATACTCTTCGAATGTGTGCCTGGGTTAAGGCAAGTCAGGTGGTTAATTCATCGCAACTGCAGCGTGAAAACGACTGGCACTAGTACACGCCGGGATGCGCAGACATGGCAAACATTACAAACGGTGGTAATTAGAGGGTTGCCGTTTTGGAAAGAAAATACACCGAGAGCGATTTCAGCTAATTGTGTTGCGATGTTTGTGTCAACCGTAATTAAGTTTTTAAAGTGTGTGTAACGCAAATGCGGAAGTTTCCTACACTTGTGCGTTGCTTATGGGGAGGGAAGTGTGACTGTGGTCCTACCTGAGCCGCCGGGCACGCGGTACTCCACAGCCAGCAAGCTGATGAGAAGTGTCAGCGGCAGTTATTTGTGGGTGAAGAAATGGTCAATCAACGTTGCGGGGAAGTGGAGAGAGTGAGGGCTGTTCGTATTGAAAAAATAGATAGATTGATGACGGCTAGCCGGCGTTGAAATAGTAGGACTTTTAGTGGGTCAACGCTTTTCTAAATATGAACGACAAAGAAAACGGCGCCTGTTGGCGCCGTTTTAAACACATAACGTGTCAGACTAATTCCTGCTGCGCTCAAGAAACTGCCTTGTGCGTTCTTCTTTGGGATTGGCGAACAGCGCTTTCGCTTCGCCCTGCTCGACGATGATGCCCTTGTCGATGAAGATCACCCGGTTGGCGACGTCCCGCGCGAAGCTCATCTCGTGGGTCACGATGACCATTGTGCGTTTCTCCAGCGCAAGAGCGTGAATCGTGTTGAGCACCTCGCCCACCAGCTCAGGATCAAGCGCCGAGGTTGGTTCGTCAAAAAGAATGACCTCGGGCTCCATGGCCAGCGCCCGGGCAATCGCCACACGCTGCTGTTGACCGCCGGACAGTCGACGTGGATACGCGTCCTCTTTGCCCGCGAGGCCAACCTTCGCCAACAGCGCGCGGCCAAGCTCAATGGCCTGTTCGCGGGGCATCTTCTTGACCACGGTCGGGCCTTCGATGACGTTTTCCAGCGCGGTGCGGTGGGGGAACAGATTGAAGTTCTGGAAGACGAACCCGACATGCTGGCGCAGTTGCCGGATCAAACCCTGCTGCTGGCTTAACGGGCGGCTCAAATCGACTTTGATGTCGCCCACGATAATGCTGCCGCTCGTAGGCACTTCCAGCAGATTCAGGCAGCGCAGCAGCGTGGTTTTGCCCGACCCGCTAGGGCCGATGATTGCCACCACTTCGCCAGGCTCGACCTTCAGGTCAATGCCCTTCAGCACTTCGTTGCCCTTGAATTGCTTGGTCAGTTTTTCAACCGTGATCATGCCTCAGGACTCCACATCGTGGCGGTTGGCCCGCGCTTCCAAGCGATTTTGAAAATGCGCCAGGATGCTGCACAGCACCCAATAGATCACCGCAACGGTGAGGTACATGGTGAAAATCTCCAGCGTCCGCGAGGAGATCAGCTGCGCCTGACGGAACACTTCCGGCACCTGAATGGTGGCGGCCATCGCCGTGTCCTTGACCAGTGAAATAAAGCTGTTGCCCAAGGGCGGCAACGCGGTGCGTGCAGCTTGCGGCAGAATGGCGCGGCGCATGGTCTGGGCGCGCGTCATGCCGATGCTCGCAGCGGCTTCCCATTGCCCTCGGTCCACCGACGCAATCGCGGCCCGAAGGATTTCGCAGGCATACGCGGCCATGTTCAGCGACAGGCCGATCAGCGCTGCGGTGATCGCATCCAGTTCAATCCCCAGGTCCGGCAGGCCGTAATAGATCATGAACAGCTGGACGAGCAGCGGCGTGCCACGGAAGAACGACACGTAAACCCTGGCAATGGCACTGATGACCCAGATCTTTGACAAACGCATCAGTGCCAGGCCGAAGCCCAGCACCAATCCGAAAAACATCGACCCCAGGCTCAAGCCCACCGTGTAATACGCGCCCTTGAGCAGGAAGGGCGCGGAATCCAGCGCGAGCTGAAGGCTCTCTGGGATCATTTGGTCACGTCAGCCTTGAAGTACTTGTCCGACAGCTTGGCGAGGGTGCCGTCGGCGCGCAGCTTGTCGATGGCTTTGTTGATCGCGTCCAGCAATTCAGGCTCACCCTTGCGCAGTGCGACACCGGATTCCTGACGGGAGAACGCTTCGCCGGATACCGCCAGCTTGTCCTTGGTCTTGGCAACCAGTTCCAGTGCAGCGAGGCGGTCGACGAGGATGGCGTCGATGCGGCCGACACGCAGGTCCTGGTATTTGGTCGGATCATCGTCGTAGGTTTTGACGATGGCATCAGGCACGTTGGCTTTCAGCCACTCTTCGTAGTTGGTGCCCAGGCCGACGCCGACTTTTTTGCCTTTCAGGTCAGCAGCGGTTTTGATCACGCCGACGTCTTTGGTCTGCACCAACGCCTGAATACCCGACACGGTGTAGGGTTCGGAGAAGTCGTACTTCTTCTTGCGCTCGTCGGAGATGGTCACCTGATTGACCACGACATCCAGACGCTTGGATTCCAGCGCAGCCAGAATGCCAGCCCACGGCGTGGCTTGCAGCTTGACCTTGACGCCCAGTTCCTTGGCCAGTGCTTCAGAGAACTCCACTTCAAAGCCGGTCAGTTTGCCGTCCTCACCCACGAAGCTGAACGGTGGGTACGTGCCTTCCAGGCCGACGTTGAGGGTTCCGTTCTTTTTGATGGTTGCCAGTTGATCGCCAGCCATAGCCTGGCTGACCAGACCCGTGCCCAGCATCAGGCTGAAGGCCGACAACAGAAAGGTGCGGCGGATTGCAGACATGTTCATGAAAGTCCCCTGGTTTAATTGGAATGTCAGGCAAGTATCAGACCCGACGAAGCTACGTTGGCATCACGCGTTTATCCAGCTTTTTCAGTCGCCTGCGGGGCTCTGCGCGCCGGCTGGCGGCGATCATAAGACTCGAATCCAGCGATGAAAAATAATAAAAAGCGGACCGCTTATCAGTTTTTCGAATAAATGGCCCGGACCGCCCTGTGAACAGGAGCGCGACCAAGGCCCTATCTCGCCGAGAAGACGTCTTGATACGCAAACAAGGCAGGCGCGCCGCCGGTATGGAGAAAGACGATAGGCCCGTCTTCGAAACGCTGCCGGCCAACGCCGTCGAGCAGTCCGGCCATGGCTTTGCCGGTGTACACCGGGTCCAGCAGCAGCCCTTCATGACTGGCCACCAGCCGAATCGCCGCAAGCGTGCCGGCATTCGGCTCGCCATACCGTGGGCCAAAGTATTCGTCCCACAGCTGCACCTTGAATGCGGCGGGCAGTGATTCGCCCAGCAGCTCTACCGTTTGCTCGGCCAAGCGCTGAACTTTGGGCGCCTGGGTTTCTTCCGGGCGCGACACGGTCACCCCAATCACCGATAACTCGGGCAACTCCTCGGCAAGGGCCAATGCCAGGCCGCTGTGGGTGCCGGCACTGCCAGACGCGAGCACGACGGCTGCGAATGAGAGGCCGCTTTGCTTGATCTGCTCGGCCAGTTCAAAACCTGCGCGCACATAACCCAATGCGCCGAGGGCATTCGAGCCGCCGATCGGCACCAGGTAGGGCTTTTTGCCGCTGAGGCGCAGTCGGCTCGCCAGGGCTTGCAGTTGCTCATCGGAGTTGTCGAGGTTCTCGACCAGCTCGACCTTGGTATCAAACAAATCCAGCAACAGGCGATTGCCGTTGCCCAGGTAATTGCTGTCGTCGGTTGCAATCGGGTTTTCCAGCAGCGCCACACAGCCCAGGCCGAGGCGGGCGGCGAGGGCGGCCGTCTGGCGCACATGATTGGACTGAATGGCGCCCGCGGTGATTAGCGTGTCGCACCCTTGAGCCAGGGCATCGGCCGCGAGGTATTCGAGCTTGCGCAGCTTGTTGCCGCCCATAGCCAGCGGCGTAATGTCGTCGCGCTTCACGTAGACGTCGCGGCCGACCCAGGTCGAAAGGCGTTCCAGCTTTTCGAAGGGCGTGGGACCGCCGAGCAATTCCAGACGATTAAAACGGGCGAGCTGTTGTTTGATCATGGTGGCGTCGACAGGTCTGCAATTGGGTCGCAGGACTATAGGCAGACGGTTCCTACAGGGCAACCGCCCAGCGTCCTTCATCCTCTGCGCAGAAGCCCCACGAAAATTGTTATTTTTTTGCCGCGAAGGGATGTCGTAGAGTGATTCCACTTCGGCCGTTACAGCCTGACTCGCCGTTGAATTGAGGAGAAATCTGCGTGAGCACTATTCCCGACCTGTCCCCGGAGTCCTGCGCCGAGGGCGTGACCGGCCACTGGCAATTGCAGCGGATTGTGGGCGAATTGCGCGCCGCGCGTGATGACTGGCGTACCAGCAACGGCCGAATCAGCGGCGAGAAGGGCGGCCGCGAACTGCCTTCCCGAGAGGCCATGCGCGACATTCTCGATGCGTTGTGCGGCGCGCTGTTTCCGATGCGGCTGGGGCCGGTGGACCTGCGCGAAGAGAGTGAGGATTTCTACGTCGGCTACACCCTCGACGTGGCGTTGAACTCGCTGCTCGACCAGACGCGGCTCGAATTGCGCTACGCCGCCCGGCAGAAAGGCCAGGATGCCAGCTGCGCGGATGTGCATGCGGAGCGGCTGATTCAGGATTTCGCCAGCGCGCTGCCGACCATTCGCCGCATCCTCGACACCGACGTGCTGGCGGCGTACCACGGTGACCCCGCCGCGCGCAGTGTCGATGAAGTGTTGCTGTGCTACCCGGGCATTCTGGCGGTGATTCACCACCGTCTGGCCCACCACCTGTACCACAACGGTTTGCCCCTGCTGGCGCGCATCAGCGCCGAACTTGCCCATTCCGCCACCGGCATCGATATCCATCCCGGTGCGCAGATCGGCCCGAGCTTTTTTATTGACCACGGGACCGGCGTGGTCATCGGCGAGACCGCCATCATCGGCGAGCGCGTGCGCATCTACCAAGCCGTTACGCTGGGTGCCAAACGTTTCCCGTCTGATGAAGACGGGCAATTGCTCAAAGGGCATGCGCGTCATCCGATCGTCGAAGACGACGTGGTGATCTATGCCGGCGCCACGATTCTGGGGCGCATCACCATCGGCAAGGGCTCGACCATCGGCGGCAATGTGTGGCTGACGCGCGGCGTCCCGGCGGGCAGCAACGTCAATCAGGCGAGCCTGCAGCACGAGGATGGTTGTCCGAAGTAGCCCGTCATATCGCAAATTTCAGGGTGCGCGCACTGTCCTCTTCCCGGCTGAAGCCGGTCCCACTAATCGACCGCGTACATAGTGTAGGACCGGCTTTAGCCGGGAAGTCGTCAGTCGTCATGTCGCAGATCTTCGGGTGCGCACGCTGGCCTCTTCCCGGCTGAAGCCGGTCCCACTGATCGATCGCGTACATCGTGTGGGACCGGCTTTAGCCGGGAAGGCGGCGTGTCACTCCGCAATTTATTCAGTTCTTTGAAAACCCTCCCGAACCCACGGAACGAAAGGCTTTCGGCGTCCGTCCTACCCTCGCCTGAGTGAGCGTCACGCCACTGTGCATTAGTCTCTGGCTGTCTTTTCGTGCTTTAATTGAACGTTCAATCAAGTTAAACCGGTGGTTCGCTGCCCGCTGATCTCAGGAGGCCTACCTTTGCCGCATTCACGTTCCATGATCGATCCCCTCGCCCGCGCGGCGGTATTCATATGAATAATTCAAGCGCTCCAAACGGCTCGGCTGTTCGCATGAACGGCCCCGTTTTCTACTTCGCCGCCAGCTTTATCCTGATCTTCGGACTGGTCGTGATCGGCTTCCCGGAAGCCTCGGGCGCCTGGTTGCTCGCCGCACAGAACTGGGCCGCCAACACCGTTGGCTGGTACTACATGCTGGCCATGACCTTGTACCTGCTGTTCGTTGTGGTCACTGCGCTGTCCGGCTACGGCAAGATCAAGCTTGGCGCTGACCACGACGAACCCGAGTTCAGCTACCTGTCCTGGGCGGGCATGCTGTTCGCCGCCGGGATCAGTATCACGCTGTTCTTCTTCTGCGTGTCCGAGCCGCTGACCCATATGCTGCAGCCGCCCCAGGGTGAGGGCGGGACCACCCAATCGGCACGTCAGGCCATGCAGCTGCTGTTTCTGCATTGGGGCCTGCACGGTTGGGGCGTGTTCGCCTTCGTCGGCATGGCGCTGGCCTACTTCGCCTATCGGCACAACTTGCCGCTGGCATTGCGTTCAGCGCTGTATCCACTGATCGGCAAGCGCATCAACGGCCCGATCGGCTACGCCGTCGACGGCTTCGGCATCATCGCCACCATCTTCGGCCTCGGCGCCGACATGGGCTTTGGTGTACTGCACCTGAATTCCGGGCTGGACTACCTGTTCAACGTGCCGCACACCCAGTGGATTCAGGTCGGTTTGATCACCCTCATGATGGGCGCGGCAATCCTCGTCGCCATCGCCGGCGTCGACAAGGGCGTGCGGGTCATGTCCGACATCAACATGCTGCTGGCCTGTGCGCTGCTGCTGTTCGTGTTGTTTGCCGGGCCCACGCAGCACCTGCTCAATACCTTGGTGCAGAACATTGGCGATTATCTCGGCGCGTTGCCGGTCAAGAGCTTCGATGTGTATGCGTACGATGGCCCAAGTGACTGGCTGGGCGGCTGGACCGTATTCTATTGGGCGTGGTGGATTGCCTGGTCACCCTTCGTAGGTCTGTTCATCGCGCGCATCTCCCGTGGTCGCACCATTCGTGAATTCGTCTGCGGCGTGCTGCTGATCCCGCTGGGCTTCACCCTGGCGTGGATGTCGATTTTCGGTAACAGCGCAATCGACCTGGTGCTGAACCACGGCATGGTTGCGTTGGGCCAGTCGGCCATCGAAGATCCTTCGATGACGCTGTATCTCATGCTGCAGACGTACCCATGGAGCCGGACGGTCATTGCCGTGACGGTGTTCATCAGCTTCGTGTTCTTCGTAACCTCGGCCGACTCCGGCACCGTGGTGCTTTCGACGCTGTCTGCCAAAGGCGGCAGCCCGGACGAAGACGGCCCGAAATGGCTGCGTGTGTTCTGGGGCGTGATGACTGCTTTGATCACCAGCGGCTTGCTGTTCTCGGGCAGCATCGATGCGCTGAAGTCTGCGGTGGTGCTGACCTCACTGCCGTTCTCGCTGATTCTGCTGCTGATGATGTGGGGGCTGCACAAAGCGTTCTACATGGAGTCTCAGCGCCAGATCGCTCAGCTGTACTCACTGGCACCGGTCTCCGGATCCCGGCGTGGCGGCTGGCGTCAGCGTCTGACCCAGGCCGTGGCGTTCCCGTCCCGTGATGAGGTTTACCGCTTTCTCGACCAGACCGTGCGCCCGGCGATTGAAGAAGTGACGGCAGTGTTTGTCGAGAAAGGACTGACCGTGGTGACTCAGCCGGATCCGGCCAATGACACAGTGGGCCTGGAAATCGGCCACGGTGAGGAGCGTCCGTTCGTGTACCAAGTGACCATGCGTGGCTATTTCACGCCGTCCTTCGCACGCGGCGGCATGGGCTCAAAACAGCTCAACAACCGCCGGTATTACCGCGCTGAAGTTCACCTGAGCGAGGGCAGTCAGGACTACGACCTGGTGGGCTATACCAAGGAACAGGTCATCAACGACATCCTCGACCAGTACGAGCGCCATATGCAGTTCCTGCACCTGGTGCGTTGAGGCTGCTTCTTTGCAGGCAAACACGTGCCCGCGATGGCGTCGTGTCGGTCCCCTAACCGGGACTGACACGAAATCTTCGCGGGCACGCGCGTTTCTGCAGTTTGGTTATTTACGCCAAGCCACCATTGGCCCGCAGCACCTGCCCATTCACCCAGCCTGAATCCGGGCCGGCAAGAAACGACACGACGCTGGCGATATCTTCCGGCTGCCCCAGGCGTTGCAACGGCGGCATGCTGGCGAAGTGCTGAATTTGCTCCTCGCTCTTGCCGTGCAGGAACAGTTCGGTGGCTACCGGACCCGGCGCGACTGCGTTCACGGTGATATTCCGCCCGCGCAGCTCTTTGGCAAACACATGGGTGAAGGCCTCGACGGCTGCTTTGGTCGCGTTATAGATCGCGTAACCCGGCAGGTTCAGCGCCAGTGCAGTGGTGGAGAAGTTAATGATGCGGCCGCCATCGTTCATCCGCGCGCCGGCCTCGCGCAAGGTGTTGAAGGTGCCTCGGGTGTTGATGTTGAACGCCTGATCGAACTGCTCATCGCTGGTCTCGGCCAGCGGCAACGCCTTCATAACGCCGGCGTTATTAACCAACACATCCACCTTGCCCAAGTGCGTCTCGGTTTGCTCGAACAACGCGCGGACTTCGTTAGTCTTGGCAACGTCGGCTTTGATCGCGATGGCCTGACCGCCATCGGCATTGAGCTGCGCAACCAGGGCGTCGGCCTCTGCCGCGCTGCTGGCGTAGTTCACGACCACCGCGAAACCGTCGTGGCTCAAGCGCCGGGCGATTTCAGCGCCGATACCACGGGAGGCGCCGGTGACGATGGCGACAGGGCGGGTGATGCGTGGGGTGGATTGCGTCATGGTGAGTCTCCGCTTCATTGAGAGTGAGTGCAGCTTCACATGGCAGACCGCGCTGATAAACGCCGCAGAAGCGCATTCATTGTTCTGCTGCAGCGAACAATGCAATGGCCCTGGCTATCTGTCAGCGCTGAAGCGAAGCGTTCGTCCACTCCCTTGAACCCCCTCGCCGCAGAGAAATCCGAGTAATCTCGCAGGTTCGTTTTGTGACCTGACTTCCATACAAGAAAGAGAGGACCGGATGACTTACATCGCTGCCGAGAACCGTTATGAACGCATTCCCTATCGTCGCGTAGGCCGCAGTGGCCTGGTGTTGCCAGCGCTCTCCATGGGTCTGTGGCACAACTTCGGTGACAGCACCCCGATCGACACCCAGCGTGCGATGCTGCGCACGGCCTTCGATCTGGGTATCAATCACTTCGACCTCGCTAACAACTATGGCCCGCCCTACGGCAGTGCCGAAATCAACTTTGGTCGCCTGCTCAAGGAAGACTTCAAGCAGTACCGCGACGAGCTGATCATTTCCAGCAAAGCCGGCTGGGACATGTGGCCGGGGCCTTACGGTCAGGGCGGCGGGTCACGCAAGTACGTGCTCGCCAGCCTCGACCAAAGCCTGCAGCGCATGGGACTGGACTACGTCGATATTTTCTATTCCCACCGCTTCGACCCGGACACCCCGCTGGAAGAAACTGCGAGCGCACTGGCCACGGCTGTGCAGCAGGGCAAAGCACTGTATATCGGGATTTCGTCGTATTCGGGTGCCAAAACCCGAGAAATCGCAGGTCTGCTGAAAGAGTGGAAAGTGCCGCTGCTGATTCATCAGCCGGCCTATAACCTGCTCAATCGCTGGGTGGAAAAAGACCTGTTGGACACCACCGAAGAACTCGGCTCGGGGGTTATCGCGTTCACCGCACTGGCCCAGGGGCTGCTCTCGGACAAATACCTGAACGGCATTCCAAAAGACGCACGGGTCAACCGTCCCGGCGGCGGCTCGTTACAGGCGGGACACTTATCGGAGCAGAACATCGAGCATGTGCGCGCGCTGAACGAGATCGCCAAGCGTCGTGGTCAGAGCCTGGCGCAGATGGCACTGGCCTGGACACTGCGCGATCCGCGCGTCACGTCTGCATTGATCGGTGCAAGCCGTCCGGAGCAGATCATTGAGAACGTCGGTGCCCTCGACAATCTGGATTTCAGTCAGGAAGAACTGGCCGAGATCGACCGGTTCGCGGTGGAAGGCGGGATCAATCTGTGGGAGAAGCCGTCTTCAGCGGAGTAAACGGCTCACTTCGCTGGGGGCGGGCATAGCTCACCGCCCCCAGCGGTGCACGCCAGTTCACTGTCAGATAAGGCTCGCCTCGATCCGTTACCAGTTGTGCTGGAGCGCTGGCTGGGCGCCAGGCGATGGCGAAGAAGGGCAGTTGTGCCGTCGGATCGCTGTTCATGGTCGCAGACTGCCTTCTCTGACCAGTGGATCTGTCGAGTTTTCGCGGGTGATTGGCCAGTAAGGCTGCGCAAGCAGTGCAGGCGCTCGAAGCTGAGGATCATCGGGGGCCTGTTGGTGGTACTCGGGATAATGGTGCTGATAGTCCAAGGCCGTCTGAACCAGACAGGCATCGCTGAAGCGTGGTCCCCAGAACGCGGCGTTTACCGGCAACGGTCTGGTGATGCCGGTAGTCCCATGGCCGATGGGAAAAGTCACCATCGGCCATCCCAATGCATTGGGCAGATCGTAATAGCGTCGTTGATTTTGCAATCCGGAAGGCTCGCCCAGTCCCAATCGAAACCCTACATGCGCGCCCAATGGCATGACTACCATGAAATCCACGCCCGCTTCATCCAGAGCGTCTTGCCATAAAGCCATCTGCGCGCGACGTCGCTGCTCCGCTTCTATTCGCACTGAGCACGGCATCTGTTCTATGACAGGGTGTTTGAATGCGGTGCCGTAGTAGCGCAGAAGTGTTTCCTTGTCGTCGTCAGGTCGGCCCGCGGCAAAGTCTTCGACGGCTTGCCAGTAATTCGCTTCGTATTGCTGGCAGTAAGTCGTCGCCATTACTGGTGTTACAGGTATGTAGGGGTTTTCAATCGTCCATAGGACGGGGCCTGCGTAATAAAGACGGTTCGCCTCATCGGCCATGTTCACTCCCTCAAAGTCGAGCACTCTTGCGCCGAGCTGCTGCAACTGCTGTTTGAAACGCTCAAACGCCAGTCCATAGTCGGGGTCGTAAGTGTGTCCCGGAGGAGCGTCTGAGGCAGACATCCAGTCAGTCTGTGGCACGCCTATCGTAAGTCCCGCCAGCGGGGTTTCTCCCGAACGTGGTGTGGTCGGCATCTGTGGAAACGGCAGCGGCGTGTACAGCGTCTGCGGATCGCCAATGGGATCAGGGCCTTGTATCGCGGCAAGGAGATGAGCCGCGTCCTGTACTGAACGTGCCATCGGCCCGACCACATCCCAACCTATGCGCAACGGCATCACGCCGCCGGTCGATACGTAGCCCAGCGACGGCTTGATGGCGCTGGCACCGTTGGCAGCGGCCGGAATGATCATGGAGCCGCCGGTTTCCTCACCCAGCGTTGCGACACACAGCCGAGCGATCGGGGCTATAGCGGATCCGGAGCTGGAGCCACCGGGCACTTTGTCCACATCCCAAGCGTTACACCCGAAATCACCGACGGTGCTGCCTGAAAAGCGTGAGCAAATGGTATGCCCCAACACGACAGCCCCCGCAGCGCGCAACCGGGCGACGGCGGTGGCATTGCGAAGTGCGAAATTGGTACTGAATTCCGGGGCACCATTCTTGCTCTCAAGGCCGACGATGCCTATGGAGTCCTTGACGCCAACGGGTATTCCGCAAAGCATCGGCGCGATGCCACGCGGATCGTCCGGATTGTTGATCCATGCGTCAGCGTCTTGTGATTGGGCGAGCGCCTGCTCGCGATCAATACGCACAAAGGCGTTATAGCCGCCATTGTCGTTGTAGGTTTCCAACGGGCCATTGAGCCGATCAATCCGCTCAAGATAGGCGAGGGTGATTTGTTGGGACGTCAGTTCACCAGTACGCAGCAATGCGGCCATTTCGACGAGCGAATAGTCGACCAGGCGCGCTGGAGTTTTGATTTGCCGACGTTTAAATCGTTGACCGATGCCCCATTTAAGGGCGTATTGCCATAATCGGTTCACGTGATTGAGCTCCCTGTCTCAGTGGTCGAGACGTCAGGAGCTAATCACTGTTGCCGTGCCGCGTAAACTGTTACAAATGACAGTGAGATCAGCTTTCATCCCCCTCGTCGTCATCCCCGCCATCGATCTTCATGCCGAGCTCCTTGATCTTGCGGGTCAAGGTGTTGCGGCCCCAGCCCAGCAGCACGGCGGCGTCGCGACGCCGGCCGGCGGTGTGCTTGAGCGCGGTCTCGATCATGATGCGTTCGAACGTCGGCACAACACTGTCCAGCAGGCTGGATTGGCCACGGGCCAGTGCTTGATCGGCCCATTGGCGCAGCGCTTGTTCCCAGTTGGTCACTGGCGCGGCGTCCTGGGGCAGGCTCAGCAGTTCGGGCGGCAAATCGCTGACATGCACTTCGCGGCCCGACGCCATCACCGTAATCCAGCGGCAGGTGTTTTCCAGCTGACGGACGTTGCCCGGCCACGGCAAATGCTTGAGGTATTCCTCGGTTTCCGCCTTCAGCAGCTTCGGCTCAACTGCCAGTTCCTGCGCAGCGCGGCTGAGGAAGTGGCGCGCCAGTGTCGGGATGTCTTCGCGACGGTCGGACATGCGCGGGATGTGGATGCGGATCACGTTCAGGCGGTGGAACAAATCCTCGCGGAACTTGCCGGCCTGAACCAGCGTTTCCAGATTCTGGTGCGTCGCCGCGATGATGCGCACATCGACTTTGACCGGCACGTGGCCGCCGACCCGGTAGAACTCTCCGTCGGCCAGTACGCGCAGCAGTCGGGTTTGGGTGTCGGCCGGCATGTCGCCGATTTCATCGAGAAACAGAGTGCCGCCGTCGGCTTGTTCGAAACGGCCGCGCCGCAGGTTCGCCGCGCCAGTGAACGCGCCTTTTTCGTGGCCGAACAGTTCGGACTCCATCAGATCTTTCGGAATCGCGGCCATGTTCAGTGCAATGAATGGCGACACCGAACGCGGGCTGTGGCGGTGCAGGGCGTGGGCAACCAGCTCTTTACCGGTCCCGGATTCACCGTTGATCAGCACGGTGATGTTGGAGTGGCTCAAGCGACCAATGGCGCGAAACACTTCCTGCATCGCCGGCGCTTCGCCGATGATTTCCGGCGTGCGGGTCAACGCTGGCGGAACGGCCAGGCCTTGCTGTTCCTGAGCGTGCTGATTGGCGCGCTTGACCAGCGAAACGGCTTCGTCAACGTCGAACGGTTTGGGCAGGTATTCGAACGCCCCGCCCTGATAGGACGCCACGGCGCTGTCGAGGTCCGAGTGCGCGGTCATGATAATGACCGGCAGGCGCGGATGCTGTTCGCGAATACGTGCCAGCAAATCCAGGCCGCTGGCGCCGGGCATGCGGATGTCGGAAATGATCACATCCGGTTGCTGGCGGGCCAGGCGGCTCATCACGCCGTCGGCGCTGTCGAAACTTTGCGTGGTCATGCCCTCTTGTTGCAGGGCTTTCTCCAGTACCCAGCGGATGGAACGGTCGTCATCGACGATCCAGACAGTTTCACTACGGCTCATGTCGACGCTGCTCCTTGTTCCAGCGGCAGGAAGATCGAGAATGTTGTATGGCCAGGGTGGCTATCACACTCGATCAGCCCCTGGTGCTGACTGATGATGTTCTGGGTAATGGCAAGGCCCAGCCCGGTGCCATCCGGGCGGCCACTGACCATGGGATAAAAAATGGTTTCTTGCAGCTCCGGCGGAATGCCGGGGCCGTTGTCGATGATTTCGATCTTGCTGACCAGACGATGGCGCACGTGGCCGATGGTGAACTGGCGCATGGCGCGCGTGCGCAGGCTGATGCGGCCCAGGCGCAGCTCGTTCTGGCTGCTGATGGCCTGCATGGCGTTGCGAACAATGTTGAGCACCGCCTGAATCATCTGCTCGCGGTCGATCAGCACATCCGGAATGCTTGGATCGTAGTCGCGCACGATAGTGATGCATCCCTGGCTCTCGGCTTCTACCAGGCTGCACACACGTTCGAGCACTTCATGCACGTTGGTCATCGCCAGCATCGGCAGCTTGTTCGAGCCCAGCATGCGGTCGACCAGATTACGCAGACGGTCGGCTTCTTCGATGATGACGTTGGTGTAGTCCTTGAGGCTCTCTTCTGGCAGCTCACGTGCCAGCAACTGCGCGGCGCCGCGAATCCCGCCGAGGGGGTTCTTGATTTCATGGGCCAGGCCACGCACCAGCATTTTGGTGGTTTCCTGCTTGGACAGCTGAGCCTCTTCCTTGGTGATCCGCAGCAAGCGATCACGGGGATGGACTTCCAGCAGCAGCATGGTCTCGGCCTGGGAAAGAATCGGCGTGACGGCGTAATCGACCGTCAGCGTCTGGCCGGTCAGCGCGGTCAGCATCGCTTCACGTTTCGTAAACGGGTGCGCCTGTTCCACTGCCTGACGAAGCGAACTGAGCGCTTCTGCAGATTCGGTGAACAGTTCGCTGATGAATTGTCCGTGGCTGCGCTGACCGCTGATGGCCAGCAGCATCTCAGCGGCAGGGTTCATGTACTCCAGACGCAGGTCCGAGTTGAGCAGAATCGTGGCAGTGGTCAGGTTGTCGAGTAACAACCGATGCAACGCATCGCTGATAGTCATGAATCCCGGTGACCTCTTTTGGCTTTATGCACACGGGCTAGGCCGTGGGTGCAGGCTCTGATTGGTCTTTGCCAGCGCTTGGAAACCGCTGAAACCTGTGATGTGCTCGCGCATTCATTACAAAATGCAAAAACCAAACCAAGGCTCCGAAAAGAAGCGCGGAATGAGAAATTGCGAGCGTTTTTTGGAAGACAGGCCCGGCGACAGTGCATGGATTTCTGAATGCTGAACCAAAATGGGCTTTTTGTGCGCGGGCTTGTCCAGATCGCGCACCACATTGGAGCATACCTGGTCAGACAGGATTAACGGAAAAAGGGAAAGAAGCTCGATTTTTCTTCCGGTTTGTCCTTGATGGGGCATTCGGGGCGCACGCCGTAATCATCGGTTTTGCAGGGCTGCGCGAGTCGTTTCTGAGCCAGAGAGATGCGGACCAGATGGAAGGGCTGATTGGGGGTTCGCTCCAGCACCCGCCCGTATTGATCGATGATCTCTACGGACAGCTGGTGAGTGCCACGATCAATGTTCGTCAGCGGGAAAACCGGGCTGCGCGTCGGTTCGCCGTAGGGCTTGCTGTCGAGCAGTAACCTGTACAAGTGATCCGGCTGCAACTCGGGATCATTGCTGACGGTGACGTTCAGATTGCCTTCAATGTCGCGGATCGTGCTGTCGGGTTCCGGCGCCAGTATGCGCAGCAACTGATAATGAAAGATCGGACTCGCCGCTGGCTTCGCTTTGGATGCCCGACTGGGCGCCTTGGTAGGCTGATCGACCCGGTTGGTTGGCGCTATCTCGACCTTCTTCGCATTGCGGTGAGGTTGATCGGTGAAGACCCGATTCCCGTCCGCATCGATGTAGGTATACACCTGGGCGAGGACGGACTGACTCACGCCGAGCAGCAGGCAGAAGGCAATGGCCAACCGGCGAAAGTGTTTAAGGTCTGCCGACATGGACTCGCTGCACTGTCAGGTTGACCGTCTCGCTTTGCTGGATTGAACGCTGGTTTTCCAGCACCTGAACCGAAAGGCTGTGTTCGCCCCGGTCAAGCTCCACGACCTGCAGTCGCGGAATGTTGGTGGGCTGGCCGTAGGGCGCGCCGTCCACCACCAACTGCAACAAGTGCCCGGGCTGCAAACGAGGCTCTATGGCAACGCCAACAGTAAACGAGCCGTTGTTGGCACGAAGCGCTTCGTCCTCCGGCAGGTCTTTCAGCGCGAGCACCTGATAGGCAGCGGCGCTTTGCTGGTTCCGGTTCTGGTTCTGCGTCGCGGGCAGTGGCGGCGGCGCGGCAGGCACGACGGTCTCGACACTGTTGAGTGGCGGCAACTCGACAGTTTCGGCTTTGGTACCGTTTGGCGGCTGGTTGCTGTACGCCGTGTTCCCGGAGGCATCGGTGTACTTGTAGATCTGCGCGGCAGCGGGCAGTGCAAACACCAGCAGCAGAAGGGCGAGACATTGACGCATGAACACTCCAGTGCAGCGATCAGGACAACCAACAATGGTGCCGCGCTCAATGCAGGGCGCGGCACAAGATCAGCATAGAGGAATACTGATCGACGGTGTCAGTTGAGAAGCGGATCTGCGTGCCTGCTTACTGGGTTGCCGTGATCCGGCAGAGGTCGCCTGCCGCCCTTTGCAGCGCGGTCACAATAACCGGATCGCTTGCCTGTCGCTGGATTTCCGACTGCACCCAACCCGAGCACTTGGCATCGTTGCGGTAAGGCTGAAACGCCGAGTAGCTTTGCATCAATACTGGCAGCAGCGTATCCAGCCGACCCCGGATGCCGTCGGTGAGGCCGGATTCGGGCTTCTCCGGGGAGTGGCCGGTTTCACGCCACTGCTCGATGCGCGCGTACTGCACCATCTTGTTGGCTTCCATCTGGGCGGTCATGAACTCGCGTACATCACCGGCCGCCAGCTTGAATTCACCCGCCCGAGATTCGGCATTCTGGATCACCTGGCGCTCGCGCTCACTGTCCTGCACCGGCTTGCCGCTGTGCCATTTGCTGCGCGCCACGTCATTGGCGATTTCCAGCCTCTGCTCCATGGCGGCGATAAGCGGCTGAAGTTGCGCGGGAGGCTGTTGAGCGGATGCTGCATTGAGGCATGGCGCAAACAGGGCCATTGCCAGAGCGGTTATGTGAAATGACTTGAGCATGGTTGTCTGTTCTCGCATGAGTGATCGTCGCCCGCAACGGGCCAGGCACAGATTCACCGTTTGGCAGCGTTGCAGTGCTGAGCATATTGCCCGAGAAGGTCGGCTCGAATGCGTTACATGTGTATATGTACCACGCAGTAAAAACCAGGCACAAAAAAGGCCTCCCGAAGGAGGCCTCTTGTTCACGCGGCTTACGCCGGCGCGACTGGATCAGCAGCTGTAGTACAGCTCGTATTCCAGTGGGTGCACGAAGGTGCGCACTTTGATTTCTTCTTCGGATTTCAACGCGATGTAAGCGTCGATGAAGTCGTCGCTGAATACGCCGCCTTTGGTCAGGAACGCACGACCTTTGTCCAGCTCTTCCAGGGCTTCTTTCAGGCTGCCGCACACTTGTGGGATCTCTTTCGCCTCTTCAGGCGGCAGGTCATACAGGTTTTTGTCAGCCGCATCGCCAGGGTGGATCTTGTTCTGGATGCCGTCCAGGCCAGCCATCAACAGTGCAGCGAAGGCCAGGTACGGGTTGGCTGCCGGGTCCGGGAAACGTGCTTCGATACGACGGCCTTTAGGGCTGTTGACGTAAGGAATACGGATCGAAGCCGAACGGTTGCGAGCCGAATAAGCCAGCATGACCGGCGCTTCGAAACCTGGAACCAGACGCTTGTACGAGTTGGTTGCCGGGTTGGTGAAGCCGTTCAGGGCCTTACCGTGCTTGATGATGCCGCCGATGAAGTACAGAGCGGTGTCGGACAGGCCGGCATAACCTTCGCCAGCGAAGGTGTTCTTGCCATCTTTGGAGATGGACATGTGAACGTGCATGCCCGAACCGTTATCGCCGTACAGAGGCTTTGGCATGAAAGTAGCGGTGCGGCCGTAAGCGTCGGCAACGTTGTGCACGACGTACTTCAGGGTCTGAACTTCGTCGGCCTTCTTAACCAGCGTGTTGAATTTCACGCCGATTTCGTTCTGGCCAGCGGTTGCCACTTCGTGGTGGTGAACTTCGACGACCTGGCCCATTTCTTCCAGAGCGTTGCACATTGCGGTGCGGATTTCGTGGTCGTGGTCGAACGGTGGAACCGGGAAGTAGCCGCCTTTGATGCCTGGACGGTGGCCCTTGTTGCCGCCTTCGATGTCCGCGTCGGACATCCATGAACCTTGTTCGGAGTAAATCTTGAACATGGAGCCGGAGATATCGGACTTGAACTTCACTTCGTCGAAGATGAAGAATTCTGGCTCAGGGCCGGCGAATACGGTGTCACCGATACCGGTCGACTTCAGGTATTCCTCGGCGCGGTGAGCGATGGCGCGTGGGTCGCGATCGTAACCTTGCATGGTCGAAGGTTCGATGATGTCGCATACCAGGATCAGGGTAGGCTCTTCGGTGAACGGATCCAGCACTGCGGTTTCGTCGTCCGGCAGCAGGATCATGTCGGAGGCTTCGATGCCTTTCCAGCCCGAGATGGAGGAACCGTCGAACATTTTGCCGACTTCGAAGAAGTCGTCTTCCAGCGCATCGCGGGCCGGCATGGTCACGTGGTGCTGAGTGCCTTTGGTGTCCGTGAAGCGCAGATCAATCCACTTAACGTCATGATCTTTGATGAGTTGAACCGACTTCGACATGCTGTCCTCCGGGGTGGATTAGGGCCTGAGTAGTAGTGGGCCCTTCAATTTGGGTGATGCCGGGCGCGATACTCGACCAAGGCAACCTGCCTCACAAGGGAGCAATTTGCATGCCAGTGCCCTGTGTTGGGTTTTCGGCGGGAATACCTGCCTTTAAGCGCGGTAAACGTCGCATATTCGAAAACCGGCGCACTCTTATGGTGCCAAGTAATTGTATACAGGGCCGTTTTGGTGCGTGGACGATTGAACGTACGATAACTGGTTAAACCTTGAGCAATTTCCGCTATAATCCGCGCCCCCCTTTTTCGACCGGGACCTAGCGCGCTGTTTTCATGAAATTAATCGTCAAAGTCTTCCCAGAAATCACTATCAAAAGCCGGCCTGTGCGAAAGCGCTTCATCAAACAGCTGGCCAAGAACATCCGCACGGTGCTCCGCGATCTGGACCCGGCGTTGGTGGTGGATGGCGTGTGGGACAACCTTGAGGTCGAAACCAGGGTCGAGGATGCCAGAGTCCTGCGTGAGATGACCGAGCGGCTCAGCTGCATGCCCGGCATCACGCACTTTCTGCAGGTGGACCAGTATCCGCTGGGCGACATGGACGACATCTATGAGAAGTGCAAACTGCACTTCGGCGACGCGCTCCCCGGCAAGATATTCGGGGTTCGCTGCAAGCGGGCGGGCCATCACGACTTCAGCTCCATGGACGTCGAGAAGTACGTAGGTAGTAAATTGCGCCGTGAGTGCAACGCCGCTGGTATCTCGCTGAAGGCGCCGGAAGTCGAAGTCAGAATCGAGATTCGCGACCAGCGCCTGTTCGTGATCCACAGCCAGCACAACGGCATCGGCGGTTATCCGCTGGGTTCGCTTGAACAGACCCTGATCCTGATGTCCGGTGGCTTTGACTCCACCGTGGCGGCCTACCAGATCATGCGTCGTGGCCTGATGAGCCATTTCTGCTTCTTCAATCTGGGCGGACGTGCCCACGAGCTGGGCGTGATGGAAGTCGCGCACTTCATCTGGAAGAAGTACGGCAGTTCCCAGCGGGTGCTGTTCGTCAGCGTACCGTTCGAGGAAGTTCTGGGAGAAATTCTCGGAAAAGTCGATAACAGTCATATGGGCGTAGTATTGAAGCGTATGATGTTGCGCGCTGCGACCAACATTGCCGACCGGCTGGAAATCGACGCGCTGGTCACCGGCGAGGCGATTTCCCAGGTGTCCAGCCAGACGCTGCCCAACCTGTCGGTCATCGATTGCGTGACGGAGAAGCTGGTCCTGCGACCGCTGATCGCCAGTCACAAGCAGGACATCATCGACCTGGCCGATCAGATCGGCACCGGCGATTTTGCCCGGCACATGCCCGAATACTGCGGTGTGATTTCGGTGAATCCGAAGACCGCCGCCAAGCGCAATCGGGTCGAGCACGAAGAAAAATCGTTCGACATGGCCGTGCTCGAACGTGCGCTGGAAAACGCTCGTCTGGTACCGATCGATCGCGTGATCGAGGAATTGGGCCAGGACGTTCAGATTGAAGAAGTCAGTCAGGCGCTGGCGGGGCAAGTGGTCATCGACATCCGTCACCCGGATGAAGCAGAAGACCGCCCGCTGGCGCTGACTGGCGTCGAAGTACAAACGCTGCCGTTCTTTGCATTGAACAGCCGTTTCAAGGAACTGGATGACACGCGCCAGTACCTGCTCTATTGCGACAAAGGCGTCATGAGTCGCCTGCATGCTCATCATCTGCTCAGTGAGGGGCATGCCAATGTGCGCGTTTATCGACCGAGCTAAGTGCCCGGGGCTGTTTGCCTGTGGCTTGCGTCACCGGCCCCCCGACACCAGTCGTCAGCCGTAACGGCTTTCGCCGGCTCCACCGTTCATAGCTGCCTACAATCAGACAGCTGACCGAATCCTCTGATCGAGATACACAAGTGATCGAAAATCTACGCAACATCGCCATCATTGCTCACGTTGACCACGGTAAAACTACCCTCGTCGACAAGCTTCTGCGCCAGTCAGGCACCCTTGAGCGCAACGAGCTCAACGACGAACGCGTGATGGACTCCAACGACCAGGAAAAAGAGCGCGGTATTACCATTCTCGCGAAGAACACCGCGATCAACTGGAATGGCTACCACATCAACATCGTTGACACCCCGGGCCACGCCGACTTCGGTGGTGAAGTAGAGCGCGTGATGTCGATGGTTGACTCCGTTCTGCTGCTGGTCGACGCTCAAGACGGCCCTATGCCGCAAACCCGTTTCGTGACCAAGAAGGCTTTCGAAGCCGGCCTGCGTCCGATCGTGTGCATCAACAAGGTTGACCGTCCAGGCGCGCGTCCGGACTGGGTTCTGGACCAGATCTTCGACCTGTTCGACAACCTCGGTGCCACCGAAGAACAGCTGGACTTCAAAGTCGTCTACGCCTCGGCCCTGAACGGTATTGCCGGTCTGGATCACACCGACATGGCTGAAGACATGACCCCGCTGTACCAGTCGATCGTCGACAACGTCCCTGCGCCAAAGGTTGACCGTGACGGTCCGTTCCAGATGCAGATCTCGGCTCTGGACTACAACAGCTTCCTGGGCGTCATCGGTGTTGGCCGTATCGCTCGTGGCCGCGTCAAGCCGAACACTCCGGTTGTCGCGATCGGTGCTGACGGCAAGCGCCGCAACGGCCGTATCCTGAAACTGATGGGTCACCACGGTCTGCACCGCATCGACGTAGAAGAAGCTGCCGCTGGCGACATCGTCTGCATCAGCGGTATGGATTCGCTGTTCATCTCCGACACGCTGTGCCACCCGGACGCAGTTGAAGCGATGAAGCCGCTGACCGTTGACGAGCCGACCGTTTCGATGACCTTCCAGGTCAACGATTCGCCGTTCTGCGGTAAAGAAGGCAAGTTCGTGACCTCCCGTAACATCAAGGAGCGTCTGGACAAAGAGCTGCTGTACAACGTTGCTCTGCGCGTTGAAGAAGGCGACTCGGCTGACAAGTTCAAGGTCTCGGGCCGTGGTGAGCTGCACTTGTCGGTACTGATCGAAACCATGCGTCGCGAAGGCTTCGAAATGGGTGTTGGTCGTCCTGAAGTGATCATCCGTCAGGTAGACGGTGTGAAGCAGGAACCGTTTGAAAACGTGACCATCGATACCCCGGAAGAATCCCAGGGCAAGGTCATGGAAGAGATGGGTCTGCGTAAAGGCGACCTGACCAACATGGTGCCGGATGGCAAAGGCCGTGTGCGTCTGGAATACAACATCCCTGCTCGTGGCCTGATTGGTTTCCGTAACCAGTTCCTGACCCTGACCAACGGTGCTGGCATCCTGACCTCGATCTTCGACCGCTACGACACCATGAAGTCCGGCGACATGTCCGGCCGTCAGAACGGCGTTCTGGTATCGGTTGAAACCGGTAAGGCACTGACCTACTCCCTGGAAACCCTGCAGGCGCGCGGCAAGCTGTTCGTCGAGCACGGTCAGGAGATCTACAACGGTCAGATCGTGGGCTTGAACAGCCGCGACAACGACATGGGTGTGAACCCAACCAAAGGCAAGAAGCTCGACAACATGCGTGCTTCGGGCAAAGACGAGACCATCGCTCTGGTTCCACCTGTTCGCTTCACCCTGGAACAGGCTCTGGAATTCATCCAGGACGACGAGCTGTGCGAAGTCACCCCTAAGTCGATCCGTCTTCGCAAGAAGATCCTCGACGAAGGCGAGCGTACCCGTGCTGCCAAGAAAGCCAAGGCGTAACTAGCCCCGGCTGAACGAAAACGCCCCCGGTCGAAAGGCCGGGGGCGTTTTTGTTTGTCTGGGGTTTGGGATAGTCGATGTCGATGCTGTGAGGGCGATGTCGCTCAATCCGGCCTCTTCCCGGCTAAAGCCGGTCTCACTAAAGTCTGCGCGCCTTTATAGACGGCTTAGAACTTCAATGGCACCCGGCCAGAGTTCGAGTTCAGCGTGCCGGTGCTTTCGCGCACGACTTCTTTCGGCTTGTACGCGCAATAACCTGGACGCGGCCCGATCTTCGGGTGGTTGCGGCAGGTGTCGGGGCGTTTGTCATAAATGGTGCACAGCCGGCTCTTGCGATCCAGGTACAGGCAATCGTTGTTGCTCATGCGCTGGAGGGTAAAGATCCCGGATTTCTGATTGAAGCGTTCGACGATCCCGTCCTTCTGCAGCCGCTTGGCAATGTTCTTCGGGTTATCGCCCTGTTCGAACTCGTCGACGATGCCGATGCGGATCAGGTCCTTGATCTTCACTTCCACAGGCAGCGTGCAGCAACTGGAAACGCAGCCTCCGCACATGTAGCTGGAATATTTCTGCCAGGTCTCGATGCGGTCGAGTTCTGCAGCGGCGATCAAGGTGGGTTTCATGCGCGTGTGCTTCCGGGTGTATCGGGCGCGCGATCATACCGGTCCGCGCGCAATTCCCCTACCGCAAAATGATTGAAGCGACTGTCGGCAGCTCCCCGCCCGACAAGTCCTATGGCTCCTTTCAGACGAGCACGGTCTTTGCCAATGCCTCGACCTGCTCCTGCCGCTCCGTCTGGTTCAGCTTTGCCCCCGGATTCAGCGACGACCATTGCGGATGCGCCCGCGCCTTGTGCAGCGCCTCCGGCAGCTTGCCTTCGCGCCAGGTCTTGTCCAGCGGGGCAGTCAGTTTGATGCTGTCCATCGCGGCATGGCCGCGCACTTCCAGCGCTTGCAGCAGTTGCCGTTGGCGCAGCGCCAGCAGTCGCAGCACGGCATCGTCAACAGTCAGTTCGCGCTGACCCTTGAATTTGTCCATCAGCCGCCCACCGTAACTTCGCGCTGTTTGCAGGGCGCCGCCGGCAATCGCGCCGACCAGTGCCGCAGCGCCCAGCGTGATGCCGCCGACCAGTAAATCCACGCCAGCACCTGCCGCCGCGCCCGCAGCGATACCGCCACCCACACGTACGCCCAGCAATTTCAGGGTTTCGGGATTGAACAGGTCATCGCCCCAGCGGCCATCCATCAACGGCAGGTCGCTGGCCGAGGCGTCTTCGCGACGAAACGCGTAAAGCTTGAGCAGCGACTCGACGCAGCGTTGTTCGCGCTGGCGCACGGCCTTGCGCAGATCATCGATCGCCGCCTGCACCTGACCGGAATCGGTGGCCACACTTCGACGGCAGGCGGCGCAGTCCAGCAACAGTTCGGAGATCAGCCTGGCTGCGCTCTGCTTGCGAGCCTCACGCTGAGTCTGTTGATCTGCAATGAGACGCTCCAGTCTACCCCGTGAGGTTTCCAGCAGCAGGGCGAGGCTTTCATAGAGACGGCGTTCACCATCTTCGGGCGGGGCGACGCTGTCGAAACGCACCAGCGCATGCAGGCCAAGACGCGCCAGCGCTTCACGCCAGTCCGGCTCGCGCTGCTGCGCACTGCTGACAAAATTGAGCACGGGCAGCAACGGTTTGCCGCAACTGGCGAGCACGGCAAGCTCGTCGCGGTATTTGGCAAGCACCGGCTCTCGCGCGTCGATCACGTACAAGCCGGCGTCCGAGGCGAGCAACTGACGAAGCACCTTGGCTTCCTGCTCGAAACGCTGGCGCGCCTCGCTGCCCTCAAGAAAACGCCCGAGCCGCGCCGGGCCGTCGAGCCGTTCGCCAGGTCTGTCCAGCCGCTCGAGATAGTCGAGCAGTGCGATGGCGTCTTCCAGGCCGGGCGTGTCGTACAGCTCCAGCAACGCCTCGCCGTTCACCGACAACCGCGCGCCTTCGACGTGCCGGGTGGTGCTCGGGCGATGGGAGACTTCGCCGAAGCCGACATCGCGGGTCAGCGTGCGCAACAGCGAGGTTTTGCCGACGTTGGTGTGGCCAACCACGGCCAGTTTCAGCGGTCGAATTGCGTCCTTGTCAGTCATGTCCGCTCTCCAGCCAGCTCACTGGCGCGCTGTCGGTCCAGTTCAGTTCAAGCTGCTGCAACGCCGTTTGCCAATCTTCCAGTCGGTCGGCGTCCAGCGCCTGTCCGGTGGGAGCAGGCAACAGCCAGATGCGCGTCGCGGTCGCGCATCGCGCGAGTTCGGCAATCAACGCCAGGCTGCCGCGATCCGGCGAACGACGTGGGTCGCAGGCGATGGCAAGGCGCGCAGGCGGGTAGCGTGTCAGTTGGTCGAGCAGTGTGCGCCTTGATTCACGGGAGTCGAGAATCCCGGCGTTCACCACGCTGCCGGGAAGCTCGGGTGGCCATGGCTGCTGATTGTCCAGTTCGATGGCGACCAGCACTGCGCCGTGGCTTTCGTTCGCTGACGGACCGGTGATTACGGTGTAAAGCTCAGGAGGCGCTGCATCGTTGACGCCCAGCCGTTCGCTGCTGGGCATCAAGCGCTCGCGCAGTTCGACGAAGCCGGGGTGATTCAGATCCAGTGCCAACCCTTGTCGACCCACGCGCCAACGCAGGTAACACAGCACCGTCAGCAGCAGACGCGGAAGAATACCGAACACCACCAGCACCCCGACCAGCCATCCGGCCCAAGCCTGACGGGCGTTCTCGATGGCGAGCGCAGTGTCGCCGCTGGCGCGGATCATCGATTCAGTCGGCACGCTGAAGCCCAGCAACGACGGAATCGCCCCCAGGCCTCGGGTCAGGCTGACAAAGGTGTCGCTGCCCAGAATGGTCGTTTCCCAGACGAAGCCGTAGCGCCGCGTCGCCATGAGCAACAGCAGTAGGGTCAGTGCGCTGAGCAGGGCGATCAGCCACAGGCCGTTGACGCAGATGCCCAGCACCCATCGGTTCAGACGCTTGCGCTGCAGCAGCAATATCAACGCCGGCGCGAGCTGCGCCGCCTGGGCATCGCGTGCCAGCTTTTCGCTGAGCCACATCCAGAGGCGACCGAGGCCGGCGGTACTTTCCCCGACGAAGAGCAGGCCCATGGCCCAGCTTGTCAGCAGAATCAGGTTAAGCCCGAGCAGGCTGCCCAGCGCCCAGAACACATTGACGGGCGTCTGTCCGTCGCCCAATGCGGCGAAAGCCAGCCCGGCGCCGCTGACCACCGCGAACACCGCCAGCACGATCAACGCCAGTCGCGCGCCTTGTTTCCAGTGATGCAGCGCCTTGAGCATGCCGTCGCGCTCGGCAAGCCACAGGGCGCGATGTTTGATCCGGGTTTGCAAGTCGCCCGCAGCGGTGCGTGCGCGGCGATTGGCTTCTTCGTCTTCCAGCGCGCCGGCGTGTTCTTCACGCAGCCGCACGGCTTCGGTCAGCCAGAGTTCATCAAGGGGAGTCAGGGCAGTCACGCGGCGTCTCGTCGGTAAAGTCGTGGGTGAGCATAACCGGTGGAGAGAGCGAAACGAAAACTGCCGCTATGAAACGCCTTTCACTTTGTCAGTTCAGCAAAACAGGCGCCTCTGGTATCCTCGCCGCCATGAAAAACTCTCTCCCACTCAGCCTGATTGCAGCTATCGGTGAAAACCGCGTTATCGGCTGGAATAACTCTATGCCCTGGCACCTGCCGGGCGATTTCAAATATTTCAAGGCGACCACGCTGGGCAAGCCGATCATCATGGGTCGCAATACTTGGGATTCCCTAGGCCGTCCGCTGCCGGGCCGGTTGAATCTGGTGGTCACGCGTCAGCAGAATTTGCAGCTTGAAGGCGCGGAAGTGTTCACCTCTCTGGAGGCGGCGGTGGAACGCGCCGAAGAGTGGGCGGCCAAGCAGGGCGTCAGTGAAGTGATGCTGATCGGCGGCGCGCAGCTTTACGGCCAGGCGCTCGAGCATGCTGACCGCCTATACCTTACTCGCGTGGCGCTGAGCCCCAAAGGAGACGCGTGGTTTCCGGAATTCGATCTGGCGCAGTGGAAACTGGTTTCCGACACGCCAAACCCGGCGCTGGACGACAAGCCTGCGTACCGTTTTGAGGTATGGGAGCGAGTCTGATATCGCTCTCGCGAGCAAGCTCGCTCCTACAGGGGAATGCGACCAACTGTGGGAGTGAGCTTGCTCACGAAGATGGCATTTCAGCCGGTGAAGATTTAGGGGATGTGCCGGCCTATTCGCGAGCAAGCTCGCTCCCACAAGTTTAAGCAGCTCAAGCGTTGTCACAAAAACGTCGTTTTCATGTCATCTGTCGCGAATGGCGATCTGGGTGACGCCAGCAAGACGGACGCTGTCGCTGACGCATCCAAACAGTCATCGCTTTTTGTTACGGTCCTCCTCGAACCAAAAAGGGGAGGAGATCACCATGAAATTCGTACCAACACTTCTGGCGACTGCGCTGTGTCTCGGCCTGGCCGGACAGGTATTCGCCACCGAGCTCAACCACTGGCCCGCGCCTGCCGCCAAGCAGCTCAACGCCATGATTGCGGCGAACGCCAACAAAGGTAATTTCGCCGTTTTCGACATGGACAACACCAGCTACCGCTACGACCTGGAGGAGTCACTGCTGCCGTTCATGGAAAACAAAGGGCTGATCACCCGCGACACACTCGATCCTTCCCTCAAGCTCATCCCGTTCAAGGACACCGCTGACCACAAGGAAAGCCTGTTCAGTTACTACTACCGACTCTGCGAAATCGACGACATGGTCTGCTATCCGTGGGTCGCGCAAGTGTTTTCCGGCTTCACCCTCAAAGAACTCAAAGGCTACGTCGACGAGCTGATGGCCTCGGGTAAACCCGTACCAAGCACGTATTACGAAGGCGACGTGGTCAAGACCATCGAAGTGCAGCCGCCCAAGGTCTTCACCGGCCAGGCCGAGCTGTACAACAAGCTGATGGAAAACGGCATCGAGGTCTATGTGATGACCGCGGCGTCAGAAGAGCTGGTGCGCATGGTCGCCTCTGATCCTAAATACGGCTACAACGTGAAGCCGCAGAACGTCATCGGCGTGACCACGCTGCTGAAAAACCGCGAGACAGGCGAGCTGACCACCGCGCGCAAGCAAATCACCGCCGGCAAATACGATGAAAAAGCCAACCTTGGTCTTGAGCTGACGCCTTACCTGTGGACCCCGGCGACGTGGATGGCCGGCAAGCAGGCGGCGATCCTGACCTACATCGATCAGTGGAAAAAACCGGTGCTGGTGGGCGGCGACACCCCTACCAGCGACGGTTACATGCTGTTCCACAGCGTCGACGTCAGCAAAGGCGGCGTTCACCTGTGGGTCAATCGCAAGGACAAGTACATGACCCAGCTCAACGGCATGATGAAGACCAACGCCGAGGCGCAGGCCAAAGAGGGCTTGCCGGTGACGGCGGACAAGAACTGGGTGATCGTCAAGCCGCACGAGATTCAGTAAGCCGTCTCATCGCGCGGCGTGGCGATATGCCGTGCCGCGCACTGTCAGGCCCATAGCCTGCGGTAGGCGCCGTCGGCATCATGTTCGTCCGCCTGCTTCGTGGTGTTGAATCGCCGACCGCCCCTCGGGTCCGTTCCGTAGCCGGCGATGTACAGCCAATTGCCCTGATTGCTGTAGACGTCGTAATCCACCAGCTGTGCTTCGAACCAGGCGGCCCCGGCGCGCCAATCGCCCTTCAGGTCGAAGATCAGGTAACTGGCGACGATCTGGCGCATTCGGTTGGACAGATAGCCCGTCGCCGCCAATTCCCGCATACCCGCATCAATCAACGCCTCTCCGGTTTCACCCCGACACCAGCGCGCAAACCCCTGTGGGTTGTGGCCCGGCTCGCTGTTCCCTTTCAGGCCGCTGGCGCGATAGAGAAGCCGGCCGTATTTCAGATGCAGCAAGCGAAAGTAATCACGCCACAGCAACTCGAAATAAATCCAGTACGTGCTGTCGTTGGCGCCGTGCTCGGCTTCGAAAGCCTTCAACGCCTGATCGACCTGCGGCGCTGCCAGCGAACCGCGTGCAAGCCAGGGCGAAAACTTGGTGGAGGCGTCCACAGCGCTCAGGTTGTTGCGCGTGGCTTTGTAGCTGTTCGCCAGACCCCGACGGAAATACTGCTGCAGATGCTCGATGGCCGCATGCTCGCCGCCGTGGAACGCTTGCTGTTGGTAAGGAAACGCCGAGCGGGAGTCCAGAGGCGCAGGCGATTGCAGCGTGACCGGTTCAATGCCTTGCGGCAGCGCAGGAATTGTCGTGGGCGACGGTATGGCGGGGCGTGCAGAAGTGTGGGCTTTTTCCACAAGGCGCCGAAAGCTGCTGAAGATGTCGGGCAGCTCCTCGACCGCCATCGGTAACTCATCCAGCGGAAACAGTGTCGACTGCCAGTGATCTTCCACAGTCAGTCCCGCTGCGCGAAGGGCCTGCACCTGGGCTTCCTCTTCCGGCGCCGCGATGCGTTCGCAGATGACCGTATCGACGCCCCATTCGTGGGCCAGGGCGACAAGCTGTTCAACCGGATCACCCTCGATCCGCATCAACCCACTGCCGTGGGCCCGCAACTGCACGGCCAGTGCGCTGACCGCTGATTGTTCGAAATACTGACGATGGGCGCCGATGCGTTCAAAGCCCCATGGCGTTGGGCCCGCTGCCGGCGCGCAGTAAACCGGCAGCAGTGTGTCCGCCTGTTCACGCGCGCGAGTAAAGGCAGGGTTGTCAGCAAGCCGAAGGTCCTGGCGGAACCAATAGATCAACGTATTCATGTGGGGGACTCAGCGACTAGGGTTCAAGGCCTTGATCAGTCGGTTTCAGGACGCGGTCCTTTTTCCGGTCGAGCGAAGAGAAGCTAAACAGGTTTGCTCTTTTGAGCCATAGTCTTTCAGGTATAGGACTGAAAGGGGCTCAAATGAAACCGTTGTCGCTGTCTTCGTCGCCAAGGTATGTCGCCCTGTTGGGTTATGGTGGATTGCTGCCGTTCATCGGGCTGCTGTTGCTGATTCTGTTCTCAGTCGAATACCGCCCGTTCTTGACGCAAGCGCTGGTCGCTTACGGGGCAGTGATCCTGAGTTTTGTGGGCGCGCTGCATTGGGGATTCGCCATGACCCTGCAAGGCTTGAATCCCGATCAGTGTCGCGAGCGTTTCATCTGGAGTGTCATCCCGGCACTGATCGCCTGGCCCGCGCTGTTATTGCCGGCACCATTGGGGCTGTTGCTGCTGATTTTCGGTTTCGTCGCGCACTACTGGCAGGACCGGCGTCTGGTGAAAGCCACAACACTGCCCGCCTGGTATCTGCCGATGCGTCTGCGTTTAACGTTGGTCGCCAGTCTTTGCCTGCTGTTGGGCGCGATCACTGTAGCGATTGGCGCCTGAAACCTCCGGTGTCCGCATCTGTTGGAGGCTAAATCGATGGTTCGGCTGGATGTCCGAGCCTTACCTCCTCTAATCGGCAGGCAGACAAAAAACACCCCGACATGCGGGGTGTTTTTCAGCGCGGAGTGATGCTTATGGCATCAGCTTGTCGAGCATCGCCTTGTCACGCACAGCACCTTTGTCGGCGCTGGTGGCCAGCAAGGCGTAGGCCTTGAGGGCGGTGGTCACTTTGCGAGGGCGTGACTCCACCGGTTTCCAGCCTTTCTGTTCCTGCTCGGCGCGGCGTTCAGCCATTTCCGCGTCGTCAATCAGCAGATTGATCGAACGATTCGGAATGTCGATCAACACCTTGTCGCCGTCACGGACCAGACCGATTGCGCCGCCCGCGGCGGCTTCAGGGGAGGCGTGGCCGATGGACAGACCAGAGGTGCCGCCCGAGAAACGCCCGTCGGTCAGCAGCGCGCAGTCTTTGCCCAGGCCTTTGGATTTCAGGTACGACGTCGGGTACAGCATTTCCTGCATGCCCGGGCCGCCCTTCGGACCTTCGTAACGGATAATCACGATGTCGCCGGCCTTCACCTCGTCTGCCAGAATGCCGCGTACCGCGCTGTCCTGACTTTCGAATATCTTGGCGTTGCCTTCGAACACGTGGATCGACTCGTCCACGCCGGCGGTTTTCACCACGCAGCCGTCGAGCGCGATGTTGCCGTACAACACGGCCAGGCCGCCTTCCTGGGAGTAGGCGTGCTCGACGCTACGGATGCAGCCGTTCTCGCGGTCGTCGTCCAGGGTTTCCCAACGGGTGGACTGGCTGAAGGCCGTCTGGGTCGGAATACCGGCAGGGCCCGCTTTGAAGAAGTGATGCACCGCTTCATCATCAGTCTGGGTGATGTCCCACTTGGCGATGGCTTCTTCCATGGATTTGCTGTGCACGGTCGGCAAATCAGTGTGCAGCAGGCCGCCACGGGCCAGCGAGCCGAGGATGCTGAAGATGCCGCCGGCGCGGTGAACGTCTTCCATGTGGTACTTCTGGATGTTCGGCGCAACCTTGCACAGCTGCGGCACGCGGCGCGACAGGCGATCAATGTCGCGCAGGTCGAATGGAATCTCGGCTTCCTGGGCAGCGGCCAGCAAATGCAGGATGGTATTGGTCGAACCGCCCATGGCGATGTCGAGGGTCATCGCGTTCTCGAACGCCTTGAAGTTGGCGATATTGCGCGGCAGCACCGAGTCGTCGTTGTCTTTGTAATAGGTTTTGCACAGGTCGACGATAGTGCGGCCGGCCTGCAGGAACAGCTGTTCGCGGTCGGAGTGGGTCGCCAGCGTCGAGCCGTTGCCCGGCAGCGCAAGGCCCAGTGCTTCGGTCAGGCAGTTCATCGAGTTGGCGGTGAACATCCCGGAGCACGACCCGCAGGTCGGGCACGCACTGCGCTCGTATTCAGCGACTTTCTCGTCGGACGCGGTTGAGTCGGCAGCGATGACCATGGCGTCAACCAGGTCCAGGCCGTGGCTGGCGAGCTTGGTCTTGCCGGCTTCCATCGGGCCGCCGGAAACGAAGATCACCGGGATGTTGAGGCGCAACGCAGCCATCAGCATGCCGGGGGTGATCTTGTCGCAGTTGGAGATGCAGACGATGGCGTCGGCGCAGTGGGCGTTGACCATGTACTCGACCGAGTCGGCGATGATCTCGCGACTTGGCAGCGAATACAGCATGCCGTCGTGGCCCATGGCGATGCCGTCATCTACCGCGATGGTGTTGAATTCCTTGGCGACGCCGCCGGCTTTTTCGATCTCGCGCGCCACCAGCTGGCCCATGTCCTTCAAATGGACGTGGCCCGGAACGAACTGGGTGAACGAGTTGGCGATGGCGATGATCGGTTTCTTGAAATCGTCGTCCTTCATGCCCGTGGCACGCCACAAAGCGCGCGCACCGGCCATATTGCGGCCGTGGGTAGACGTTTTCGAACGGTAATCAGGCATTGGAACACTCCGGCTAATCGGCTGAATGAGGAAGGGAGTGAGCTTCTAGTGACGTCGTGTGCAAAAGGCAGTGACCGGATGCAGCGAAGAAACCGAACGATACGGGATCACCGTACGCCCAGCCTGAGCTCATAAACCCGCCGGGGATGACTGGCGATGAATAGCGCTGATTCTACACCTGTGAGGGCGGTAGGGAATGGCGGGAAGTGGTGGCCGTCAGGTCTCAGGTCTGATTGCCAAACGGGTGGGTGGGATCCGACCGCAATCGCGAGCAAGCTCACTCCTACACAGATGCCCGCTGATTCGAGCGTTCAATGGTACTGGCGAAATTGCGAGGCCCGGTGCCGAACCCCTGTAGGAGTGAGCTTGCTCGCGATAAGGATCTTGCAGACACATCCGGAATCTCTGTTTGGCGTCTACCCCTCAGGCACTGTTCTAGCCTTCCTGGTAATCACCAACAGGAGCGACTGATGCCGGAAATGCCGCGTGGAAAATGTCTAAGAAACGGAAGATTTTCAGAGTCGGGACGGATTTACCTCGTCACTTCGGTTACCCATAACCGGGAGCAGGTTTTCAGCGACTGGAAGCTTGGACGATTGGTTGTGAACGAGTTCCGCGCCGCTCAGTCCTCGGGGGCGGCGGATTCGTTAGCGTGGGTCATCATGCCCGACCACATCCACTGGCTGCTTGAACTGACGGGAGGTGAACTCACTCGGATTTTACAGGGAGTGAAATCGCGAAGCGCTCGCGCAATCAATCAGTCGCGAGGAACGCACCGGCAAGTCTGGCAGAGGGGTTTTCACGACAGAGCATTACGACGGGAGGACGATCTTTTGATGATGGCCAGATACATTGTCGCCAATCCGTTGAGGGCTGGATTGGTCAAACGGGTCGGAGATTATCCGCTGTGGGACGCGAGTTGGTTTTGAAGCAGAATCGCGAGCAAGCTCACTCCTACAGGTACTGTGCATCGCCTGTAGGAGTGAGCTTGCTCGCGATCTGTTGCGAAGCGACAGTAATCCTGCAATCGCATTCACTCAGACATGTCGCTGTCGTCTGATTTGCTGCTTGTTCCCGGCAGATCGCGGGACAAGCCACGCGCCTACAGGTTTTGCAGAGGACCTGTAGGAGTGGGCGGCTCGACACGCCACAGCCATCAACTGTTCGGCAGCAACCGGCAGGTGATGCTTTTGATGTAGCGCGTCTCTGGGATCGCCGGGTGAACCGGGTGGTCCGGGCCTTGGCCGCCGCGCTCGAGCAGCTGAATATTGCGGTCCAGGTGGCGGGCGCTGGTGAGGAGGATGTTTTGCAGGTCGTCCTCCGGCAGGTGCATCGAGCAGGAAGCGCTGACCAGAATGCCGTCCTTGCTGAGCAGGCGCATGGCTTGCTCGTTCAGGCGGCGGTAGGCGCCTTCGCCGTTTTTCATGTCCTTCTTGCGTTTGATGAACGCGGGCGGGTCGGCGATGATCACGTCGAAACGCTCTTCAGCCGCTTTCAGCTCCTTCAGCGCCTCAAACACGTCGCCTTCGATGCAGGTGACCTTCTCCGCGAAGCCATTGAGTGCCGCGTTACGCTCCACGCCGTCCAGTGCAAAGGCCGAAGCGTCAACGCAGAACACTTCGCTGGCGCCGAACGCACCGGCCTGGATGCCCCAGCCGCCGATGTAACTGAACAGGTCCAGCACACGCTTGCCCTTGGCGTACGGCGCCAGGCGCGCGCGGTTCATGCGGTGGTCGTAGAACCAGCCAGTCTTCTGGCCTTCCATCACCGGCGCTTCGAACTTCACGCCGTTTTCTTCCAGCGCGACCCACTCCGGCACCAGGCCGAACGCAGTTTCAACGTAGCGGTTCAGCCCTTCGGCGTCGCGTGCGGCGGAATCATTCTTGAGCAGAATGCCGCTTGGCTTGATCACTTGAATCAGCGCAGCGAGCACGTCGTCCTTGAGTTGCTCCATGGCCGCTGACGCCAGCTGCACCACCAGGATGTCGCCGAAGCGATCCACCACCAGGCCCGGCAACAGATCGGAGTCGCCGTAGACCAGGCGATAGAACGGCTTGTCGAACAGACGCTCGCGCAGCGACAGGCAGACATTCAGGCGATGAACGAGCAGCGACTTGTCCAGTGGCAACTTGATGTCGCGGGACAGCAGCCGTGCGCAGATCAGGTTCTGCGGGCTCATCGCGACGATACCCAGCGGCTTGCCGCCGGCTGCTTCAAGAACGGCTTGAGCGCCCGGAGCAAAGCCGTTGAGCGGGGTGGCAGCGACGTCGATTTCGTTGCTGTAGACCCACAAATGACCGTTGCGCAAACGGCGATCGGCGTTGGGCTTGAGGCGCAAGCTAGGCAGGGACATGACGTCGCTCCGGAAAAAAGAGCGGGAGTATAGCGCGTCAGCCTGCTGGAGGTCGCGCCGTGCTCAATTACCGTCTGGCTGTCCGTCGGACCCGTTGAATCGTCATACAGTTGTAGACCCATGGCCGCGAGGGGTTAGAATCGTGGCCTGAACCCGAGTGTGAAGTTTATGTCCCAAGAGCTTACGTCCGAGCAGATCCAGCAGGCGTTACAAGGCATCAGCGTTCCGCCCCAGCCGCAAATCATGGTGGATTTGCAGATGGAGCAGTACATGCCCGACCCTGACCTGGGTGCCATCGCCCGGCTGATCGCTCAGGATCCGGGGCTCTCCGGGGCGCTGCTGAAAATTGTCAACTCCAGCCATTACGGCCTGAGCAACAAAATCGCTTCGATTCAGCGGGCGGTGAATCTGCTTGGTAGCCGCTCGGTCATCAACCTGATCAACGCGCAATCGATCAAGGGCGAGATGAGCGATGAAACCATCGTCGTGCTCAACCGTTTCTGGGATACCGCTCAGGACGTGGCGATGACCAGTCTGACGCTGGCCAAGCGCATCGGCTCGCAAACCGTGGACGAGTCCTACGCGCTGGGTCTGTTTCATGACTGCGGGGTGCCGCTGATGATCAAGCGTTTTCCCGATTACATGAGCGTCCTCGAAGAAGCGTATGCCAACGCCACCGCCGAGTGCCGTGTGGTCGACACCGAGAACAGGCTGTTAAACACCAATCACGCCGTTGTGGGTTATTTCACCGCCAAGTCCTGGCGTTTGCCGGAACATGTCAGCAATGCGATCGCCAATCACCACAATGCCCTGGCGATTTTTCAGGACGACTCGGGTCGCAATGCGCCGCTGAAAAACATGCTCGCTGTGCTGAAAATGGCCGAGCATGTCTGTGAATCTCACCGCGTTCTGGGGAACGAGCCCGTCGATCATGAGTGGAACAGCATTGGTCCGCTGGTGCTCGATTACGTTGGCTTGTCCGACTATGACTTCGAAAACCTCAAAGAAAGCATTCGTGAGCTGAGTGCGCACTGACCCTGCGCGCCTGACCTCATCCTTCATCGAGCGGCCCCATGCCTGAATTACCAGAAGTCGAAACCACCCGCCGGGGCATTGCGCCGCACCTGGTGGGCCAGCGCGTCAGCCGGGTAATCGTGCGTGATCGTCGCCTGCGCTGGCCGATCCCTGAAGACCTCGACGTGCGCCTGTCGGGGCAGAAAATCGTGGCGGTCGAGCGGCGTGCCAAATACCTCCTGATTCAGGCGGAGGTTGGCACCTTGATCAGCCACCTCGGCATGTCGGGCAATCTGCGTCTGGTGGATGCCGGCCTGCCGCCGCTCAAGCACGAGCACGTCGACATCGAACTCGAATCCGGCCTGGCTTTGCGCTACACCGACCCGCGGCGTTTCGGCGCCATGCTCTGGAGTCTCGACCCGCTCAACCACGAGCTGCTCGCCCGCCTCGGGCCGGAGCCACTGACGGACGTGTTCGACGGGTTGCGTCTGTTCGAGCTGTCACGGGGCAGGGCAATGGCAGTCAAGCCGTTCATCATGGACAACGCGATCGTCGTGGGCGTCGGCAATATCTATGCGACCGAAGCGCTGTTTGCCGCCGGCACTGATCCGCGCCGTGCCGCCGGGAGCGTTTCCAAGGCTCGCTATATAAAGCTGGCGATTGAAATCAAACGCATCCTGGCCGCCGCCATCGAACGGGGCGGTACCACGCTGCGCGATTTCATCGGCGGGGACGGCCAGCCTGGCTACTTCCAGCAGGAACTGTTCGCCTACGGCCGTGGCGAGGAGCCGTGCAAGGTCTGCGGGACCACGCTGCGAGAGGTGAAGCTGGGTCAGCGTGCCAGCGTTTACTGCCCGAAGTGCCAGAAATAATTCCCAACGGCGACAGGAAGTACTGACTGCCGCTTGATCGGGAGGCTTTATCCGACGTCTCCTACAGGGCGTGTGTCGTTAGTGAGACACGCCGCCCCTTGCGTAAGCCCGCGCCCCGTTTATAGTGAACAGCTCCATCTCTGCCTTAGCCTGAAGGACCATGCCATGAGCCCGTTTCGCATGCTTGCTGCCACATTGGCCGTGTTCTTCGGCTTGCAATTCACGCCTGCGCTGGCTCAGGACGCGACAGGCAGTGGTGATCCCGTCTACGAAATCGAAAGCCCTCCTGCCTACGCGATGATCGGCGACCTGCTGATTGCGCGGCCGATTCTCATCGCCGCCACCATCATTGGCGCCGGATTGTTTGTGGTTGCATTGCCGTTTACCGCCACCGGCGGCGGCATTGGCCGTACCGGCAAGGCGCTGGTCGTGGATCCGGGCAAGGCGGCATTTGTCCGCTGCCTCGGTTGCACCGGCGATGGTTACGGCAAGCAGGACTGATCGGCGCAGGCGCGCATCAGCTTCAGCGCGCCATCGGGTTTGAAGATCGTCGACACGCCAATGCCGCGTGGGTCACTGGCCGCTTCAACCCGGCCACTGTTCCTGTGCCACAACAACACCTGCTGATTGCCAAAATCCTTCGCCGTCTCCTTCAGTGCGTAACCGCGCTCGCGCAGGTCGGCCAATTCCTGTTCCGTGAATGTCGCCGGCTCGTACTCGACCACATCCGGTGTGTACTGGTGGTGATAGCGCGGCGTTGATACCCAGCTGGCAATCGGCTTGTCGTCCAGGTACTGCAGCATCGACAGCAGCACCATGCTTGGGATACGGCTGCCGCCCGGCGTGCCGAAGGCGGCGAGCGACTGCGGGCCTTCTATGAAGCTCGGACTCATGCTCGACAGTGGCCGCTTGCCCGGCTCGATGGCATTGGCGTGACCGTCTGCCGCCGCCGAGGCTCCCTGGCCTTTTGGGTCGAGGGCGAAGTCGTCCATTTCGTCGTTGAGGATGATCCCGGTGCCAGGCACGGTAAACGCCGAGCCAAAGGGCAGATTCAGCGAGAGTGTCGCCGTGACGGCGTTGCCTTCGTTGTCCAGCACGGCGAAATGGCTGGTGTTGTCGCCCTCACGCCAGCGCGGAGCGGGTGGCAGGATGTTGTTGGGCGTGGCGCGGTGGGGGTCGATGCTGGTGGTGAGTTGCAGCAAGTAGTCGGGGGAGAGCAGTTGAGCCACCGGGTTGGGCACGAAGTCAGGGTCCCCGAGCAACACGCGATCACGGTAAGCGCGGCGCAGCGCCTCGATCACAAAGTGCGCCCGCTGGATTTTGCCCGACTCTCGCCACGGCAGCTGTTGCAGCATGAACAGACTTTGCGCCAGAGCGATGCCACCTGCCGAGGGCGGCGGTGCGCTGATCAGCTCGCGTTGATCGGCCAGCTGAACGCGCAGAGGCGTGCGCGTGACGACTTCATACTCTTCAAAGTCGTGATAATTCCAGATGCCGCCGGCGCGACGAACGCCACTGACCATCGCCTGCGCCACCAGGCCGCTGTAGAACCCTGCGCGACCATTGTCGGCAAGGTGCTCCAGCGTCTGCGCGAGCTCCGGCTGGGTGATGACGTCACCCAGATTCGGCACGTCGTTGTTGCGCAGGAACAGGCGCGCGCTCTCCTTGTTATTACGCAGCGCGAACAGCCGCCAACTGGCGCGCTCGCGATAAACACTGTCTACCTTAAAACCGCGATACGCGACCCGAATGGCCGGCGCCAGCGAGATCGAAAGCGGCAGTCGGCCGTAGCGTTCAGCCAGTTCGACCAGCGCAGCGGGCAGTCCCGGAATCGCGGCCGCCAGAGGTCCGTTCAGGGACAGGTCCGGCTGGAGGATCCCGTTGCGGTGGAACATCTTGGGTTTGGATTTGAGCGGCGCTTTTTCGCGCGCGTCGAGAAACTGATACTGGACGGGGACACCCGATTGGCGCAGCAGGAAAAACCCGCCGCCGCCGAGGCCCGACCCGTAAGGTTCAACCACGGCAAGCGTGGCGCTGATGGCAATGGCGGCATCGAATGCGTTACCGCCGTCGACCAGGATTTCCTGACCGGCTGCCGTCGCGATGGGATGCGGGCTGGCGATGGCGGCCTGATCAGGATGATCGGGGCTGGCCTGAGCCGAACAAACGCACAGCAGAAACACTGCGCCCGACAAAACAGGTATCCGTTCCAGCATAGAGATCATGCGTATCTCGCTCAATTCAACAGGCGTTATAAGCCAGTGTCTTCGGCGAAAGCACGTATGCCGACAGGATATGCGTTCGGTTATGCCTTGCTGGTGATCAGGTTGTACTTGGCCATGAGCTCGTCCTTGCTCTCCACATGGTTTTCATCCAGCGGGATGCAATCCACGGGGCAGACCTGCTGGCACTGCGGTTCGTCATAGTGGCCGACGCATTCGGTGCACAGGTTGGGATTGATCACGTAGATCTCTTCACCCTGGGAAATGGCTTCGTTCGGGCACTCGGGTTCGCAGACGTCGCAGTTGATGCAATCGTCGGTGATGATCAGGGACATGGATACTCCTGCCACGGTCGACACCGAGGCATATCAAAACGAATGCGGCGAATTGTGCCGCATTAGCGCTCGGTATGCACCTTACCTCGACGCAAGGCCTCAGGCTTTGAAGCGTTCGCTCAGCGCCTGGGCCACGGCGGGGTGTACGAACTTGGTGATATCACCGCCTAATGCGGCGATTTCCCGGACTAGCGTAGATGAAATGAACGAATAGCGTTCGGACGGCGTAAGAAAAAGACTTTCGATGTCAGGGGCCAGTTGCTTGTTCATGTTGGCGAGCTGAAATTCGTACTCGAAATCCGACACCGCGCGCAGGCCGCGCAGCAGGATATTCGCGTTCTGTTCCTGAGCAAAGTGCGCCAGCAGCGTCGAAAATCCTACGACTTCCACGTTGTGCAGGTGTTTGGTCGCTTCGCGGGCGAGCGCGACACGTTGCTCCAGCGGGAACAGGGGGTTTTTCTTGGGGCTGGCGGCAACGGCGATGACCACTTGATCGAACAGGCGCGAGGCGCGCTCGACCAGATCGCCATGACCCTTGGTGATAGGGTCGAAGGTGCCGGGGTACAACACTCGGTTCATCGCGTCGTCCTGGTCGGAGTTCGTTGGGGACTGGATGGTAACGCAGCGCAATGGACCGGCCAAGCTGCTGAAGAATGTAGTGGGGCGTTGCGGTGTGGCGCGCGACGATTTCCTGGCTAAAGCCAGTTCTACAGGATAATCGCGTTCAAATAGTGGGACCGGCTTCAGCCGGGAAGAGGCCCGTGTGGACGCCATAAGATTTGCGGTGTGACGCTAGACGCCTTCCCGGCTAAAGCCGGTCCCACAATGTTCCACAGCCAGCCCCGCTGGCCAAGTGCGTTGGGTCAGTCAGAATTCGCAAGCCCATCAGCGCACGAACAGTCGCTGAATCAGCTTCTGAATTGCCTTTCCATAGGGCGGGTAGAGCAGCCGTGCGGCGTTGAATCGTTGCTTGATCAACACACCTTTGGCATGGCTGAACGTCAGAAACCCTTCGTGCCCGTGGTAATGGCCCATGCCCGACGCGCCGATGCCGCCGAAAGGCAAGTCGTCCTGGGCGACATGCAGCAGGGTGTCATTCAGGCAGACGCCGCCCGAATGCGTCTGCTCCAGCACTCGGTTCTGTTCATGTCGGTCGTAGCCGAAGTAGTACAGCGCCAGTGGCCTTGGACGCTGATTGATGTAGGCGAACGCGTGCTCGATCTGGTCGTAGGGTACGATCGGCAGCAGCGGGCCGAAGATCTCGTCCTGCATGATCAGCATGTCGTCGCTCACATCCAGAATCAGGCTGAACGGCATTCTGCGGTCCTGCCCCTCGGCGAACAGCTGAACCACCCGGGCACCCTTGGTTTGCGCGTCGGCGAGATACGAATTCAGCCGTGCGACATGCCGCTGATTGATGATGGCGGTGTAGTCCGGGTTATCCGTCAATGTCGGATAAAGCCGCGTGACGGCTTCCCTGTAGGATTCGACGAATTCGTCAACGCGATCCCTGGACACCAGAACGTAGTCGGGCGCTACGCAGGTTTGCCCGGCATTAAGGGTTTTGCCAAAAGCGATGCGTTCGGCGGCGTCCTTGAGCGGGACGTCGCGGGACACGATGGCGGGGGATTTGCCGCCCAGCTCCAGCGTCACGGGCGTGAGGTTTTCCGCCGCCGCGTGCATGACATGCCGCCCGACGCTGGTGGCACCCGTGAACAATAAATGATCAAACGGCAGTCTGGAGAAGGCCGCACCAACCTCTGCCTCGCCCAACACAACGCCGACGTGGTCCTCCGCAAACACCCGCCCCAGCAGGGTTTTCAGCAAGGCACCGGTGGCGGGCGTGGATTCGCTGAGCTTAAGCATCGCGCGGTTACCCGCCGCCAACGCGCCCGCCAGCGGCCCGATGGCCAGATACAGTGGGTAATTCCACGGCACCACCACGCCAATCACCCCCAATGGTTGGTAAACGACTTTGGCGCTGGCGGGCTGGAACGCCAGGCCGACGCTTCGGCGCGAAGGCCGCATCCATTTCTTCAAATGACGTTGGGCGTGGCGGATGTTGTGCAGGCAGGGCATCAGCTCGGCGAGGAGCGTTTCATCGGCGCTGCGGTGGCTGAAATCAGCGCTGATCGCGTCAATGATCGCCTGACGCTCGGTGCTGAGCAGCGTGTGCAGGCGGTCGAGCCATTGCCTGCGTTCTTGCAGCGTCGGCATCGGATTGGCGGCGAATGCGCGACGTTGTTCGTCGAATACCTGCTCCAGGCTGCTGCGAAGGGGAGGGGCATCGTCTGCACATGGCAGAAGACTGGATTCGACGGGCATCGCAGCGGTCCTGATTGACGTTATGCAGTGCTTTTAGAGTCATTGCTCTACGAAGTCAACGGTGCTTGCATTCGCTCGCAGGCGCACGCCAGACTGTCCGGGCAAAAAACTGAACTGCCGCCCTGCATCACCTGACACGGAGTCTCAATGCGCACGGATTATCTGGCGTTTTTTCTTTCCCTGTTCCTCTCGCGCCTTGCCGATCAGGTTCTCCTGTTTCTGGTGCCGCTGATTGTGTTCCAGAGCACCAACAGCGCGTCACTGGCAGGGCTTGCGTTCTTCGTCGAGACATTGCCGCGCTTCCTTGCATTCCCCATTTGCGGCGCGCTTTGCGACAAACACTCTCCCATCCGGCTGCTGCACATCAGCCAGATATATCGCGCCTTGATCTGCCTGGTCGCCATGGGGCTGTACGGCCTGTTTGGCGGCATCGGCTGGCTGATCGTTCTGTCGGCAATATGCGGCGTCCTGACCACCCAGGGAATCATGGCCCGTGAGGTGGTGATGCCGCACATTTTCCCGGATTACCGCTACGGCAAGACGCTCTCCTACTCTCAGATTGCCGACCAGACCGGCTTGGTGCTCGGCCCTTTGCTGGCGGCGCTGGCGCTGGAAATCTGCCCGTGGTGGGGGGTCGTCATCGGTGTGGCGCTGGTCTTCGTCGCGGCGGATCTGGCCATGCGCGTCTGGCAACGCAACAGCGATGTCACGCTGGAGCGCTTTGATCAACACGCCGACATCTGGACTCAGCCACTGAAAATCGCTTTCGGGCATATTCGCCGGCTGCCCGAGTTGCAGAAGATCATTTTGCTGGCTGTCGGCGTCAACCTGATCGTCGGTGTCACGCTGGCCAGCTCCGCCGCCATGGTGATCGGCTCATTTAGCGAGAGCAAAGATTTCTACGCTGGCCTCCAGGCGGCGGGCGCGTTGCTGACCATCGCGATCCTGTTTGTCCTGGCGCGGATAAGCCTGCCGCTGAAACTGCTCGGTGCGATGTCATACATCGTCTTGCTGCTGGGTGCATTCATTACCGCTACCAGTGCGTCATCCGGGGTCTACCTCGTCGGCTTTCTGCTGATCGTCGGCTTCGACAAGATGTTCAACGTGTACATGCGCAGCATCCGTCAGCGGGTCATCCCGGCGCGCGACTTCGGCAAGACCGTGGGCGTCATCACGCTGCTGAACAACCTGTCGCAACCGCTGGCCGGTCTGCTGGTCGGCGTGCTGACGGCGCCAATCGGGCTGCGCGGCGTCATTTTGATCAACGCGCTGGCGGCAGGCGTGCTCGGGGTGGGTGTGGCAGCGGTGGTTCGGCTCAGGCTGGCGACTGCCATGGAGCGATGAAGTCTGCAAAGGGCCCGACGCTTGCGTTAAGATCCGGCACATTCCTGTTACATTTCGACGTTCGAGTTGAACATGGCGCCGCGCATCAAAACCGTACGCATCAACACACGTGAACGCATCGTGCATTGCAGCCTGGACCTGTTCAATCAGCAGGGCGAGCGCAGCGTCAGCACCAATCACATCGCTGCGCACATGGAAATGTCGCCCGGCAATCTGTACTACCACTTCCCCAACAAGCAGGCGATCATCGCTGAGTTGTTCACCGAATACGAAACCCTGGTCGACAGCTTTCTGCACCCGCCCAGGGGCCGTCTGCCGGGTGTCGAAGACAAGCGCCATTACTTGATGTCGATTCTCGACGGCATGTGGCGCTACCGTTTTCTGCACCGCGATCTCGAGCACTTGCTTGAAACCGATTCTGAGCTGGCGGTGCGTTACCGACGCTTCTCCCAACACTGCCTGATCAAGGCGATGTCTATTTACAGCGGCTTTGTCGACGCGCAGATTCTGAGCATGGACAAGGTCCAGATCGAATCGCTGACGCTCAATGCGTGGATCATTCTTACGTCTTGGGTACGTTTTCTCTGCACCACGCGGGAAAACGCCGATCACCTGAGTGAGGACGCGATTCGACGAGGGGTCTATCAGGTGCTGATACTGGAATTGGCTTACGTCACGCCCCAGGCGCGGGAAGCGGTGAATGCGCTGTGCGCGGAGTTTTATGTGCCATTGGCCAAGGCACTGGAGGACGCTGGCTGAATCGGGCCGGTTATCTCACTCGATCGTCATCACCTTTTTACTGCCTGCAGGAGTCTGTCATGTCCATCGCGCAATTGATCAGCCCGCAACAATTGTCAGAACGCCTGGCCCAGCCCGGGCTTGTGATACTGGATTGTCGTTCGTCGCTGGACGATCTGGACTACGGCCAGCGCAGCTACGCAGAGGGACATATCGAAGGCGCTTCCTACGCTGACTTGCTCAATGATCTCAGTGGTCCCATCACCAAAGGTGTGACCGGCCGCCACCCGCTGCCGGATCCGCAGGCGCTGATCGAGCGCTTGCGGTTCTGGGGTGTGAACAATCAGAGCGATATCGTGCTGTACGACGATGGGCCGGGTGCGTACGCCGCCCGAGCCTGGTGGTTGCTGGCGTGGCTGGGCAAGCGCGACGGCGTGTATGTGCTCGATGGCGGCCTCAAAGCCTGGCATGCGGCGGGTTTACCGCTGAGTCTTGATCCGCCACATCAACCCGAAGGTGCGTTTGACGGCGTGCCGGATGACGCGATGGTGCTGACGGCCGAGCAACTGCTGGCCCGCATCGGCGATCCCTCCATGACGTTGATCGACGCCCGTGCCCCCGCGCGGTTCCGGGGTGAGGTCGAGCCCATCGACCCTATTGCGGGGCACATTCCTGGCGCGCAGTGCGCGGCGTTCACCGACAACCTCGGGCCGGATGGCCGCTTTCTCCCACCGGAGCAACTGAAGCAGCGGTTCGCTGAGGCACTACAAGGCCGCCCTGCCCATGAGCTCGTCGCCTATTGCGGCTCCGGCGTGACGGCTTGCCACAACCTGTTTGCCTTGGCCCTCGCCGGGTATCCATTGGGGGGGCTGTACGCGGGGTCGTGGAGCGAGTGGATCAACGATCCGCAGCGGGGCGTCGCGACCGGGGACTGAGGTTCTGCGTGTGTGCCTCACATCTGCCCCATCGCCCAGCGCAGCAAGAAAAACACCAGTAGCCCGCCGCCGATGGTCGCCAGAAGGTTACGGCTGAATGCCGCAATGCCAATCGACACGATCCCGGCCAGCAGGTAGGCGTTGTCCAGGGACAACTGCCAGTGCGTGCCGTCGGGCAGCAACATGCCTGGGACGACGATGGCCGTCAGCACGGCGGTGGGTACGTAATGCAGTCCTTGGCGCACCAGCGGCGGGAAACGCAGGTTCGGCCAGGCGAACAGGCTGTAGCGCATCAGAAAAGTGATCGCGGCCATGCCCAGAATCAGCCACCCGTACGTCATGGGCGTACCTCGTTCGGGTTCACGTCGTTCTGCCTTTCAGGCTGCCGTCTTTCCAGACACACCCCCGCCGCGATGCCACAGAAGGCCGCGGCCATGAGCCCTAATTTGTAGGGCCACGACCAAGTCAGCAGGGCAACCGCGCCAGCGACCAACGCGGCGGCGATCTGCGGTTGGTTGCGCAGCAGCGGCACGACGATACCGATGAAGGTCGCCAGCATCGCGAACTCCAGGCCCCAACTGGCCATGTCGGGAAAAGCCTGACCAAACAGCACACCCACCAGCGAGCTGCTCACCCAACAGGCGTACAGCGAGCTCGCCACGCCCAGCCAGTACCAATGCGCGAGCGGCGTCCGGCCGTGGACCAGGTAGTGGCGTTGAACGATGGCGAAGGTTTCGTCCGTCAGCCAGAACGCCAGCAACAAACGCCAGCGCTGAGGCAGCCCCTGAACCTGTGGCTGCAGGGTGGCGCTGTACAGCACGTGGCGCAGATTGACGATGAACGTCGTCAACAGAATCACCATCGCGCCGGCCCCGGCGCCCATCAGGCTGATGACGATGAACTGCGCCGATCCTGCGTAAACGAACATCGACATGCCGACCGCCTGCCAAAGCGTCAGGCCGCCCACGCCGGCGAGGGTGCCGAAGATAATGCCGAACGGGGCAATACCGACCAGCATAGGCACGCTGTCGCGAAGACCGCGGACGAAGAATTGATGTCGGGACATGGTTTTTCTCCTTATGTCCCGATGTTATGCGGGTGGCGCGTACGTGTCTTGAACGATCGTGCAGGCGTTAGCGGTTTGTCTGCGCGCCATGGACATCCGTCAGCCACGCCGGAATCCGTTGCTCCAGGTAATACGTCGGTTTTCTAATCGTGCCGCCGACAAAACCCACGTGCCCGCCTTGTTTCTGCAGGTCGAATTTCGTACTGGACGACAGCTCAGAGGCTTCAGGCAGGCTGTGCTTGAACACGAACGGGTCATCAAGGGACTGAATCAGCAGGGTTGGCGTGCGGATGGCGCCGAGGAAGTACCGACTGGAGGCGCGCCGGTAGTAATCATGGGCGTCCACGAATCCATTGAGCGGCGCTGTCACGCGCCCGTCGAAGTCCCAGAAGGTGCGCATGTCTTTCAACGACCCCAAGGCCGCCAGTTCCGCTAGCCCGTCGCTGAGGCCCTCATGCTGAAAGCGTCTCTGCTTGTCCTTGATGTAGCCGACCATCTCGCGCATGAAGTGGCGTTGATAGACCTTGGAGAAGCCCAGCCCGATCCGGTCGGCGCATTCGTCCAGACGAAACGGTACGGATACCGCCGCAGCGCCTTGCAGGTGGCTGTCGAGGCCAGTTTCGCCGAGGTGCTTGAGCAAGATGTTGCCGCCGAGGGAATACCCGACAGCGTAAAGCGGCGCCAATGGCCGGGCCTTGCGCAGATGATCGATCACGGCGGCAAGGTCTTCGCTGGCGCCCGAGTGATAGCTGCGAGGCAACAGATTTGGCTCTCCTGAACAGCCTCGCCAGTTAAGGGCGACACTTGCCCAGCCGCGTTTTTCCATGGCGTGCTGCAGCCCGGCGACATAGGGGGAGTTGGACGAGCCGGTCAGACCGTGCAGCACGAGCACGACCGGCACAGTGGCGTCGTGTGGGCCGTGCCAGTCCATGTCGAGGAAATCCCCGTCCTCAAGCCAGACGCGCTCGCGCCGGCGCTCAAGGTGAGTGGTCGGACGCCAGAGCGGTCCCCACAGCGTCTGCAAGTGCGGGTTGCCCAGGCCGAACGCTGGGGTAAACCCGGGAAGGTCAGCTCGCGACGACACTGCGTTCCCACACCGCGTAGTGCACCTGACCGGCCTTCTTCTCGCGGTGCAGGCGCCAGTTGGCCGGCATGCCCAGCGTGGAGGGCGCGGTTTCGCTTTCGGTGTAGATCCACGCGTTGTCCGCCAGCCAGTTACGCTCTTCCAGCAGCGTGCACGCAGGCATCAGTAGGTCCTGGTGAAATGGCGGGTCGAGGAACACCACGTCGAAGTGTTCGGCCGGCTGGGTTTCCAGATGGCGAAGGGCGTCGCCGGTCGCGGTTTTGCCAACCGTGCAACGCAGCGTACCGAGGTGCTCGCGCAGGCTGGAAATCGCCATCGAGTTGGTGTCCAGCGCCAGACCCATGCTGGCGCCGCGGGAAAGGGCTTCAAGGTACAGCGCGCCACTGCCGGCGAACGGATCGAGGACGCGCGCGCCCTCGATGTACGGCGCCAGCCAGTTGAACAGGGTTTCACGCACACGATCCGGCGTCGGGCGCAGACCGGGGGCGTCAGGGAAACTCAGACGCCGACTGCGCCATTCGCCGCCGATGATCCGCAGTTGGCCGAGGCCCGTGTGGATTTTGTGCCCTTTGTGGATACGTGGCAACTTGGAAGTCGAGGTCATCAGTGCTCCGGAACGCCGAGCGGTTGCTCGGCGGGTTTGTCAGTAGGGGGCGGCAGTGGCTTCTGCGGGACGGTCGGACCTGCAGTCACGATCACCAGCTTGTCAGCGTCCAGATGTTTGTTCATCACGGTCTTGATCTGCTCGACCGTCACGCTCTGGGACTGCATCATGAAATCTTCAAGGTAGGTCAGCGGCAGATTATAGAAGCCGACCGCGCCCAGTTGCCCAACGATGGCCGCATTGCTGGCAGTCGCCAGCGGAAAGCTGCCGGCCAGTTCGCGCTTGGCATCGTCGAGTTCTTTCTGGGTCGGGCCGTTGGCAAGGAAGTCACGGGTGATGTCCTTGACCAGCTTGAGCGTGTTTTCACTCAGTTCGGCGCGGGTCTGCAGGCTGATCATGAACGGACCCTGTGCCTGCATCGGCGTGAAGCCTGAAGACACGCCGTAGGTCAGGCCGCGTTTTTCCCGCACCTCGGTCATCAGACGGCTGCCGAAACCGCCGCCGCCGAGGATCGAGTTGCCCAGTGACAGGGCCGCGTACTCAGGATCGCCTCGGGTAATGCCCAGTTCAGCCAGCATGAGGTGCGTCTGCTTGGACGGAAACTCGATGTGAGTTTCACTCGGCTTGGGTTCGGTCGGTGCAACGGTTTGTGCCAGCGCCGGACCTTTCGGCAGCGCGGCGGAAACCTGGGACGCAACTGCTTCCGCCTCTGCGCGTGTCAGGTCGCCAGCCAGCGCGATGACTGCGTTGCCAGCGGCGTAGGCCTTGGCATGAAAGGCTTTCAGCTGAGCCAAAGTCAGAGGCGCTATGCTTTTCGCCGTGCCCATACTTGGGTGCGCGTAAGGATGATTGCCGTATAACCGCTTGAACAGCTCATCGCCTGCCAGCTTGCCCGGGTTCTGCTTTTGATATTCGAAACTTGCCAGTAACTGGTTTTTGATTCGCGCCAGCGAGTCCGCCGGAAACGTGGGTTTGCCCACCACTTCAGCAAACAGTTTCAACGCAGGCTCGCGTTTGTCGGCGGCGCTCAGGCTGCGCAACGAAGCGATCGCCATGTCGCGATAGGAGCCGTTGCCGAAATCAGCGCCCAACCCTTCAAAACCTTCGGCGATGGCGCTGACGTTCTTGCCTTTGACGCCCTCGTTGAGCATCGCGTTGGTGACCAGCGCGATGCCGGGGTTGGCGCCGTCCTGGCTGCTGCCCGCCGCGAACAGCAGGCGCATGTCGAACATCGGCAGCTCATGGGCTTCGACAAACAGCACGCGAGCGCCTTCGGCGGTACTCCACGACTGAATGTTCAGCGAACGGCGAGCGGGCGCTTTACCGTCCAGCTCCTTCAGGGACTCCAGCGTGCTGGCGGCCTTGTCGATGGCCTTAGGGGCATCCGCGGCGGTCTCTGCCATCGCCGACGCCGCGCCCAACAGGCCAAACGTCACGGCGAGTGCGAATGAGCACGCCCGCGTTAGCGCAAAGCGGGATTCGTTGCGCTGGCTCATTGGGCTTTCTCCTCAGGCAAAACATGCGCAACGGCGAGGCGCTCGCGGGTGAAGTAAGTACGGGCGGCTTTCTGGATGTCTTCCGGTGTCACGCTTTGCAACCCGGCCAGTTCCTCATCAATGAGCTTCCAGGACAGGCCCACCGTTTCCAGTTCGCCAATGGTGCTGGCCTGACTGGTAATAGAATCGCGCTCATAGACCAATTCGGCGATCACCTGGGCCCGGACCCGTTCCAGCTCTTCCTTGGCGGGCGGCTTGGTTTTAAGTTCGTCGAGCAGGCGCCAGATGCCGGCTTCAGCGTCGGCGAGGGTTTTCTTCTTCTGCTGATTGGGCGTGGCGCTGACGGTGAACAGGCTGTCCCCACGGGTGTAAGCGTCGTAGTCGGACGCCGCGCCGGTGACCAGTTCTTCGCCGCGCTCCAGGCGGGTCGGAATGCGCGCGCTGTAGCCGCCATCGAGCAAGGCCGAAATCAGGCGCAGTGCGTTGACTGACTGTGGATCGGTGGCGGTGGCCAGGCTCGGCACGTTGAAGCCATACATCAGGCTCGGCATCTGCGTGGCGACATGCACGGTGATCTGGCGCAGGCCAGGCTCGGCCAGCTCCAGCGGTTTTTTCGACGGCGGTACATCCCGGCGCGGCACCGGACCGAAGAAGCGCTCAGCCAAGGCTTTCACCTCATCGGGCTTCACGTCGCCGACCACCACCAGCGTGGCGTTGTTGGGCACGTACCAGGATTCATACCAGTGGCGCAGCTCCTCGACCTTCATGCGCTCAAGGTCTGCCATCCAGCCAATGGTCGGCGTGTGGTAGCCGCTGGCGGGGTAGGCGATGGCCTTGAAGCGCTCGTAGGCCTTGGCGTTCGGCTTGTCATCGGTGCGCAGGCGGCGTTCTTCCTTGATGACTTCGATTTCCCGCGCGAACTCCTCAGGGGGCAGGCGCAGGGTGGCCATGCGGTCGGCTTCCAGTTCGAAGGCAACCGCCAGTCGATCACGGGCCAGCACTTGGTAATAAGCGGTGTAGTCGTCACTGGTGAACGCATTCTCCTCCGCGCCCAGGTCACGCAGGATCAGCGATGCTTCGCCGGGCCCCGCCTTCGAGCTGCCCTTGAACATCATGTGTTCCAGCGCATGGGACAGGCCCGTCTGGCCAGGCGTCTCGTAGCTGGAGCCGACCTTGTACCAGACCTGCGAAACCACGACCGGTGCGCGGTGGTCTTCACGCACGATGACCTTCAGGCCGTTATTCAGCGTGAATTCGGTGGTGGGTTGAGGGTCGGCAGCCGATGCGGCGAAGGGCAAACAGATTGTGCTGAGCAGCAGGCCTGCGGCACAGCGGGCTAGAGCATTCATTCGTGATTTGAACCTTGGAGACGGCCTGCTTAGCGTCAGCGGGCGCGGGGGTGTTAGGATAGCGGCCAGTTTGCCTGACGACTATGGCTAAGATGTCCGAGCCGTAAACAGACCTTGTAAGACTTGGCCTGAATTAGCGTGTAGGACGGCCTGGCGAGGTCCGATCATTTGACGCGGGCAACCTATGAACAAGCGGACATAAAAGCAGTCTGTTTCGCATACAGAATTTTTCAGAGGCGCCGCTCTGGCGCGTCGTTACCGTGAGATAGCCGTCCTCCATGTTTGGTTCCAACGACGACAAGAAGACCCCAGCCCCGGCTGGCGAGAAGAAAGGCCTGTTCGGATGGCTGCGCAAAAAGCCGCAGGAAGTCACTCCCGAGCCGCCTCAGAATGCCCCCGCTCCAGCGCCAGAGTCCGTGCCCGATCAGGCCCCGGCGGTTGCTGAGCAGCATAACGCCCCGGCCATCCCGGCCGAGCGCGCGCCGCAAAACGCGCCGCAACCCTTGCCACAAACCGCTACGATTGAAGCGCTTTCGGCCCCTATCGAAGATCCCTGGCTTCACCTGCCCGTTGCCGAAGAGCCCGTCGCCTTCACCGATGAGCGCGAGCCTCACGTCACGCCGCCCATTCCGGTACACACCGAATCCAACGTGGAATCCGCCGCCGCTTCTGTGGCTGAAGTGCCTGCTCAACCGACGGTCATCGACACAACGTCGTTCGATGTGGCTCCGTCCATCGAGCCGACCCCGGTCGCACTGCCTGATCCGGTTTCCGGCAATGATCTTCCTTCGCTGACGCCGCCGTTGACGACAGCACCGATGGTTCCAGCCGCGGCCGCTGTGCCCGTTCTTGAAACCAGCGTGCCACCTGTTCCGTTCGAAGGAACCACCGCACCCAAGCAGCCTGGTTTTTTCGCGCGCCTGAAGCAGGGCCTGTCGAAAACCAGTGCCAGCCTGGGCGAAGGCATGGCCAGCCTGTTCCTTGGCAAAAAAGCCATCGACGACGACATGCTCGACGAGCTGGAAACCCGTCTGCTGACCGCGGACGTTGGGGTGGAAGCAACGTCGGCAATCGTGCGCAACCTGACGCAAAAAGTGGCGCGCAAGCAGCTCACTGACAGCGACGCGCTGTACAAATCGCTGCAAAATGAACTGACCGAAATGCTCAAGCCAGTGGAAGCTCCGCTGGTCATCACGGCACAGCACAAGCCGTTCGTGATTCTGGTCGTGGGCGTCAACGGCGCGGGTAAAACCACCACCATTGGCAAGCTCGCCAAGAAGCTCCAGCTTGAAGGCAAAAAAGTCATGCTGGCGGCGGGTGACACCTTCCGTGCTGCAGCCGTTGAGCAACTGCAGGTCTGGGGCGAGCGCAACAAAATCCCGGTCATTGCCCAGCACACGGGCGCTGATTCGGCTTCGGTGATTTTCGATGCCGTTCAGGCTGCAAAAGCCCGCGGCATCGACGTGTTGATCGCTGACACCGCAGGCCGCTTGCACACCAAAGACAACCTGATGGAAGAGCTGAAGAAGGTTCGCCGCGTGATCGGCAAGCTCGACGCCGACGCGCCGCACGAGGTCCTGCTGGTCCTGGATGCGGGTACGGGTCAGAACGCGATCAACCAGGCCAAACAGTTCAACCAGACCGTCCAGCTGACCGGCCTTGCGCTGACCAAGCTCGACGGCACCGCCAAAGGCGGCGTGATCTTCGCCCTGGCGAAGCAATTTGGCCTGCCGATTCGCTATATCGGCGTGGGTGAAGGCATCGACGATCTGCGCACCTTCGAAGCCGAGCCGTTCGTCCAAGCCCTATTCGCCGAGCGGGAGCGCCCATGATTCGTTTCGAACAGGTCGGTAAACGCTATCCGAACGGACACGTCGGCCTGCATGAGCTGAGCTTTCGAGTACGTCGTGGCGAATTTCTGTTTGTGACAGGTCACTCCGGCGCGGGCAAGAGCACTTTGCTGCGCCTGCTGCTGGCGATGGAGCGTCCTACCACTGGCAAGCTTCTGCTGGCGGGTCAGGACCTGGGCCAGATCAGCACTGCGCAGATTCCTTTTTTGCGTCGGCAGATTGGCGTGGTGTTTCAGAACCACCAGTTGCTGTTTGATCGCACGGTGTTCAATAACGTTGCGCTGCCGCTGCAGATCCTCGGCCTGTCCAAGACCGAAGTGGTCAAGCGCGTCGATTCGGCCCTTGAGCGGGTTGCGTTATCCGACAAAGCCGAGCTGTATCCGGGTGACTTGTCTACTGGTCAGCAACAGCGCGTCGGCATCGCCCGCGCCATCGTTCACCGTCCGGCCCTGCTGCTGGCAGACGAACCCACCGGTAACCTCGACCCGCGGCTGGCAGCTGAAATCATGGGCGTGTTCGAAGACATCAACCGCTTGGGCACCAGCGTGCTGATTGCGAGCCACGACCTGGCACTGATCGCACGGATGCGCCACCGCATGCTGACGTTACAGCGCGGCCGACTGATCGGCGACGGGGAGGCAGGCGTATGAGTGCCACTCGCAGCCCCAAGGTTTCCGAACGCGTAGCGCCCAAAGCTTCAGACCCGGCGCCGCAAAAGAAAAAGAAACGCGATGACGATGACGGCCCGAGTTTCGGTGAGTTGTTCAACGCCTGGCTCGAGGCCCACCGCTCAAGCCTGCTGGACAGCCTGCGCCGTCTCGGCAAGCAGCCCATCGGCAGTTTCTTTACCTGTCTGGTGATGGCCATCGCGCTGAGCTTGCCGATGGGCTTGTCATTGTTGCTAAGCAATGTCGAGCGTCTTGGCGGTTCGTGGCAGCGTGCGGCGCAGATATCCCTGTATCTGCAGCTGGATGCGTCGCCGAGCGAGGGAGAAGGCCTTGTTCGTCAGATCAAGGAAATGGGCGGCGTCGCTGACGCTGAGTACATCAGCCGCGATGAGGCGCTGAACGAATTCCAGAAACAGTCCGGGCTGGGCGAGGCGCTCAAGGAACTGCCTGAAAACCCGCTGCCCGGTGTCGTGCTGGTTACACCACTGGAAGTTGACAAAGCCGCGCTGGAAGCATTACGTACACAGCTGGCCGAGTTGCCAAAAGTGCAGCAGGCACAACTGGACCTGGTCTGGGTCGAGCGTTTAGCCGCTATCTTGAAGCTGGGTGATCGGTTCGTGTTTGGCCTGACGGTATTGCTGGTCGCAGCACTGCTGTTGGTCATCGGTAACACCATTCGTCTGCACATCGAGAACCGTCGCACGGAAATCGAGGTCATCAAATTAGTAGGCGGCACAGACAGCTACGTTCGCCGGCCTTTCCTTTATATGGGCGCGTTGTACGGGCTGGGTGCAGGTGTCTTGTCCTGGGGCGTGCTAGCGTTCGGGCTGGACTGGCTGAACGATGCGGTGGTCAAGCTGGCCGGGCTGTACGGCAGTGATTTTGCCCTTGCCGGCGTGCCAGTGTCTGACGGTGTGTCGCTCTTGCTTGGGGCGGTGCTGTTGGGGTATATCGGTGCGTGGATTGCAGTAGCACGCCATTTGAGAGAGTTGGCGCCTCGTTAGTGTTGAGTAGCTTCATCGTTAGTAAATTTTGTTTCACCTATTGACTTTTCAGCTCAGGGAACTTGTCTAGCGGTTCCCGGTCAATTTCGCAGTGCTGAACTGCACGAGTTATGTGTCGGAGGTTTTTCGTATGACCAATTCTTTGCAACCTGCGTATGCTTTAGTCCCGGGTGCGAACCTGGAAGCCTATGTGCACACGGTAAACAGCATTCCACTGCTGACGCCTGAGCAGGAGCGTGAACTGGCCGAGAGTCTCTACTATGAGCAGGATTTGGGAGCGGCTCGGCAGATGGTGCTCGCCCACCTGCGATTTGTCGTGCATATCGCACGCAGTTATTCCGGTTATGGACTGGCTCAGGCTGACCTGATTCAGGAAGGTAACGTTGGCCTGATGAAGGCCGTGAAGCGCTTCAACCCCGAGATGGGTGTGCGCCTGGTGTCCTTTGCCGTGCACTGGATCAAGGCCGAGATTCACGAGTTCATCCTGCGCAACTGGCGCATCGTGAAGGTCGCGACCACCAAGGCTCAGCGCAAGCTGTTCTTCAACCTGCGCAGCCAGAAGAAGCGTCTGGCCTGGCTGAACAACGAAGAAGTGCATCGCGTCGCCGAGAGTCTGGGCGTTGAGCCCCGTGAAGTGCGCGAGATGGAAAGCCGTCTGACTGGCCACGACATGGCCTTCGACCCGGCGGCAGAAGCCGACGATGACAGCGCCTTCCAGTCGCCAGCCAACTACCTGGAAGACCATCGTTACGATCCGGCGCGTCAGCTGGAAGATTCCGACTGGACTGACAGCTCGACGGCCAACCTGCACGAAGCGCTGAACGTGCTCGACGATCGCAGCCGCGACATTCTGTATCAGCGCTGGCTGGCGGAAGAAAAGGCCACGCTGCACGACTTGGCCGAGAAGTACAACGTCTCTGCCGAGCGTATTCGTCAGCTCGAAAAGAGCGCGATGAACAAGCTGAAACTGTCGATCGCTGCCTGATCGCTGCGCTGAAACCCAAAACGCCCCGAGTTGATCGAGGCGTTTTTGTTTGTGGGGTGTATTGCGCCTGATGCGGAAACTACTAACAGCGTGAACGCGAATCTGACCCTGCCCATCCCGCAGGCTGGACGCGGTTTCTGAGTAGGACCGGCTTCAGCCGGGAAGAGGCCGGGTTGAGCACCATCAGGCTTGGGGCGTGACGCATAACGCTTTCCCGGCTAAAGCCAGTCCTACGAAAGCTATAAAGCCAGACTGGGGCTCACCACCTGCGACTGTGATTTAACCCCATCAAATACTCATCCCCACCCAACTGACGCATCTGCTGGCGGATCCAGCTCGCGCGACCTGCGACGTAGCTGCTGGGATGGCTGGCGCTCCATTCCCTTGGGTTGGGCAGGACGGCGGCGAGATAGCTCGCTTGTTGCGTGGACAGCTGGCTCGCATTCACATGAAAGTGATGCTGCGCAGCGGCCTGAGCACCGAAAACACCGTCGTCCCATTCCACGCTGTTCAGGTACACCTCGAGAATGCGCTGCTTGGACCAAAACACCTCGATCAGCCCGGTGAACCAGGCTTCCAGGCCCTTGCGAAAGTAACTGCGCCCCGACCACAGGAACAGGTTTTTCGACACCTGCTGGCTCAGCGTGCTGGCCCCGCGCAGGGAGCCGCCGCGTTCGTTATGAACCAGTGCTGCCTGAATGGCGTCGATATCGAAACCCCAGTGCTCGGCGAACTTCTGGTCCTCGCCCGCAATGACGGCGATTTTCAGGTCATCTGAGATGTGGTCCCATGACTCCCAGTCGCGCTGCAGGTCAATGGGCTGACCGTCAAACCAGGATTCAATCTTGCGTTCGACCATCAAAGCGGTAAACGGAGGAGGGGCCCAGCGGAAAATCAGCACCAGCACGACACTTGCCGCTGCGAACCAGAGCAGGCCTTTGGCGACACGACGGAGAAGTAATTGCAGCATAGAGATGGCTTGGCCGAACCGGTTGAGCGGGCCATTATACAGACCACGCGTCATTGAACTTGCCTGGAGTTGTACATGTTACGAACCTTTCTGATGCTGGCCTCCTTCTTCGGATTCACCGGCGTCGCCCTTGGCGCGTTCGCTGCCCATGGCCTGAAAAACCGCCTGACCCCCGAGTACCTGGCGGTCTTCCACACCGGCGTGCTCTACCAGCTTATCCATGCGCTGGCGATTTTCGGCGTGGCACTGCTGGCGATGCAGATTCAGGGCCGGCTTGTCACCTACGCAGGGATCTCCTTCACCCTGGGCATCATCCTGTTCTCCGGCAGCCTCTACCTGATGACGCTGACCGGCGCGACCAAGTTGGGGATCATCACCCCGTTCGGTGGCCTGTTTTTCCTGATCGGCTGGGCGATTCTCGGCTGGACGGCATGGCGCCTGGGACTCGACACGCTTTAATCCCGTCTGGAGCGCGCGTCTGTCGCGGACGCGTCGCAAGCACTCGGCCACGCCTGAGACGAATGGCGTGGCTTTGCCTTGGTCATACCGACCGATCGGGCTAGAATGCTCGCCCCCTAAAATGATGGCTGCCCTCTCGCATGCGCATTCAGTTGAACGGTGAATCCTTTGAGCTGCCCGATGGCGAGACCGTCGCGGGACTGCTGTCACTTCTGGATCTGACCGGGCGCCGAGTCGCCGTCGAGCTCAATCTGGACATTGTTCCGCGCAGCCAGCATGCCGCCACGGCGCTGACCGAAGGCGATCAGGTCGAAGTGGTGCACGCCATCGGTGGCGGCTAGCCCCTCGACGCGCTGCGGGCCTGGTCCGCAAGCACTGCAAGAACCTCAACCGTAAAGAGGATTTCAGATGAGCAACGTTCGCAGCGACAAGCCGTTCACCGTGGCCGGTCGGACTTTTCAGTCGCGCCTGTTGGTCGGCACTGGCAAGTACACGGACATGGAACAGACCCGTCTGGCCATCGAAGCCTCGGGCGCCGAGATCGTCACCGTTGCAGTGCGCCGGACCAACCTGGGGCAGAACCCGGGCGAACCGAACCTGCTCGACGTGCTGCCGCCGGACCGCTACACCATCCTGCCGAACACTGCGGGTTGCTACGACGCCATCGAGGCCGTGCGCACCTGCCGCCTGGCCCGCGAGCTGCTCGATGGCCACAATCTGGTCAAGCTGGAAGTCCTCGCTGACCAGAAAACCCTTTTCCCCAATGTCATCGAAACCCTGAAGGCGGCCGAAACGCTGGTCAAGGACGGCTTCGACGTCATGGTCTACACCAGCGATGACCCGATCATCGCCCGCCAGCTCGCCGAAATCGGCTGCTGCGCAGTGATGCCCCTCGCGGGCCTGATTGGTACTGGCCTGGGGATCTGCAACCCGTACAACCTGCAGATCATCCTCGAAGAATCGAAAGTCCCGGTGCTGGTGGATGCCGGTGTCGGCACTGCGTCCGACGCGACCATCGCCATGGAGCTGGGTTGTGAAGCGGTGCTGATGAACTCGGCCATCGCCCACGCGCAACACCCGGTATTGATGGCCGAAGCCATGAAACACGCCATTCTGGCGGGACGCATGGCTTACCTGGCCGGCCGTATGCCCAAGAAACTCTATGCCAGCGCGTCCTCGCCGCTGGATGGTCTGATCAAGTAAGAGCCTGTTGATGATTGATTCGCAAACGCCCGACCCGCTTCCGGACGATGAAGTGATGAATGACGAAAATGCCAAAGCGCCAGACGATGACAGCCATCACCGGCGCATCAAGAGCTTCGTAATGCGCGCCGGTCGAATGACCGAAGGCCAGCAACGCGGCCTGGATCAGGGCAAGGAGCTGTTCGTGCTGCCGCTGGCGGATGCCCCGGTTGATTTCGATCAGGTCTTTGGCCGTTCGGCCCCGCGTACCCTCGAAATCGGTTTCGGCATGGGTCACTCGTTGCTGGAAATGGCCGCTGCGGCACCAGAGCAGGACTTCATCGGCGTGGAAGTGCACCGTCCGGGTGTCGGCGCCTTGCTCAATGGCGTGCTGACCCAAGGGCTTACCAATCTGCGCGTTTACGATTGCGATGCGATCGAAGTGCTCAACCGCTGCGTGGCCGACAACAGCCTGGATCGGCTGATGCTGTTCTTCCCGGACCCTTGGCACAAGTCCCGCCATCACAAGCGCCGCATCGTTCAGGCCGAATTTGCCGAGCTGGTGCGTACCAAATTGAAGCCCGGCGGCGTGCTGCACATGGCAACCGACTGGGAGCCGTATGCCGAATACATGCTGGAAGTGATGAACGTAGCGCCGGGTTACCGCAACCTGGCAGAAGACGGCAAATGCGTTCCGCGCCCTGCGGAGCGTCCGGTCACCAAATTCGAGCGCCGTGGGGAACGCCTCGGTCACGGGGTTTGGGACCTGAAGTTCGAGAAGCTGGCCTGATTACTTCTTGACCAGAAGCGGCCCGGTAGCGGCCGCTTTTGAGTTTTTACAGCGCATTTCAGCCAACAGTTCGCCTTGTATGACGCACCCTTCGATTTCTTCCTAATAAAGCTACAGGGTCTTCGGAATCGTCCGACATCCCTTTTCAGTTCTGATCTTCATAGTCCCCGCCGTTGCATATATCAATATTGATGACGAGGAATGAAGATGAACAAGTTTTGGCAAATGGCTGCAATCGCCACGCTGATTGCGACCACCAGCGGGTGTGTCAGCTACAACGTCAGCCAGCCAAGCGCTTCGCTGTCCGGCGACGTGAAGACTGATCTGAAGGCTGACGTCAAAGTCGGTGAAGCCATCAGCGGCGAGTCGTCCACCAATGTTCTGTTCGGCTGGTTGAACATCGGCGGCGATACGCAGTTTGCGGACGGCGTGACCTACGGCGGCGCGAGCGGCGGTGGCATGGGCCTCCCTCTGCCGGACCCGATCTCCTCCACCAAAGCAGCCGCGGCCTTCAAGGCCGTCAAATCGTCCGGTTCCGACCTGATCGTGGCGCCGCGTTACGAAGTCACCGTCAACGATTACTTCATCTTCAAGCAAGTGAACGTGAAAGTGACCGGCAACAAAGGCAGCATCCAGAGCATTCGCTAATGGGCTGATCGCACTCGGCAACAGCGGAGTGTGATTTCTAGAGAGCGCCCCTCCCGCGCCCGCGGGCAGGGGCGCTTTTACGTTTCCGGCCGGTTATTTCCGATCAGCCACCACCCCGATCAGTACCAGTACCACCAGCAACACCGGCGCCAGGCTGTAGTTGTTGAACTGGCTCAGGCCGCGCACGACCCACGGCGTGGCATAAATCAGTGCAGCGCCACTGCCGACGGTGCAGAGCAACGCCATGATCGGAATGCGCAAGGCGCCGGTAAAGCTGCCGAGGCGGCCTTCGATCCAGCCCTTGATGTCGGTCCCGAACAGAATCAGCAGGCAGCCCACCAAGGCCAAAGCGATTTCCGACAAGTTGCTGCGACTCCAGCGCGAGACGGTGGCCAGCAAGTCGAGTACGAATTCCATTCAGTGTCCTTAGTATTGAGCCTTACAGAAGAAAGTGCTGCAGCAGGTCGTTGAGGAATAACTGGCCGCGAGGGGTCGCCACCAGCCGTAACGGATCGGCCTCCAGCAAGCCGCGTTGTTCCGCCTCAAAACGGGCGCTAGCGAGCGAATCGACGCTTAGACCGGTGCGTCGCTGAAATAATGCAGCGTCCACGCCTTTTGTCAGGCGCAGGGCGTTCATCAAAAATTCAAAGGGCATCTCATCCAATGGCAGCAGCTTTTCGCCAGCCTGATAGGCCTTGGCCGGATTGAGGTAATCCTTGGGCAGCCGGGTTTTCCAGGTGCGGATGATGCGCCCGTCCGGGTGGCTGAGCTTGCCATGGGCCCCCGCGCCGATCCCGATAAAGTCCCCGAAGCCCCAGTAATTCAGGTTATGCCGGGCTTCGCGCTCCGGCTGTGCGTAGGCAGACACTTCGTATTGGGCGTAGCCGTTTTCCCGAAGCAGCGTCTGACCGGCCTCTTGAATGTCCCAGAGAATGTCGTCTTCCGGCAGCGTGGGCGGCTGATTCCAGAACACCGTATTCGGCTCAAGGGTCAGCTGATACCAGGACAGGTGCGTCGGGGCGAGGGCGATCGCCTGACGCAGATCGCCGAGGGCGTCTTCCTGGGACTGGTCCGGCAGACCGTGCATGAGGTCCAGATTGAAATTATCAAAACCCGCCCGACGCGCCATGTCGGCAGCGCGCACGGCCTCATCGCCGTTATGGATACGCCCCAACGCCTTGAGCTTGGCTTCCTGAAAACTCTGGATGCCGATGGACAGCCGATTAATGCCCAGGCCCCGATAGGCGCTGAATTTCACCTGCTCGAAGGTGCCGGGATTGGCTTCCAGCGTGATCTCGATGTCTGGGGCGAAGCGGATGCGTTGTTCCACGCCGCGCAACAAACGGCCCAGCGCATCGGCGCTGAACAGGCTGGGCGTGCCGCCACCGAAAAAGATCGTGCTCAGCTCGCGGCCATAGACGTGGGGCAGGTCCTGATCGAGATCGGCCAGCAGCGCGTCGACGTATTCCTGCTCCGGCAACACCGGGCTTGCCGTGTGTGAGTTGAAATCGCAGTACGGGCATTTGCGCACGCACCACGGGATATGGATGTACAGCGACAGCGGCGGCAGCTCGGTAAGGGGCGGCCGTGGCTGCTCAGAGGAGAAGCCGGCCGCGCCGAGAATCAGCGGCCGGGTGGTGGAATCCTGAGTCATTGTTGATCAGGGCTCAGCCCCAGACGCTGACGCAGGAGGGCCATGGCGCGGGCCCGGTGGCTGATCTGGTTCTTGTCGGCCGGGGTGAGTTCGGCGCTTGAACAGTTGCGCTCCGGCACCCAGAACAGCGGGTCATAGCCAAAGCCGTGTTCGCCGCTGGCGGCGGTGAGGATGCGGCCGTGCCACAGACCTTCGCAGAGGATCGGCAGCGGGTCGTCGGCGTGGCGCACCAGTGCCAGAACGCAGACGAACTGGGCGCCGCGTTGTTCGGCGGGTACGTCCTTGAGGGCGTCCAGCAATTTGGCGTTGTTCGCCGCATCACCCTGACCGTCGGCGTAACGCGCGGAGTAAATGCCCGGCGCACCGCCCAGGTAATCCACGGCCAGTCCTGAATCATCGGCCAGCGCCGGCAGACCGGAAATACGCGCAGCATTGCGCGCCTTGAGGATGGCGTTCTCGACGAACGACAGCCCGGTTTCTTCGGGCTCTACGGTGCTGAACTCGCCAATCGAGCGCAGCTGAACGCTCGCGCCGAGCATGGCCTGGAGTTCTTTGAGTTTGCCGGCGTTGTGGCTGGCCAGTACAAGCTGGGTGAGGGTCATGATGAGTCCGTGAAAATCGGCTGCGTGAAAATCTGCTGATTGAACCTGAGCCAGTTTGCGTCGCTGTCTTCGGCTCTTTACTTCGGTGCAGACGCTGGCTGGCAAGGCTTCACCTGCCTGAGTCGCTGGTCACACGGCAATCTGGTGGTCCTGCAAGCCCGGGCTGCTGACGCGATAGATGCCGATTTCCCCCAACAGATTAGGCCAAAGCTTGCTGGCCCAGCCGTGCCGATGCTGTTGATCGACTGCCAGCCGATCAATGACCTTGGCCGACCGACCCCGGCACAGCTCTTCGAAATCTTCGAAGGTGCAGAAGTGGATGTTCGGCGTGTTGTACCACGTGTACGGCAGGAACTCGGAAACCGGCATTCGCCCCTTGCTCGCCAGGTACCAGCGGCAACGCCAGTGCCCGAAGTTGGGGAAGGTGATGATGCACTGGCGGCCCACGCGCAGCATTTCGTCGAGGATGCGATCGGGGTAGTGCACGGCTTGAAGCGCCTGGGTCATGACCACGACATCGAAACTGTTGCTGGCGAAGTTGCCCAGCCCTTTGTCCAGATCCTGTTCGATGACATTGACGCCGCGCGCCACGCAACGGGCGATGTTGTCGGCGTCGTTCTCCAGGCCGTAGCCCGTCACTTGCTTGTGCTCCTGCAGCCAGGCCAGCAATTCGCCGTCGCCGCAGCCGAGGTCGAGCACACGGCTGCCTGCCGGTATCCAGTCTTGGATGATTTCCAGGTCGGCTCTCATGGTGTCCTCAGAGTGCAATTCGGTTCATGTAGCTGGAGAAAGCCTGCAAGTAGCGCGGGATCGGGATCAGGAATGCGTCGTGGCCCTGGGGCGCATCGATTTCCAGATAACAGACGTCCTTTTTCGCCGCCATCAGCGCATCGACCAGTTCCCGCGAGCGGGCCGGGGAGAAGCGCCAGTCAGTGGTAAACGACATCACGCAGAACCTGGCGCTGGCGTTGGCGAAGGTGGCGGCGAGGTTGTCGTTGAAGTTGGCGGCCGGATCAAAGTAGTCCAGCGCTTTGGTCATCAGCAGGTAGGTGTTGGCGTCGAAGCGCCCGGAAAACTCCTCGCCCTGATACCGCAGGTAGCTTTCGACCTGGAACTCCACGCTGTGGAAGTCGTAGTTGAGGTTCTCGTTCTTCAGGCCCCGGCCGAATTTCTCACCCATCGAGTCATCGGACAGGTACGTGATGTGCCCGACCATGCGCGCCAGCATCAAGCCGCGCTTGGGGATCACGCCGTGTTCCTGAAACGAGCCGCCGTGGAATTCGGGGTCCGTCAGGATCGCCTGCCGCGCGACTTCGTTAAACGCGATGTTCTGCGCCGACAGCTTGGGTGCAGAAGCAATCGCCAGACAGTGCCGCACGCGCTCGGGGTAGGTGATCGTCCATTGCAGCGCCTGCATGCCGCCCAAACTGCCGCCGACGATGGCGGCCCATTGATCGACGCCCAGCCGGTCGGCAAGCCGCGCCTGGCTGTGCACCCAGTCTTCGACCGTCAACACCGGAAAGTCGGCGCCGAAGGGCCTGCCGGTTTCCGGGTTGAGGCTGCTGGGACCTGTGGAGCCATTGCAGCCGCCGAGGTTGTTCAGGCTGACGACGAAGAACTTATCGGTGTCGATAGGCTTGCCGGGGCCGATGCAACTGTCCCACCAGCCCGGCTTACGGTCATCTGCGCTGTGGTAGCCCGCCGCGTGGTGATGACCCGAAAGCGCGTGGCAAATCAGTACCGCGTTGCTTTTGGCGGCGTTGAGCTGACCGTAGGTTTCGTAGATGAGATCGTAGGCAGGCAACGAGCGTCCGCAGGCCAAGGCCAGCGGCTCATTGAAATGCGCCGTTTGCGGCGTGACTAGACCGACAGAATCTTTGGGAAAGACCGTGGACATCGACCTGCTCTCGCTGAAATGAGGCGTAAGTCTAAAGATCGCGCGGGGGCGCGGCAACAAACTAAATGGCTGAATTCGCGGAGGGTGACGCTTTGGATTCAGCCCGCGGCATCGCGGATGCGACTTTAGTCAGACAGGGAAAAGGGCGACGGCAAATCAGGCCGTCGCCCTGACAGTCAGATCAACCGCCACAGCTCTTGCGGCATGCTGGCATAGGCCGCCAGCGCTGGCATGACGTAGGACTGCAGCACCTGAATCGCGATAAAGGCGAAGATCGGCGAGATATCCATGCCGCCCAGGTTGGGGATGATGCGACGGAACGGCGCCAGGATCGGTTCGCTGATCTGGTAGGCAAGTTCAGCGGCCGGGTTGTGGCTGCCTGGAGCAATCCACGAAACGATGACCATGATGATCATCGCGACCCAGAAGATCTTCAGCAGCAGCGACGTGATACCGATGATCGACCACATCAACAGGTGCGGGACATCGCCGATGGTGCCGTAGGTCATCATCAGTACGAAGGCCATTAAGAGCGCCTGAATGACGATTGCCAGCAGCAGCGAGGACGTGTCGAGTCCGAAGACGCTCGGCACGATGCGCCGGATGGGCTTGAGCAACGGCTGGGTTGCACGGACGGCGAACTGGCAGAGCGGGTTGTAGAAGTTGGCTTTGACCAGCTGCAGCACAAAGCGCAGCAGAACGATGGTCAGGTACAGGCTGATGAGCGTCTGGATGACGAAAATCGTGGCGCCGGTGAGTGCATTCATGAATTGCTCCTTATTTGCCCAGCTGTTCGGCGAGTTCGGCGGAGCGATGTGCAGCGGCGCCCAGCGCCTTCTCCACAATGGCTTCGAAGCCATCGGCCTGGAAAGATTTGATGGCGGCTTCAGTGGTGCCCGCAGGGGATGTCACTCGGCGACGCAGTTCGGCCGCGTCGACGTCGCTGCCGGTGGCCATCAATGCCGCGCCCAGCGCGGTTTGCAGGGTGAGTTTGCTGGCCACGTCAGCCGGCAGGCCGAGTTTGACGCCTGCGGCCGTCATGGCTTCGATCAGCAGAAAGAAATACGCCGGGCCGCTGCCCGACACCGCCGTCACCGCGTCGATGTGGGCTTCTTCATCGACCCACAGTGCAATCCCGACCGCCGACAGCAACGTCTCGGCCTGCTCGCGTTGGGCCGGAGTGACATCCGCCGTGGCGTACAGGCCGCTGACACCTTGGCGCAACAGCGCCGGGGTATTCGGCATGCAGCGCACGAGGGGTTGCTCGCCCAGCCAGGCCCGCATGCTGGCGCAGGTGATCCCGGCGGCGATGGATACGACCAATTGATGAGGCTTGAGTGCCGGCTTCAGCGCTTCGCACACGGCTTTCATCATTTGCGGCTTGACCGCCAGCAGCACCACATCGGCGCCTTCAATGGCCTCGGCGTTGTCGGCAACCACTTTGATGCCGTGTTCTTTTGCCACGCGCTCGCGGGTTTCTGCGCCGGGGTCACTGGCGCGAATCAGCTCAGCGTCGACGCCCTGGGCGCGCATGCCGCCAATCAGGCTGGCAGCCATGTTGCCGGCGCCGATGAACGCGATACGGGTTTTGCTCATGAACGGTTTCCTGTGGGGCAAAGGTTAAGGCTGCCCATAATTGCGGGCGCCAAAGAGGGCAGTGCCAATCCGCACCCAGGTCGCGCCTTGTGCGATGGCGGCTTCGAGGTCGTGGCTCATGCCCATGGAAAGCGTGTCCAGCGGCAGGCCCAGTTGTGCCTGCAGGGCGCTGACGGCGGCGAACGAAGCGTTCTGTTCGTCGCGATCATCGGTGGGTTCGGGAATGGCCATCAGGCCGCGCAGTTTCAAGTTGGGCAGCACGCTGATCGCCTGGGCCAGTGCGGGCAGGTCTTCAGGGTCGCAGCCTGACTTGCTGGCCTCGCCGCTGACGTTGACCTGAATGCAGATGTTCAGTGGCGGCAGTTCTGGCGGACGCTGTTCGGACAGCCGCTGCGCGATTTTCAGACGGTCCACGGAATGCACCCAGGCAAAGTGCTCGGCGATGGCGCGAGTCTTGTTGGACTGGATGGGGCCGATGAAATGCCAGATCAAGGGCAGGTCGCTCAATTCAGCCTGTTTGCCGAGGGCTTCCTGAAGGTAATTCTCGCCAAAATCGCGGAGGCCGGCATCGTAGGCTTCCCGCAGGTCGCTCGCCGGTTTGGTCTTGCTCACCGCCAACAGGCCGACAGACGCCGGGTCACGCTCGACCGCTTGGGCCGCGCTATGAATTCGCTCGGCGAGCGTTGAAATGTTCTCTGCTATCGTGGACATTGATTTGCGCCAGCAGGGCTAAAGTCTGCGGCATTCTATGTGATGAGGAGCTGTATGGATATTACCGAGCTGCTGGCCTTCAGTGCCAAGCAAGGCGCGTCGGACTTGCATCTCTCTGCCGGCCTGCCACCGATGATTCGCGTCGATGGTGATGTGCGGCGGATCAACCTGCCCGCACTGGACCAGAAAGAGGTTCAGGCGCTGATCTACGACATCATGAACGACAGGCAGCGTAAGGACTTCGAGGAGGACCTGGAGACAGACTTTTCCTTCGAAGTCCCAGGCGTGGCGCGCTTTCGGGTCAACGCGTTCAACCAGAATCGCGGCGCGGGCGCGGTGTTCCGGACCATTCCATCCAAGGTCCTGAGCATGGAAGAGCTGGGCATGGGCGAAGTGTTTCGCAAGATTACCGACGTGCCCCGCGGCCTGGTGTTGGTCACCGGCCCGACCGGCTCGGGCAAGTCGACCACCCTCGCGGCCATGGTCGATTACCTGAACAGCAACAAGCATCACCACATCCTCACCATTGAAGACCCGATCGAATTCGTCCACGAGTCCAAAAAAAGCCTGATCAACCAGCGCGAAGTCCATCGCGACACCCACGGCTTTGCCGAAGCACTGCGGTCGGCGCTGCGAGAAGACCCTGACGTGATTTTGGTGGGCGAGCTGCGCGACCTCGAAACCATCCGCCTGGCGTTGACGGCAGCCGAAACCGGCCACCTGGTGTTCGGCACGCTGCACACCACGTCCGCTGCCAAGAGCATCGACCGCATCGTCGATGTGTTCCCGGCGCAGGAGAAGTCGATGATCCGCTCGATGCTTTCCGAATCGCTTCACGCCATCGTGTCTCAGGCGCTGCTGAAGAAGGTCGGCGGAGGCAGGGTCGCGGCCCACGAAATCATGATCGGCACGTCGGCGATCCGTAACCTTATTCGCGAGGACAAGGTGGCGCAGATGTACTCCTCGATTCAGACCGGGGGATCGCTGGGGATGCAGACGCTGGACATGTGCCTGAAGGATCTGATCAGCAAGGGGCTGATCACGCGCGAGAGTGCGCGGGAGAAGGCGAAAACGCCGGATAATTTCTGATCAGGAAGGCAAACGACTGTGGGGAGCGAATCAATTCGCTCCCCACAGTGTTTTCAGGCGGCGTGTGCGATCAACGCTGGGCGATGCGCACAGTGCCCTTCTGGCTCGGCGGCTGCTTTGGCAGCACACGCTTTGCGACGACGTAATGGCTGTCCCAGTACGGCTTCTTCAGCGTATCGATCGTCACGGATTTGCCACGGCGTGGCGCGTGAACGAAGCGGTCGTTGCCGAGGTAGATGGCAACATGGTTCACCTTGCGGCTCTTGATGTTGAAAAACAGCAAGTCGCCCGGCTTCAAATCCTTGCGGTCTACCTTTTGACCGTGACCTTCGGCCATGGCGTTGGACGTGCGCGGCAGATCGACTTCGCTCACGTCGTTGAAGGCATATTTCACCAGTCCGCTGCAGTCGAACCCTTTTGTTGGGCTGGTGCCGCCCCAACGATAAGGTGTACCGATGGCGTTAACGGCCCGGTTGACCACAGTGCTGCTCTGTTTGGTACCCATCTGCGCCGTGTTGGCCAGGGCGACAGTGTTCTGCGAAATTTTGCGAGTGCTGCGGGACGATTTACCCTTAACAGCTTTGGCTCGCTTGCCAGAGGACTCGAGTGGAGTAGCCGTCTGTTCCAGTGCAGCCATTGCAGCCCGTTGAGCAGCAATATTGCGTGAAACGGATTCCGGCGACTCGGACCTGGCGGTGAAACCGGTGAAGCTCGGTGGAAGCGTTTGCTCACGATTGGTGGCGTGGGCGGCCAGTGGCATAAATAGACAAATAGTCAGCCATGTCTTGAAAAATGGACGCATTAGGCAGGGCTCATGTTGGTCAGCGCGCAACTTTATAACAGCTTTTTGCGAAATTCTGAGCCCCCTTGTCGAACAATTTACTGCCCTTGAAGTCAGTTTTGGCGGCAAAATCGTCAGCTTGCTTGCCTGATCACCTTGCAGAACAAGGGTTTGCACGATTGAAAAGAGGTTCAAGCCATACGTCGGACGGCGTCACTAAAGTCACAAAACTTACGCATATTTTTTTCTATTGCAGCAGACGAGGTCAACAATGAACACCTATCAACCTGACGTTCAACGTCCGGACACCCACAGCAAGGTCATGGGCTATTTGCTCTGGATTGTGGGATTTACCGGCGCTCATCGCTTCTATTACGGCAAACCGGTCACCGGCACGATCTGGTTCTTTACGCTGGGGCTGTTGGGCATTGGCTGGCTGATCGACCTGTTCCTGATCCCGGCGATGGATCGGGAAGCGGACCTGCGATTCAACGCAGGTGCGACCGATTACAGCCTCGCCTGGATTCTGCTGACCTTTCTGGGTGTGTTCGGTGTGCACCGGATGTATCAGGGCAAATGGATCACCGGGATCATTTACCTGTTCACGGGAGGTTTGGCGCTGCTGGGCGTGCTGTACGACTTCTGGACGCTGAATGACCAGATCTCGGTGAAGAACGCCCGCCGGTAACGGACCGTGCCGACGGCGTAATCTGCGTCGCATCTGTGAATCCGTCTGCGGGGTTTCAGCCTCGTCTTAGTGGCGCGTGAATCTTTTCGCGGGCAAGCGCGCTTCTACACGGGACGTGCGTAGCCTGCGTCGAACGCAACCCCCTGTAGGAGCCGGCTTGAACTGGTCAAGTGATTCTGGACACCCATTTAGGTTTTCAAGCAGCCGCTCGCTCCGCAGCTACAGGCGAACAGTAGCCGTTGTAGCTGTGGG
>NZ_JBXAWH010000016.1:0-161124 GCF_057291635.1 Pseudomonas sp. 1L-C-7-B-C1 | reverse complement strand
AGTAAGAAGTACGCATGCCCATAACACCTCCGATTTGGGCGCCATCTTAGCGCCCGATTGAGATGTCCAAAATCATTAGGCCAGTTCAGCTTGCTCACGAAGACGCCAGGACAGCAGCTACTTTCTCCGGGAAATGACAGTAAGCATTCGCGAGCAAGCTCGCTCCCACAGGGTCGTGGGTCGCCTCAGGATTTCGGCCCGTTCGTGGGGCTTGTGGGAGTGAGCTTGCTCACGAAGACTGCATTCCTGCCGCCGAATATCCAGCGGATGTAACAACCTCTTCGTGAGCAAGCTCACTCCCACACCTCATGTATTCAGCCGGAATATCAGTGTCCGCCCCATACCCCCTGCACCCACTGCTCGGCACTCAGCTTCAAGCCCAGGGCAATCCCCGCTTTCAACCAAACGGCCCGACGTTTTTGTTACCATCTGCGCCATTACGAGCGCCTAAGCGCCAGCCCTGATCAGGAAGCCGCCCAGATGAACCACCCTTTCGACGTCGACGACATCGCCGCCACCTACGCGAACAAATCCCCTTCCGACATTCTCAAATTCGCCTTCCAGCACTTCGGCGACGACCTGTGGATTTCCTTCAGCGGCGCGGAAGACGTGGTGCTGGTGGACATGGCCTGGAAAATCAACAAGAACGTCAAGGTGTTCAGCCTGGACACCGGCCGGCTGCACCCGGAGACCTATCGCTTCATCGATCAGGTTCGCGAGCAGTACAAGATCGACATCGACATCGTCAGCCCGGACCGCGAGAAGCTGGAGCCTATGGTCAAGGAAAAGGGCTTGTTCAGCTTCTACCGCGACGGCCATGGCGAGTGCTGCGGGATCCGCAAGATCGAGCCGTTGCGCCGCAAGCTGTCCGGCGTGAGCGCCTGGGCGACCGGCCAGCGTCGTGATCAGAGCCCGAGCACGCGTAACAACGTCGCCGTGGTCGAAATCGACAGCGCGTTCTCAACCCCGGAGCGCACGCTGTACAAATTCAACCCGCTGGCCCAGATGAGCAGTGCCGACGTGTGGAACTACATCCGCATGCTCGAACTGCCCTTCAACACCCTCCACGAGCGCGGCTTCATCAGCATCGGCTGCGAACCCTGCACGCGTCCGGTCCTGCCGAATCAGCACGAACGCGAAGGCCGTTGGTGGTGGGAAGAAGCAACGCAGAAAGAATGCGGGCTGCACGCCGGGAATATGATCGCGAAGGCCTGAGAGCAGATCGCAACGTTGTAGGAGTGAGCTTGCTCGCGATGACGGTCTGGCACGCGCCACTCAGCGTCTGAACCGACGCATCGCGAGCAAGCTCACTCCTACAGGTTTTGCGTGCGCAGCCTATCAATGCTCCGGCAGTTCAACCCCGGCAAACAACTCTTCCAGTTCCTGTTTGTTGTGGCACTGAATGGCCTTGGCCATGACGTCGCGGGTCAGGTGCGGGGCGAATTTCTCGATAAAGTCGCACATGAAACCGCGCAGGAAGGTGCCGCGGCGGAAGCCGATCTTGGTCACGCTGGCTTCGAACAATTCGCTGGCGTCGAGCACCACGAGATCGCTGTCCAGCTTCGGGTCGACGGCCATTTTCGCGACGATGCCGACGCCTAATCCCAATCTCACGTAGGTTTTGATCACGTCCGCATCGGCGGCGGTGAACACCACTTTCGGCGTCAGGCCGCGGTGGCTGAACGCTTCGTCGAGTTTGGAACGGCCGGTGAAGCCGAACACGTAGGTCACGATCGGGTATTCGGCGAGAATCTCGAGGGTCAGCTTCGGCACCTTGGTCAGCGGATGGCCCTGGGGTACAACCACACAGCGGTTCCAGGTGTAGCACGGCATCATCACCAGATCGCCGAACAGCTCCAGCGCTTCGGTGGCGATGGCGAAATCGACCGTGCCGTCGGCGGCCATTTCCGCGATCTGCATCGGTGAGCCCTGATGCATGTGCAGCGCAACGTCCGGGTACTGCTTGATGAAATTGCTGATCACCGGCGGCAGCGCATAACGCGCCTGGGTGTGGGTGGTGGCGATGGACAGCGTGCCCTTTTTCTCGTTGGAGAATTCCTGAGCGATCTGCTTGATGCTCTCGACTTTGCGCAGGATCTCGCCGGCGGTGGTGATAATGCGCTCGCCTGCCGGGGTGACGCGGGTCAGGTGCTTGCCGCTGCGGGCGAAGACTTCGACGCCCAGCTCGTCTTCCAGCAGACGGATCTGCTTGCTGATGCCGGGCTGCGAGGTGTAGAGGCTTTGCGCGGTCGCTGAAACGTTGAGGTCGTGGTGCGCCACTTCCCAGATGTAGCGCAATTGTTGAAGCTTCATATGTATCCCTCAAAGCCGGAAGACGCCACGGGCATCAGCGACGGTATATAACTGGATTATTGGTCAGGAAGGCAAAGCTAGAACTTTTTATCACTTTTATCCGGTAATGGCACGCAGCTTTTAACGCCCTTGGCACATTCCCCGGAACACGATCACGTTTGTGTACGACTTTGCAGCATCGGCACCATGTACACCGGCACGTCGGACAGTTGCAGCACCCGCGCCGCCGTTCGGCCAATCGGCGTATCCCCCTCCCCGCCGTGGCTGCGACTGCCCACCACGAGCAAATCGACGCCGAGCAGGCGCGCCTGATCAAGTATCACATTGGATGGGTCGCCCTGGACCACCCGAACGCTGCGGATCAGCGACAGGTCCTCATGCCCCTCGCCCAGCTCCTCGCGAAAACTGGCCATCACCCGCGCCTCGATGCCGTCGATGACCGTGTTAATGCCTTCGCTGTGCAGCGCTTTGAGCACGTCGGCGGCGAGGTAACTCTGCAGCACGGACTCGGCGAACACGCCCATCGGCTCTACCACATGCACGACGTGCAGTTCGGCATCGAAGGTACGCGCCAAAATCAGCGCATGTTGCAGCGTGTAGGGCGCATAAGCACCAAGGTCCGTGGCGTAGAGCATCGAGCGGATCATGGGACCCCCGGTCTGCCATTGAAGTGAAGACTTCATCAGCGTAGCAGCGCGTCGCGCATTCCGACGGCCGACTGCTGCTTTTCGGTCTAACGCCTCAGGGTTTTAGCTCGTTGCTGATGCCGTGGGGCACGTGCCCGGTCGCCACGACGTCGCGCGCGCGCTCACAGTGGCCCGGCTGATCGTCGAAGAACACGTCCGCCGCGAAGGCTTCGAGAAACGCCGATTTGTCCAGGCCACCGAGAAACAGCGACTCATCCAGACGAATGTCCCACTCGCGCAACGTACGGATCACCCGCTCGTGAGCCGGGGCCGATCGCGCAGTCACCAGCGCCGTGCGAATCGGGCAGGACTCTTCGGGGAATTCACGCTGCAGGGCGTTCAGTGCCGCGAGGAAGGGTTTGAACGGACCGCCGGGCAATGGCCGTCGCGCCGCCTCGCGCTCGTTGGCCTGAAACGCTTCGAGCCCGCCGGACTGATACACGCGCTCGGACTCATCGGAAAACAGCACGGCGTCGCCGTCGAAAGCGATGCGCAGCTCGGCACTGGCCGCGCGACGGGCACCGCCGGAGAGGATGGTCGCAGCGGCAAAACCCGCGTCCAGCGCGGCGCGCACGTCTTCAGCATGGGTCGACAGAAACAGGTGACTGCCAAAGGCCGCAAGATACGGAAACGGACTGCGCCCGCCGACGAACGCCGCACGGGAAATATCGAGGCCGTAATGCTGAATCGAATTGAACACGCGCAAGCCGGTGTCGGCGCTGTTGCGGGAGACCAGCACTACTTCCACCCGGGACTGGTTCAGGCTGGCATTCAGGCTCAGTAGTTTTTCCACCAGGCGGAACGCGTCACCGGGCTCGAGGATTTCATCCTCGTGGTCGATCTGATACTGACGATAGGCCGCGACGCCGCTGGCCATGTAAACGTCATGGCTTTCGCGCAAATCAAACAGCGCCCGCGAGGAAATCGCCAGCACCAGCTTGCTCCCCGTGGTTTTAACATTCAGCTCAGTGCTCATCAGTCTTCCTTAAAGCGGGAGGTGGGCAGGCGCACGGCAATGGCCGTCAACGATTGCCGCGATCAATAAACGCCAGCGCGTGATACAGGGCGCGCACCTTGGGCATGTCGCAGCTGGCGGCAAGCGCAGCCGCGAGGGGCCGGGCGTAGATGGCATCGAGTTCCAGCGGGCGTTTTTCGGTGAAGTCGTGGTACATGCTCGGCCGGTAATCCGGCATATGGCCGGTGACCTTGAGCAGTTGCTCGGCATAGCCCTCCGGCAGCACATGCCCGCAAGCTTCGGCGCCCTGCACCACTTCCGCCATCAGGCCCTGGATCAGCGCGCGACTGTCGGGGTCGGCCATCAGCGGCGTGGTGCTGGCGTTAAGCAGCACGGAAAGCCCGTTGTAGGGCACGTTCCACACCAGTTTCTGCCAGCGTGCCTTGTCGAGATTGTCCATCGCCACAGAGTCGATGCCGGCCTGATGAAACAGTGACGCCCCCGCTTCGACCCATTTCCCGCGTGTAGCCGTATCGGCCGGCCCACTGTGGTAGCCGATATTCACGGCGCCAAAGGCCTGGTGAGTGATCCGGCCTGGCCCTGTTCGATGCACGCAAACAAAACACAGGCCGCCCAATAGATGAAGGGAATCCGGTAGCTCGGCGCGCAGCTCTTCCTCGACACCCAACCCGTTTTGCAGCAGCAGAACCCTGGCGTCCGGCGCCGCAGCCTGGACGATGGCAGGCGCGACGCCACCGTTGCCGGTGGTCTTGGCCCCGATCAGCAGCCAGTCGCAGGGCGGCATGTCCCCGGCGGAGGCGTAAGCCTGGACATTTTCCAGCACTAACGGGCCGTGTACCTGACTGTCCACGCACAGGCCGTTGCGGGCGACGGCGTCGAACTCGCTACGCAACAGAAAATGCACATCAAAGCCGGCCCGGGCCAGCATCACGCCGTAGAAGCCGCCGATCGCGCCGGTGCCGATGATGCCGATCCGGGGTGTGGTTGCGCTGTCGCTCGCTGCGCTTTCGCTCATGGAAACTCCGCTTCAGGGTAATTCGTCTGGCGGCGTCGCCAGCGCCTGGGCCAGGCCGGAGACGATGGCCTCGGCGGACATCTGCGTGCGCAGGGGCCCAAAGAAGGCACCTTCGCGCACCACAAACATCGCTGGCAGGTGAAACACGCCATAGCGCTGCACCGCGCCGCCGTTTTCCTCGGCATCGATCCAGCACAACCGGTCGAGCGGCAGGGATTGCTCGGGCAAATGCTGCCGGGCCCAGCGGCAACTGGAGCAGCCCAGGCTGGTGAAAATCAGCAGTGAGACGCCGGGGAGGTCAAGAAGTTGCTGATCGAGGTCGAAGTCCGTCAGTTGCAATTGATCCACGCGCTTCTCCTCTGAATGATGTTCGGGTGATGCCTGTCGCAACCCCAGACAAGTCAGACAATGCCGCAACCGTTGGACGAAAGCCACGTTTACCCATTGTCGAACCACCGGCTAACGCGCTAAGGTTCGGCTCCCCCGTTGCGCTCAATCATGCTCGGCTCCGCCGCACGGGGACGCTGGCGGCCAGCATCCGTGACCTGATGAGTAACACGATGGCTGATTTACCGATTGACGACCTCAACGTTGCCTCCAACGAGACACTGATCACCCCGGATCAGCTGAAACGCGAAATCCCGCTGACCGCCGCCGCCCAGGCCACCGTCAGCCAGGGCCGCGAAGTCATCCGCAACATCCTCGATGGCAAGGATCACCGCCTGTTCATCGTGATCGGACCCTGCTCGATCCACGACCTCAAGGCCGCCCACGAATACGCCGATCGCCTGAAAGCGCTGGCGGCCGAGGTGTCCGACACCTTGTATCTGGTCATGCGCGTCTATTTCGAGAAGCCACGCACCACTGTCGGCTGGAAAGGCCTGATCAACGATCCGTACCTGGACGACTCCTTCAAGATTCAGGATGGCCTGCACATCGGCCGTCAATTGCTGCGCGACCTGGCCGAAAAAGGCCTGCCGACCGCGACCGAAGCGCTCGACCCGATTTCACCTCAGTACCTGCAAGACCTGATCAGCTGGTCGGCCATCGGCGCGCGCACCACTGAGTCCCAGACTCACCGGGAGATGGCCTCGGGCCTGTCCTCGGCAGTCGGTTTCAAGAATGGCACCGACGGCGGCCTGACCGTCGCGATCAATGCCCTGCAATCGGTGTCCAGCCCTCATCGCTTCCTGGGTATCAATCAGGAAGGCGGCGTGTCCATCGTCACCACCAAAGGCAACGCCTACGGTCACGTGGTCTTGCGCGGCGGCAACGGCAAGCCCAACTATGACTCGGTCAGCGTTGCCCTGTGTGAACAGGCGCTGAACAAGGCAAAGATCAAGCCGAACATTATGGTTGATTGCAGTCACGCCAACTCCAACAAGGACCCGGCGCTGCAGCCGCTGGTGATGGAGAACGTTGCCAACCAGATTCTCGAAGGCAACCAGTCGATCATCGGTCTGATGGTCGAGAGTCACCTGAACTGGGGCTGCCAAGCCATTCCCAAAGACCTCGCCGACTTGCAGTACGGCGTGTCCATCACCGATGCCTGCATCGACTGGGAAAGCACTGAAAAAACCCTGCGCAGCATGCACGCCAAGCTCAAGGACGTACTGCCCAAGCGCACACGCAATTGACCTGACCGCAGAAACGACAACGCCGAGCCCATGCTCGGCGTTTTACTGTATGGACCGCGGTGGGTTCAGATCTTCGCCGCCTGCCGCTGGTTGCGCTCCATATAGCGCTCCACATAGGAGCACGAAGGAATCACGGTGTAGCCGATGCGGTCGGCATAATCCAGGGCCACTTTGGTCAATGCTGCCGCTATGCCCTTTCCGCGTAACTCGTTGGGTACAAACGTACGGTAGATATCCAGGGTCTGTTTACCCAGGTCCATGTACGTCAGATAGGCACGGTAGCCGTCGATGCTGACTTCGAACTGGTGACCGGTCTCGTCATGGTGGATGGACAACGCCTCGCTCATCACTACTCCTCGCGGGTCTTGGAATTGGACCCTTACCTTATCGACATTTTCCCGGCGAAGGAACCTTTACAGGCAGGAAGAGAACTATTGCCTCTGCAATAGAGCCTGCTGCAATAGTGCCGACTGCGCCACCCTGTGCCGTTTGGACACCGCGAAGAGCATCGCTGTTCTCAAACAATTTGAGCACAGGCAAATAGTAGGCGCTCTGGGCAAGTGCGCTCAAGTGAATCAACTGTTAATTGCGCTGCCGCACATCTGCTGCGTAACCCATGGAACCTGTTGTCGCCGATGAATGTCCATTGAGACGCAACGCCCGGACACCCGTCACTTGAGGTCATTTAAACGGCCCTCAAAGATGCGCCTGTCACGGTAATCGACTATACAAAAAAGGTCGCCCGTACCGCGAAGTCGCCTCGACCGGAGTCACCTGACAGACGCCTCTGCCGGGGGTTTTTTCTGGACGAAGAAAAAGCGTGAGGAGTTGCACGGAACTCGTTCAAACCCAAGAATTTTCTGCAGATCTTGCGCGCGCTCCGTTTACTTACTACAAACAATGAGTAAGATGTACGCCGGTCATTTTCTCACTTTCGAGAGATGACTAATTTGATAGAAGTCCTTTAAGGGGAACACGATGAACAACGTTCTGAAATTCTCTGCTCTGGCCCTGGCCGCAGTTCTGGCTACCGGTTGCAGCAGCGCATCCAAAGAAACAGAAGCTCGTCTGACCGCAACTGAAGACGCAGCCGCTCGTTCGCAAGCCCGTGCCGATGAAGCCTATCGCAAGGCTGACGAAGCGCTGGCTGCAGCTCAAAAAGCTCAGCAAACTGCTGACGAAGCCAACGAACGCGCTCTGCGTATGTTGGACAAGGCTAGCCGCAAGTAATAATCCCTCGGGATTATTGATAAGCCGATCCGTTAACGGGTCGGCTTTTTTATTGCCTGGCGTTTGCCGGCGACCTCTGTGGCAGAGGCATTTCCCAGGCAATAAAAAACCCGCCCGCCTGCGCATTCAACGCAGGACGGGGCGGGCATCAGCACCGCCTGATTGGGCGTCGCAGCGTTACTGCAGCGTCATCGGCGCGCCGCCCACCACGGGCGCCGGCGTGGTCGGCACGGCAATTTCGACCGGCATGCCGTCTTCGGCAGCCACTACGTCCCGCACTTCGTCCCAATTGATGCGCAGGCTGTTGGCCAGGTCTTCACGCTTGAGCAGGGCATTGATCACGGCGGTGTGCTTGTCGACCACCGACGGCTTGCCGCTTTCGTCCAGCGGCGTGTGCGCCTCGAGGTAGACCTTGCCGCCGCTGACGCCGAACTTGTAGGGCTCGCTCATGATGCGCACGGTGGTGCCCACCGGGACCATGTCCGCCATTTCCAGCACGTTGTTGTTGTACATGCGGAAGCAGCCATGACTGGTGCGCATGCCGATGCCGAACTTTTTGTTCGAGCCATGGATCAGGTAGCCCGGCAGGCCGAGGCCGAATTTGAACGGGCCCAGCGGGTTGTCCGGCCCGGCCGGGACCACGTTGGGCAGGATGTCGCCGTCGGCGGCATGCTCGGCCTTGACCGATGCAGGCGGCGTCCAGGTCGGGTTCGGTGTTTTGGCGGTGACTTTAGTGGTGGAAACCGGCGAACCCCAACCCTCGCGTCCGATACCCAGCGGAAAGGTGTACACCACGTCCCGGCCTTTCGGGTAGTAGTACAAACGGTACTCGGCGAGGTTGATGACGATGCCTTCGCGCGGACCCGGCGGCAGGATGAAACGCGTCGGCAATACTATTTGCGTGCCTGCGCCCGGCAGCCAGGCATCAACGCCCGGGTTGGCGGCGATCATTTCCAGGTAGCCCAGGTCGTAGCGCGTAGCGAGGTCGGCGAAGGTGTCTTCGTACCTGGCGGTGACGGTCTGCACTTGGCCGATGATGTCCTCGCCCGGCGGCGGCAACGGAAACTCCAGGGCGGAGACGGGGCCGGCCGCGCACAGCGCAGCGAGCGACAGACAGCGGGCGAAAGCTGGAATGCGCGACAACATCCGGAGAATCCTTGGTAAACGGAAGGCTTGATTGTGCGCGATTGTACACGCACCCCTGCGCGTCCGGGAGTGTTCGCGCGGCCTTAAACGCCGGCTTCCAGTTCAGGCCAGATCGGGTGCCAGCCGCGCCGTTGCGCGTCGATGATCGCCCGGCACAGCGGGCACAGCCGCTCATCCTGATAAACCGTCTGCTGGACTTCCGACCATCGTGGCTGGGCGGGCAGCAAGGTGCCGCACAAGGTGCGATCGGCGGAGCCTGCCAGCTCGAGCTGACGAGCGACCAGATGCACAAGGATTTCCTGGCACGCGAACAGGTCGAGCTGTTCGTCAGGCTCGATCAGTTGATAGGCATAAAGGGACCAGGCAGGACGGCGCGGCATCGGGGGCTCCAGAGCGGGGGCGCCACATTAGCCGAAAGCCCCCGTCCGGAAAAGGCCTGCAAGCCTTTAAATCAGCGGTTTTCGTCTGAGGGTCTGGAAATCGCGCAACGGTCGTCGCGGCATCGACGACTGCCGTCCGGATGAGGCAACCACGCCAGATGGGGACGCCAGCGGCAGAACAAGCGGTAACCGAGGTTCAGCAAGGGCCTCAGTGGCCGCCATGACAGCGGCGCAGCCCAAGCGCCGAGGCCGGCAGCCCGCCAGCTCCATAGCGTCGCATCCAGGCCGGTCACCCAGGTGCCATCGCCGAACCGGGCGTGCAGCACAGACTGCATCTGCTCGTGGGTGAATCCGAGCGCCGGGGCATCAAACCCCTCTTCGCTCATGTCGACGAGCTGAAGCCGCGCCTGTGTGGCGTCAGTCATCGAATGGGCCGACGCGTGGGAACGCAGGAGCTTGATCTCCCGCGCACACAGCGGGCAGTCACCGTCGAAGTACAGCGTGAGTGGCCACTGCTCTTTCTTGTACATCTTCTTGGTCCTGTATAGGTTTGATCCACCATAGGCGCAAACCCGGCCGCTGACAACGAGCGGTCCTTGCGCCTGATGACTGGCGCCCTGCCTGTATTGGCCTGATGTTAGCGGCGGCGACTAAAGCAGCGGTTTCAGGACGGGCCAGACATTATCCAGCAGGTAGGGCTGAGCCTGGACGTTGGGGTGAATGCCATCCTGCTGCGTCATGTCAGGCCTGCCGCCCACACCCTCCAGCATGAACGGCACCAGCGCGGCATCGGTGGCTTCGGCGACTTTCGGGTACACCGCCGCAAAGGCTGTGGTGTAACGCTCACCATAGTTGGGCGGAATTTTCATGCCCAGCAACAGCACCTTGGCGCCGGCCGCTTTGGACTGCTCAACCATGTCAGTAAGGTTTTGTTGCAATTGCGCCGGCGGCTGCCCGCGCAGGCCGTCATTACCGCCCAGTTCGAGGATCACCAGATCCGGTTTGTGCTCGGCAAGCAGCGACGGCAGCCGCGCCTGGCCCCCGGCACTGGTGTCGCCGCTGACCGACGCATTGACCACTTTATCCTTGAAGCCTTCCTTCGCCAGGCGCTGTTCCAGCAGACTGACCCAACCGACGCGGGTATCCAGGCCGAAAGCCGCGCTGATACTATCGCCAACGATCAATACCGTGCCTGCCATCGCGCCTTGTGACAACAGCAGCAAACCCAGGCCAGCACTTAAAAACCACGCACGCATCGGATTCTCCATGAGCGAAAGTATTCTCAGTGCTCGGAACCTCAGCAAAGTGGTCCCAAGCACCGAAGGTGACTTGACCATCCTGCACGAACTCTCCCTGGAACTAAACAAGGGCGACACGCTGGCCATCGTCGGCGCGTCGGGCTCGGGCAAATCCACCCTTCTCGGTCTGCTGGCCGGCCTCGACCTGCCCAGCGCCGGCTCCGTCGTCCTGTCCGGGCGCAACCTCAGCGAACTGGATGAAGATCAGCGCGCCCGGGTTCGCGCCGAACATGTGGGCTTTGTGTTTCAGTCCTTCCAGTTGCTCGACAGCCTGAACGCGCTGGAAAACGTCATGCTGCCGATGGAGCTGGAAGGCCGCAAAGACGCCCGCGATCAGGCCCGGCATCTGCTGGAGCGCGTCGGCCTGGGTCAGCGCCTGACCCACACGCCACGCCAGTTGTCGGGCGGCGAGCAGCAACGGGTGGCCATCGCCCGGGCGTTTGCTGCCGACCCGGACGTGCTATTTGCCGATGAGCCCACCGGCAACCTGGACAGCCACACCGGCGAGCGCATCAGCGATCTGCTGTTCGAGCTGAACCAGGAACGCAACACCACCCTGGTGCTGGTCACCCACGATGAGCGTCTGGCCCACCGTTGCCGGCGCCTGATCCGTCTCGAGGGTGGCCGACTGGTCGCCCCCATGGAGCCTTGATGGCACGCCTGCCTTTTTCCCGTCTGCTTAGCCTTGCGGCGCGTCAGCTCATGCGCGATGCCCGCGCCGGCGAGCTGCGCGTGCTGTTCTTCGCCTTGGTGGTGGCAGTTGCCGCCAGCACGGCCATCGGCTATTTCGGCGCGCGCCTCAACAGCGCCATGCTGCTGCGAGCCACCGAGTTTCTCGGCGCCGACCTGATCCTCGGCGGTTCCACGCCAGCCACCCCTGCGCAGATCGACGCCGGCAAGGCGCTGAAGCTGGATCATTCGCAGATCGTGATTTTCTCCAGCGTTGTGGCCACCGACAACGGCATTCAGCTGGCCAGCGTCAAGGCCGTCGATGGGGCGTATCCGTTGCGCGGCGAGCTGAAAAGCGCCCCTGCCCCCTATGAAGCCGAAACCGTTGGCGGTGAGCCCCAAGCCGGCGAAGCCTGGGCGGAAGCGCGAATTCTGGTGGCGCTGAACCTGAAAGTCGGCGACAGCATTGACGTCGGTTCCAAGACATTGAAGCTGACCCGCGTGCTGACCTACGAGCCCGACCGCGCAGGTAACTTCTACAGCCTGACGCCTCGGGTGATGATCAACATGGCCGACCTTGAAGCCACCAAGGTCGTTCAGCCCGGTAGCCGTGTCAGTTATCGGGACCTATGGCGCGGCACGCCCCAGGACCTCGCCGCTTATCGCAAAGCGATCGAACCCGGGCTGGCGCCGAATCAGAAAATCGACGACGCCCGCGATGGCAACCAGCAGATTGGCGGCGCGCTGGGCAAAGCCGAGCGTTATCTGAACATGGCCAGTCTGGTCGCCGTGCTGCTGGCGGGTGTGGCGGTGGCATTATCGGCGGCGCGTTTCGCGGTGCGCCGCTTTGACGCCAGTGCGTTGCTGCGTTGCCTGGGCCTGTCGCGCCATGAAGCGCTGGTGCTGTTCGGTTTGCAGCTGGCCATGCTGGGCGTAGTCGCCAGCGCGGCCGGCGCGTTGCTCGGCTGGTTCGCCCAACTCGGGCTGTTTCATTTGCTGGAAAACCTGCTCCCTGCTGCGGTGCCGCCCGGGGGCTGGCTGCCGGCAGTCGCCGGTATCGGCACCGGGCTGGTCGCCCTCGCCGGCTTTGCACTGCCGCCGCTGGCTGCGCTGGGTCGCGTGCCACCGCTGCGGGTATTGCGTCGGGACATGCTGCCCATCCCGGCCAGCACCTGGCTGGTCTACGGCGCGGCGCTGCTCGCACTGGGCCTGATCATGTGGCGCCTGAGTCTGGACTTGGTGCTGACGTTCGCCCTGCTCGGTGGCGGTCTGATCGCGGCGCTAATACTCGGCGGCGTGTTGCTGCTGGCCCTGAAAAGCCTGCGCCGTTTGCTGGCCGGGGCCTCGCTGCCATGGCGTCTGGGCCTGGGCCAGCTGTTGCGCCATCCCATGGCCGCCGCCGGCCAGTCCCTGGCATTCGGCCTGATTCTGCTGTCCATGGGGCTGATTGCGCTGCTGCGCGGCGAGTTGCTCGACACTTGGCAGAACCAGCTGCCCAAAGATGCGCCGAACTACTTCGCGCTTAACATCCTGCCCAACGACAAGGACAACTTCGCTGAACGCATCGGCCGCCTGTCGACCCACAGCGCGCCGCTGTACCCGATGATTCCGGGGCGCCTGATGACCATCAACGGCGAGCCGGTGAGCAAGTTTGTCACCAAAGACTCCCGTGGCGAAAACGCCACTCAGCGTGACCTCAACCTGACGTGGGCAGCAACGTTGCCGGAAGGCAACAGCATCACCGCCGGTCAGTGGTGGACCGGCGATCAGCCGCCCGCCGACGGCGTGGTACCCGGCGTGTCGGTGGAAACCAAGCTGGCCAACAGCCTGAACATGAAGCTGGGCGACACTCTGGGTTTCGTAATCGGCGGGCTGACCCGGGAGGTTAAGGTCACCAGCCTGCGCGACATCAACTGGGACACCTTTCAGCCCAACTTTTTCATGATCTTCCAGCCTGGCACCCTGAAGGACGTGCCGGCCACATACCTGACCAGCTTCTATCTGGCGCCGGGCAATGATCAGCAGATCGTCGAACTGTCCCGGGCCTTCCCGGCCGTGACGATCCTGCAGGTGGAGGCCTTGCTGGCGCAGCTGCGCAGCATCCTCGATGAGGTGACGATGGCGGTGCAGTACGTGCTGCTGTTCGTGCTGGCCGCGGGGATGGCGGTGTTGTTCTCCGGCTTGCAGGCGACGCTGGACGAGCGAATTCGACAGGGTGCGCTGCTGCGGGCGCTGGGCGCCAACCGCGCGTTGCTGACCAAGGCCCGACGCATCGAGTTCGGTCTGCTCGGGGCGGTCAGCGGTGTGCTGGCGGCGATTGGCTGCGAACTGGTGAGCTTTGCGCTCTACCGCTACGCCTTCAACCTTGAGTGGCACCCCCATGCCTGGCTGCTGGTGCTGCCCCTGATCGGCGCCTTGCTGGTGGGCGGCGCGGGTGTGTTCGGCACACGGCGGGCGCTGAACGCCAGTCCGCTGCAAGTGCTGCGCGAGGGTTAGCGGTGGGGCATGACGGTGGGCGGCACTGCGCCGTTCACCGTCAACCAGCGCAAAACCCCAGCTATTTCAGGTACTCGATTTTCGTGATCCACCATTGCTTGCTGCCGGAGGGAACCGGCACCGAGACTTCGTCGCCAACTTCTTTCTTGAGCAGCGCCCGTGCCATGGGTGAATCGATGGAGATGTAGTCCATGCGTCCGTATATCTCGTCGTAGCCGACGACGCGGAAACGCTTGCTTTCGCCCTCCTCGTCCTCGACTTCGACCCATGCGCCAAAGAACACCCGACCTTCCTGCTCCGGCGAATAGGCGACCACGCGCATGTCTTCGAGACGCTTGCGCAGGTAGCGCACACGCCGGTCGATCTCGCGCAGCAGTTTCTTGTTGTACTGATAGTCGGCGTTCTCGCTGCGATCCCCCAGGGAAGCGGCCCATGCCACTTTTTGCGTGATGTCCGGGCGGTGCTCGCGCCAAAGGTAATCGAGCTCCTTCTTCAGGGCGGCATGGCCCTCGACGGTGATTATTTTGGTGCTGATCTCACTCATTCACGCTGTCTCTGCCGCGGGCTGGGAAAGTTTGGTCTGGTATGGGCGAAGCCTACAGGGTTGGGCTGGCCGAGGGACAAATCAAGGCCGCGCTCATTTGACCAGACGCTTTTCTTTCGAGGGCCGATAGCCGAAGTACGCGCTGTAGCATTTGCTGAAATGGCTCGGCGAGACGAACCCGCAGGCCACCAGCACTTCCACCTGGGTCAGCTCAGTGTGCTGCAGCAGGCGGCGGGCCTCGGTGATGCGCAGTTCTAGGTAGTAGCGCTGCGGGGTGGTGCCCAGTTGTTCCTGGAACAGCCGCTCGATCTGTCGCCGTGAACGTCCGGCGTACACCGCCAGTTGCTCCAGTTCCAGTGGTTCCTCAAAGTTGGCGTCCATCAGCTTGACCACTTCCTTGAGCGGCGCGCTGACCGTCATGTGCCGGCTTGGCCTGATCCTCCGATAACGGGATTCCTCGAAAGACAGAATGTCCTCGATCCCTTCGACCAACGCCTTGTCGTGCAACGTCTTGATCCATTCCAGCGCCATGTGGAAGGCACCGGCGGGGCTTGCGGCAGTGAGGCGATCACGGTCAATGACGAAGGCTTCGCTGGTGACTTCGCTGACTTTGCAGATCTCCGCCAGGGCGGCGCGGTGCTCGGGGTGGATGGCGCACCGGTAGCCGTCGAGCAAACCCGCGGCGCCGAGGAACCACGCGCCGTTCCACAATCCTGCGAGGGTGATGCCCTGCTCTGCGGCGGTGGTCAGCAGGCGCACCAGGTGCTCATCGGCCTTGAGTTCGGTGCGATAACCGCCACAGATCACCAGCAGATCCAGCGCCTTTAGCGCCGGCGCGTCGAGTCGCGTGTCGGGCCGGATCACCAGCCCCAGATCGCTGGTCACTTCGCCCTCGTGCACGCCGAACGTCTGCGACGTGAACAGATCGGGGCGCAGCAGGTTGGCCGTAACGAAGGTGTCCAGCGTCTGGGTGAAGGCCGGCAACGAGAAGTGCTCGAGCAGCACGAAGCCGGTACGGGTGCGGCCCAAGGGGCTTCCCTTGTCCTGCTCCACGTAGCGAAGGTTCTTGCCCTTCATGCCTCCGCTGAATGCTCGCCGCTCGATCACTGCCGCCTCGCTTTCGTGTCCCGCCCGGGATGCTGATGGGTTGCTGCGGTTCGCCACCGTTTGCTGCCTCAAAAGACGTTGATCAAACGGCGGCCGGACCGGGTCCGCGCCATTCTAGCGGAACGGCCGGGGTTAAAGTTTTGTCGGGGTGGCCGATACAAAACCGCCCGCGAAAAAAAGCCTGCACGCGCTGACACTCGCCCGACCCACCGCCCCTTACCCATCAGGCTGCTTATGGCGCTCGACCCGATCACCCTGCTGACGATGACCATCGCCCTCGCTGCAGCCGCCGCGCTGTATCTGGCCGTGGAGTGGCGGACGGTGAGAGGGCCTTCGCTGCTGTTCTGGAGCACCGGCTTCGCCATCATTTCGGTGGGCTCGACCCTGGCGTTGCTGCGCAGCAGCGGCATTCTGCTGATTGGTATCTGGTTCGCGAACGGGTTGCTGGTGACCGCCCACTGGCTGTTCCTGTTGGGGGTTGCGCGGTTTACCGAAACTCGGCTGTCGCGCGCCTGGTACATGATTTTTGCCCTGTGGCTGGGGTTGTTGCTGCTGCCAGACCAGCCGTGGTGGTCAAAAGTGATGCTGGCAGCCAACTCGCTGTTGGTCTCTCTGCTGATGGTCAAGGCCAGCGGGTTGCTGCGCCCCCATGGCAAGTCCCTGAGCGTCGGCGCGGTGCAGTTGCGCTATGTGCTGCTGGCCCACGGCGTGTTCTATTTTTCCAAGGCGGTCACGGCAGTGATGCCTGGAACGTTGATTGATCTGGCCGCCTTTCGTGGCGCAATCATTCAAATCTCACTGGTCGAAGGGACGATGGCGGTGATGCTGATCGCCCTGTCGATGACCGGCTCGGAGCGTCATCGCCGGGAAAAGCGTATTGCCCGGCTGGCGGCGCGGGATCCATTGACGGCGCTGTACAACCGTCGTGCGCTGGAAATGCGCGGTCAGCGTCTGCTGGACAGTGTCTCGGCCGCTCGGCCGGGGGCGCTGCTCCTGATGGACGTCGACAATTTCAAGCTGGTCAACGACCTCTACGGTCACGGCGCTGGCGACCGGCTGCTGGTCGCGCTCAGTGAAATCATCCGTTCGGCCTTGCCCAAGGGCGCTCTGGTCGCGCGCCTGGGCGGGGATGAATTCGTGATGCTGCTCAGCGACACGTCCAGCGAGCAGATTCTGGCGCTGGGCCGCACGCTGCGTGAGGCCTTCCACTCGATCGCCTCGGAAAGCTTTTCCACGCCCCAGCCGGTGACCCTGAGCATTGGTGCCAATCTGTTCAGCCAACCGCCGCCCAGCCTGGCGGCGTTGCTCGAGCGCAGCGATGCAGCCCTGTATGAATCCAAACGGGGTGGACGCAACCGCCTTCAACTGGTAGATCAGAGCCTCGAAGGCGGCAATGCGCTGCACCTACCGTGAAGGCTCACCGAAGGATCCCTCGCCATGCCCATGAGCAGCGCTCACCTGATCTACCGTACTCCGGCAGTTGAAGACCTCGATCGCCTGTTCGCCATCTACAGTGACCCGCAGACCCAGCTGTTCAACCCTTCCGGGCCGATGACCGACAAGGCCCAGGCCGCAGCCCTGCTTAAGGGCTGGATCGAGCACTGGCGGACCCACGGTTATGGCTGGTGGGCAATTGCGCGCAAGGAGTTGCCCGAACATGTCATCGGGTTCGGCGGCATCGGGTGGCATGACTTTTTGGGCGTGCAGAGGGTCAATCTGGGCTATCGGTTCGCCGTTGAAGCGTGGGGGCAAGGGTTTGCCACGGAGATGGGCAAAGCGGCGCTGAACTTCGGGTTTTCGAACGTGCAGCTGGGGGATGTCTACGCCTACGTACGGCCGACCCACGCTGCATCCATTCGCGTACTGGAAAAAATCGGCATGCAGCGTTGCGGCGAGCTGGATGACGTACCCGGCCAAGCCCCTAGTCTGATGTTCAAAGCCGTCGCTGGCGGCGCATCCTGAGCACGCACAGGCGCAGCGCTGATCAGTGGGCGGTTTGCAAGCCGCAGCTGGCGTCGAGCTCATCCCAGGGATGCGCGGTTTCGCGGGCATAACCGCAGGTCGGTAAATGCACGAAGGTCGCTTCCCGTTCCGTCTCGCTTTGCCGGGCTTTACAGGTCCTGCACAACACTGTGTGGTCGGTTAGCCGCCAGTGGCTGTTCCACCGAACCAGATCGTCGGTCACCATCGTACTTCCCCTCACGATCAGTTACGTAACCAGTTGATTCAACTTGTTGCCCGAGGTTTCCCGCGAAGTGCTGCTGGCTGATCGGCGGTCATGGTTTTCGCCCGTTTGGGGCAAATGTGTCCTGCCGCCCAGTGCGCTCCCGTTTTTTACGCACCGACATCAACACCGAATTCGCCTCGCGCGATGCGGGTTTACCCAACCTTTACCGATCCTAGACGTGGGTTTACACGGATCCGGTGTTTCATACATCCATGGCGAACCCACTCTTTCGCCAAAGGAGACACCATGATGTCCAAGATGACCCAAGCCCTGATCCTGTCCGGTCTGCTCGCCAGCGCCGGTGCGGCGTCCGCCAGCGAACGCAACGTGATTGTGCCTGTCATCGCCGGAGCCGCCGTCGGTGCCGTACTGGCCGCCGTGATCAGTCAGTCGCACAACGACCGTCATGAGCGCTATCAGGATTACCGCCCGCAACCGCGCTATGCGCCGCGTTATCAGCCGCAGTACCGGGAGGTTGTCTATGTGCCGGTACGTGAGCGGGTCGAGTATCGCCGCTTCGCGCCACCGCCACCCCGCGGTTACTACGACGGCGGTTATCGCCGGGGCTTTGATCACGGTAGGGGCAATGACCGGTGGTAAGCACTTAAGCGGACGGTAATGTGGGACCGGCTTGTGGGATCGGCTTTAGCCGGGAAGGCGGCCGGTGTCACACGGCGAACTCAACGGTGTTAATCCGGGCCTCTTCCCGGCTGAAGCCGGTCCCACTAAGGCACTGCGCTCGCTCACCGGGATTAGCCGCGACCCCGAATGTGGGACCGGCTTTAGCCGGGAATGCGGCCGGTGTCGCGCTGCATGCTCAATTGGGGACAGATTAATTTACGGTAAAGCGTTGTAAATAAATCAGTCCCCTTCGAACCTGCTTCGAACCTGCGGTGTCCGTGCGGGCCTCTTCCCGGCTGAAGCCGGTCCTCCAACAAAGCGGCGCGTTTATTCAATAAAACCTGCCTTGTCTGTACTGCCGCTTTCTCCAACAAAACTGCTAACGTGTCCGGCCATCACTCGCCCATCGACCACTGACAGCACGCAGGGACGGACAATGTTCGAATTCATCTACCTGGCAATTCTCATCGGCATCGGCGGCACTGCGCTGCTGGATCTCTGGGCGTTGTTGCTCAAGGCGCTGCTGGGTTTGCCTACGCCGCCGTGGCACCTTGTGGGCCGCTGGTTTGCCGGGATGCCCAAAGGTCAGTTCGTGCACCCCAAGGGCATCGGCAATTCCCCTCCCGTACCCAATGAGCTGGCGATTGGCTGGTTCATGCATTACACCGTCGGCGTGCTGTTCGCCGCCGCGCTGTTGTTCATCTGGGGCGTGCAGTGGGCGCACGCGCCGACCTTTCTGCCGGCACTGATCGTCGGGCTGGTGACCATCGGTGCCGGCTGGTTCATCCTGCAGCCCGGCATGGGCGTCGGCGTGGCATGCAACAAGGCGCCGAAGCCGAACGTGGCGCGGTTGCAGAATGTGGTCGGCCATGTGGTCTTCGCCATTGGCATGTATGGCGCGGCGCTACTGGTCGGGTAATCAACGGGAGATTGCCAAGGGGCGCGGTCTGGGGTCGCACCCGACCAATCGAGCTGAACCTATGGGCAGCGATGCCGTTCTGAAACCTGAGAGCTGCATCGTTATGAAGCTCGTTCAACCCGATCAAACAGGAGATCCCCATGACCCAAACGGCCTTGGTCGTCGGCGCCAGCGGCATCGTCGGCAGCGCAACCACTCAACTGTTGCTTGATAACGGTTGGCAGGTGGCCGCCCTCTCCCGCCGTCCCTCCCAGACGCCTGGCGTGATCCCCGTCGCGGCAGACCTGCAAGACCCCGCATCGGTAAAGCAGGCCCTCGCGGACCTCAAGCCGACCCACGTCTTCCTCACCACCTGGTCGCGTCAGGCCACGGAAGCTGAAAACATCCGCGTCAACGCCGCCATGGTGCGTAACGTCCTGGACGCGTTGAGCCCGGCGAAGAGCGTCAAGCACGTCGCGCTGGTCACCGGCCTGAAGCATTACCTCGGCCCGTTCGAAGCCTACGGCAAAGGCACCCTGCCGCAGACGCCGTTCCGCGAATCCCAGGGCCGGCTGGACATCGAGAATTTCTATTACGCCCAGGAAGATGAAGTGTTTGCCGCCGCCGAACGCGACGGCTTCACCTGGAGCGTGCACCGTCCGCACACCGTCACCGGCGTCGCGGTGGGCAACGCGATGAACATGGCGACTACCCTCGCGGTGTACGCGTCAATCTGCAAAGCCACCGGCCGCCCGTTCGTGTTCCCCGGCTCCCGGGTGCAGTGGGACAGCCTCACCGACATGACCGATGCGCGGCAATTGGCCAGACAGCAACTGTGGGCAGCGACGACGCCTGCGGCAGCGGACCAGGCGTTCAACGTCACCAACGGCGACGTGTTTCGCTGGAAGTGGATGTGGGGCCAGATCGCCGAGTACTTTGGGCTGCACCCTGCGGCCTTTCCGGAGAAGGTTTCGCCGCTCGAAGAGCAGATGGCCAACGATCAAGGGGCGTGGGATGACCTGGTGCGCGCCCATGGTCTGAAAGAAGCCGACATCAGTCGGCTGATTTCGCCGTGGCACACCGACGCCGACTTGGGCCGCCCAATCGAAGTGGTGACCGACATGTCGAAAAGCCGAGCCCTGGGTTTCAAGGAATTCCAGGCCAGTGACCAGGCGTTCTTTGACGTGTTCGACACACTGCGGGCCCAGCGCCTGATTCCTTGATCGGCTGATCCAGCCAAAAAAAAACGCAGCGATGATTTCGGTCATCGTTGCGTTTTTGTATCCGGGCCATCTGTTATCAAAGACGCACGACTCAAGCCTTTTCCAGCGCGTCCTCTTTATGCATCGCGAGGTGACCGGTTTTGTCGCTCTTGACCTCGTACTGTGGCGCGTCGGGCGAGGCGTGACGATGCCGGCCCATGAACTCGACCTCCTTGGTGTGCACCTTCGTCACCTTGCCGACAATGTGCCCGGCCTCGGAATTCCAGCGCACGTGATCACCGACCTTGAATGCATGAGCCATCGATTTTCTCCTTGGGTTCAGGAAGTCAGGGCTGCCAGAGGGTCTGGCTGCCTTCGAGCTTGCGATCCAGAAAACTCGCCGCACTGATCAGCGCCAAGTGGCTGAGGGCTTGCGGGGTATTGCCCAAATGGTGGCCGTGGGCGTCGAACTCCTCGGCGTACAAGCCCAGCGGGTTCGCGTAGCGCAGTAACTGTTCAAACTCCAGATGCGCCTGCTCCACTCGCCCGGCGCGGGCCAGGCACTCGACGTACCAGAACGAACAGGCAACAAACGCCCCCTCTTCACCGCCGAGACCATCGTGATAGTCATCATCGTTGCGATAACGAAACACCATACCGTCGCGCACCAGCGCGCGCTCAATGGCATCCAGCGTCTTCAGCCATTTGGGATCGCTGGCGCCAACGAAGCGGACCAGCGGCATGAGCAACATGGACGCGTCGAGGTTCTTGCTGCCTTTGTGCTGGACGAAGTGGCCCAGATCGGCGTCCCAGAAGTTTTCCCAGATGTCATCATGAATGGCCTGACGCGCCTGGTCCCAGCGCTCGAATGGCGCCGGCAGCGAGCGTTTGAGCGACAGCCGCAGCGCCCGGTCCAGCGCGACCCAGCACATCAGCCGCGAATGGAGAAAATGCTGATCGTCGCCGCGCATCTCCCAGATGCCCACGTCCTTGCTCTTCCAGGTCTCGCACAGATCATTCACCAGCCGGGTGACGTGCTTCCAGCCCTCATGGGAAATGGCCTCGCCGTATTTGTTGGCCAGGTACACCGCGTCGAGCAGCTCGCCGTAGATGTCCAACTGCGTCTGCTTGTAGGCCTCGTTGCCGATACGGACCGGGGATGCACCGCCGTAGCCGCTGAGATGATCCAGTTCTTCTTCGGGCAATTCTTCGCGGCCGTCCAGCGCGTAGAGAATGCCAAGCTTGTTGGCGTCTTCGCAGCAGTCGCCCATGCGCTCGCGGACCCAGTGCATGAAGGCGTTGGCTTCCTCGGTGTAGCCCAGGCGCATGAAGGCATAGACGGTGAACGACGCGTCGCGGATCCAGGTGTAGCGGTAGTCCCAGTTGCGCTCGCCGCCCTCTTCTTCCGGCAGGCCAAAGGTCGCCGCCGCGACGATGCCGCCATGCTTGCGTGAGGTCAGCAGCTTGAGCGCCAGGGCCGAGCGATTGACCACTTCACGCCAGCGGCCGCGGTAGTTGGAATGCCGACTCCAGTGCTGCCAGAAGTTGACGGTGTTTTTCAGATCGCAGTCGCAATTCGTGGCTTTGACCAGCGGATCATCAGCGCCGCCGAGCATGAACTCCACCACATCGCCCTGCTTCATTTCGAACTCGGCCGCCGCGGCTTGGCCTTCGAGGGTCAATTGAGTGGTTGCGGCCAGACGCATGGCGGGCTGGCCTTCGGCGTCAAAGCGGATGTCATCGCCGTCCATCTGCGCGGTGGTGTCGGCGCGGCTGTAATCGTGGCGTACCCGGCAGCGCATGCGCACGGCGGTTTGGCCGTGACGCACATGAATGCGGCGGATCAGGCGCGGCAGGTTGTCCACTCCGGACGCGATGGGCATAAGGTCAGTGACTTCTACCACGGCGTCCTTGGCAATCCAGCGCGTCATCAGCACGTTGGTTTCCGGCAGATACAGCTGCTGGCGACGGGCATCAGGGAGGATCGGCGCCAGCTGGAAAATCCCCGCGTCCGGGGTGTCCAGCAGCGCGGTAAAAATGCTGGGGCTGTCGAAGTCGGGCCAGCAGCAGAAGTCGATGCTCCCGGTGTCGGCCACCAGCGCGGCGCTGCGCATGTCGCCGATGATGCCGTGGTTTTCGATGGCGTTCTGCGGTTCTTGCTCGGTCGGGTCATCCGGGTGCGGGGTGTGCTCAGCCATTGTTGCGGAACTCCGGGTAGAGGCTCATGCCGCCGTCGATGAACAGCGTCGTGCCATGCACATAATCGGACGCATCCGAGGCCAGCCAGACGATGGCGTTGGCCACATCGTCGGCCTCGCCCACCCGACCGTACGGGATCAGCTCCAGCAGTTTCTTCTCGGCGTCGCCACTGGTGGCCTTGGTGTTAATGGCCGTGCGTATCGCGCCTGGCGCAATGCTGTTGACACGGATGCGCTGTTCGCCAACCTCTTGGGCAATGCTGCGCATCAGCAAATCGACGCCGCCCTTCGAGGCGGCGTAATTGACGTGACCGGCCCAAGGGATCACCTGATGCACCGAGCTCATGTGGATGATCTTGCCCCGGGCGCGGGACACCTCAGAGCGGATGTCCTGTTTGGCGAACTGCCGCACGGCTGCGCGCGCACAGAGGAACTGACCGGTGAGATTGACGTTAATGACGGTGTTCCAGTCTTCGAGTGACATGTCGGCGAAGGCGGCATCCTTCTGCAGCCCGGAATTGGCGACCAGGATGTCCAGACGGCCGAATGCGTCGAGGGTCTCGGCGAACAGCCTTTCCACGTCCTGCTCGTTGGAGACGTCGGCACCGATGGCGATGGCCTGGCCGCCGGCATCAATGATTTCTTGCACGAGCTTCTGCGCGGGTTCGGGTTGCGAGTGGTAGTTGACGACCACTGCCGCGCCGGACGCCGCCAGCCCTTTCGCCGCGCCGGCACCCAGTCCGGAGCTGGCGCCGGTGACGAGGGCGACCTGGCCTTTCAAGGAAATCTGCATGGAATGTAGAGCCTCATGGTGAGCGTTTTAATGCTGACTCATGGGGTTCTGCCGAAGTTCATCGGGAAAAGCGCATTGCCTGTGCTCATCTGACTGCGTTGGCAGCGAAGGAAGTAACACGTTCTTCAGCGCTTTTGATCCAGAGCCGTTTGTAAGGCATGTCCCCATAACAAACCCGATCGCCCCTACGCCGCGCCCAGAATCGGCCTACATCCCCGCACCGAACGAGATGCTTGACTGCCGCCCGCCACCTTTCATCCCGCAACGCCCTGCATGGATGCAATGAACCCGATACCGCCCGGCCACCGATCCATCGATCGGATGCCCAGGCAGGAGACCGCATGCTCAACAAACTGGCCGACCTCTTTTCGCCACAGAACCGCCGCCTGCTCACCCTCAAGACCGTCCTTCACAGCGAGCAGGAGTTGTTGCTCGATTCATTCACCGGCCGCGAAGCACTGTCGGAGCTGTTTTGCTACGAGCTGGAACTGCTCGCCCAGGATGCCCACATTGAGCTGAAGTCGCTGATCGGCACGCCCGCGCAGGTGCAGATCGAGCTCGCGGACGGCGGTGTGCGCTTCATCGACGGCTGTATCAACCGCTTCAGCATGATCAGCAGTGACGGCGGGCTGTGTCGCTACTCGGCGACGTTAAGCCCATGGGTATGGCTGCTGAGCCAGCGTCAGGATTCGCGGATATTTCAGGAAAAGACCGTCGAGGACATTCTCCGCGCTGTGTTCGCCGCTTATGGCGCGGTGGCACGCTTCGAATTTCGCCTGTTCGATGAGCTTAAGCCGCACAGCTATATCACTCAGTATTTCGAAAGCGATCTCGATTTCGTCCTGCGCTTGCTTGAGCACGAAGGACTGCTGTTCTACTTCGAGCACGACGCCGATGGTCACAGGCTGGTGGTCACCGACCGCTCATGGGAACTGGCGGAATTGCCGGAGCAGCCGCGCATCCGCTACCACCGCGCGTCCGTCACCGAGCCCGAAGACGCTATCACCCAGTGGAGCGCCCATCGGCAGCTGCAATCCACCCGAATCAGCCTGCAGACCAACGACTACAAGCAGCCGGCCAATGCAATGCCGGTCAGCATGAATAGCCTCAATCGGCAGGGAGATGTGCCGCCCCTGGAGATCTACGACCGCACCCAGCCCTATTCCCATCGTGACTATGTGGCGGGCGAAACGCTGCTGCGCCGGCGTATCGAAGCCCATGAGGGCTCAGGTAAAGGCTTCACCGGCGCCAGCAATTGCCGGAGTTTGCGCGCGGGCTTCACCTTCGAGCTCACTCAGCATTTCGACCATGACCTGGACGCACGGGAAGATCGCTGCTTTCTGTTAGTCAGCGTTGAGCACCTAGGCCGCAACAATTACCTGTCAACCCATCCCGCCGATTACAGCAACACCTTCAGCTGCATCCGCCGCACGATCCCCTTTCGCCCGATGCTGACGGTGCCGCGACCGGTCATTTCCGGGCCTTTGACCGCCGTGGTGGTCGGGCCGAAAAGCGATGAAGTGTTCACCGACGAACTGGGTCGGGTTCGCGTGCGCTTTCACTGGCAGCGGCATGCCGACACCACGGACAGGGCGCCGCGCGAGGACGCTGAGGATACGGCCTGGCTGCGCGTCGCGATGCCCAGCGCCGGCACGGGTTTCGGCCATCAGTTCGTGCCGCGCATCGGTCAGGAAGTGCTGGTGCAACACGTTGCCGGTGACGTAGACCGGCCCGTCGTCACCGGCGTGATGTACAACGGCACCCACGCCCAACCCTACTTCAGCGGCGAAGCCGGCCTGCCCGGGAACAAGGCGCTGTCGGGCATCAAGAGTCGTGAGCACAGCGGCCGGGGCTACAACGAACTGCTGTTCGACGACACCTGCGGCGAACTGCGCACGCGGCTGGCCAGCACTCATCAGGCCACTGCACTGAACCTGGGCAAACTGACCACCCCGCGTGTGCGGGGCAGCGCCAGACCCCGTGGCGACGGCGCGGAATTGCGCACCGACGCCGCCATCGCCCTGCGCGCCGCTCAAGGCATGTTGCTGACGACCTACGCGCGCACCCAGGCCAACGGCGCGCAACTGGATCGGCGCGAGCTGCTCGATTTGCTGGCGGAATGCGGCGAGTTGTTCAAAGCGCTCGGGCAGACGGCAGGCACCCAAGGCAGCCAGCCCATGGACGAACAAGGCTTTGAAGGCCTGCAACAATCGCTGCGACAGTGGCCGGAGCCGGGCAGCGCCCAGTCCGGCGATCCCGTCATGGCGATTGCCGCTGTCGCCGGGACGGTCAGCGCAACCCCCGCCTCCCACCTGCAGATCGCCGGGGAAAACCACGACACCCTCGCCCGCCGCCATGTGCAGGTCACCAGTGGCCAGGCGACGCGCCTCAATGCCGGGCAAGGCATCGCACTGTTTGCCGAGGATCAGGGCATCAGCGCCATCGCCAATCGCGGCGCGGTGCGGGTTCAGGCGCAGAACGCCGACATCGCACTGACCGCGCAGCAAAACCTGCAGATCTGCGCGCAGCAGGGCGAAGTGGTGATCAGCGCCCCCAGCCTGCGGTTTGTCGCCGACGACGGCAGCTACATCAAGATCGGCGGCGGCATCGAGATGGGCACCCAGGCCAAGGTGTTAACCCATGCCAGCGCCTATCACTGGACGGGCCCGAAAACCGATCGGGTCTCGGTGACGATGCCCCCACCCGGCGATCCGATCTGCCTGAAGTGCCTGCTCAAGGCCGCGCTCAACGGCGCCGCCGAGGTGACCCTGTGAACGCGCTGCCGAAATCCTATACCGCTCTGGTCGAGGCCAAAGCGCTGAGCAGCGTGATCTTGCTCGACGGGGCCATGCAGCAACGGCTTGGCGAACGACTGGCGCGGGACCCTGACGGCGCGGAGTCGCTGTTCGCCGACTATTCCAGGGCGGCCCAAGCCCTCGGGCCCTGGTTGATGACCCCGGAGCGTGCCGCAACGCTGGGCATCGATGGCTGCGCATGCGGGGTCAACTGGCTGGCGAGCGCCCTGCCGATGGACGCGGTGCGCGAGCATTTGCTGCACTGGATGCGCGGCCCGGACCCGACCGCCAGAACCTGGCAACGGCTGGCGGATGGCCGCGCGCTAACAGCGCTGATGAGCGCGTGGGGCCACAGCCAGCGCACCGCGTTTTGTCAGCCGTGGCAGGCCTGGTGTTACGCCGACCGCAACGGCATGGGTCGGCTGCTCGCCCTGCCGGACAAGATGGAAATGTTGACGCCAGTGTCGACGGCGCTGGATGCCGCGCAGCAGCAACGCTTGCGCCTGGCGACAGCGGCGGACCGGCTGATCCATGAGCTCAAGACCACGGTTGCTATGCACGCCTCGATCAAGGGCTGTCGCGAAACCCGCCATGCCACGGTGCAGGCTGTGCTGTCCCAAGCGGCCGCTGCGGGGTATGCGGTTGAAAACGACCTTGGTCAGTTTGTGATGTGGGCGTTGCGTACCGGCGCTACAGCGGCGCAGCGCTGTGCGGGATTGGCGGCGGTGGAGTTGCGATTGAACGGCAGTGCGCTGGCCGAGGCGCTTGGGGAGGACATGGGGCCAGAGAAGGTGACGCTGTGAAGCACGTGCCGTTGGGGGTGTTTTGGGGCGTGACCGTGGTGCTGATCGGCGTGGCTCGGCGGGGGTTGATGCCGCCTTCGAAGCCGGTGTCGACGACGCGGTATTTCGGCAGCAGCGTGACGCCGATGGATCACGACATGAGCGATACGTTTGTGCGGCCGGTATTTGTTAATGGGTCGGGAATTGGTGCGGCAGGAAGAGGCGGCGGTACTTCTTTAGGAGCGCTTAGTCTGCCGGCGCCATGGCATCCGGGTCTGACGGTTCGGGTTAAGTGGAGGCGGTGTGATCGATTTGATCGGAATAACCCGGTGCCCGATTCGGAGGCATGTCGTTGGACCGAGAAGGATGTGCTAGTTCATCCCTATTCCTCAACAGCAGGTGCTTGGCTGCACATATTAGAAGACGACGAGGTTCTTATAATTCCGACGATGCTGGGACCAAGGCACGATGATTATCCTGGCCCTCACTATCCAAGGAAGAATTTTTACAAGAGAAAGGAATACTCATATGAGCAACTATGAACTACCGAACTCAAACCGCTCGATTAGTCGCACTGAGGATCTCAATATCTGCCGTTATGGGCCTAGATCATGGCGAGAATGAATCTAGGTATGTTTTTGGCCGGCGCTGCGATATTGATTGCAGTTATTAACTACGCAAAGTATCCACGGCCTGAGCCTGTGATCAAGAAACTGTATTTCGGGAGCAGCGTGACGCCCATGGACCATGAGCCAAGCGATACATTTGTACGACCGGTTTACGTCAATGGAAGTTGGGTAGGCGCTGCGGGAACGGGAGGAAGCACGGTTGACGGCGCACTCAGTCTTCCTGCGCCTTGGCATCCAGGATTAACAGTCCAAGTTAAGTGGCGCCGTTGCTTTCGATTCGATAAAGCCAATCCCGTGCCTGACTCTGAAGCGTGCAAATGGAGTGAGAAAAATGTTTTGGTACACCCCTATGACCGCACAGGCAGTGCACATCTTCATATTCTTGAGAATGACGATGTGCTGATAATTCCTAGCATGATGTTCCCCAGACATCCTGATTATCCAGGCCCTGGCTTGCCCAAAAAAAACTTTCATACGAAGAAAGGAATCACTCAATGACCAATCTTAGTTGGCGACCTAATGACGCGCCAAATTCCCGATTCATGATGCCGGAACTATTCAGTCCTACGACACAATTCCCATGTAGGCTGAAACCCTGCTATTCCATCTATTTCGATGGCACTCGAAATTCGAGAGATGTCGATAGGGCGAGTGGGTCACACAGTAATGTTGCGAGACTTGCATCACTTTCGATTGAAGATCCGGATAATTGTGTCTACAGCAGATATATCCAGGGCGTTGGGACTAGCTTCCCTGAAATAGGCGAGGCTGACCCTCACCCTAACGGTGCCAAGGACGGCTCCATGGGCGACCGCCGTATTCGCTACGCGATGTTGTTTATAGCGAACACCGTGGCTTATATCGCCGGGAATCGTTATCTGGTTGCCGATAATACTCAATCCATAACTCACGCCGTCAAAAACGACAACCTGATCCCCCGCTGGCGCGACCAGATCACCACCATGCTGATCCCCCGCATCGGCGGCCCGAAAATAGACGAGATCACCCTCGACTTATTCGGCTTTTCACGGGGAGCGACAGCCGCACGCTCGTTCCTTAATCAACTGCTGATGCACTTCGGCAACAACGACAGCACCTTCTGCGGCATTCCCCTGCGCGTGCGTTTCATGGGACTGTTCGACACCGTTGCATCTGTCGGGCTGGCCGACGCCTACCCGCTGCCGGTGGACGGCCATCAGTACTGGGGCGATCAGTCACTGCTGACTATCCCGCCTTGCGTAGAGCAATGCGTACACATGGTCGCTGCCCACGAAAACCGGGCCTCCTTCCCGGTGGACCTGATTCGCGCCGGTGATACCTACACGCCCAATTGCCTGGAGATCATTTATCCCGGCATGCACGCCGATGTCGGTGGAGGCTACGGTCTCAGAGACCAGGGCAAAGGCACCCAACTGGCCGACGGCAGCGTGCGACATTCCACTGCGGACAAGCTGTCGCAAATCCCGCTCAATGATATGTACCGGCGTGCGCGGAATGCCGGGGTCCCTCTGCTGGATATCGACGAAACAAGCGATGCCCGCTTAAGTGACGACCTCGCCATCAGCCCCGAGCTCCAGGACAGCTTCGACACCTACATATCGCAACTCACCGCCCTGCAAACCGGCGCGCCCGTCACCCATCACTTCCTCGCCCACCGCAAGCTGTACCTGGGCTGGCGCAAGCAGGTCCTCGCCGACGAGCATTTCAGTCAGCTCTCGTTCGTGCGCGCCAGTGGCGATCAGGAGCGGGTGGACATGATCGAGGCCAATCGGCAGTTGCATCAGCGTATCCAGGCGTTCAGCGACGACACCCAGCGGCAAAAGTACCTCGAAAAGCTGCAGTACAGCCTGGCGTCGCCCCTGGAAAAAGGCGTTCACCTGGAATGGCGTCATGCCCCTGCCCTGCACCCTGAGGTCGGCCTGTTTCTTGAGCAGTACGTGCATGACTCCCGCGCGCATTTCGTGCTCACCGATCCGCAAACCGAGGATGAACGCCGGGTGTCGCATGAGTCTCTGGAGCGTCAGGACCGCGAATACCAGCAAGCGATGACGGCGTGGCGCGCCCAGCAAAAAGCCGATGAGCGCGCCGTGATGCAGGGCAAATCCGTAGTCCCGACCGTTCCCCCTCGTGACCCCTTGATCGGACCGGGCCGCGAGATGTTGCGCCTGCACCGCGCGGGCCAGCCGGCCATCTTCAGCGATGCCAACCCCGGCACGAGCGTGGACGGCGTGAACGACAGCCGCGACCTGCTCAACCGCTATTCCGGCCGCCGCGAAGACTGGAGTTACCTGCGCCTGCGACAGGTGTTCGCCGGCGCTCGGGTGCATTACGCGCCTTATGCCCCACCTCCTCCAAAACCAAGACGAACCATCATCGACCTCAGGAGAAGCGCATGACCCATTTTTGTTCATTCAAATAGGACCTTGCTGATGATGAAAGGATGCATGAAATGAAATACCCGATTTTTCAACTGCTTTATTTAACTGACGGCCGTACCGCATTCAAAAAAAGGCCCTGCCCAACCGATAAGCTTCAGCGAAATTTCAAGTATTGGCTGCGGCTCGATATAAGTAAGGCGTGCAATAACACCAACGAAGAGCAGTGAGCCCGCCGATGAAAAAAATCAACCTCGGCATGTTTCTGGGCGGGGCTGCGATATTGATCGCAGTTGTTAATTATGTGAAATACCCACGGCCTGAGCCTGTTATCAAGAAGCTGTCTTTCGGTAGTAGTGTGATTCCCATGGACCATGACATGAGCGATACCTTTGTAAGGCCGGTTTATATCAATGGGAGTTGGGTTGGTGCCGCGGGCACGGGAGGTAGCACCGTGTCGGGCGCGCTCAGCCTTCCAGCGCCTTGGCACTTGGGATTGACTGTCCGTGTCAAATGGAGGCGTTGTGAACCTTATGGAAAGAATTGCAGGTGGACCGAGAAAGATGTGTTGGTGCATCCCTACGACAAGTCGGGAGCTACGCACCTTCATATTATGGAGAACGATGATGTGCTGATTATTCCCAGCATGTTGTCGCCTCGAAACCCTGACTACCCCGGCCCTGGCCATCCAAAAAAAGACTTCTATAAGTGAAAGGATTCAAAGAATGAACAATCTCAGCTGGCGTCCATCTGACGCGCCCGCATCATATAGATCTTTTCCAAAGCTATTTGAGCCAACCGCTGAATTTCCATGCAGGCTTAAACTCAGCTTTTCGATCTATTTCGATGGCACTCGAAACAGTAAAGATGTAGATAAGCCAAGCCAGTCTCATAGCAACATCGCCAGACTTTTTGATCGAGCGCTTGATAAAGACGAGGAATGTATATACCGACTGTACCTACAGGGAGTAGGTACGAGCTTCCCCGAAATCGGCGAGCCGGTGCCTCATCCAGACGGAGCTAAAACAGGGGCAATGGGCGACCGCCGTATTCGCTACGCGATGCTGTTTGTCGCCAATCGTGTGGCCGATACCGCGTATGGCCGATATCTGGTGGATGAAAATCCTCAGTCCATAGCCCACGCCGTCAAGAACGACAATTTAATCCCCCGCTGGCGCGACCAGATCACCGCGATGCTGATCCCCCGCATCGGCGGCCCGAAGATCGATGAAATCACCCTCGACCTGTTCGGCTTCTCAAGGGGCGCAACCGCCGCGCGCTCATTTCTCAATCAACTGCTGAAGCACTTCAGCAACAACGACAGCACCTTCTGCGGCATCCCCTTGCGCGTACGCTTCATGGGGTTGTTCGACACCGTCGCCTCAGTCGGACTGGCCGACGCCTACCCCCTTCCGGTGGACGGCCACCAATACTGGGGCGATCAGTCGCTGCTGACCATCCCGCCTTGCGTTGAGCAATGCGTACAAATGGTCGCTGCACACGAAAACCGCGCCTCTTTCCCGGTGGATCTGATTCGCGCCGGTGAGACCTATACGCCGAACTGCCTGGAGATCGTATATCCCGGTATGCACGCCGATGTCGGTGGCGGTTATGGTCTCAGAGATCAGGGTAAAGGTACCCAACAGGCCGACGGCAGCATGCGCCATTCCACCGCTGACAAGCTGTCGCAAATTCCGCTTAACGATATGTATGAGCGAGCGCTTAAGGCTGGCGTGCCTTTGATTAGCCTCGACAAAAAAGTGCGCGGCGATCTGTCGGACGACTTCGCCATCAGCCCCGAACTCCAAGACAGCTTCGACACCTACATGTCGCAGCTCACCGCCCTGCAAACCGGCGCGCCCGTCACCCATCACTTCCTCGGCCACCGCAAGCTCTACCTGGGCTGGCGCAAGCAGGTCCTCGCCGACGAGCATTTCAGTCAGCTCTCATTCGTGCGCGCCAGTGGCGACCAAGAGCGCGTCGACATGATCGAAGCCAATCGGCAGTTGCATCAGCGTATCCAGGCGTTCAGCGACGACACCCAGCGGCAGAAATACCTCGAAAAGCTGCAGTACAGCTTGGCCTCGCCCCTGGAAAAAGGCTTTCACCTGGAATGGCGTCATGCCCCTGCCCTGCACCCTGAGGTCGGCCTGTTTCTTGAGCAGTACGTGCATGACTCCCGCGCGCATTTCGTGCTCACCGATCCCCAAACCGACGATGAACGCCGGGTGTTGCATGAGTCTCTGGAACGTCAGGACCACGAGTACCAGCAGGCGCTGACGGCGTGGCGCGCCCAGCAAAAAGCCGATGAGCGCGCCGTACTGAAGGGCAAATCCGTGGTCCCGACCATGCCCCCACGCGACCCCTTGAGTGGACCGGGCCGCGAGATGTTGCGCCTGCACCGCGCTGGCCACCCGGCCATCTTCAGCGATGCCAACCCCGGCACGAGCGTGGACGGCGTGAACGACAGCCGTGACCTGCTAAACCGCTATTCCGGCCGCCGCGAAGACTGGAGTTACCTGCGCCTGCGACAGGTGTTCGCCGGCGCTCGGGTGCATTACGCGCCTTACGCCCCACCTGCTCCAAAACCAAGACGAACCATCATTGACCTCAGGAGAAGCGCATGAACCACAAAGGACTGTTCTACGGCCTGACCTTCGTGCTCGCCGCATTGATGAGCGGCTTGGCGGGCTGCGAAAGACAGCCGGAACCGGCGCGGGATAAATCCAAACCATTGGACAGTACCGTCTGGAAACTCGCCCAGCTGGACCTGGGCGGAACGCCCTATGCCCTTACCGATATTCCCCAGGAGAGCCATGTGGGGTTCGTGATCTTCAAGGCCGAGGACCAAACGCTGATCGGCTTCGCCGGCTGCCAGCAAGTCGATGGCCGCTACCGCGTCGAGGGCGAGCGGCTGTTGGTAGAGGACATCACCCTCACCGGATCGCGCTGTCACAACCCGCGCTTCGATCACGTCGGTGACCGCTTCGCCCAGGCGTTGCGCGGCGTGACCACGTATCGCCTGGCCAGTGACGACGCCCGTCTGGAGCTGATGACCGGTGGCAGCGTCACCGCCGTGCTGCTGTTCCGCCAGCCAGAGAAGGATATGTGGTGATGGACGTTCAAGCCCCCCAGAATGGACGACCGGTGATCAAGACCCGGCGCGAGATCAATCAGCATGAGTTCCTGTGGCCTCGAGGCTATCTACGTGTGCTCGCGTTGCTGATCGGCCTGTGGCTCGCTTTTCTCTACGCAGTGGCAAGCAGTGTGGCTGCCAACGGATCGCCAATGCCAGACCTGCAGCATTGGGTCTGGGAAGGCTGTATCGGGATCGCGTTCGCGCTTGCCTTCCTCTTCTTAGCCCATAGCTTGATCAAGCTCATGCTGTGCGAGCGTCGCTACGACGCAGAGCGTCTGGCCCATCAGCGATGGTTGCAGAATGAAGCCCAACGGGTCTTCAGCCTTGAGATCCAAGGCACCGGCTTGGGCATGCATGGCATCACGCTGAAGCAGATATGGGCCTCGCTGAGCAACGGTGATCAGACCGTCACTTTTTCGCCCACGTCGTCGCGCCATGACTACACCACCCGGGACTGGCTCTTCCCGCTTCGTCGCGCTGCATTCCGTGGGTCCGCCGCCCATGCGGTAACGTTCTGGCCGATCCCGACGTTCGTGGTCGGCTCACTGCGCCCGGCCGACGAGCAGGTCAGCGCCGCATGGATGATCAACGAAGGGCGCAACGCCGCCGTTCTCGGGCAGAGCCAGTTCGTGGCGCAGTTCGCCGAGCGGGGTGACAAAACCCAGGCCATGATCGAGCACCTGTTTGCGTTCATGGAGAAGCATCGCGGGATGCCGCAGGCCCTGCTGGTCAGCGACGAGGAAGGCGGCTCGGCTTCCACCGGCGCGTCACCCGTTGCAAACACCGCCTCGCTGTTGCTGAGCAACCGTGTATCAGGACTGGAGCGTACCTCCGTCGACACCCCTACCGGCGAGGCATTCATGGGAACGGCGCCGGGCAGGCTATGGACATTCTTCTGGCAGACGGACAAGGCCTATGCGGCGGAGTATCAGCAGCGTCGAGCGGCTGCGGGCGAGCCAGCCGCGATCATCCCGAGGACGATGCCGATTGACTATTGGCACGCGCACCTCCCCGAGTTCATGAGAACTTATGAAGACGACGGCCCGTACTTCGAGCCAAGCTTGTGGCGGCCGGTGCGCTGGGGAAGGTTCCAGCTGGAGGCGTACAAGTCCGCTCCGGTACTGGGTTACCTGCATCGGCCGATCAAGGTCGCCACGCGCAGGACGGGGGACGCTTCAGAGGCTGCGCACAACCTCAAGTTGCTTGAGGACGGCTGGATTCACGCGCTGAATTCGCTGCATGTGGGTGAACGCCCGGTGCGGGTGTTCTACGACAGTCGCCAGCATCCCGGATTGAAAGCGATGGTCACGCAAGCGCTGGCTGAACGACAAGGTGGGGGTCAGGGTCTTGCTCCGGAGCCTCCCCAAGACCTGTACGACCTTGGGCTGCAGATCGGCGATACCGGCGTCGGCAGTACCTTGGTAATGCTGAATGTCGCCACCGTTGCCAGTTACGAGAGCGGCGGCATCAGCGCGGTGGTGTATGCCGGCGAGGATCACAGCACCACTGTGCAGATGGTGCGCCCGCCTGATTCCGACCATAAACAGCAGAACCAGCGCAATGCCGAAGCGGCTGAGGCGGTTTGAAAAGGCTGCGCGCGTTGGATTGGTGAGCTCGCACATCGCAAGATCGAGGGTGCCCGGACTGGCTTCTTCCCGGCTGAAGCCGGTCCCACTGAACGTACGCGTACACCTGTAGGGCTGGCTTTAGCCGGGAACGCTGGACGCCGAACAACCGCGCTCCATAAACTGGCGCCCATCATGTCGCAGGCCATCCACAGCAGGGTGACGAATGTCGGGTAACGGGGACGATCTATGAATCGCAATGAGCTGCGCAAGGCCGACATCAACCTGATGGTGGTGTTCGAGACCTTGATGCAAGAGCGTAACGTCACCCGCGCCGCCGAGAAGCTGTTCCTCGGCCAACCCACTATCAGCGCTGCCCTCAATCGCCTGCGTGCGCTGTTCAACGACCCGCTGTTCATTCGCGTCGGTCACCGCATGGAGCCTACAGCGCGGGCCAACGAGATCATCAGTCACCTGTCGCCGGCGCTGGACGCCATGTCCGTGGCCCTGAGCCTTACGCGGGAATTCGACCCGGCCAGCAGCGACATGACCTTCCGCATCGGGCTGTCCGACGACGTCGAATACAGCCTGTTGCCGCCGATGCTGCGCGCGATTCGTGAAGAAGCGCCGGGCATCGTGCTGGTGATCAAGCAGGTCAATTTCTGGAATGTTTCGGAGCTGCTCATGTCTGGCGACATCACTGTCGGCGTCTGCCTGACCCGTGAACTGCCGGCAAACGCCAAGCGGAAAATGCTCCGCACCGTACAGCCAATGGTGGTGCGCGCCGATTCTTCGCCGGAGCCCATCACCCTGGATGAATACTGCACGCGGCCCCACGTCGTGGTTTCCCACGTGGCGAACATTTCAAGCTTTGCGGATGAGTGGCTGGCCGCGATCGGGCGCAAGCGCACCGCCGTACTGTCTGTACCGCAATACAGCACGTTGCCGGCGTTGATGGAGGGGACGGATCTGCTGTGCAATTTGCCGGATCACCTGACCCGGGCCATGGCTCGAACCGGTCTGCGCGGTGAACCGCTGCCGTTCGTGACGCCGAACCTGGACCTGTCGATGGTCTGGCTCAGCGTCATGGACACCGACCCCGCCGAGCGCTGGCTGCGCAAGCGGCTGGAGGCGTTCATGGGGGATTCAAGCGCTACAGCTCCCCGCAGCAGCGCCTGACGCCTTCCCGGCTGAAGCCGGTCCTGCTGACTGCCAGCGACCAAATGTAGGACCGGCATTACCGGGAAGACGCCGGCTTGAACACCCACACATCTGCGGTGTGACGACCAACGCATTCCCGGCTGAAGCCGGTCCTACAGATAATCCGCTACCAAATGTAGGACCGGCTTCAGCCGGGAAGAGGCCGGTTTGTACACCACCAATTTGCCGGTGTAGCGGCCGACGCATTCCCGGCTAAAGCCGGTCCTACGAGGCGCGCGGTCCCGCTAAAACCTCCCGCAGCGCCGCGATAACCCGATCAGCCAAAACGACCGGTGATGTAATCCTCGGTCTGGGTCTTGGACGGCTTGGTGAAGATGGTGTCGGTGTCGCCGTGTTCGATCAGTTCGCCCATGAACATGAACGCGGTGTAGTCCGAGCAACGGGCGGCCTGTTGCATGTTGTGGGTCACGATGATCACCGTGAACTGCTCTTTGAGCTCGGTGATCAGTTGCTCGATGCGACCGGTGGAGATCGGGTCGAGGGCTGAAGTCGGTTCGTCCAGCAGCAGCACTTGCGGGCGCAGCGCGATGGTGCGGGCGATGCACAGACGCTGTTGCTGACCACCGGAAAGACTCTGGGCGCTCTGCTTGAGCTTGTCTTTCACTTCATCCCACAACGCCGCGCCACGCAGGGCCTGCTCGACGCGCTCTTCCATCTCGCGACGGGAGAGTTTTTCGTGGTGACGCACCGCGTAGGCGATGTTGTCGTAGATCGACATCGGGAACGGCACCGGCTTCTGGAACACCATGCCGACGTTGCTGCGCAGGCGGTTCATCGAGTAGCCCGGGGCCAGAATGTTCTCCCCGTTGAGCATCACTTCGCCTTTGGCTTCCTGCTTCGGGTACATCGAGTAAATGCGGTTGAACACGCGCAGCAGCGTGGACTTGCCGCAGCCGGACGGGCCGATGATCGCGGTGATGCGCTTCTCGGGGATGATCATGTCGACCGACTTCAGCGAGCGCTGAGTGCCGTAGTAGAAATCGAGACCGCGTACCTGGATTTTGGTTTTTTCGTCGGCGAGGGAAAGGTTGTTCATCAGGACGCCCTATTGCGCAAAAGGAGAAGACGGGAACTGAGGCTCAGTACCAGTACAAACATGGTCATAATCAAAGCGCCGGCCCAGGCCAGGGAATGCCAGTCGTCGAACGGGCTCATCGCGTACTGGAAAATCACCACAGGCACGCTTGCGATCGGTTTGAGCAGGTCACTGCTCCAGAACTGGTTGCCGAAAGCGGTGAACAGCAACGGCGCGGTTTCGCCGGTGATGCGCGCCAGCGCCAGCAGGATGCCGGTCACCACGCCGGCCTTGGCCGCACGCAGGACAATCTGCAGCGTCAGCTTCCATTGCGGCACACCGAGCGCCAATGCGGCTTCGCGCATGGTCGACGGTTGCAGCTGGAGCATTTCGTCGGTGGTTCGTACCACCACCGGGATCACCAGCAGTGCCAGGGCCAGGGCGCCGGCGATGGCGGAGAAACCGACCTGGTGGTTGGTAACGGCGCTGAGGGGCAGAATCACCGCGGTGTACACGAACAGACCGAGCACGATCGACGGCGCTGACAGCAGAATGTCGTTGATGAAGCGCACCGCATTGCCCAGCTTGGTGTTGCGGGCAAACTCTGCCAGCCAGATACCGGCCATCAAACCAATCGGCGTGCCGATCAGCAGGCCGATGCCGGACATCAGGATGCTGCCGTAAAAGGCGTTGGCCAGTCCGCCCGATGAGCCCGGTGGCGGGGTCATGTCGGTGAACAGCCGCAGGTTCAGTGCTTCGAACCCGTTGACGATCGTGGTCAGCAGAATCCACACCAGCCACAACAGGCCGAAGGCCGTCGCGGCGCAGCTCAGTACCATCGCGATTCTGTTCTTGATGGCGCGCGAGCGGTACAGGTTTTCGTTATCGGCCTTACTCATAGACCCTCCTTGCGCGACAGACGAGAGAGCATCAGACGGGCGATCGCCAGCACGATGAAGGTAACCACGAACAGCAGGAAGCCCAAGGCGATCAGCGCAGAACGGTGCAGGTCGGTGTAGGCCTCGCTGAACTCGTTGGCAATCACCGAAGCAATCGAGCTGCTTGGCATCATCAGCGATGCGGAGAACTGGTGGGCGTTGCCCAATACGAAGGTCACCGCCATGGTTTCACCGAGCGCACGGCCCAGACCCAGGAACACACCGCCGACCACCGCAGAGCGGGTATAAGGCAGGACGATGTCCCAGACCACTTCCCAGGTCGTGCCGCCCAGTGCGTACGCCGACTCTTTAAGGGCAATGGGCACGCTGCGGAACACTTCGGTCATGACCGAGGTGATGAACGGGATAATCATGATCGCCAGCACGATGCCGGCGGTGAGCATGCCGATGCCCAGTGGCGGGCCCTGGAACACCGGGCCGATCAGCGGCAGCGCGCCAAGGTTGTCGTTGATCCACGGGGCCATGTATTGCGCCATGAACGGGCCGAACACGAACAGGCCCCACATGCCGTAGATGATCGAAGGAATGCCGGCCAGCAGTTCCACCGCCGAAGCGATGGGCATGCGCAACCAGGGCGGTGCGACTTCAGTCAGAAAAACCGCGATGCCGAAGCTCACCGGAACGGCGATCAGCAGCGCGAGAAAGGAGGTGACCAGCGTGCCGTAGATCGGCACCAACGCGCCGAACTTGCCGTTGACCACGTCCCATTCGGTACTGGTAAGAAATTCGAAGCCAAAGGTCTTGAACGCCAGGGCGCCGCCCCAGAGTGTCGAGCCGGCGATACTCGCCAGCAACAGCAGCACCAACAGAGCCGCTCCCAGCATCGTGCGCCGAAACCAGGCGTCGTGTCGGTGATCGCGGGCCGCGCGTTTTTCGCTCTCGGATATTGCATCCGGAATCACAGCGGACATGTATTGGGTGTTATCAGTCATGGTAGGTCCACTCGCAAGGAAACCCTGTCACCGAGCGCTCGGTGACAGGGGTTAGCCGGATGACGTCGAGTTACTTGGTGAACTCGGTTTTCCAGTAGTCTTCGATCTTGCTGACCAGCGAGGCAGGCAGAGGGACGTATTCCAGTTTTTCAGCGGCGCTCTGACCTTTTTCCAGGGACCATTTGAAGAAGTCGAAAGCAGCAGCGCTTTTCTCGGCGTTCTTCGGTTGCTTGTACATGATGATCCAGGTGGTCGCGGTGATCGGCCATGCTTTCTCGCCCGGGGCGTTGGTCATGATCAGGTTGAAGTCTTTGGCGTTGGCCCAGTCAGCGGTGTCAGCAGCAGCGGCGAAGGCTTTGGCGTCAGGCTTGATATCCTTGCCGGCGGCATTCTTCAGCTGGGTGAAAGCGATATCGCTTTTGGTGGCGTAGGAGTATTCAACGTAACCGATCGAGCCCTTGATCTGTTTTACGTAAGCCGCCACACCTTCGTTACCCTTGCCGCCCACGCCCACTGGCCATTGAACGGCGGAGCCGGTGCCTGGACCGGATTTCCATGCTTCGCTGACTTTGGTCAGGTAGCTGGTGAAGTTGAAGGAAGTGCCCGAGCCGTCCGAACGGTGAACGACAGTGATGGTGGTCTCAGGCAGCTTTACACCCGAGTTCATTGCGACGATTGCAGGATCGTTCCACTTGGTGATTTTGCCCTGGAAGATGTCGGCGAGGACCTGGCCACTCAGTTTCAGGTCGTTGGCTTTCACGCCTTCGATGTTGACGACCGGAACGATACCGCCGATCACGCTTGGGAACTGACCCAGGCCGCCGGCCTTGAGGTCTTCAGCGGACATCGGGGCGTCGGACGCGCCGAAGTCTACGGTGGCAGCCTTGATCTGGGCGATACCGCCACCCGAACCGATCGACTGGTAGTTGACGCGATTGTCAGCAGTTTTGCTGTAGTCCTGCGACCACTGGGAGATAACCGGGAATACGAAACTCGAACCAGCGCCCGTCACATCAACGGCGTGTGCCATACCCGACAGGCACATCGAAGCCATCAGAAGCGACAGGCGTTTTTTAGTCAGCAGAATCACGGCAATACCTCAACAAGAGAATTTTGTGTGTGTGGTCACAGTTGAAGACCCGAGGCAGATTTAAAACTGGAAACATTTCTGTTTGATGACAGTCTTGAGACCGCGCGCAAAAACGGAGGCGTCTGTCAGCTTTTTCCTACAGGTTGTAAAACTGGAACGCCCGGTTTTGCTGGCTGCGGCTGAAGTTGTCTAGCGGAAGGGAATTTAATGTCAATGCGCCACATGTCCGCGCAAAGGCGAGCATTTTGTCGCAATTACCCAAGGCATGGGGCACCGCAGGAGCGGCGCAGCGCCGTCATGGGGCGTAGGCAGGAGCCCGCCGTCTGTGGCGAATGGCAGATTCATGGCGGCAATGTGTATCGAGATCTTACGACTCGCCGCGATACACCTGGACGCTCGCCCTTTACACCGCAGCAGCCAGACGCCCGATGTCGGCCATCAGCACATTGATCTGATCACCGCTGGCCTTGGAGCCGGTGTAATAAGCCGTGACAAAGATGGGCGACCGGTCGCCGGGCCAGATCACGGCGACGTCGTTACTGGCATTGTTGGCGCCGGAGCCGGTCTTATCGCCCACACGCCAATGGGCAGGCAAGCCGGCGCGCAGTTTCTTGTCACCGGTCTGGTTGTTCACCAACCACGCTGTCAGTTGATCGCGGGACGGCAGCGTTAGCTCACTGCCCAGAACGAGGGTGTTCAGGGTGTGCAGCATGGCGACGGGCGTCGTGGTGTCGCGCGGGTCACCCGGCCGGTTTTCATTCAGCTCTGGCTCACGCCGGTCGAGGCGGGTTTGTGTGTCACCGATCGATCGCAGCCAGGCGGTCAACGCATCAGGGCCGCCCAGGCTGTCGAGCAGCACGTTGGCCGCCGTGTTGTCGCTCAGCGTCATCGCTGCCTCGCACAGTGAACCGACGCTCAGCCCCTGCCCGCCCACGTGCAGCTCGGTGGTGGGTGAATACGGCACCAGTTGCTCGGCGGAATAAGCGATGCGCCGCGCAAGGTCCTCCTGCTTTTGATCGACCCGCGACAGCACGCAGGCGGCGGCGAGGCATTTAAAGGTGCTGCACAGGGCAAAGCGTTCATCGCCGCGATGGCTGATCAGGCGCTGGCTGGCCGTATTCAAAATAGCGACACCCAGCCGGCCGCCATGACGATGTTCGAGGTCGGCCAGCTGTTGCTGGATGATCCGGTCCGAAGACGGCTCGGGCCGTCGTTCGGCAGCGAACGAGGGAAGGCTCAGCAGCGAAGGCACGACCAGCAACGATGCGCCAATGAGGGTTCTGCGGGTGATCAAGATGAACGTCCTTGTGAAGGGCAACGAGCGCCGCACGGCAGAGGGCAGCCATCCCATGAAAAGAGGAGCTGCCGGTGAGTCGCTGCGAACGGTAAGCAAACCGGCGCACATCATCCTTCCAGACGTTGGGACATTACAACCATAAGCCGCAAAACCGGCACAGTCACGGGACCGTGCCCATCGCCCATCGCACGCGGCCTCAGGGTGATCGTTTGAAGGCCGACACCGAACGCACCCACATGAACAGCCGCAACGTCGCTGGCGTGTCGATGGGCTCGTGGCTCGCCGCAAGCTCGCCGGCCAGGGACGCCAGCGACTGCGGCAACAACCAGGAGATCTCCTGCTCGGTGGCCTGGTAAGGCATCGGGGTTTCATCTTTCTCGAACGCTGGCCATGGGTTCATCGCCGTCTCTCCCGCACACGCATGGATGGTTACAGATCGAGCACCAACGGCCCTGAAGCCGGGACTGCGCAGCAGATCAGCACGTGGTCCGGCGCCGGCCTTTCAGCGGGCGGGACCGGGTAATGCACCTGGCCACTGACGAGCCGGGTCTTGCAGGTGCCACAGGATCCGCCGCGACAGCTGAATTCCGGGCTGAGCCCGCGGCTTTCGGCCAGTTCGAGCAGCGTGCCGCCGGCGGGTTGCCAGCGCGCCTCCTTGGCGGAGCGTTCGAACACCACCGGCACCGCTTCGGTGGCGGCGGGTGGTTGCTCAAAGGCGATCGCTCGGGAATCGCCGCTGCGCTTCAGGCTGGACGGGCCGAACGTCTCGGCATGGATGCGCTCGTCGCGAATGTGCAGGCCGCGCAGGCCGTCGTAGATCGCTTGGGTAAACGCGGCCGGCCCGCACACATAGAAATCAAAATCGTCGAACGGCAGCAGCGCCTTAAGCAGGTCGAGGTCGATACGGCCGGTCAGCTGGAAATCTTCACCCACTCGCGCCGACGTTTCCGGCTGGCTCAGCACACGGATCGCTGTTAGCTGATCGCCAGCCTTTGCAATAAGTGTGTCCACTTCTTCCCGAAACGCCAGGTCGGTCAGACGACGTGCACTCTGAATGAACCAGGTCGGCCGCCCTCCTCGCACGCGTTTGCCTTCGTAGATGACTTCTCGCAGCATCGACAGCATGGGCGTGACGCCAATCCCCGCACCCAGCAGCACCAATGGCCGGCGCTCTTGCGGGTCCACCACGAAACTGCCCTGGGGCGCCCGCGCCTGGAGCAGATCGCCGACGCTGACGTGGTCATGCAGGTACGCCGAAGCTTGGCCGTCGCGCTTGACGCTGATGCGAAAGAATCCGTCGGACGGCGCGCTGGACAGGCTGTAGGTCCGGATCAATGGCCGCGTAGGACTTTCCTGCGATCCGGGGAGCGCCAGCCGCAGCGGCAGGTGCTGCCCGGCCTTGAACGCGGGCAACCCGGCGCCGTCGGCAGGCTCGAGATAGAACGAACGAATGCCGTCGCTTTCGTCCTCGATCCGCGTCACCCGCATCGGCCGCCATTGATCGCGCAGGGCATCGGCCTGCAAACGGGCGGCGGTCTGCTGCCAGTCGCCAGTCATCAGGCTGTTCGGCGACCAACCCTCGAATTCCCAGCGCGAGCGCAACGCCGCCGGCCGACGCACCACCTGCTCCACCCGCACCTGCCAGAGCCGTTCGGCGCCTTGAAACGCCGCGATTTCCGGCCCGTCGAGGATTAACGTGACAGTGCCTGCCACCTGCAGCAGATCGCCGGTCTGGAAATCAACAAACAGCAGACCTGCTCTGGGGTTGACCTGGAAATTGCCCAGGGTATTGAAAAACAGGTTGCCGGCGAAATCCGGGATGGTCAGCACGTCGCCCTCCACCCGCACGAACCCCGCCTGGCCGCCACGGTGGGACACGTCCACCGAACGATGGGGCCTCGCGCCCTCAAGGTCGACATAACTGGCGACAAAGAAGGTGTCAGCGCCACGAATGGTCGCGATCGCGGCGTCATCCAGTGCGGTCAATCGCTGCGCCGGGGAACGCTCCGCCACAGGGTTGAGCGGCACCTGCTTCAGCGCCCGTAGTTGAATGTACTGCGGGCAATTGCCGTACGAGTGCTCGACGCTCACCGAGAAACCGTTTTCCCGGACGTCGCTGATGTGGCCGTTGAGGCGGTTGCGACGGCGGGTGTGCAAGTCGATGCCGAGCATGCCCAACGCGGCGCCCGGCGCAAATCCGCCGCCGACCGGGTCTTCGGCATCGGGAAGCCGGGTGATGTCCAGCCGCTTGGCATCGGGTGAATGGATAAAACCTGACTGGGCGTCCAGCACGCTCGCCCACGGCCAGCCTTGAGCGTCCACGGCGCCGATGATCAGGTACGGCAGGTGCTCGTAGAACTCACGGTGCTGATCGGGCATATAGTCGCGAATGACGCGCTTGCCCAAGGTTTCCATGCGTTCTGCGACGCCGACTTTGGCCTGCAGAGCGCGCTCGCCGGAATGCCATGGCGATGCTGTTTCAGTGCGAATCTCGTTCATGGCGCGAACTCCCTGGAATCCCGGATGATTACTTGACCAGCCCTGCTGCCGTGCGCGGCATGGGCGTGAAGCCCGGCAGGTTCTCGATGCGCGCCAGCCATGCCTGCACGTTGGCGTATTCGTCCAGCGACACATTGCCTTCCGGCGCGTGGGCGATGTAGCTGTAGGCGGCGACGTCGGCGATGGTGGCGTGATCGGTGGCGAGGAATTCGCGGCCGCTCAGGTGCTGATCGATCACGAGCAGGGCGTCATGGGCACGCTGGACCGTGTCTTTCGGATCGAAGCCCGCGCCGAACACCGTGATCAGACGCGCCCGCGCCGGGCCCAGATAAATCGCGCCAGACGCGGCAGACAACCAGCGCTGTACTTGCGCCGCGCCCTCGGGATCATTCGGCAACCAGCGGCCCGACGGGTCGTACTTCTTAGCCAGATACACAAGAATTGCGGTTGAATCGGCGACGATGACACCGTTGTCGTCGATCACCGGCACTTGGCCGAAAGCGTTGATGGCCAGGAATTCCGGCCTTTTCTGTTCGCCCTTGGCCAGATCAACAAACTGGATCTTCGGATCAAGGCCCAGCAGCGACAACATCAGCTCGGCGCGGTGGGAGTGGCCGGACAACGGGAAGTGATAGAGCGTGATGGCGGTCATGGGGTGGGCTCCTGGGCAAGTGAATCAACTCAGCGTGGGGCGGCTGTGCCGCAATGGTGAGCCGCGCTGGTGGAATGAATAGTGGGCCTGACCGCTGGATTGGAGAATCACCAGAAAAGGCAATCCACCGTTTCACCGGGTGAAATGCTGACCGTGAAAACGTGCTCCCTGGGCCACTTGAAAGGCTGAACGTCCAGGTATCTGCAACATTCAGAAATATCCCCTTGACGGAAGCACGATGGCTGAGCGTTCATATTGAAGTACACCCATCATCCAACTACTCCGTTCTCTGGTGAATTTCCATGGTTTCGTCCGTTCTGGCGGCTTCGCTGTCGCGTCGCCGTGTCCATTACAGCTGGGTCATTCTGGCCGTCACTTTCCTGACCATGCTGGTGATGGCCGGTGCAGTGGGCGCGCCGGGGGTGTTCATCCGGCCGCTGCAAGCGGAATTCGGCTGGGACACCGCCGAGATTTCTTCGGCGCTGGCGATACGCTTTGCCCTGTTCGGGCTGGTCGGCCCCTTTGCAGCCGCGTTCATGAACCACTTCGGCGTGCGCAAAGTGGTGCTGACGGCCCTGACACTGGTGGCCAGCGGCATGGTGTTATCGCTGTTCATGACGCAGTTCTGGCAATTGGTCGTGCTCTGGGGCGTGGTGGTCGGCTTCGGCACGGGGCTGACGGCGATGGTGCTCGGCGCCACCGTCGCGACGCGCTGGTTCTCCGCGCGTCGCGGGCTGGCGATGGGTTTACTGTCGGCGAGTTCTGCCACGGGCCAGTTGGTGTTCATGCCGTTGCTGGCGAACATGACCGAGCATTTCGGCTGGCGCACGGCGCTGACATGCATCTGCGCAGCCATCTTCATTGCCGGTGTCGCGGTGCTGGCACTGATGCGCAATCGCCCTGCCGATCTGCAGCTGCCGCTCTATGGCGATGAGGACATTCAACCCGTTGCCGAGAGCAGCCAGACGTTCATTCAGCTGTTGATCACGCCGCTGCGGGTGCTGCGCGACGTGTCGAAAACCTGGACGTTCTGGGTGCTGTTCATGACGTTCTTCATCTGCGGCGCCAGCACCAACGGCCTGATTCAGACCCACTTCATCAGCCTGTGCGGCGATTACGGCCTGGCCGCGACGACGGCAGCCGGAATGCTGGCAGTGATGGGAATTTTCGACTTCTTCGGCACCATCGGCTCCGGCTGGCTGTCGGACCGCTTCGATAACCGCTGGCTGCTGTTCTGGTACTACGGCTTTCGCGGCGTGTCGCTGGTGCTGCTGCCCTTTCTGGATTTCACCGTGTTCGGGCTGTCGGTGTTTGCCCTGTTGTACGGGCTCGACTGGATCGCCACGGTGCCGCCAACCGTAAAGCTGACCGCCCAGCGATTTGGCGCAGAACGCGCCAATATCGTGTTTGGCTGGGTGTTCGCCGGGCATCAGCTGGGTGCAGCGTTTGCCGCCTTCGGCGCCGGCTGGACGCGCACGCATTTCGCCACCTACCTGCCGGCGTTCTTCATCTCCGGCCTGTTGTGCGCGATTGCCGCGTTGATCGCGCTGTCCATCGTGCCCGCCGTGAAGAAGGCCAACGCTGCAGCTGCCTTATGAAGGACCTAAAGCCACTGCCGCGCCGTCAGCCACATCCCAAAACCCAAGGCCATCAGCGCCCAGGCCAGCAGCGGGTGAAACACCACCCGCCAGGCCATCGCCCGCGGCTCGAAACCGACGCCGTGGACGAAGCCCCCGGCCACGCCCCACATGATCAGCATCAGCAGGCTGTGGGAATAATGGCCGTTGGCGTCGAGCATCGACGCCGGATGAATCAGCAACACCAGGCTGAGCGGCACGGCCATCAGCAGGGACAATGCCCGGCCGATGGCTTGCCTGAGGGGCGCGCTCAGCGCTTCAGCGGTCACGGCCGCTCTCCAGCGCTGCGGCGTCGGACGACTCCAGCCACAGCGCGTTGATGATGCCGAAGCTGCAGGCCAGCAACACGCCGAGAATCCAAGCGAAATACCACATGTTTGTCTCTCCTCTAAAGCGCGGCTCAGTACAGGCCGTGGGGGTTGTGGTCGATGTGCGCGGTGGTGACCTTGCCCCACATCTTCGCGTAGCACCAAAGCGTGTAGCAGAGGATCAGCGGCACGAAGATCGACGCCGCGATCAGCATGATCATCAGGGTTTTATGGCTGGAAACAGCGTCCCACACGGTCAGGCTTGACGCCGGGTCCAGGCTCGACGGCATGACGAACGGGAACAGCGCGAAACCTGCGGTGCACAACGCGCCGACGATGCCCAGGCTGCTGCCGAGGAATGCCGTTCTGCCCTGCCCCGCACTGGCGCCGAGCAAGGCCAGCAAGCCACCGAAAATCCCCAACAACGGTGCGACGACCGTCAGCGGGTGCTGCTGATAATTCCCCAGCCAGCCGTGGTTGCTGGCCGTCACGGTTTTCGCCAGCGGGTTTAGCGCAGCGCCAGCATCGAACGCCGAAGTGATCGCCAGGCCCTGAATGCCGCCGAGCAACAGCCACACGCCGGCCCCGATGAACGACAGCAAGAACACGAGCGACAACCACTGGGCCGCACGGCGGGAGCGTTGGGCAATGGCCCCTTCGGTGCGCATCATCAGCCAGCTGCCGCCGTGCAGGCCGAGCATGCTCAGGCTGACCACGCCGGCCAGCAGGCCAAACGGGCTCAACAGCTGCCAGAAGTTGCCCTGATAACTGGAACGCAGGGTGTCGTCGAACTGGAACGGCACGCCCAGCAACAGGTTGCCAAACGCCACGCCGAAGACCAGCGACGGCACCACGCCTCCGATGAACAGGCCCCAGTCCCAGCTCTGCCGCCAGCGGGTGTTTTCCAGCTTGCTGCGGTAATCGAACCCCACCGGGCGCACGAACAGCGCAAACAGCACCAGCAGCAGCGCCCAGTACAAACCCGAGAACGCCGCGGCGTAGACCAGTGGCCATGCGGCAAAAAGCGCACCGCCGGCGGTGATCAGCCAGACCTGATTGCCGTCCCAGTGCGGGGCGATGGTGTTGATGACCACACGCCGCTCGGTGTCGCTGCGCCCGACGTAAGGCATCAGCATCGCTGCGCCCAGGTCGAAGCCATCGGTGAGGGCGAAGCCGATCAGCAACACGCCGACCAGCACCCACCAGATCATTTTCAGTGTCTCGTAATCGAACATCGGTGAGTCCTCAGGCCAGGGCCGGTTGTTTGGCGTGAGCAGCGTTGCCCTGCGCGGCTTGCTCGAAGTGATAGCGACCGGTGTGCAGGCTGCTCGGACCGAGCCGTGCGAACTTGATCATCAGGTACATCTCGATGATCAGCAGGACGGTGTAGAAGCCGACCAGCGCCACAATCGAACCGAGCACATCCCCCGCTGACAGGGTCGAGGCCGACAGGTGCACGGGCAGCACTTCGCCGATGGACCAGGGCTGACGGCCATGTTCGGCGACCCACCAGCCGGTCTGGGTGGCAATCCACGGCAGCGGCAGGCTGAACAGCGCCCACTTGAGCAGCCAGCGCTTGCGGGTCTCGTTCTTGCGCGCCGACGCCCAGAAGGCACAGGCGAACAACAGCAGCATGAGCATCCCGCTGAGCACCATCACGCGGAAGGTCCAGAAGATCGACGCCACCTGCGGGATCGAGTCCAGCGCGGCCTGCTTGATCTGTTGCTCGCTGGCGTCGACGACCTTGTCGGTGTACTTCTTCAGCAACAGGCCGTAGCCGAGGTCCTTTTTCACCGCATTGAAAGCGTCGAGGGTCTGCTCGCTCTTGTCCCCGCCGCGCAGTTGGCCGAGCAAGTCGTAGGCGGTCATGCCGTTGCGGATGCGGCCTTCGTGTTCGCGGACCAGGTCCTTGATGCCGGTGACCTGCTTGTCCACCGAGCGGGTGGCAATGATGCCCATCACGTAGGGAATCTTGACCGCGTAGTCGGTGCGCTGCTCGGCCTGGTTGGGCAAGCCGAACAGGGTGAACGCCGCGGGGGCCGGCTCGGTTTCCCATTCGGCTTCGATGGCGGCCAGTTTGGTTTTCTGCACGTCGCCGATTTCGTAGCCGGATTCATCACCCAGCACGATCACCGACAGGATCGAGGCCATGCCGAATGCCGAGGCGATGGCGAACGAGCGCCGGGCGAAGGCGATGTCGCGGCCCTTGAGCAAGTACCAGCTGGAAATCGCCAGGACGAAGATCGCGCCGGTGACGTAGCCGGACGCCACGGTGTGGACAAACTTGACCTGGGCGACGGGGTTGAACAGCAGGTCGCTGAAGCTGGTGAGTTCCATGCGCATGGTGGTGAAGTTGAACTCGGCGCCGACCGGGTTCTGCATCCAGCCGTTGGCGATGAGGATCCACAGCGCCGACATGTTCGAGCCGATCGCCACCAGCCAGATGACTGTCAGGTGCTGGACGCGGGTCAGGCGGTCCCAACCAAAGAAGAACAGGCCGATAAAGGTCGATTCGAGGAAGAACGCCATCATGCCTTCGATGGCCAGTGGGGCACCAAAGATGTCACCGACGTAGTGGCTGTAGTAGGCCCAGTTGGTGCCGAACTGGAATTCCATGGTCAGGCCGGTGGTGACGCCGAGGGCGAAGTTGATGCCGAACAGTTTTCCCCAGAACTTCGTCATGTCTTTGTAGACCTGCTTGCCGGTCATGACGTAGACCGATTCCATGATGGCGAGCAGGAAGGTCATGCCGAGGGTCAACGGGACGAACAGGAAGTGGTACAGCGCGGTCATCGCGAACTGCAGCCGGGAGAGGTCGACGACTGATTCCGATATCATTTTGGGCTTTTCTCAGAGGGTGCGGGTGGGGTGCCCAGTACATGCAGGCCGGTTTGCACGCCGTCGTCCTTGATTTCGACCGGGGCGTCGAACCAGACGCTGCGGATGCCCATGAGCAGGACGAGTTTGATCAGGAGGATCAGACTGATGTCTTTGGCCAGGGGGTGTTTGAGGAAGTCGAGGGGACCGGGCATGTTGAGGACTCGTCGGGGTGCGGGGTATTTTTCCTACAGACGTTTCCTACGGGATTGATCCAGGTCAATAGAGCCATCTCAGAGGGGTGTGGCACAACGCCACAGCTCTGCCTAACGGCAGAGGGTTTCGCCTTCGGCGAGTTACTTGGAAAAGCACCCCAAGTAACCAAGGGTGCCAGCTCCTGGTTTGGCCCTCCTCCGTCGGGTTCCTTCACTCCGGTCTTGCTCCGTGGGCCCGCGCCGAACGGACATCCATGTCCTGACGGCGCTCTCGCCGCATCCATGCGGCTCGGCCCACTCCGCAAAACCTGCGTTCAGCCTGCACCCAAGTCGCGTTTGGCGGTGTCTGGACTTTTTGTGTACGAAGATCAAAAGCAGATCAAAGGCTTCCCGGCTGAAGCCGGTCCCACTGACTGCACGCGGCTTTTTAGTGGGACCGGCTTCAGCCGGGAAGACGCCAGGCCAGACGCTGGCATTTCTGGACTGTACGCAGCGCCTGAGTAGGACCGGCTTCAGCCGGGAAGACGCCAGGCCAGACGCTGGCATTTCTGGACTGTACGCAGCGCCTGAGTGGGACCGGCTTTAGCCGGGAAGAGGCCCGTCCGGTCACTGGAAATGAGTGGTTGCCGCGCGATGTGCTTTGTCTGGCGGTCGGGAACTTTGTGTGAGGTGGCGCGCGGCAGTGGGGGAACCCGGATTTGTCTGTGCAAGCTGTTAGGATGACCGGCAGGAAGCCGTCTCAAGTGACGGATTATTCAGCCGATATCCCAATGTGCAAGGCAGTCGGTGACGGTTGCGCCGGGTTATTCAGGGCCCGGAATCGGTCGCTTTTGCACCCATGAGGTAGTTATCGATGACACTCCATTCGCTCATTCACTCACTGGGCAGCGCACTGTGTATGGCGCTGTTGCTGTGCATGGGGACGGGCGCGTCGGGAGCTGAATCGATTAACTCAGACGCGCTTCATGCCGAGATTCACGTAGTCACCGAAGAACTGCCGCCCTACAACATGACTCGCGACGGGGTGCTCACCGGTATGAGCACCGAGGTGGTTCAGGCGGTGTTGAAGGAGGTCAATGTGCAGGCCTCCATTCAGTCCATGCCCTGGGCACGGGCATATGATCTGGCGCTGCACACGCCCAATGTGTTGATTTACTCCATCACTCGCACCGCCGAGCGCGAGCATCTGTTCAAGTGGGTCGGCACCATCGCCGCGTCGCGCTGGTTTCTCTATTCGTCCGCCAGCCATCCCGTTACGTTGCTGAGCCTGGACGATGCCCGGGACTGGCAGACCGCGACGGTCAATGAAGATGTTGGCGAGCAGTATCTGATGGCGCGCACGTTCGAGATCGGCCATCAGCTGCAATCGAGCAACCGCTACGAATTCAATTACCAGAAACTGCAGACCGGCCACGTCGACCTGTGGATTTCCGACGAGCTCAACGCTTACTACCTCGCCCGGCAAGTGGGTGATGACCCGGCCCGAAACCTGGTGCAATCCCTGCGTATAAAAGAGCTGGAGGAAGCCGGCGGCTTCAACATGGCGTTCAGCACGGGAACGCCCGATGCCACGGTGCAGCTGTTTCAGAAAGCCTTGGAGACGATTCGCGCCAATGGCACCTACGACGCCATCGCGCGCAAGTGGCAATGAGCATGCAGCGCGAAACGCCTTCTGACCCGCCCGGCAAGACCCGCCCCACCCCGCGCACCGGACAGCGCACCGGGTCGCTCGCGCGGCGTCTGGTGCTGGCAACGCTGGCGTTTTGCGTGCTGTTCACGGTCGCAACGGTGCTGGTGCGCACCTGGTTCGCCTGGAACACCAACCTGGCGAACATGAATGCCGAGCTGACCCTGATCGATCAGGTGTTTCAGGGCACGCTGTCCAAGGCCGTGTGGGAAATGGATGACCAGGCGCTGCAGACCCAGATCGACAGCGTCGCCACGGCGGCGCCGGTGGGTCGGGTACAGCTGAAGGTCCTGCGGCCCGGTCGCGCCCCTGAAATCCTCGAACGCCAGCACCCCGGCCACACCGGCTCGATTCGCGCCCCGGCGCTGCATCGGCAGCTGACCGTCGCGCCCTATCCCGGCGCCAGCGAAGTGGTGGGCGAGCTGACCATTGAAGGCGACGAGAGCCTGCTGTGGAAACGCCTCTGGAAAGAAGTCGCGATCATCATGCTCACTCAAATCATCCAATCGTTGGCGCTGGCCGGGGTGATCATGGGCATGTTCAACCGCTCGGTGACCCTGCACGTGCGGCGCATTGCCCGGCACCTCGAGCACCTGACGCCGCTCAACCTCAAGACCCACCTGACCCTGGAACGGCGCGGCAAGGGGGGCGACGAACTTGACTTGCTGGAAGCGGGCGTCAATGACCTGCAGGACAAACTGGCCGCGCACCTGGAGCGTCAGGCCCACGATGAAGTCGCCCTCGCCGCCAGCCGCGATCAACTCGCCGAACTGGTCGAGCAGCGCACCGCACAGCTCAAGGCTGCCAACACGCGACTTGAAGCGCTGACCCGCTTCGATCCCCTCACGGGGCTCGCCAACCGCCGCCATTTCGACGAGCTCAAGGAGCTGGAATTCAACCGCGCCTTGCGTCATCGCCAGCCGCTGTCGGTGCTGATGTGCGACATCGATTTTTTCAAGCTGTACAACGACACCTACGGCCATGCGCGGGGCGATCAATGCCTGCGCGATGTGGCGCTGGCCATGAGCGCGCTGTTTTCGCGTTCCGGCGAACTGGTGGCGCGGCTCGGCGGCGAAGAATTCGCCGTGCTGCTGCCGGGCCAGGATGAGCAGCAGGCGCTGGCCTCGGCCGATCGCCTGCGCGGCCTGCTGGCCCGACAACAACTGGTCCACAGCGCTTCACCGGTCTCGCCTTTCGTGACCTTGAGCATCGGCGTGGCCGAGCTCGACCCGGCGAACATGGAGCACTTCGATCAACTGCTGCAGAGTGCCGACCGGGCACTGTACCGGGCGAAAAGCCAGGGCCGGGACCGCTGTGTGATCTGAACCGAGAGGGATGCCATGGGAAAAATTCATTGTCAGCACAGTGTTCTGGCCACTTTCCTGATGCTGTTCGTGTGCCTGAACGCCGACGCCACGCCGCTGCAAGTGGTGACCGAGGACTCTTCCTACAGCGCGCTTGACGGCGACAAGGTGGTCGGGGTCGCCAGTGAAGTCGTCGAGATGACCCTCGCCCACGCCGGCATCACCGACTACCACATGGCCCTCTACCCCTGGGCACGGGCCTACGACATCGCGCGCCTGGAAGCAAACGTGCTCATCTACCCGATGATTCGCAGCAGTGCGCGCGAAGGGCTGTTCAAGTGGGTCGGCGAGCTTGAACACGTCATGCCTTCGTTCTACAAACTCCGCAAGCGCCGCGATGTGCTGGTCACGGATTTGCAGGACGCCAGTCACTACACCGTCGGCGTGGTGCGCGACGATTCGCGCCAGCAGTACCTGGAGGGCAAGGGTTTCAGCAGGATGGTGGTGTCGGCCAATAACCTCGACAACCTGCGCAAACTCATCAGCGGCCAAGTCGAGCTGATTCCCATGCCCGAACGCGAGGCGCGGGAGCAATGCGCCGATTTACACATTGCCTATGAGGACCTGGAAAGCGTCTTTACCCTCGGCGAGCTGTCCAAAGGTCTGTACGTCGCCCTCAGCGCCAGTACCCCGGATGAGACGGTGCAGCGGATCACCGCCGCGTTCGCCCGACTCAAGCAGAACGGCACCGTGGACAGGGTCATCGCCGGGCAGTGACAGCAAGCGGTCGCAAGCCCACCCCGGCCTGCAAAAACTGCTTTTCGCGCCCCGGAAACAAGCGCCTCTGGGATTTCACGAAGCCTTCACAATCGTTTTGGAAAACTCCGCGCGGTCTGTCCCGCCTACCCTCCCGGCAGCCATTGACTGACTCACCGCACGTCTCGGCACTCACGTCTCGGCACTAAGGATGGAATTGCCTGCTGCATCCGCACGCCAGGCACTGCGCGGCCCCTGATATGGAAATGAATCCGATGGTCAAACCGGTCACGTCTACTCGTCTGGTGATGCTGTTTTCCCTGTGTCTGGTGCTGTTTTACAACCTGGCGACCTGGCGCGCATTGGTTGATCTGGCGCAGTTACAAGGCGTCAAAGCCATCGCGTTTTATGTGTCGTTTGCCCTCCTGCTGTGGGCTGCGATCACCCTGCTGCTCACGCCTTTTTCGTTTCGCGCGACGCTCAAGCCGGTGCTGAGTCTGGTTGCGCTGTGCTCGGCGGCCGCGGCGTATTTCATGAACACCTACGGCATCAGCATCGACACGACGATGATGGAAAACGTGATCGAGACCAACCCCGGTGAGGCCCAGGCCCTGTTGAGCGGCAAGCTGTTTCTCTACCTGGGACTGCTGGGCGTGCTGCCGATCGCACTGATCTGGCGGGTGCCGGTGACCTACCGCCGCGTATTGCCCGGGCTGGTCAACAAAGTGCTGGTGTGCACCGGCTGTCTGCTGGTGATCGCCACTGCCGTCGGACCCTTCTACTCGACCTATGCGCCGATATTTCGCGACGAAGACAAGCTCACCCACTTCATCAACCCGACCAACTACCTCTACGCCATTGGCAAGCTGACCAAGCAGACCGTCGCCATCAAGGAGACGCTGAACATCCAGACCGTCGGCGCCGACGCTGCGCTCAGCCCGCAGGCGCAACAGCGGCCGAGAAAGAGCCTGATGATCTTTGTCGTCGGCGAAACGGCCCGCGCCGATCACTTCTCTCTCAACGGTTACGGGCGGGAGACCAACCCGGAGCTGAAGAAGCAGGACATTCTCAACTTCACCCACGTGGCCTCGTGCGGCACGTCAACCGCCGTGTCAGTGCCGTGCATGTTTTCGAAGTTTCCGCGCACTGATTACAGCGACAAAAAGGGCAAGACCTACGAGGGTCTGCTGGACATGCTTCAGCGCGCCGGTCTGAAAGTGCTGTGGCTGGACAACAACAGCGATTGCAAAGGCACCTGCCTGCGCGTGCCCCACCGCGACATTCCGAAAAATCAGCCGAGCCCGTTCTGCGATGGTCAGAATTGCCTCGACGAATCGCTGCTGGTGGGCTTGCAGGACTACATCGATTCGCTGCAGGACAACGCCATCATCGTCCTCCATTCCGATGGCAGCCACGGTCCGGAATACTACGATCGCTACCCCAAAAGCCTCGAACGCTTTACGCCGGTTTGCCACACCAATCAGTTGGGCAGTTGCACGTCCGACGAGCTGAAAAACGTCTACGACAACACCATTCTCTACACCGACCATTTCCTGTCCCAGACCATCGAACTGCTTAAGCGCAATCAGGACAAGGTCGATACCTCGATGATCTACGTCTCGGACCACGGCGAATCCCTCGGTGAAAACGGCATCTATTTGCACGCCGCGCCGTACGCCATCGCTCCGACCGCCCAGACCCACGTGCCGATGGTGATGTGGTTTGGCCACTCGACCCTGGAAGACGCCGGCGTCGATCGCACCTGCCTGGCCGCCAGGCAAGACCAGCCGGACCTGAGCCATGACTATGTGTTTCATTCGGTGCTAGGCTTGCTCGGCGTTACCAGCACGGAATACCAGCCGGCGCTGGACCTCTTTCACAGCTGCAAACGCGACAAGGGATGAGTTGAGATGACCTGCCAGAACCCGGTGAAACGTCTTGATCAACCGGTGTTCTGGCGGGACGCGCAGCTGCCGTTCATTGAAGCGCGCTCCATCGACGACGGCCGCAAGGTCTGTTATTCCCGTCATTCCCACGAGGTGTTCTCCATCGGCGCAATCACCGCCGGGCAAAGCACCTACCTGCACGAGAAAACCACCCAGACCATCGCCGCCGGCACCGTTGTGGTGATGAACCCCGGCGAGGTCCACGCCTGCAATCCCATCGACGATCAGCCGTGGTCCTACCTGATGCTGTACGTCAACGCGCAATGGCTGGGCGCGCTGCAGCAGGATTGCGGGGTCAACAACGGCGGCGTGTTTCGGGGGTATCCGACCACCCACAGTCGTGATCCGCTGTTGTTCGACGGGCTGCTGGCGCTGCATCGGCGGCTGGTGGATTCGCAGCTGGAGACGCTGGCAAAACAGGAGGCCGCGGTCGGGTTCTTCACGCGGGTCGAACAGCGTCTGGGCGGCTCGGCGCTGACACCGAGACGGCCCAATCCCAAGGTCGCACGTGTGGCGCGGTTCATCGATGCGCATTACTTGCAACCGATTCGGCTGGAAGACCTGTGCGCGGTGGCGAATCTGTCCGAGGCCTACCTGATTCGCGCGTTCGAGCAGCATTACCACATGACCCCGCACGCCTGGCTGGTCAACCGGCGCATCCAGCACGGCCAGGCGCAATTGCGCAGCGGCGAGCCCATCGCCGACATTGCCCAGCAGAGTGGCTTTGCCGATCAGGCGCACTTTCAGCGGGCGTTCAAAAAGCATCTGGCTCTGACGCCGGGCCAGTACAAACCGTGATCGGACTTTTGCGTGTCCGGACCTGAACGGGCTCAGACGTAAAACAGTGACACCGCGCAGCCTGCCAACAGCGCCGCCATGCTGCGGTTGAACACGCGGATGCGTCGGGGACTGCGCAGATACGGGCCAAGAAAAGCACCGGCGTAGGCCCAGCAGCCCACCGACAGGTAGCACACGACAAAGTAAATCAGCGCAAATAGACCGATCAGTCGCGCCTCACCATCGGCCACGAACGCGCCCATCCCCGCCACCGCCGCCAGCCACGCTTTCGGGTTCAGCCACTGCATCGCCGCGCCGTGCAGAAAAGACGGCTCGCGGGTCGGTTTGGCAACGTCGAGGCGGCCGTCGTCCATGGCCAGTTTCCACGCGAGATAGAGCAGAAACGCTACCCCCGCCCAGCGAATGATCTCGGTGAGCATCGAGTAGCGTTGCAGCACTTCATGCAGCCCGAACCCGGTGAACATCAGCAGCACGACGAAGCCCACCGTCGCGCCGAGCACATGACGCAGGCTGGCGATCAGGCCGAACTGCGCACCCGAGCTGAGCGCCACGACGTTCACCGGCCCCGGCGATATGGACGCGGCCAGCGCGAACGCCGTCATGGAAATCATCAGGTTCATTGCACGTCTCATCTGTCATTGACTGTCAGGTGAGTGTACGAAGTGCGGCCGGGCGGTGATTGAACAAAACTGACCAATCGCAGCCCGGGTGTTTGGGTCAGTCGTGGGCCTGGGACAAGGGCCGCGCCACTTCTTCGAGGGATTTGCCTTCCGATGCCACGCCCCAGATGGCCTGCACCACCGCGGCCAGCAACATCAACGCCGCGCCGATCAGGTACCCAAAGAACACCGGCCCGCGCTCGTGGGTGTCGATCAGCTCGCCGAACAGTGTTGGACCAACAATGCCACCCAGCGCCGTGCCGAACGCATAGAACACCGCAATCGCCAGTGCACGGATCTCCAGCGGGAAGGTTTCGGCGACGGTCAGGTACGCCGAACTGGCCGCTGCCGAGGCGAAGAAGAAGATGATCATCCAGGCGATGGCCTGTTGGGTGACGTCCAGAATGCCCTGCTGAAACAAATAGCCGCTGACGGTCAGCAAAACCCCGGAGACGGCGTAAGTCAGGCTGATCATGACCCGCCGCCCCACCACATCGAACAGCCGGCCGAGCAGCAAGGGCCCGCAGAAATTGCCCAGCGCCAGGGGCAGCACGTACCAGCCGATGGAGGCCGACGGCACTTGGTAGAACTCGGTGAGCACCAGCGCGTAGGTGAAGAAGATGGCGTTGTAGAAGAACGCCTGAGCGGTCAGCAACGTCAGGCCCACCAGGGCGCGACGGCGGTAGGTGTTGAACAGCGTGTGGAAAATCTCTTTCAGCGGCGTGTGGTCCCGGGCGTGCAGACGCAATGGCGGACCCGTTGGCGCGGAGAGGTCGTGGCCCTGTTGGCGCAGGCGCTCTTCGATGCCTTCCACAATCACCCTCGCCTCCTCGCCCTGGCCGTGAATCAGCAACCAGCGCGGACTTTCCGGCAGCCACAGGCGCATCAGCAGAATGATCAGACCCAGCACCGCGCCGATGCCGAAACACAGGCGCCAGCCCATGTCCGCGCCGACCCACGACGCGTCCAGCAGGACGATGGAGCCGACCGCGCCCAGGGCCGCGCCGATCCAGAAGGTGCCGTTGATGGTCAGGTCCACCCAGCCGCGAAACCGGGCCGGGGTAAATTCCTGAATGGTGGAATTGATCGCCGTGTATTCGCCGCCGATGCCCATCCCGGTGAGAAAGCGGAACAGCAGGAAACTCCAGAGGCTGAAGGAGAACGCCGTGGCGGCAGTCGCGGTGATGTACAGCGCGAGGGTGATGAAGAACAGTTTGCGCCGACCGAGACGGTCGGTCAGCCAGCCGAAGAACAACGCCCCCAGTACCGCGCCGCAGATATAGGCACCGCCGGCCAGGCCGATGTCGGCGTTGGTCAGGTGCAGCACCGGGCTGTCTTTCAAGGCTCCGGACACCGAGCCCGCCAGTGTCACCTCGAGCCCGTCGAGCAGCCAAGTGATGCCCAGCGCAAACACCAGCAAGGTATGAAACCGCCCCCACGGCAGACGATCGAGCCGGGCTGGAAGATCCGTTTCGAACACCTCCCCTTTGCTGTCCGCCGCTACCGCCTGCACGCCGCTGATCGCCATGACTCGTCCCCGTGGATCGGAAGTGATCTGTGGGTTCAGAGTTCGCGGGGTGGGCGGGAGTTCAGCGAGGTGTTGGGACCTGTGTCAGCCGCTGAGGCTGTGGGACTGAACTTGATCAGGAAGGGGTAGGAACAGTCAGCCACTTTCTTCTTTGAGGGAGAGCAAGCCTTCGCGAGCAAGCTCGCTCCCACAGGATCGCCGATCAACTCGCGATCTCAGTCATTTTCCCAAACCTGTGGGAGTGAGCTTGCTCACGAAGAAGCTCGTGCATTCAGCCTTCGATCGCGCCTTGCAAAGCGTGGGTACGAACAACAATCCAAAAAAGAACCCACCTGACGGTGGGCTTCTTTTTCAACGCCGCAGCATGACGTTAAACGTTGAACACCGTCACCAGCTTGGTGTTCAGGTACGCCTCGATCGCTTCGGTACCGCCCTCGGACCCGTAGCCGGAATCCTTGATGCCACCGAACGGCACTTCAACCAGGCCGATGCCCTGGTGGTTGATCGACAGCATGCCGGCTTCGATGCGGGTGCTGAGGATGTGGGTGGTTTTCATCGACGAAGTAAACGCATACGACGCCAGACCAAACGGCACGCGGTTGGATTCCTTGACGGCATCCTCGACCGTGTCGAACGGCACCAGCAGCGCCACCGGGCCGAACGGTTCTTCGTTCATGATGCGCATTTCGGTGGTCAGGCCGCTGAGGACAGTGGGCTGGAAGAAGTAGCCCGGCCCTTCGATGGCCTTGCCGCCGACGTGGACCTTGGCGCCCTTGTCGCTGGCGTCCTTGATCAACGCCGACAACGCCGGAATGCGACGCTCATTGGCCACCGGGCCCATGGTCACGCCCTGCTCCAGGCCGTTGCCGACTTTCAGCTCGTGGGCGTGGCCGACGAACTTCTCGACGAATTCATCGAACACGCCGCGCTGAACCAGAATCCGCGTGGGTGACACGCAGACCTGCCCGGCATTGCGGAATTTGGCACCGGCTAGCGTGCGGGCGGCGAGGTCGATATCGGCGTCGTCGAACACCAGCGCCGGGGCGTGGCCGCCGAGCTCCATGGTCGCGCGCTTCATGTGCTGACCGGCCAGCGCTGCCAGTTGCTTGCCGACAGGGGTCGAACCGGTGAAGGTGACTTTCTTGATGGTCGGGTGCGCAATCAGGTAGCTGGAAATCTGTGCAGGGTCGCCGTATACCAGGCCGATGACGCCCGCCGGAACGCCGGCATCGACGAACGCGCGGACCAGTTCGGCAGGCGACGCCGGGGTTTCTTCCGGGGCCTTGACGATGATCGAGCAGCCGGCCGCCAGCGCCGAGGACAGTTTGCGTACTACCTGGTTGATCGGGAAGTTCCACGGCGTGAAGGCCGCCACCGGGCCGACCGGCTCTTTGATGACTTTCTGCTCCACCGAGACATTGCGCGATGGGACCAGTCGGCCATAGGCGCGACGGCCTTCTTCGGCCAGCCAGTCGATGATGTCGGCGGCAGACAGGGTTTCCATGCGCGCTTCGGCCAGGGGTTTGCCCTGTTCCTGGGTCATGATGTTGGCGATGTGGTCGACGCGGTCGCGCAGCAGGTTGGCGGCCTTTTGCATGATTTTGTAGCGGTCGTAGGCCGGGGTGCTGCGCCAGGTTTCAAAGCCGCGCTCGGCCGCTGCGAGCGCCTGATCCAGATCGGCGATGTCGGCATGGGCGACGGTGCCGAGGGTTTCACCGTCGGCGGGGTTGATGACGTCGAGGGTGCGGCCGTCTGCACTGGCACGCCATTGACCATCGATGAAGAGCTGAACGTCTGGGTACATGGGGAACTCCGGATGCGGGATTGTTCAAGACATAGGGGTTGTCAGGGCTTTTTTCAATGGGGCTGCCGAGATCCAGAGGAGATCAAGGGCGTCGGCCTGGGGGCCGACTGTTTCGCCTTCGGCGACTTACTTTTGAAAAGCACCAAAAGTAAGCAAAAGTGCCTGCTCCTGGTTGGGCCCTTCGTTCCTCAGGGTTCCCTCACTCCGACGACGCTCCGTGGGCCCGCGCCGAACGGACATCCATGTCCTGACGGCGCTCTCGCCGCATCCATGCGGCTCGACCCACTGCGCGTCGTCTGCGTTCGGCCTGCACCCAAGTCGCGATTTGTGGTGTCTGGACTTTTTGCGCATGAAGATCAAAAGCAGATCAGAAGCAAAGCAAAAGCTTCCCGGCTGAAGCCGGTCCTACAGTCCGAGCCAATCCCACTGACTGCACACGGTGCCCTTGTAGGACTGGCTTTAGCCGGGAAGAGGCCGGTTTGTTCACCATAGATGCTGATTGTTCCCACGCTCCGCGTGGTCACACCGCCCCGGACGCTCCGCGTCTTGCAGATCGCACGGGGTGTATTAGATCTGCATCAACTGCCGAGCGTAGGCGTGGAGCACTTCGCGCTGGATGATGAAACTGGCGTATTTGCCTTCGCGCAGGGTGGCGATGAGGCCGGCGCGCTCGAGCTCTTTGGTGTGGTGGGAAACGGTGGCGGCGCTGACCGGATGGACCTTCAGCACTTCGGCGCAGGGCAGCGCCTGTTCGCTGTCGCCGATCTGAATCAGGATCCGAAAGCGTCGGCTGTCCGCCAGCGCCCGGGCGATCAATGCGATTTGCGACTCACTCAACGGGAACTGCTGTGCCGTGCTCTTGATCATCGTGACGCCTCAGTAAAAACCTCCTTGTCCAGAGATACTGCGGAACAAACTCGACAGGCTGGTGACGGTCACCACTGATGGCGGTCGACACTGGCGGTCAACATTATGGAGGCTTTCGGCAAAAGATGGTTCAGCGCCGTGAGCATTTGCCTGGAACCAGCCGACATCGATCGCTGACCTGGGTAATGTTTTCTGGCATCCTGCGCGCCCTTTTTCCCACGGCCGACTGCCATGCCTCGCCTCACGATTTGTACACAATCTTCTACTAAAATGTATTTCTACTTGTGGACATGTTGTACAGTCGGCAATCCTGACCGGCAAGACAAGATGTCCGCACCGGTGGGAGATGTGTCATCCGCAAAGCCCATGACCCCATAAAAACAAAATGGCAGGCTAACCATGACCGCACCCCGCAACAGCGCCCCGACCCGCTCGGCTTCTGCTTCAGTTTCATCCAGATCAGACCTCATCTACGGCCTGCATGACCGACCGCATTTTACTGCCGCGATCTTTGCCGCGTTGCAGCACGTGCTGGCCAGTTTCGTCGGCATCATCACCCCTACCCTCATCGTCGGCAGCGTGCTCGGGCTGGACAGCGAAGTGCCGTACCTGATCAGCATGGCGTTGTTCGTGTCCGGGCTGGGCACCTTCGTTCAGGCCAAACGCTTTGGCCCGATCGGTTCGGGCCTGCTGTGTCTGCAGGGCACCAGTTTCTCCTTTCTCAGCGTCATACTCAGCGCGGGGTTTCTGGTGAAGAGTCGCGGCGGCGGCACAGAGGAAATCCTTTCCACGATCTTCGGCGTGTGCTTCTGCGCGGCGTTCGTCGAAGTCGCCCTCAGCCAGTTCATCGGTAAATTGCGCAAGCTGATCACCCCGGTGGTCACCGGCACGATCATTACCCTTATGGGCCTGTCGCTGTTGAAAGTGGCGATGACCGACATGGCCGGCGGCTTTGGCGCAGGCGACCTGGGTTCGGCGGCGAACATGGGCCTGGCAGGTCTGGTGCTGATCACCATCGTGGTCCTCAACCGGTTCAACATCCCGTTACTGCGCCTGAGTGCGATCATCATCGCCTTGGCCCTGGGCTTCGCCGTCGCGTGGTTCATGGGTCGGGTGGATTTCGCGCAGATGCCCCATGTTCCGGTGATGAGCCTGCCGGTGCCGTTCAAATACGGCTTTTCCTTCGATCTGCTGGCGTTCATCCCGATCGCGGTGATCTTTCTCGTGTCGCCGCTGGAGGCCGCCGGGGACCTTACCGCCAACTCGATGATTTCCCGGCAACCGGTGAGCGGGCCGGTGTACATCCGCCGGATCAAGTCGGGGCTGCTGGCGGACGGGCTGAATTCGGCGCTGGCCGCGACCTTCAATAGCCTGCCCATGGTGACGTTCGCGCAGAACAACGGGGTCATTCAGCTGACCGGCGTGGCCAGCCGCTACGTGGCGTTTTACATCGCCGGGATTCTGGTGCTGCTGGGCCTGTTTCCGGTCATCGGCGCTGTGCTGCAGCTGATGCCGAAGCCGGTGCTGGGCGGCGCGACGCTGATCATGTTTGGCACCGTCGCGGTGGCGGGCATCAAGATCCTCTCGGAAGCCGGCCTGCATCGGCGCAATATGCTGATCGTGGCGATTTCCCTGGGCATGGGCCTGGGCGTCGCTGCCGTGCCGGAGGTCTTGCGCGAGCTGCCCAAGGCGCTGCACAACATTTTCGAATCGCCCATCACCGTCGGCGCGTTCTGCGCGATCCTCCTTAATATCTTTCTGCCAGAGGAATACCAGGAGCCGGAGCTCACGGAATTCGACCCGGAAGCCGCGACCTTGAAGGTGCTGCAGGACCCGTCCCCCGGCCCTGATGCAGAAGCTGCTGCGGCACCTGACGCAGAACCTCTTCCGGCGCGCGGGGTCGCACACTTGAATCGTCAGGACGTTTGAAGGGGCATGTTGCGCCCCAACGGCCTGCCACGGGAGTCACCGATGCCGCTACGCCCGATCCGCACCCTCCTCGCCGGCCTGACCATGGTGCTCGCACTGAGCGCCTGCGCGCTGTTTCCCAACCGCGACCCGTTGAATATCAACGTGGTGGGCATCGATCCCCTGCCCGGCCAGGATCTGGAAATCCGCTTCGCCGTGAAGCTCCGCCTGCAAAATCCCAACGACACCGACATCCAGTACGACGGTGTGGCGCTGAACCTGGACGTCAACGGCCGGCTGCTGGCGTCCGGCGTGAGTGACCAGAAAGGCACGATCGGGCGTTTCTCCGAGGGCGTACTGACCGTGCCGGTCACGGTTTCAGCCTTTGCCGCCCTGCGCCAGGCGGTGGGCCTCGCTGATCAGCAGCGCCTGGACAACCTGCCCTACGAGCTGCACGGCAAGCTGGCCGGCGGGCTGTTCGGCACGATGCGCTTTGAAGACAGCGGCACGCTGAGCCTGCCGAAACCGGCTAGCGGAAGTTGGTGATACCGCGCCCCATGACCGATTTTGAGCTTCCACTGGGACGGGCTTTAGCCGGGAAGGCATCAAAAGCGCTGTATTGAATCCCTCAACCCCGCGCCGCCGCCACCAGACGATTGACCTCGGCGCGCACCATGTTGGCGTACTCCGGTGGCGACATGGCGTCGAGTTCGCCGCGCACCCACTCCGACCATTTGCCCTTGCGTTTGGCCCGCTCGCCCATCAACCGGGCAGCGTCACCCTTGGCCTTGCCCAGATTGCTCTGCCACAGATCGAACAGACGAGACTTTTCGTCCTCGATGGCGGCGCGTTCCGGAAGGGTTTTATTGGCCAGGTTGTAGCTCATGGTATGTACCTCGATGTGCAAAACGAAACGCATGAACGGAGCCGTATCGGCTCGAAAAACGTCAGCATCTTACACCCGGTGAAGACAATTCCCGACCCTGTTCATTGTACTTTTTGGCCGCCGGCGGATTTGGGCTGCAACTTTTCAGGCACTCAAAACTCCATTGCACACTGCCATAACCACTGAAAGGAAATTTGCCATGGCTCGTAAAACTGCTGCCCAAAACGCCGCTGTCGAACAGATCAAGGATCAAGCGTTCAGCGAACTGGCCGCCCTCATTGAAGAGTCCGACAAATTGCTCAAGGACAGCGCCTCACTGGTTGGCGAAGAAGCCGACACCGTGCGCGCTCAACTGAGCCAGAAGCTCAAGCAGGCCATGGAGTCCGTGAGCAGCGTGCGCGAACGCGCCAAGCCAGCCGTCGATGCCACCGAAAACTACATCGGCGGCCACCCATGGCAGACCGTGGCGGTCTCTGCAGGCTTCGGTCTGGTCGTGGGTCTGCTGCTGGGCCGTCGTTGATCATCGACGTCTGACTCTGCTCCAAGACGGGGTTTGGCCGGGGCATCCTTTGATGTCACCGGCCTCGGATCCTCAGGAGTGTGGCGGGATCACTTCCAGCTGCGACAGTCGATGGGCCTTGGCCATCGCGGCATCGATATCCATCTTCGCCTTCTCGGCGTCAGCCTGAGACTCGAACGGCCCGATCATGACCACTTCTCTGCCATCGACCTTGACCACGTAAGACGGGTAATGGTGCTCGACCAGCCAATACGTCATGTCGCTCAGTGCTTCCTTCAAATGGACACGAATGGTCCATTGCTGCGAAGCCGGCGTCGGCGCTTCCGCCACCGAATCAGTGCTCGGAACCTGGGCGGGTGTCGCCGGCTTGCCGCCATCACAACCCGCCAGCATCAACACCGCTACCATCATTGCCATCTTGCGCACGTCTGTTGCTCCTCGTTTGAAGTGGCCGGAGTCTATCACCGCAGGTGGATGCGAGTTGTAACTGGCCGCCGCTAGAATGCTCGGCCACAACAGCGAATTCGCTTTCACCCTTGCCTGTGACAGCATTCTGAGAACGGTGCGGCCGCCTTTGCAAAATAACGCCGAACCCAATGATGGCACTGTGGTCAATCTTTCAAGTCTTTTCGCCGGCGCGTCTTTCATGACATTCACTTCAACTAATGCGAGCCTGCGCTTGGCCGACAGGGTATCGTTGCCCGCCCAACGCCCACACGCGCAATCGACGAAAGCCGATCTATCGTGAACACATCCATGACTTCCGCGACGCCCGCGCCGATGACTGACATTTCTCACCGCCAGGCCCATGCATCCGAGCAACCGCCCGCGCCAGCGCTGGGCGAGACGCACACGCGCGCTGATCAGTGGATCATCTGCGAGCATTGCGACTCGGTCTACGAGGCCATGCCCCTGAACAGAGGCGAGGCTGCCTATTGCCTGCGCTGCGCCGCGATTCTGCGCCGCAGTCACCGGCTGACCATCGAGCAACTGCTCGCACTGAGCCTCGCCGCCTGCGTCCTGTTCATCTTCGCCAACGTGTTTCCGGTCATCAGCATCAGCATGCAAGGCCTGCACAACGAGGTGACCCTCTGGGGTTCGGTTCAAGCGCTGGCCCAGGGGCAGATCACGCTGATCGCCCTGGTCGCAGGGCTGGCCATCATTCTCGCGCCGGCGCTGCAGATCGCCCTGCTGTTCTGGGTGCTGGCGCATGCCCATCGCGGCGAGATCGCCCCCGGCTTCAAAATGTGCATGCGCACCCTTGAACACCTGCGGCCCTGGAGCATGCTGGAGGTGTGCCTGCTGGGGATTCTGGTGGCGATCGTCAAGCTGGCAGGCATGCTGGACGTACACGCAGGCGCAGGCCTGTGGGCCATGGCAATGCTGATGGTGCTGATCCTGTTGATCGCCGGCAAAGACATCCGCCGTCTGTGGGACGAACTGGGAGTTGACCCGCAATGACCGGCATTCCCTACGCCCGCGACTACAAAGTCACCTTGTGTCACGTGTGCAGTTACGTCTGCCCGGAAGACGCCCATGAATGCCCGCGCTGCGATTCGCCGGTGCATCGGCGCAAGCCCAACAGCCTGACGCGCACCTGGGCATTTCTGATTGCAGGGCTGATCTTCTACATTCCGGCCAACCTGCTGCCGGTGATGTATACGACCATGCTCGGCAGCAGCAGTGAGAACACCATCATGAGCGGGGTCATCGAGTTCGCCGAAAGCGGCTCATGGGACATCGCCATTCTGATTTTCATCGCCAGCGTGGTCGTGCCGTGCATCAAGTTTCTGGTGCTGGGGCTGATGCTGGTGACTTGCCAGCGCCGCAGCACATGGGCGATGCGCGAGCGCTCGCGGCTGTTTCGTTTCATTGAACTGATCGGCTACTGGTCCATGCTCGACGTGCTGGTGGTCGCGCTGGTGGCAGCGCTGGTTCAGTTTCGCGGGCTCAGCACCATCGAGCCGCGCCTTGGCATTCTGTTTTTTGGTTTGGTGGTGGTGATGACCATGCTTGCCGCCATGACGTTCGATCCCCGGCTAATCTGGGACGCAGAGGTTGAAGATGTCCGATAACACCCTACCCCCCTCCCCGCCGACCCGACCGCAGGTCAAGGCACGCAAGGTCCGCGTGTCACTGGTCTGGCTGGTGCCGATCGTCGCCGCCCTGATCGGCTTGTCGATGGTGGTTCATGACTTCCTCAACGTCGGCCCCAAAGTGGTGGTGAGCTTCCTCACGGCCGAAGGTCTGGAAGCCAAGAAAACCCAGGTCAAGTACAAGAACGTGGTCATCGGCATGGTCACCGACATCGAACTCAGCGATGACCGCACTCACGTGCTGGCAAGCATCGACCTGAACCAGTCGGCCGTGCCGTTCACCCGCGCCGACACACAGTACTGGGTGGTGCGGCCGCGCATCGGCGCCCATGGCGTGACCGGCGTCGATACCCTGTTATCAGGGGCGTTCATCGGCGCCGATGCCGGCAACTCGGAAGAAACCAAGAAAGACTTCACCGGCCTGGAAACCCCGCCGGCCGTGACGTTTGGCGAGAAAGGCAAGCGCTTCATTCTGCACACCGACGACCTTGGCTCGCTGGACATCGGCTCGCCGGTGTACTTCCGCCGCATCCAGGTGGGCCAGGTCGTGGCCTACGAACTGGCGAAGGACGGCAAGGGCGTGGACGTCGAAATTTTCGTCGGCGCGCCCAACGATCAATTCGTCCTCGACGATTCACGCTTCTGGAACGCCAGCGGTGTGGACGTCACCCTTGGTGCTTCGGGCCTGAAAGTGTCCACCCAGTCCATGGCGTCGATCCTCTCCGGCGGTATCGCCTTCCGTGAACCCAAGTACAGTCCGGACGCCAAGCCGGCCAACGGCAACGCCGAATTCAAGCTGTTCGAGGACCAGGCCACTGCGCTGGCCCCACCCGACGGCGAACCCAAATACATCCGCATGCGCTTCAACCAGTCGCTGCGCGGCCTTGTGGTCAATGCGCCGGTGGACTTCCTCGGCGTCAACGTGGGCCGCGTGGTGTCCGTTGACCTCGACTATGACGCGGCGACGGGCACCTTCCCCGGCATCGTCGGCGCCGTGATCTATCCACAGCGGCTGGGCGCAGCCAATGACAAGCTGAAACAGCAGGCCGGCGGCGGCGACGATGAAGAGCAGACCTCCAGAATTCTCGGTCAGTTTGTCGAGCGCGGGCTGCGGGCGCAGGTGCGCACCGGCAACCTGCTGACCGGCCAGCTTTATGTGGCCATGGATTTCGATCCCAAGGCGGCGAAGATTTCCTACAACGCCAAGGCGCGTCCGTTGGAGATTCCGACGGTGCCCGGCAGTTTCGATAAGCTGCAGGAGCAGTTGCAGCAGTTTGTCGACAAGCTTGGCAAGATCCCCCTCGACGACCTGGCAAAGAACCTCAACGGCAGCCTGATCGAACTCCAGAAAACCATGAAGCAGGTCAACAGCGACGTGTTGCCACAGATGCGTGGCGCGTTGCAGCAAGCGCAAAAAACCCTGGGCACGGCCAACGAGGCGCTGTCGGATGACTCGCCGGCACGTCAGCAACTGGGTCAAGCCATGGACGAAGTGCAGCGGACGGCGCGCTCAGTGCGGGTGTTGACCGACTTCCTCAGTCGCCATCCGGAATCACTGATTCGCGGTCGCACTGGCGACGCGGCGCCCGGTTCGTATAAAGGATCATCCTCTTCCCGTGAAATCGCTCCGGAGCCGGCCCAATGACGCTGCGTAATTCTCTTCTTGCCCTGGGGTGTGTGCTCGGTGTGGCGGCCTGCGCCTCCACGCCGACCCACTATTACACGTTGATCGCGCCGGCCACTCCGGTGCCGGCGAATGTAAGCCCGGCGCCGTTTCAGTTCGAAATGCAGGCTGTGCTCATGGCGGTGCAGGTCGACCAGCCGCCGCTGGTCATCCGCCAGGGTAATGGCAGCCTGGCGATCCTGGAGAACGAACGCTGGGGCGCGCCGTTGGGCGATGAATTCCATGACGCGCTGACTGGACAGCTGGAGCGTCGCTTCGGGTCCCGAGACCTTGCCGGGCTGCCGAAACAGGGTAACCAGCCGGTGCTATCGGTGCGCACTGACGTACGTCGCTTTGAATCGGTGCTGGATCAATACGCCCTGATCGACGTGGTCTGGAACCTGAGCCTGCGCGGCAGCGGTGCCGGGCCCGGTACCCAGCGGCAGACCCTCACCTGCAGCAGCGTGATTCGGCAACCAGCAGCCTCCGGCATGGAAAACCTGGTGCTCGCTCATCAGCAAGCCGTGTCGGCTCTCGCTGAAGCCATCGCGCGGACCGCCTCGCAATGGGCGCGCCAACCCGATGCCCGCTGCCCTTCCTGACAGCATCGGCGCCCGGTCCCCAGACGCCCGGGCGTTCCCATCAGCGCACCTCCTTCACGCCACTATCCATAAAGCCCACCGGTCCTACCCAAGTCCTTCGTTCGAATGGTTGTAATACAACTGTTTGAGAAAATTCCTACAACACGCTATTTTCGGATCCACATTCAAACCGAATGACGGTATTGTCTGGTCCTGTATGAATAGACAAATCTCTTAAGCCGCACCCGTTTGCGTTGATCTGCTCATCCTCCCGCCGAGTCGGTCCATGAATTCGCATTCAGCTGCTTGACCTCAGGGATCCTCAAACGGAGTTGAGCACATGAAAGGCATTGGCCTGCGACTCAGGCAGGAACGCAACAGACTGAAGCTGTCACAGAGCGCATTAGGCGCTATTGGCGGCGTCGAGACCAACGCACAGGGCAATTACGAGAACGGCACCCGGTCGCCGAAGGCCGATTATCTGCTGCGCATCGCCGAGGCCGGTGTCGACCTGAACTACGTCATGAGTGGCAACAGGGCATCGCCGAACGCAGTGAACAGAGCATCGGTGATAGATCCTGAGGAACCGCCGGACGTATACCCCCATCTCACCAAAGTCACCCATCAGCTGCACCGTAATTTATACGGCCTCATTGAGGCTTCGCTGCAGTTGACGCAACTCATCGAAGTGCGCAACCACGATGCTCGGTTCAGCGAAGCAAATGTGCAGCTGGAAACGATCCGGGTTGAAGCGCAGTCGCTGGCCCAGGCCACGATGAAGTTGATCTTCGAGACCTCGAAGCTGGTGTAAAGCGGCATGGTAGGAGATGAGGCTGTGTGGGGAGAGGCCCTCCTCACACAGCGCAGTACAGACGCCCCCGAATCAGCGACGCTTCAACCGGTCGATGATCACCGCCAGCAGCAGGATCGTGCCGCGGATCACGTATTGGTAAAACGTGTCGATGTTCTTCAGGTTCATGGCGTTCTCGATGATTGCCAGAATCAACACCCCTGCGATCACGTGGCGAATCATGCCGATGCCGCCGCTCAGGGACACCCCGCCCAGTACGCACGCAGAAATCACCGTCAGCTCAAAGCCCTGGCCGATCATCGGCTGACCCGAGGTCATGCGCGAGGCCAGCACCACGCCAGCCAGCGCGCCGATCAAACCGTGCACGGCAAAGATGATGATCTTGGTCCGGTCAACGTGTACGCCAGCCAGAAGCGCCGCTTCCTGGTTGCCGCCGATGGCCAGGGTGTTGCGTCCGTAGGTGGTGTAGTTCAACAGCCAGCCGAAGAAGATAAAGCAGACGATGGTGATCAGAATCGGCACCGGCACGCCGAACAGCTGACCGTTACCGAACACGAAGAAGGCCTCGTCGCCGACGCCCACGGCTTTACCGTTGGAGAAGATGTACGCCAGCCCCCGCACAATCTGCATGGTCGCCAGCGTGGTGATCAGCGCGTTGATGCGCAGCTTGGCGATGACGATGCCGTTGATCAGCCCGACCAGCAAGCCCATGGCCAGCGCCGCCGATACGCCCAGAAACACGCTGTCGGTGTCACGTATGACGATCCCGGCAATGACGCCTGAGCACGCCAGCACCGAACCGACCGACAGGTCGAAATGCCCTGACGCCAGGCAGTACAGCATGGTGCAGGCGGCAATACCAACGGTGGAAATCGCCAGGCCCAGACCACGCATATTCAGCGGTGACATGAAGTTGTCGATCAAAAGCGCACAGAGCACAAAGATGCCCAGGGCGGCCATGAGCATGGCCCAGTCGTCGACGAATCGACGCAGGTTCATGCCTTGGCGGGGAGCCGTCAGGCTGGATTCGGTAGACATACGCACCTCGTTCTTATTTTTCATAGCCAGTTTTCATAGCCAGGTTCAACCGCGCGTACGCGGCAATGCCAGTTGCAGAAGACGCTGCTCATTGGCCTCTTCGCGGGACAATTCGCCGGTGATGGCGCCTTCACTCATCACCAGAATCCGATCGGAAATGCCCATGACCTCCATCAGGTCGCTGGACACCACAATGACCGCAATGCCATCGGCGGCGAGGTTGTGGATGATCTGGTAGATCTCGGATTTGGCGCCGATGTCGATGCCCCGGGTGGGCTCATCCAGCAAGAGCACCTTCATCGGCATCGACAGCCAGCGGCCCAGAATGGCCTTCTGCTGATTGCCGCCCGATAGAAACAGCATTTGCTGTTCGGGCGAAGGCGTCTTGACGTTCATCGACTTGATCTGGTGCCGGGCGTTGTCACGCTCCCAGCGGCCCTGAATCAGGCAGCCCAGGCTGACATGGCGAGGGCGCGCACCGATGTTGATGTTCTCGGCGACACTGGACAGCGGCACGATGCCTTCTTTTTTGCGGTCTTCCGGGCACAGCAGAATGCCGGCGTCGATGGCGTCGCGCGGTGAACGCAGGTTCAGCGGCTTGCCCTCCAGTTGCAAGGCCCCGGCCTGACTGCGCGTCAGCCCCGACAGCATGCGAAACATCTCGGTCCGACCGGCGCCGACCAGCCCGAAGAAGCCAAGGATCTCCCCCTTCTCCACGGCAAAACTGACGGGCTCCTGCAAACCGGGGCCCATCAGGCCAGTCACTCGCAGGCTCGGCCCCTGATGCTGGCGCGGCCGATAGTTGTAGATGTCCTGGATGTCGCGCCCAACCATACAGGTCACGAGGCGGTCATGGTCCAGATCAGCCATGTCCTCGAAGGTGCGCACGAAGCGCCCATCCTTGAACACGGTGACGGCGTCACACACGCGGAAGATTTCTTCCATGCGGTGAGACACGTAGAGAATGACCCGGCCTTCATCCCGCAGCCGGGTGATGATCGCCATCAGACGATCGATCTCGCGCGCCGACAGGCTGCTGGTGGGTTCGTCGAACGCAATCACATGGGCGTTGCGCGACATGGCCTTGGCGATTTCCACCAATTGCCGCTGACCCAGGGAGAGATCACCCAGGCGCGTGTTCGGGTCGATCTCGTCGGCCAGACCTTTGAGCAGCTCCCTCGCGCGTCGGACCATGGCCCGACGGTTGATCATGCCCCAGCGATTGGGCATGTGACCGAGCAGCAGGTTTTCCGCCACCGACATTTCCGGGACCAAGTGCAGTTCCTGGTGAATCACCGCGACGCCGGCCGCGATGCTGTCAGCGGTTGATTTGAACGCCAGGTGCTGATCGCCGATCTGCAGATCGCCGCTGTTGGGCTGGTACGAGCCGCCGAGGATTTTCAGCAGCGTCGATTTACCCGCGCCGTTCTCGCCCATCAGCGCATGAACGCTGCCTGGCCGAGCTTCGAAATTGATGTCCGACAGTGCCTTCACACCGGGGAAGGTTTTACCGATCCCGTTGAAACGCAGGCTGCCGCCGTGCTGAACCTGTTGCTGAACCGATGCCTGTTGCATGAACCACCTCCACCCTGCCCCACCCTTGCCGGGTGGGACGGGGCCTCGCAGATATCCGCCTGATTTTCAGGCGTCCCGACTCGACTGCCGCGGTTACTTGTACAGACCGATCTTGGTCAGCACGTCCTTGAAGTTGGCGCGGGTGATCAGCGTCACGTCGTCCATCGCGGTGTATTTCGCAGGTTCTTTGCCGGTGGTGACCCACTCGTACATCTGCAGGGCGGTGTTGTAGCCTTCTTTGTCGGGGCTGGGCAGCATCGATCCGAAGAAGCCGCTTTCCTTCTTCTTCAGCTCATCGATAGCGTCAGTGCCGTTGATGCCGATGCCGATCACGTTGGCCGCGGTGAAGCCAGCACCCGCTGTGGCGCGCACGCCGCCCAGAACGGTGTTGTCGTTCATGCCGCCGATGATGAGGTTTTTCGCCCCGCTTGGCAGTTTCGGCAGGGCCGCACCGGTGGAGTCCATGCTGCCCGGCACGTCGAGGGTTTTCTGCGGCGCGAAGAGGATGTGATCCTCAGGCAAACCGGCTTTCTTCAACGCATCCACCGAACCGTCGGTGCGCTTCTTGCCGGTGTCGAGCTCGTTGTAGGTGTTGATGATCGCGTAGGTTTCTTTCCAGTCCCACTTGCGATTCTTCGCTTCGTCGGCCATGGCCGCGCCCTGTTTCTGGCCGACTTCGAACGCGGCCATGCCCAGGTACGGCACGTCTTCCATGAACTTGCCTTTGGCGTCGACAAAACGGTCGTCGACGGCCATCACTTTCATGTCATTGGCTTTGGCTTTGGCGACGATGGACGGGCCGAGGGAAACATCAGGCGGGCAGATGACAAACCCTTTGGCGCCGTTGGCGGCGAGGCTGTCGATGGCGGAGAGGGTTTTCTCACCGTCGGGAACGGCAATTTTGATCACTTCAAAACCGTGTTCCTGGCCGGCTTTTTCAGCGAAGGCCCATTCGGTCTGGAACCAGGGCTCTTCAGCCTGTTTGACCAGGAAGCCGATCTTGACCTTATCAGCGGCGGATACACCGCCGCTCATGCCCAGGATGGCGGTGGCAACAGCAGCACAGCACAGGGAACGAATCCCGTGGCGACTCAACATAGCTAACTCCTTATTTTTATTGACTAGCTACAGCGTTCAGCAGTGAGTGTCGGGACGGAATGCAGCTGGAACAACGCAGGCCGACCGACTGAAAACAGTCATATCATATTATCAATGAAGCCTATGTAACCGAGTGTCACACCTCTACCGCACAGGGTTTGGCTCACCCCGCAAAGCGATGCGAGGGCATGCCCTTGATGCCCATTTTCATCTGAATCACAGATCCATCCAGCTCCAGCGCGCCTTCTGCAGGCCGCGCGCTGGTGACGAATAACGTGGTCATGTCCGGCCCGCCGAACACGCAACTGGTCGGGTGACTGACCGGCAACTCGACGACCCGATCAACGCTGCCATCGGGGCCAAAACGGATCAGGCAGCCACCCCCCCAGCGGGCGTTCCAGACAAAACCATCTTCGTCCATCGCCGAGCCATCGGGGGCACCGCGCGAATGCTCATGGGCCCAGACCTCGCGGTCGCCCAAAGAGTGATCGTCGTTGATCGGGTAACGATAGATCACGCCGTCCAGGGTGTCTGCGGTCAGTACCGCTGCATCGTTCTCCGGCCAGACCAGGGTGTTGACGATGCCTTGCCCACTGAGCAAAGGCGCGACTGAGGCATCGCCGTCGACGCGGTAAAGTCCGCCGGAGCGACGCTCGATCGGCAGGTCACCGCCCCCCTCGTCCAGGTTGTTCTGCATGGTCCCCAGCCACAGCCGGCCGTGCCGGTCGCAACGGGCTTCGTTGGCACGGTTGCCGGCCACAGGGTCAGCGGCGCAGAGCAGAGAAATAACAGGCTGATGGGACGGGGAATCGAGGTCGAGACGGTGGACCCCGCTGGCGAGGGTGACCAGTGCATCGCCTGTCGTGGTAGGTATGAAGGCGGAGACCGGTTCGCTGAACTGCCAGTGGGACAGCTTGCCGGCGTGAAGGCGCAGCGCACGGAAGCCGGCGATATCGACCCAGTACAACGCCTGATGGGCATGGTCCCAGAACGGCCCTTCGGCCAATTTGAAACGCTGGTCACAGACCGGCAGCCATTTCATGGAAGGTTTCCTGCTTATTATTGTAGGTCTGTGAGCCACTCAAAAAGCTCACCTCTAAAACGTCAAACGTGCCTGCTCAGGAATAGCGCGACAGCGGTTGTTCCCGTGAACGCGCGATCACTTCACCAGCGTTTTCGATCAGACTCATGCAGGCCCATACACCCCGCGCCGAATCCCGGTTCGCAATGGCGTCCGCCAGATCCTTGTGCAACGGCAAGGTTCTGCCCAGCTCGCCGGGCACCGCCGATGACACTTCAAACGAAATCGCCAGCAGAGCACCCAGTGCCGGCAGCATCTGCTCGATAAACTGGTTGTGACTCGCCGCCAGCACCGCTTCATGGAAGCGTTGATCCGCAGCGTTGTAATCGCCGAAGTCGGCGACGCTGGCCGCAAGCTGCGCATAGGCTGCCTGAATCCCGGCAATTTGCTCCGGTGTCGCCCTTTCACACGCCCATCGCACCGCCATCGGTTCAATGGCGCGTCTCAAATCCAGCAGGTCCAGCACAAAACTGGTCGGCAGACCTTTTGCCGCTAGCCAGCCCACGACCTGCGGGTCAAACAGATTCCAGGCGCGTACTGGCAATACCCGCGTGCCCACCTTGGGCCCGACTTCCAGCAACCCCTTGGCGACCAAGGTCTTGATGGCCTCGCGAATCACCGTCCGGCTGACCCCGAACTCTTCACCCAACGCCGCTTCAACCTTCAGCGACTGCCCCGGCATCACGTTGCCTTGAGCAATCCAGGCCCCCAGGCGGTCTACCGTCGACGCATGAAAACTGCTGCTCATTGATCCGCCCCTGTTTGCGGTGTGTTCCGCGAATCGAGGCTAATGATCATACGATTAGGCGTCAATCGCCTGTACAGGCGGGCGATTCTGGACTAGACCTTCCCGCGTCAGGACAGACACTGCCTTTCGCCAAATAGTATTACAATTTATTTTTAAAGCGAGTGCTTTTGATCTATAAGTCGAAATATCGGGGCCTTCCAGGCTGAATAGTATGACCAATCGCTAAATCCAGGCCATTGACGTACTGCTTGGCGGTAGCGCTTCGAGCAATGAGGCTGATGCCTTGGGGCAACACCCCCGAAATACTCACAACAACACGCCTATAAAAACAAAAGGATCGACGCAATGAGAAAGACGCTTATCCCTGCCCTGGGCCTGTCGCTGATGGCCGCGGCCCTGCACGTGCACGCCGCCGGGCTGTCCACTGAACACGGTGCTTTCGGTAAACTCGCCGATGGCACGCCGGTCGAGAAATACACCTTGCGTAACAGCAAGGGCATGCAAGCCACCGTCATCACATACGGCGGCACGTTGCAGTCGCTGCTGGTGCCAGACAAGCACGGCAAGGCTGAAGACGTGGTTCTGGGCTTCGATGACGTGGACGGCTACGTCAAAGGGACCGCATTTTTCGGCGCCACCATTGGCCGCTTTGGCAATCGCCTGGCGGGCGGCAAGTTCTCCCTGGATGGCAAAAGCTATCAGGTGCCGCTGAATGACAAGACCAACTCCCTGCATGGCGGCCCGAAAGGCTTCGACAAGCAGATCTGGAAGGCCGAAGAGGTCAAGGACAAAGGCTCGGTCGGGGTCAAGCTGACGTACGTCTCGATCGATGGCGAGATGGGTTTCCCCGGTACGCTGAAAACCGAAGTCACCTATAGCCTGAACGACAAGAACGAGTTGCGCATTCAGTACCACGCGACGACGGACAAACCGACCGTCCTCAACCTCACCAACCACAGTTACTTCAACCTGGCAGGCGCGGGTAACGGCGACATTCTGGATCAGGTGGCGGTGGTGCATGCTGCGCATTACACGCCGGTCAACGAGACGCTGATCCCGACCGGTGAGCTGCCGCCAGTGGCCGGCACACCGTTTGACTTCCTCAAACCCGTCGCCTTCGGCAAGCGCATCCGTGAAGACAACCAGCAGCTCAAGTTCGCCGAAGCGACCCAGGGCGGCTACGACCATAACTGGGTGCTCGACACCAAAGGCAAGCTGTCGAATCTGGCAGCGGACGTGGTCGATCCGAAGTCGGGTCGTCGTTTGCAGCTGTTTACCACCGAGCCCGGCGTCCAGCTGTACACAGGCAACTTCCTCGACGGCACCGTCAAAGGTAAGGGCGGCAAGATCTATCCGCACTGGGGCGCATTCACGCTGGAAACCCAGCACTACCCGGACTCGCCGAACCAGCCCGCCTTCCCTTCGACTCGCCTGGAACCGGGTAAGGCCTACACCCAGACCACTGTGTTCAAATTCCTGAACAAGTAACCATTTGGGTGTGAAAACGGGGCGGCAGGACGACGTGAAGGGTCGTCACTGCCGCATCGCTCTGTGCTTCATGCAGCCAGAGTGTCGCTGCAACCGCTCAAAACCGGGGGTTTGCCACTCATTTGCAAGGGTGGTCGACGGTTCGCTCATCGTTCTGTACTAAAGCTAACCATTTGGCTTAGAACGAGAATTTCGAGTGAATTTTCCCGGCGGTGACGACTCAGTTACAAAGAGAGTGACTGATAGGGAGGTTTGCAAGCGTGGCACAGTACAAGCATTTCAGAATCGATTACCTGCTGCACGGCAGCTACAAAAGCTTCTACATCAGCGCTGAAGCCATGGACAACGCATCTGCCTGGCATTGGGCCTCTGTGGATGCCGGGTTTGGTCAGATTCCAAAATACCGCTCGGATCGCGTTCCGAAGGTTACCAAGCCAAAAGCCGAGCAACTGGGCTTGACCGATGTTGAGTGGGCTGAATCCTGATCCGCCGATCAGGCTTCCTTCTCGTGATGTGATATCTGACTTTTCCCTACGGAAACTTGCTCTGGCAGCGCGCCATTCCTGATGCGCTGCCGGGCACCCGCCGCCTGAGCGCCCCCCTCGCTTTACTTCCCACCGTTCCGGCCCGATTCGAAGAGAATTCTGACGATTAACCTGCTGCATCGGCGCCATTGGCAAACCTGATCATTAAACAACCATTGCAGCTAAGGCCTTGCAACTACAGGCTTACAGAAACTTATCCACAGAGATATTCACGCTTTCCGTGGACAACTTTTTCAACGAAATGGCGTTGACTTTGCTGCCCTCCCCGGCCTAGCCAGCGCTCAAGAAAAGCCCCTGCCAGACCGACATGTTCCTGCATCAAGCGGCGCTAAGCACCCTTGCCAGTGTTGCCTTGACCTTGCCGATTCCGTCGTGCAAAGCCTGCTCGATTTCGGCCATTGTGATCACTGCCGCCGACTTGCCGGCAGCCGGGTTGACGACCAGCGCCAGACAGGCATATTCCAGTTCAAGCTCACGGGCCAGGGCCGCTTCCGGCATGCCGGTCATGCCGACGATGTCGCAACCATCACGCTGCAGTCGCGCGATCTCCGCCACGGTTTCCAGGCGCGGGCCCTGAGTGCAGGCGTACACGCCGAAATCGCTGTGGGCGCAGCCCTCGGCAGCCAGTGCCGCGATCAGCCGAGCCCGTAACGGCGCGCTGTAGGGGAAGCTGAAATCGATGTGGGTCACGTGCTCCAGATCATCGGCAAAGAACGTGTGATCGCGACCGCTGGTGTAATCCACGAGATCATGGGGCACGCAGAAATGGCCGGTGCCCATGTCAGGGTGGATTCCGCCTACGGCGTTGACCGCCAGAATCGCTTCGGCCCCGGCCTGCTTCAGCGCCCAGATGTTGGCGCGGTAGTTGACCTTGTGTGGCGGAAAGCGGTGCGGGTGCCCGTGACGGGCCAGAAACATCACCTCGCGGCCGGCATACTCGCCCAAATGGATATCGCAGGACGGCGCGCCGTAAGGCGTATTCACCGCCAGGGATTGACGGATCGTCAGCCCGTCGAGCTGGGTCAAGCCAGTGCCGCCGATAATCGCGTAAACAGTCATGGGAGTTCCTTATTCGATCAGTTGAGCAGCGCGCAGTGCGGTCAGCGCTGCCAGCCAGCGGGGGTGCTGCCGGTATTCGGTGGACGCCATGCCCTGCCCGCGCATTCTGTGAAGTCGCGCCGCAGGAGGCGAGACTTTCAAGCGCTGCGCGGCACTCAACGCCAGCTCAGCTGCAGCGCGGTCGTTGCACACCAGGCCCATGTCACAACCGGCGGTAAGCGCCGCCTCGATGCGGCTCGCGGCATCACCCACCACATGGGCGCCGGCCATCGACAGGTCATCGCTGAAGATCACCCCATCGAATCCCAGCTCGCCGCGCAAGATGTCCTGCAACCAGCGGCGGGAAAAGCCCGCTGGCTGCGAATCGACCTGGGGATAGATGACGTGGGCAGGCATGACCGCTGCCAAGTGTTTGCTCAGGCGCTGAAAGGGCACCAGGTCGTTGGCGCGGATCGTTTCCAGGCTGCGCTCGTCGTTGGGGATAGCCACATGGGAGTCCGCTTCGGCCCAACCATGACCCGGGAAATGCTTGCCCGTGGCCGCCATGCCCGCCGCGTTCATGCCCCGGATAAAAGCGCCGGCCAGTAACGCCGCCCGCTCAGGGTCGCCTTCAAACGACCGGGTGCCAACGACCGCACTGCGCTGGTAATCCAGATCCAGCACCGGCGCAAAGCTAAGGTCCAGCCCTACTGCCAGGACTTCGGTAGCCATCAGCCAGCCACAATGTTCGGCGAGGTTTTCGGCATTGGGATGACCGGCAATGGCGCGCATTGGCGGCAACCGGACAAAACCCTGGCGCAGGCGCTGCACGCGGCCGCCCTCCTGGTCGACAGCCAATAACAACTCGGGACGAATGGCGCGAATGGAGGCACAAAGCTCACGCACTTGCCGTGGGCTCTCTATGTTGCGCGCGAAAATGATCAGGCCGCCCACTTCGGGCTGACGCAGAAACTGACGGTCTTCGGAGGTCAGCCAGGTACCGGCGACGTCCACCATCAGGGAGCCTTGCAGGCCAGAACTCATAGGAAGATCCTTCAACAACCAATGCTCAAGCCGGCATGGTGAGGGATCGAAGGATGTGATGCAAATTACGCCACCGCCAGCCGGTGACGCGCCTCAGACCTTGGCAGGCACCGGTGTCGAGGTTTTGGTCCGGGGCCTGAGTTGCGCGGTGAGCATGGCGTTATCGGTGACACCCGTTTCGGCGCGCATGCCGGCCGCGAGGAATGGCACCATCAGGCGCATGACTTGCTCGATGGACGTGTTGACACCGAAATCGGTCTCGGCGATGGCGCGCAGGGCCTTGATACCGGACATGCTGAACGCAGCAGCGCCCAACATGAAATGGACCCGCCAGAACAACTCGATGGGAGGAATGCGCGGCGCCGCTTCGTTGACCAGCAGCATGTAACGACGGAATACCTTGCCGTACATGTCTTCGAGATAACGCCGTAAGTGGCCCTGGCTCTGGCTGAATGCAAGGCCAAGCAGGCGCATGAAGATGGACAGGTCATTGCCGCTGCGCGGCTGAACGACTAACGCCTGCTCGACGAGAATCTCGAGCAGCTCTTCGAGGGTAGGTTTGTTTTCAGGCTTGGCCTGGCGGCGCTCCAGCTCGCGATCGAGACTGACGCAGAACGGCCCGAGGAAGCGCGAGAATACGGCCTGAATGAGGGCCTTCTTTGAGCCAAAGTGGTAATTCACCGCGGCCAGATTGACTGACGCCTTGCTGGTGATCAGCCGCAACGAGGTTTCGGCAAAACCCTTCTCGGCAAACAGCTGCTCCGCTGCATCGAGGATTCGTTCAACTGTTTCCGACTGAGCCATGGTTCAACGCCTGACAAACAAGTGTTTGAAACATACGTTTCATACACGGCACTGTCAACCCTTAGCACCTGCTTTGTGTCCCGGCAGTCACGGGCATTTAACCATATAAACCGGGGCCTGTAGCCATCCAGGGATGAGGCGCAATGCAGGCGTGGCGAAAAGGCCCGTTGCCAAGACCCAAGCACTGTATATAATCCCAGTCACTGTATAAAAAGCCAGAGCGATGCACATGATCAAACTGACGTCACGCCAAGCCGAGATTCTGGACTTCATCAAGCGCTGCCTCGAAGACAACGGCTACCCGCCCACCCGCGCTGAAATCGCTCAGGAGTTGGGGTTCAAGTCGCCCAACGCCGCCGAAGAACACTTGAAAGCACTTGCCCGCAAAGGCGCCATCGAAATGACCCCGGGTGCCTCCCGCGGCATTCGTATTCCGGGCTTCGAAGCCAAACCCGATGACAGCGGTCTGCCGATCATCGGCCGCGTTGCAGCCGGCGCGCCGATCCTGGCCCAGCAGCACATCGAAGAATCCCTCGCCATCAACCCGGCCTTCTTTCATCCGAGTGCAGATTACCTGCTGCGGGTGCACGGGATGAGCATGAAGGACGTCGGGATTCTCGACGGCGACCTGCTGGCCGTTCACACCACCCGCGAAGCACGCAACGGCCAGATCGTTGTGGCGCGCATCGGTGACGAAGTGACGGTTAAACGCTTCAAGCGTGAGGGTAACAAGGTCTGGTTGCTGGCCGAGAACGCCGACTTCGCACCGATCGAAGTGAATCTCAAAGATCAGGATCTTGTCATTGAAGGCTTGAGCGTCGGCGTGATTCGTCGATAAGGAGAACGTAGATGCAGTTCCCACAGACACCGCAACAACATGCACAGCTGCCACTGTTCGAAGCATTTATGGCGCCCGGCGTGCCCATGCTCGACGTTCCGCTGTTGCAGGTCCCGACGCTGGCAGAGATTGCAGAGTCGCCCTGGAGCAACGAACCAGAAGCCTTTAGTGAATTGTCATTGCGCGGCGCTGCCGGGAACTGCCTCAACCTGCTGGCGCCGATCCTGCGCGAGTTGAGCCAGGACACCAACGATCGCTGGCTGACGCTGATAGCACCCCCCGCCAGCGTGACCCAGGCATGGCTGCGTGACGCGGGTCTGAATCGGGAACGTATTATTCTGATGCACCCGCGCGGGACTCAGAGTGCGCTGGAACTCACCCGTGAGGTCTTGCGCCTGGGCCGGAGCCATACGGTGGTCAGCTGGATCAATTCCCTGTCAGGCGGTGCGCGCCAGCAACTGGCAAGCGCAGCACGCATCGGCGATGCGCAGAGCCTCAACATTCGTCTGGGCTGAGCACGTTCGCGAAACTATTCAGGGTATTTAGTGCGTAAAGGCGCTTCTTGCGAATCGAGAAGCGAGATGGCGTGTGGGCGAGCTGCAGATCCCGAGAATCAATGCAGCACGCGCGGCCCTTCTTCATCCTTGGTCAACTCTCCTTCGGCCAGACGGCCTGCCATCTGCACACCGACGCTGAGCATCGCCTTGGCGACTTCAACGTGCTGACCCTGCAGGAACGCCTTGGCGTCTTCGGAGAAGTTCAGCGTGACGAGTGAACCTTCGTCTTCGGCGCGGCGCAATTCGATGCGGCCGTCAGGCAGTTCAACAATTTCCAGAAACGAAGTTGGCATCAGTGCAGTTCTCCACGAAAGGCCGGCATTGTAACAGCCAGAGGACTCAGTCCCTAGCCCATCGATCACTCTGCATCAGCACTCGCTCAGCCCTTCCCTGAACCGGATTGCCAGGCCTTTGAGCTGCTGGCGCCAGGCTTCCATCTCTTCGCGCGTCAATGCCTGCTCAGGCTCTTCGTCCGCCCCCACTGCGATGATCAATGGCTGGGTGACGTCACCCTTGGGTTTGCGCGGCGCGCTCGGAGGCAAATACAACTTATGGTACGAAGCCAGCAGCTGCGCCAGCCAGGTCTCGCGGTGTTGGGCCAGTTCCACCAGCTCCCCCATTTCCGGAATGGCGATGGCTTCCAATACTTTTGGCGACAGCAGATCCTCTGCACGGGGCGTGCTGGCCTGTGGCAGCCGGTAGAATCCGGCAATCTCGTGGCAGAGCCCGAGCAATGCGCCGTAGAGATGAAAGATCGCCGACTCACGCTCCGCCTGCTCAAGCCCCTGGGCGTTCATCGCGCGGCTGTCCCTGGCCTTGGCCATCGCTTCCAGTGCCAGGCCTGCGAAGAAGAGCTTTTGGTTGGTGCGGGTATAGAGTTCGTGAGCCATAACGGTGGCCTCTGTAGAGATGAGTGAATCGCCAGCCTGCCCGCAGCGGTTAGCCGCAGACAAAAAAATCCCTCGGAGCGTACATGCACGCCGAGGGATTCTTTTAACGCAAAGCGTCGAGGCTGACCAGTCGGATCGAGATCAAACGATCAACGCTTGTCCTCGACCTTCCACTTGCCGCCGTCGTAGAACGCACGCCAGCCGGTGGGCTTGCCTTCCACTTCGGTCTGCACGTACTGCTCCTTGGACTTGCGGCTGTAGCGGATCACCGCTGGACGACCGTCGGGGTCCTTCTTCGGCGCTTCACAGAGGAAGTGATACTTCGGATCGATCTCGTCCTTGTGCGGCGCGATCTCCATGACCAGGGGCGCACGGGTCTCGCGGTTTTTCGGGAACTGGCTGGCTGCCAGGAACAGGCCCGAAGCACCATCGCGCAGGATGTAGGTGTCGTCGACCTTCTCGCATTTGAGCTCCGGCATTTTCACCGGGTCCATCTTCGGCGGTGCCGCTTCACCGCTCTTCAGCAATTTACGGGTGTTTTTGCAGTTGGTGCAGCCGAAAAACTTGCCAAAACGGCCGGTCTTTAGCTGCATCTCGCCGCCGCACTTGTCGCACTCGACACTCGGGCCTTCATAGCCCTTGATGCGGTAAGTGCCCTCTTCGATCTCGTAACCCGAGCAGTCCGGGTTGTTGCCGCAGATGTGCAACTTGTGCTTCTCATCCAGCAGGTAGGCGTCCATCGCGGTGCTGCAGATCGGGCAACGGTGCTTGCCACGCAGCACGCGGGATTCGGACTCGCCCTCATCGTCGTCGGCGATTTCGTCGCCCGGCGTGAGGTTGACGGTGGCCTTGCAGCGCTCTTTCGGCGGCAGGCTGTAGCCCGAGCAACCAAGGAATACGCCGGTGGACGCCGTACGAATCTGCATCGGGCGACCGCAGACCTTGCACGGGATGTCAGTCATCACGGGCTGATTGGCGCGCATACCGCTGTCGGGGGCTTCAGCTACTTCAAGTTTCTTCTTGAAGTCACCGTAGAACTCGTCGAGGACGTTCTTCCAGTCGCGCTGCCCGTGGGCCACGTCGTCGAGGTTCTCTTCCATGCCGGCGGTGAAGCCGTAGTCCATCAGATTCGAGAAGCTTTCAGACAAACGCTCTGTGACGATATCGCCCATCTTTTCCGAATAGAAACGACGGTTGTGCAGGGCCACGTAACCACGGTCCTGAATCGTCGAAATGATCGCCGCATAAGTCGATGGACGACCGATGCCGCGTTTTTCCATTTCCTTGACCAGGCTCGCTTCCGAATAACGCGCGGGCGGCTTGGTGAAGTGCTGACTCGGATCAAGCTTGATCAGCTTTAGCTTGTCGCCTTGAGCCATGTCCGGCAGGACGTCGTCATCGCCAGGCTTGCTCATCTGAGGCAGCACGCGGGTGTAGCCGTCGAACTTGAGGATGCGGCCCTTGGCGCGCAGCTCGAAATCGCCAGCCGCCACGCTGACAGTGGTCGACAGGTATTGCGCAGGCGGCATCTGGCAGGCCACAAACTGGCGCCAGATCAGTTCGTACAGACGCTCGGCATCACGCTCCATGCCGGTCAGCTTGCTCGGGTGCGTGTTGACGTCGGAGGGGCGAATCGCTTCGTGAGCCTCTTGCGCGCCTTCCTTGCTGCTGTAGACGATCGGCGATTCCGGCAGGTACTTCTTGCCGAACTCGGTTTCGATGTAGGTGCGGGCCATGGCCACTGCGTCCGCCGACAGGTTGGTCGAATCAGTACGCATGTAGGTGATGTAGCCGGCTTCGTACAGACGCTGGGCCATCATCATGGTTTTCTTCACGCCGTAGCCCAGGCGGTTGCTCGCAGCCTGCTGCAGCGTGGACGTGATGAAGGGTGCCGACGGCTTGCTGCTGGTCGGTTTGTCTTCACGCTTGCTGATGCTGTAGGCCGAGGCCTTGAGCTTCTCCAGCGCCGCCATGGCAGTCGCTTCGTTCAGCGGTTTGAAGGCTTCGCCTTTTTCGCGGGCAACTTCAAAGCGAACGTTGGCGCCCTTGGCGGTGCCGAGGTCCGCGTGGATCTCCCAGTACTCTTCCGGGTTGAACGCACGGATTTCACGCTCGCGCTCCACCACCAGCTTCACGGCCACGGACTGCACACGGCCGGCCGACAGACCGCGGGCGATCTTCTGCCACAGCAGCGGCGACACCATGTAGCCGACGACGCGGTCGAGGAAACGGCGTGCCTGCTGGGCATTCACGCGGTCGATGTCGAGCTCGCCCGGTTTGGAAAAGGCTTCCTGGATGGCTTTCTTGGTGATCTCGTTGAAGACCACGCGCTTGTAGCGAGCATCGTCGCCACCAATGGCTTCGCGCAGGTGCCAGGCGATGGCTTCCCCTTCGCGGTCCAAGTCCGTCGCGAGATAGATGGTGTCGGCGTCTTTGGCCAGGCGGCGCAACTCGTCGATCACCTTCTCTTTGCCGGGAAGGATTTCGTACTTGGCTTTCCAGCCGTGCTCCGGATCGACACCCATGCGCGCCACGAGCTGACGCTTGGCCTTTTCCTTGGGCGACAGCACGGGCGCTTCGGCCACGGCCTTGCCGCGCTTGGCAGCAGGCTCTTTGGAGGCGCTAGCCGAACCGCTGGTGGGCAGGTCTCGGATATGGCCGATACTCGACTTCACCACGTACTGGTTGCCCAGGTACTTGTTGATGGTCTTGGCCTTAGCCGGGGATTCCACAATGACCAGCGATTTGCCCATGGATCGGAAAATTCCTAATGCGAGAAAAAAGACGTCAGAGCCGTCGAGGCCCCGCTATATATAGTGGCTGAAAGGTGAGGTCAAGCAATGGCTGCTGCAACGTGCCGCCTCAGGGCCGGGGAAAAAGATCCGGTTCGGCCTTAACCAAAGCAAAGCGCGGCACTTGCTCGCCGTCAACCTCAACTGACTGCAGAAACATGCTCAAAGGGCGTACCCACAGGCCGAATTCGCCGTACAGCGCTTGGTAGCACACCACTTCCTCTTCGGTCTCCGAGTGCCGCGCGACACCGATAACACGGTATTCGGGCCCTTTGTAGTGACGGTAGAGACCAGGTTGTAGCGGCATGCGGGGGACCTCGGGTGTGACAGAAAAAAAGTGGCGAAAATACATTTCCGGAAAAAACAAAAGCCGGGGCACCAGGCCCCGGCTCGCACACTGACACCGTTTAGACGCGTTCGAACACGGTGGTGATGCCCTGACCCAGACCGATGCACATGGTGGCAACACCCAGGGTGCCGCCATTCTGCTTCATCACGTTGAGCAAGGTGCCGGAAATCCGCGCCCCCGAGCAACCGAACGGGTGACCCAAGGCAATGGCGCCGCCGTGCAGGTTAACCTTCTCGTCCATCTTGTCGAGCACTTTCAAATCTTTCAGCACCGGCAGGGCCTGTGCAGCGAAAGCTTCGTTGAGCTCGAAGTAGTCGATATCGGCGATGCTCAGCCCTGCGCGCTTGAGCGCTTTCTGGGTCGCCGGAACCGGTCCGTAACCCATGATTGCAGGGTCTACACCGGCCACAGCCATGGAGCGGATCACCGCCAGGGGCTGGATGCCGAGGTCCATGGCGCGCTGGCCGGACATGACGATCATGCACGACGCACCGTCGGTAATCTGCGACGAGGTGCCGGCCGTGACCGTACCGCCTTTCGGGTTGAACGCAGGCTTGAGGGCAGCCAGGCTTTCCAGCGTCGTCTCCGGACGAATGGTCTCGTCGAAGTCGAACATTTTCAGGAAACCGTTCTCGTCGTAGCCCTGCATCGGGATGATTTCGTCCTTGAACTTCCCTTCCAGCGTGGCCTTCTGAGCGAGCCTGTGGGAGCGCACACCGAACGCATCCTGGGCCTCACGGGTGATGCCGTGCATCTTGCCCAGCATTTCGGCGGTCAGGCCCATCATGCCGGAGGCTTTCGCTGCGTACAGCGACATGTGCGGGTTCGGGTCGACCCCGTGCATCATGCCAACGTGGCCCATGTGCTCGACACCGCCGATGACGAAGACGTCACCGTTGTTGCTCATGATCGCCTGCGCCGCCGTGTGCAACGCACTCATGGACGAGCCACACAGGCGGCTGACCGTCTGCGCCGCAGAGGTGTGCGGAATCTGGGTCATCAGCGACGCCATGCGGGCGATGTTCCAGCCCTGCTCGAGGGTCTGGTTGACGCAGCCCCAGATCACGTCCTCGACTTCCGCCGGGTCGACCTTGCTATTGCGTTCCAGCAATTTGCTGATCAGGTGCGCCGACATGTCTTCGGCGCGGGTATTGCGGTGCATGCCACCCTTGGAGCGGCCCATCGGTGTGCGACCGAAGTCGACAATCACGACGTCTCTCGGATTCAAGCTCATATCTTCACCTGTTCGTTGGGCACTTAGCCGAAGAAGCGTTGGCCGGTCTTGGCCATTTCACGCAGCTTCGCAGTGGGGTGGTACAGAGCGCCCAGATCAGCGTATTGGTCAGCCAGGGCCACGAATTCAGCGACACCGATCGAGTCGATGTAGCGCAGCGCGCCACCGCGGAACGGAGGGAAGCCGATGCCGTAGATCAGGCCCATGTCGGCCTCGGCAGCCGTGTCGACGATGCCGTCTTCCAGGCAACGAACGGTCTCGAGGCAGAGCGGGATCATCATCCAGTTGATGATGTCATCGTCGCTGACCTCACGCTGCTCGTAGATCACTGGCTTGAGCACTTCCAGCACGGAAGCGTCGACCACTTTCTTCGGCTTGCCCTGCTTGTCGGTCTCGTAGACGTAGAAGCCCTTGCCGTTCTTCTGGCCGAGGCGATCGGCGTCGTACAAGGCGTCGACGGCAGTGCGGCGATCGTCCTTCATGCGATCCGGGAAGCCTTCAGCCATGACGTCGCGACCGTGGTGACCGGTGTCGATGCCGACCACGTCCATCAGGTACGCCGGGCCCATTGGCCAGCCGAATTTTTCCATGACCTTGTCGATGCGTACGAAGTCGACACCGGCGCTGACCAGCTTGGCGAAACCGCCGAAGTACGGGAACAGGATGCGGTTGACCAGGAAGCCGGGGCAGTCGTTGACCACGATCGGGTTCTTGCCCATCTTCTTGGCGTAGGCCACGGTGGTCGCCACGGCGACTTCGCTGGACTTCTCGCCACGGATGACTTCAACCAGCGGCATCATGTGCACCGGATTGAAGAAGTGCATGCCGACGAAGTTCTCCGGACGCTTGAGGGCCTTGGCCAGCAAGCTGATGGAAATCGTTGAGGTGTTCGAAGCGAGAATGGTGTTTTCACCCACCTGCCCTTCCACTTCGGCCAGCACGGCTTGCTTGACCTTAGGGTTCTCGACCACGGCTTCGACAACGAGGTCGACGGTGCCGAAATCGCCGTAGGACAGCGTAGGACGAATCGCGTTAAGCGCTTGGGCCATCTTCGCGGAGGTCAGACGGCCTTTTTCGACGCGCTTGCCCAACAGCTTCGATGCTTCGCCCAGGCCCAGCGCGATGGCTTCTTCGCGGATGTCTTTCATCAGGATCGGCGTGCCTTTGACAGCCGACTGATAGGCGATGCCGCCGCCCATGATGCCAGCGCCCAATACAGCGGCCTGCTTCACGTCCTTGGCGACTTCGTCGTAGACCTTGGCTTTCTTCTTCAGCTCCTGATCGTTCAGGAACAGGCCGATCAGGCTCGCGGCGGCCGAGGTCTTGGCCATCTTCACGAAACCGGCGGCTTCCACTTCCAGCGCTTTGTCGCGACCGAAATTGGCGGCTTTCTGAATGGTCTTGATGGCTTCGACCGGCGCCGGGTAGTTCGGGCCGGCCTGGCCAGCCACGAAACCCTTGGCGGTTTCGAAGGCCATCATCTGCTCGATGGCATTGAGCTTGAGCTTGTCCAGCTTCGGCTGACGCTTGGCCTTGAAATCGAACTCGCCGGAGATGGCGCGCTTGATCAGGTCCAGTGCGGCTTCCTGCAGCTTGCCCGGAGCGACCACTGCATCGACGGCGCCCACTTTCAGTGCGTCTTCAGCGCTGTTGTCTTTGCCGGACGCGATCCACTCAACGGCGTTATCGACACCGATCAGGCGTGGCAGACGGACGGTGCCGCCGAAGCCCGGGTAGATGCCGAGTTTGACTTCCGGCAGGCCGACCTTGGCGGTGGCGGACATGACGCGGAAGTCAGCGGCCAGGCACATTTCCAGACCGCCGCCCAGCGCGATGCCGTTGATGGCGGCGAGGGTCGGTACGTTGAGGTCTTCGAAGGCGCTGAAAATCTTGTTGGCTTCGAGGTTGCCGGCGACGAGTTCAGCGTCCGGCAGCTTGAAGTTGTCGACGAATTCGGTGATGTCGGCGCCGACGATGAACACGTCCTTGGCGCTGGTGACAATGACGCCCTTGATCGAGCTGTCGGCCTTGATGGCTTCGATGGCCTGACTGAGGTCGTTGAGGGTGAGACGGTTGAACTTGTTGACGGACTCACCCTTGAGGTCGAACTGCAATTCGACGATGCCACTTTCAAGAGCCTTAACCGTGATGGCTTTACCTTCGTAAATCATCAACTGATCTCCACGATATGGAAGCTGAACATTACGCGTCAGACGCTGAGATCCGGCGCTGTGCACGACGTTGCCGTCGAGGCGTAACACCAGACGCCAGTCACCCCGGCGACGCGATTCGAGCGTCTGTAAGAGCGTTCCTGCGGCAAACGCTCAATTCATACGCCCGTTTGATTTGGGTGCGGCTACCTTCTGCCATATTCCGGCAATTGTCAATTGAGCAGACAGCGGGCAAAACCGGCAAATCACAGGTAAAAGGCGCGCCTGATACGGGGCCATTCAAACCAATGATCACAGGAGCAGCAAACAGTCGGTAGTCGACGAAGGCGGCAGGAAACGCCGTCAACATGAAGAATGAAATAAACATCGGCGCAGCAGACAAATGCACCATTAAGGTCTACATTCAGCGCACTGCGCATCAAGACGGGTCATATAACCGGTCGCCAACAAGTAGTATGTGACCCGGCGAGCGGCATTGCACCGCACCGCACCTGAATTACGGCCTGCCTGGCCAACCCCGGCCCGATGTTGTTATCGGGCTTTTTAATGCCCGTCATTCGGGCATCGGGGTGGGTTACGCCAAGGCCTTCAGTACCGCTGCAATGTGCTGCAATACGTCTGGCTCGCCACGCTCGGCCCAGTACAGGGCAATCAGCTGCTTGCCCGCTTCCACCTTGTAGACGTCCGCCGGCAGCGTCGTGAACTGCTCGAGCAGGCGCGGATCTTCACACGGCTCACGCCACTGGTTGACCCACACGCCCGGCTCCCTCTGCCAATACACCCAGACATCAGGCTCCCGCGCAGTACGCGGCCGGTGATACTGCGGGCACGGACTCGGCGGCTCGGTGGGCAGCCAGTGCGGCCACTCCTGGGGAATCAGCTGCATGGCCAGCCCCATGCGTCGAGCCTGCATGCGCATGGCCATCCTGCCGCTCTGCGAGCGCGACGGGCGCAGCCAGACCAGCGGACTTAAAACCACCGCAATGATTGACAGAACTATCCACACCGTCATATTTGTACGCCCCCCGCGGCGGCAAGCGGCGGGCGGACCACATCGGCGTGCCAGAGGCGCGTGAAAAGAGCCATAATCAAAACCATCGCAAACCTCAGAAGGAAAACCCCATGTCCTATGTACATATTCTGGTAGCCGTGGACCTCACTGAAGAGTGCGATCCGGTGATCAAAAAAGCCATGGCACTGGCATTGGCCGGCGGCTCCAAGCTGTCGCTGGTGCACATCGTCGAACCCATGGCCATGGCGTTCGGTGGCGATGTCCCGATGGACCTGTCGCAGCTGCAACAACAGCAGTTCGATCAGGCCAAGGAAAAACTGGAAGCGCTGAAACGCAAATACCCTGACGTAAAAACCGGCGACAGCCATCTGACCTACGGCCAGCCACGTCAGGAAATCCACAACCTAGCGAAGGAACACCACGTCGACCTGATCGTGGTCGGTAGCCACGGCCGGCACGGTCTCTCTTTGCTGCTCGGCTCGACCGCCAATGACGTTCTGCACGGCGCACCCTGCGACGTGCTGGCCGTACGACTGGTCAAGCGCGTCGACTGATCCAGGCCCGCAAACAAAAGCCCGGCCCTTGAAAAAGGGCCGGGCTTTTTTATTGCTACAGGTTACCGATCACTCGTCCAGCTCAGCCCAACGCTCAAGCAAGCCGTCCAGTTCGCCTTGCAGGCTTTCCAGCTGCGCCATGACAGCTGTCGTTTGCTCCGCAGGACGCTGATAGAAACCGGCCTCGGCCATCTCGGCACTGAGCGCAGCCATTTGCGCTTCAACAGCGTCGATCTGCGCGGGCAATGCTTCAAGCTCGCGCTGCAGTTTATAGCTGAGCTTCTTTTTCGCGACCGGCATTTCTGCCGCTGCGACGGGTGCCGCCTGAACTACGGCAGTGGCCAGTTCGGACTTGCCGGACTTGCTGTCGGTGACGCCCAGCAGACGCGGCGAGCCGCCCTGTCGAATCCAGTCCTGATAGCCACCGACGAATTCGCGGACCTTGCCCTCGCCTTCGAACACCAGGGTACTGGTGACGACGTTATCGAGAAATGCCCGGTCGTGGCTGACCATCAGCACGGTGCCCTTGAAGGTCAGCAGCACTTCTTCAAGGAGCTCAAGGGTCTCGACGTCCAGATCGTTGGTCGGTTCGTCGAGGACCAGCAGGTTGGCCGGTTTGCTGAACAGCTTGGCGAGCAGCAGACGCGCGCGCTCACCGCCCGACAAAGCCTTGACCGGCGTCCGCGCCCGCTGCGGGCTGAACAGGAAATCGCCCAGGTAGCTGAGGACGTGGCGGCTCTGACCGTCGATGTCGATGAAGTCGCGCCCTTCGGCCACGTTGTCGATCACGGTCTTTTCCAGATCGAGCTGGTGACGCAACTGGTCGAAGTAGGCGACATCCAGACGGGTGCCGACTTCCACCTTGCCGCTGGTGGGCTGGAGGTTGTCGAGCATCAGCTTGAGCAGCGTGGTCTTGCCGGTGCCGTTGGCGCCGAGCAGGCCGATGCGGTCTTCGCGCTGCAGGACCATGGAGAAGTCCTTGATCAGCATCGGGCCGCCCGGGTGAGCGAAGCTGACGTTGTCGAGCACCATCACCTGCTTGCCGGATTTGTCTGCGGTGTCGAGCTGAATGTTGGCTTTGCCGGTACGTTCGCGACGGTCGCTACGCTCGACGCGCAATGCCTTCAGGGCGCGTACGCGGCCTTCGTTACGGGTACGACGGGCCTTGATGCCCTGACGGATCCACACTTCTTCCTGGGCCAGACGCTTGTCGAACAGCGCGTTGGCGGTTTCTTCCGCCGCGAGCATGGCTTCCTTGTGCACCAGGAAGCTGGCGTAGTCGCCGTCCCAGTCGATCAGGCCGCCACGGTCGAGTTCGAGAATGCGCGTGGCAAGGTTTTGCAGGAAGGACCGGTCGTGGGTGATGAACAACACCGCGCCCTGGAATTCCTTCAGTGCTTCTTCAAGCCAGGCGATCGCGCCGATGTCCAGGTGGTTGGTCGGTTCGTCGAGCATCAGCAGATCAGGCTCGGACACCAGGGCCTGGGCCAGCAACACGCGACGACGCCAGCCGCCGGACAGTTCGGCGAGGGTCTTGTCGGCCGGCAGTTGCAGACGGCTGAGGGTGCTGTCCACCAACTGCTGCAGGCGCCAGCCGTCACGGGCTTCGAGGTCCGACTGCACGTGCATCAGCTTGTCGAGGTCTTCGGCGGTGACGATGTTCTGGCTGAGGTGGTGATACTGAGCGAGCAGCTCGCCCACGCCATCCAGGCCTTCGGCAACGACGTCGAATACGGTACGGCCGTCAGCGACCGGCAACTCCTGGGGCAGCTCGCCGATCTTCAGGCCGGGCGCGCGCCAGACATTGCCGTCGTCAGGCATCTGAATGCCCTTGACGAGCTTCAACATGCTGGATTTGCCAGTGCCGTTGCGGCCGATGATGCAGACCCGCTCACCACGGGCGATCTGCCAGGACACCTTGTCCAACAACGGCATGGCGCCGAACGCAAGGGACACATCGCTGAATTTGAGCAGGGTCATGAGCTTCTCCAAAAACCGGGCGCGCATTCTACCTGAGATAACCCGGCAGAGGGGCGGCTAATCGATGACAGGACGTCGTCCGGACCCGGTGGCCGGCCGATTGTAGGCCGGGGTATGTTTCCATCTATCACGACGGGCAAGGCAGCGCTTCAACCCGCGCGGGCAACAGGCTAAGCTAGCCGCACTTTTCACGATGCATCTGCACGGAAGTCTCATGCGCAGTCGTTTCTTCAGCCTTTTGTCCTGCCTGCTTCTGTCGGCCACCGCTGCCCAATCCGTCCAAGCGGTCGATCTCACCACCCAGCGTCAGTATTACGATGAGGCCAAGCGGGCTTTAGCCAAGGGCGACAGTGGCCCTTATCGCACCTATGCCGCCGCGTTGGCGGACTATCCCCTCGAACCCTACCTGGCCTACGACGAACTCACCGCACGCCTGAACAGCGCGAGTGACGAGGAAGTCGAGAAATTTTTCGCCGAGCATGGCGACCTGCCCCAAGCCAACTACATGAAGCTGCGCTGGCTACGATTGCTCGCCTCGCGCGGTGACTGGCAGCCCTTCGTCAAGTACTACGACCCCAAGCTGAATTTCGTCGAGCTCGACTGTTTGTACGGCTCGTACCAGCTCAGCCACAACCAGCGCTCGGAAGGCTATGCCAACGCCGAGAAGACCTGGATGACCGGCAAGACGCTGCCGGCGGCCTGCGATACGTTCTTCACTCAATGGGCCGTCGAAGGACAGCTGACTGAACAGAAAAGATGGCAGCGCGCCAAGCTCGCCGCGCAAGGGCGCAACTATGCGCTGGCCAATCAACTGGTCAACAGCATGACCACCCTCGCCCCCCAGGGTCGTTTGCTGATCGCCGTGGCGCAGAAGCCCGAAATGGTCAACAACTCGGGCCAGTTCATGCCGGCCGACGAGGCGATGTCCGATGTGGTCGGGCTGGGCCTGCGTCGCCTGGCCAAGCAGGACCCGCAGCGAGCCATGGAGCTGCTCGACAGCTACGCGCCGGTGCTGCATTTTTCACACGAGGAACAGGTGCAGATCGCCAAGGAAATCGGCCTGACCCTCGCCCGCAGTTACGACGGTCGGGCCCTTGAGGTCATGACCAAGTACGACCCGGACCTGCGCGACAACACCGTTACCGAATGGCGCCTGCGCCTATTGCTGCGACTGGGCCGCTGGAGTGACGCGTACGAGCTGACCCGCCGCCTGCCCCAGGACCTGGCGACCACCAACCGCTGGCGTTACTGGCAGGCCCGCTCCCTGGAACTGGCCCAGCCCAACAGCCCGCTGCTGCCGGGGCTGTACAAGGCCGTCGCGAAGGAGCGTGACTTCTACGGCTTCCTCGCCGCCGACCGCACCCAGACGCCGTACATGCTCAACAACAAGCCGCTGGCGATGAGTCAGGCGCTCATGACCAAGGTGCGTAACACCCCGGGCGTGCGCCGCGCGCTGGAGTTTTATGATCGCGGGCAGATCGTCGACGGGCGCCGCGAGTGGTACCACGTCACCCGTCGCTTCAGCCGAGACGAAATGGTTGCCCAGGCCAAACTGGCGTACGACATGCACTGGTTCTTCCCGGCCATTCGCACCATCAGCCAGGCCCAGTACTGGGACGACCTGGACATCCGCTTCCCGATGGCCCACCGCGACACCCTGGTGCGTGAAGCCCAGGTTCGCGGGCTGCACTCAAGCTGGGTCTTTGCGATCACGCGACAGGAAAGTGCCTTCATGGACGACGCCCGCTCCGGCGTCGGTGCCGCAGGCTTGATGCAGCTGATGCCTGCGACCGCCAAAGAGACCGCGCGCAAATTCAGCATCCCGCTGGCCTCACCGGCGCAGGTGCTCGATCCGGACAAGAACATCCAGCTCGGCGCGGCGTATCTGAGTCAGGTCCACGCTCAGTTCAATGGCAACCGGGTGCTGGCTTCGGCCGCGTATAACGCAGGTCCGGGACGCGTGCGGCAGTGGCTGAGGGGCGCCAATCACCTGGCCTTCGACGTCTGGGTCGAGAGCATTCCGTTCGACGAAACCCGCCAGTATGTGCAGAACGTGCTGTCGTATGCCGTGATCTACGGCCAGAAGCTTAATTCACCGCAGCCGCTGGTGGACTGGCATGAACGGTTTTTTGATGATTTGTGAGCGGGCGAATGTTCGACCACGTTCGCCAGCAAGCCGGCTCCTACGGTGAAATTGCGTACGTCCCGTAGGACTGGCTTTAGCCGGGAAGGCGTTTGGCAGGCGCTCGACTACTCCAGCACTTCAACCTCCATCCCCACCTCGACAACCCCCGGCCCATCGCTCACCAGGTTCTGGCCAAACCAGATCTCCCCTTCCCGCTCGCGATAGGTCTTGAGCGTTGTCATCGGTTCGCGATCCGCGCTGCGCTCACCGGTTGCCGGGTCGATTGTCGTCATAATGCACCGCGAGCAGGGCTTCAACACCCGCAACTCAACCCCGCCAATCCGAATCCGCTTCCAGCCATCCTCCGCAAACGCTTCGGCGCCGGTCACCACCAGATTCGGGCGAAACCGCAGCATCTCCAGGGGACGCCCGACCTTGCTCGACAAGTCATCCAGGGACGACTGCCCGATCAACAACAGCGGAAAACCGTCAGCAAACCCGACCCTGTCTTCAATCGCCCCATAGCCGGAAGGCAACCAGCGAGCGCGCTCTTTCGGCACATGCACCAGCCGCGTCGGCTTGCCCGCCAGGGCGCTTACCCACCGCGCCGCTTCCTCGCCCGCGTCCGGCACCCGAAACGTGTCGCGCCAGATCGTGATGCCGCGCAGATTGGCCTCTTCATCGCTCGGCACCGGCACATCCAGACTGCCCAGCCCCGGGGCCGAAAGTGTTACGCCATCGCCCTTCCACAGCACCGACAGCTGCGACATCTGCGGCAGCGCACGCTGGCTGTAAAAGCGCCCGCTGGCTTCATCCACCAGCATCCAGCGACGATCGCCACTCATGCCCAACTCATCGAAACGGGCCTGCTGCAACGACTCGCCCATGCAGGATTTGAGGGGGTACCGATACAGTGCGCTGAGACGAAACATGTACGCGTCCTTATGCCAGAGCGGAAAGCCACCACTCTATACGAGACGCCAGGAAACCAAGCGGTACAGATGCAAAAAAGCCCCTCCATACAGCAAGGGGCTTGAAACAGTACCGGATCAGTTGTCGAGCATGAGCCGCTCGCGGACCACGTCGACCAGCTTGTCCGGCTGGAATTTGGAGAGGAAGTTGTCGCACCCGACCTTCTTGACCATGGACTCGTTAAAGCTGCCGGACAACGAGGTGTGCAGCACGACGTAAAGACCGCGCAGACGAGGGTCGTTACGGATTTCCGTGGTAAGGCGGTAGCCGTCCATTTCCGGCATCTCGGCGTCGGTGAAGACCATCAGCAGTTTGTCGGTCATGACCTCGCCGGTGTCTGCCCAGCCCTTGAGCATGTTCAGGGCTTTCAGCCCGTCACGGGCGACGTGCATTTTCACGCCGAGCTGACCCAGGGTGTCGCGCAACTGCGAAAGCGCCACGTTGGAATCGTCCACCAGCAGCACTTCGCGGCCGATGGCCCGGGCGAGGACCGGATCGTCCAGCTTGTCGCGGGAGACCTTGGCGCTGTACGGCACGATTTCGGCGAGGACTTTTTCCACGTCGATGATCTCCACCAACTGGTCGTCGACCTTGCTGATGGCGGTCAGGTAGTGCTGCCGCCCGGCGCTGGTCGGCGGCGGCAGGATCGCCTCCCAGTTCATGTTGACGATGCGGTCGACGCCGCCCACCAGGAACGCCTGAACCGAGCGGTTGTATTCGGTGACGATGATGGTGCTCGAAGGCCCCGGTACCAGCGGACGCATGCCGATGGCCTGGGACAGGTCGATCACCGGCAGGGTCTGGCCGCGCAGGTTGACCACGCCGCAGACGAACGGATGACGCTGGGGCATCAGCGTCAGCTTGGGCAGCTGCAGGACTTCCTGAACCTTGAATACGTTGATCGCGAACAACTGTCGGCCAGCCAGGCGGAACATAAGGATTTCCAGGCGGTTCTCACCTACCAGCTGTGTACGTTGGTCTACTGTGTCGAGAATGCCAGCCATCTGTTGCTCCTGGAGCAGGGTTCAAGTAAGTCCGCCTACCCTGTATCGGCAGCGCCGTGGCAGACCTTAATCGGGATAACGGCGCAGATGAACGTTTCACCCGTTCCGCCGATCAGCGTCCTCTGCCCCCATTCGCAACAATCAGAAATGGCCTACAGACTTTCAAGTGCGCTCAACATTAACTTTGGGCCACTCGCCCCCACGCGACCCGACATCTCATTGAGAGAAGGTGGAGATTGCACATGCTGAATGGCCTCGAATGGCAGCAGTTGCACGCAGCATTTCTCAGCAACAGCCAGACACTGATGTGCCGCGCCGACGAATGCTTCAGTCATCTGGAATTGATCAGTGATGATCGTGACGCGATGGAATGCCTGCTCTCCACATTGCAACACCTCGCCCGTGAGGCCGACACTCACGGCATTGCAACTGTTTGCGGGTTCGCCCGGCAACTGCATGACCTTCTTGAGTCCGCCACCGCCGCCCGACAATTGCCGCCCAAGGCACTGCCCGCTCTTAAACGCTGCTTCGTGTTGATGTCATGGCAACTGGAACTCATTGATCCGCGCAATGGTTCGCTGACGCTGGACGAAAGCGAAGAGCGCGACTTGCTGAACGCCTTCGCTTGCCAGTGCGGGTTCGGCGCCCGGAAAGAAAACCGGGGCATCACGCCGAGCTGGCAGGTCAACCCTGAGCAGTGCGACGTGCCCCTGACTTGATGTGCCGAGCGGAGCGAAGCGCAGTCAGCTCCGGGCAATGCTTGCGGGGGATCAGGCGATGTGCCGCGTCTGCCCCAGCAACGGCGAATGCGATGGCAAGTGCACGCGCAGCGCCCCCGCTCTGGCTTCGAAACGGGTGGCCTCCCCGCTCAGAGGTTCGCCGTCGAGGTTGATGGTCAGCCCCTGCGCCGATTTGAGTTCGACCCACGGCAACCGTGCGCGGACGAACATATTGTCCAGGCCAAGCCCGCCTTCGAGCAGACTCCTCAGGGTGCTCACCACTTCCTGGGGCGCTGGCAAGATGCTGATGTCCAGCAGACCGTCGTCGGCCAAGGCTTCGGGGCACAACGGATGCCCCCCGCCAGCTTGACGGCCGTTGCCGATGCCCAGCGCCAGCATCTCGCCCTTCCAGTGAAAATCCGGGCCGTTGAATTCGCCGTACGCGGCTTTCAACTCGCTGAAGCGTGTGAGACCGGTGAACAGATACGCCGCACCGCCGAGGATCTTCTTCAAGTCTTCAGAGGTATTGGCGGTGACCTGACTGCCAAAGCCGCCGGTGGCCATGTTGAGGAACATCTGGCCGCCCACCGCCCCCATATCGACGGCACGCGCCGGTACGTCCAGCAGGTCAAGGGCCTGGTCGGGTTCCAGCGGCACGCCTGCGGAGCGGGCAAAATCGTTGGCCGTCCCCAGCGGCATGATCACCAGGCTGGCGTCGACTTCAGACAGCGCCAACGCCTCGGCGACATCCCGCAGGGTGCCGTCGCCACCGCCGGCGATGATCTGCCGATGACCGGCCTCCAGACCCTCGCGCACCAGGCGCTGGGCATCGCCTGCTTCCCAGGTCACGCGAACGTCCAGTTCCCAGCCGTGTTTGCGCTTGCGCTCCACTGCCTCGCGGACATCCTCATTGAGCGCCTGCTTGCCGTGAAGAATCAGTAATGCCCTGCGCGCTGTCATATCCCTTCCTTTTGCGTGTTCGAGTTGATGCGTGATGTGTTGACCGCGCGCGCTGCGAAAAAAGCCCGGCGGAGGAAAATCTTTTAAACCAACGTCCTTGGATTGAGATCTCGCCAAACTCCATCCCTGGAAGGCATTGGACGGGGTGTGATGGCAGTCGGTGATGGCAAAAAGCCTTGAGCGGCGGGGACTTACGTGTGCGGTCCTTGCCGACACGCGACATTCATCTCCGTGCATGCCCATGAGGTTGCCGCCTTGCGTGCCGTAATTAGGGGACGAGAGGCGTTACTTCTGCGTTACAGCCTCTTGAAAACCACGGGCGGAAAGCGCTTAATCGACAAATAATTGGCTAATTTGCACAGGACTCTCATAAAAGTCAGTAAATTGACTTTCAATGCGATCGCCTGGATTGCGGCCCTGTCATTGATTCACGGATCGAAAAGGCGAAAACCCACATGCAACTGATTCCCTGCATTATTGCTGGCGGCGCCGGCACCCGGCTGTGGCCTGTTTCACGGGAGGCGATGCCCAAACCCTTCATGCGCTTGCCGGACGGCGAAAGCCTGCTGCAAAAGACGTTCAACCGCGCCAGCCAGCTGGACGGTGTCGAAAGCGTGCTCACCGTCACCAACCGGGACGTGTATTTCCGCACCGTGGATGACTACCGGCTGCTGAATAAACGACAGCGTTCGCTGGAGTTTCTGCTCGAACCGTTCGGCCGCAACACGGCCCCTGCCATCGCTGCCGCAGCGCTGCATGTCCAGGCGCGCTACGGCGATGACGCGCAGCTGTTGATTCTGCCGGCGGATCAATTGATCACTGACGTTGCCGCCTTCGAGACCGCCGTGCAGAGCGCACGCAAGCTGGCCGACCAGGGCTGGCTGGTGACGTTCGGGCTGGTTCCCTCCCGCGCCGAAACCGGCTTTGGCTACATCGAGAAAGGCCAGGCCCTCAGCAGCGAGGCCTATCAGGTGGCGCGTTTCGTCGAGAAACCCGATGCTGTCACCGCCCAGAACTATGTCGAGGGTGGGCTGCATTTGTGGAACGCCGGCATGTTCTGCATGCGCGTCGATGTGCTGCTGGCCGAACTGGAAAGTCACGCACCGGCGCTTCTGGCCGCGGTGCGCCATTGCCTGGCGCAGTGCACCAGCAAGGAAGGCCGCAACGAACTGCAGATCGAGCTGGACAGCACGAGCTTCGCCCTGGCGCCGGACATTTCCATCGATTACGCGTTGATGGAGCGTTCGCAGAAGGTCGCGGTGGTGCCGTGCGAGATGGGCTGGAGCGACATCGGTTCGTGGCAGGCCATTCGCGAGCTGAGTGCGGCCGATGAAAATGGCAACCGATGCAACGGCGAGGTGGTGTTGCACGACGTGACCAACTGCTACATCGACTCGAAGAAGCGACTGGTGGGTGCGGTGGGTCTGGACAACCTGATCATCATCGACACCCCGGACGCTTTGTTGATCGCCGATGCAAATCGCAGTCAGGAAGTGAAGGTCATCGCCCAGGAGCTCAAGCGTCAGGGCCATCCGGCGTACCTACTGCACAACACCGTGACCAGACCGTGGGGCACTTACACGGTGCTGGAGGAAGGCAAGCGCTTCAAGATCAAGCGCATCGTGGTGAAACCGCAGGCGTCTTTGTCGCTGCAGATGCATCACCACCGCAGCGAGCACTGGATTGTGGTCAGCGGCATGGCTCGGGTCACCAACGGGGAAGACGAGTTCATGCTCGATACCAATGAGTCGACGTTCATCAAACCGGGGCATACCCATCGTCTGGTCAACCCGGGGGTGATTGATCTGGTGATGATCGAGGTGCAGAGCGGGGAGTATCTGGGGGAAGACGACATCGTACGGTTTACCGATGTTTATGGGCGGGTGCCTGAGCCTGCGAAGGCTTAGGCGTTGCCTGATTAGATCAAGATCAAGATCAGAATCAAGATCAAGATCAAGATCAAGATCAAGATCAAGGGCGTCTGCCTGGGGGCAGACTGTTTCGGCTTCGCCGAGTTACTTGGAAAAGCACCCCAAGTAACCAAGGGTGCTTGCTCCTGGTTGGGCCCCTCGTTCCTCGGGGTTCCTTCACTCCGGTCCCGCTCCGTGGGCCCGCCGCCATCCGCCATCCATGGCGGGGGGCGGCTCTCGCGGCATCCATGCCGCTCGGCCCACTCCGCGAGACCTGCGCTCAGCCTGCACCCAAGTCGCGATTTGTGGTGTCTGGGCTTTTTGCGTATGAAGAGCAAGAGCAGATCAGAAGCAGATCAAGAGCTTCCCGGCTAAAGCCGGTCCTAAGAGTACCCGCCGTTTGATCGTTCCCACGCTCCGCATGGGAATGCATCCCGTGACGCTCCGCGTCATTTCCCCAGTCCCGAATGCGCGTCGTCTAAGGGACGCGGAGCGTCCGGAGGGGCGTTACCACGCGGAGCGTGGGAACGATCAGAAATAGCGGTGGCGACCTCGACTGTAGGACCGGCTTCAGCCGGGAAGCCTTTGATCTTGATCTTCATACACAAGAGGCTCAGTCACCGCCCATCGCGACTTGGGTGCAGGCTGAACGCAGGTCTCGCGGAGTGGGCCGAGCCGCATGGATGCGGCGAGAGCGCCGTCAGGACAGGGATGTCCGTTCGGCGCGGGCCCACGGAGCGAGACCGGAGTGAAGGAACCCTGACGAAGGAAGGGCCCAACCAGGAGCAGGCACTTTTGCTTACTTTTGGTGCTTTTCAAAAGTAAGTCGCCGAAGGCGAAACAGTCTGCCCCCAGGCAGACGCCCTTGATCTTCTCACAGCCCCCGCGCGCCTTTGACGTACTCAACAAACCTGATCACCGCCGGGGCCTTTTCGTGGCGTCGGTGGATGAGCGACAACGACGAGCTCGGCTGACAATCCTCAATCCGCCGATAGACCACATTCGGCAACCGAATGTGATCCACCACCGACTCCGGCACCACCGCCACCCCCTGGCCAAGACTCACCAGCGCAATCACCGACACCAGCCCTCCCGGCTGCGGACCCAGCGTCGGCGCGAAACCGCCATGGGCCGCCACCTCCAGCGTGCCGGAAATCTGCTCAGGGAGAATGAACACCTCGCTCTGCAGGTTCACCGTGTTGATCACCTTCAGTTTACAAAGCCACGAACTGTCCGCCAGCGCCAGAACAAAACCCTCGGTCAGCAACGGCACGACGCTGACCGAATCGGGCAGCTGCATGGGCGAGCGGATGAAACCCACGTCCAGCCGCCCCTCCTCGATCAGCCGCGGCAGCGTCGGCATCAGATGCTCGTTGATGTTGAATTCAATGTCCGCATAGCGCTGACGAAACTGACTGACGTGCTGCTGCAACACCCCGGAAAACACCGCCGAGGCGACGTAGCCCAACTCGATCCGGCCGGCCTCGCCACGGCCGGCGCGCTGGACGTTGTACTGCGCGGTCTCAAACTGGCGCACCGCCAGTTCGGCCTCGATCTGCAACGCGCGTCCCGCCTCCGTCAGCCTCACCTCTCGCTGTTCACGGAGAAACAGCCGGGTGCCCAGCGCGTTTTCCAGGTCCTGAATCTGCCGCGTCAGCGTAGGCGGCGCGATGCCCAGTTGCTCAGCGGCGCGAGTGAAATGCCGATGACGGGCGACGGCCAGAAAGTAGCGAAAGTGACGGATTTCCATGGAGCGTTACCTGGGAGGTAATCAAAACGCGGGGCGCGGGTAACAGAGCATAGGGCATATCCGCTTACTCTGTTGCAGCGAAGAACCGCCCCACCCAATGTAGTCACCACCCGTGTTAGCCAGCACCTAACAACCTCCGGAGCCCCATACATGTCTCGACCCAGCCCCCGCATGACCCTGCTCACGGCTTCCGGCGTGTGCGCGTTGATCGTGCTCGACACCAACATTGTCGCCGTGACTCTGCCGAGCATCGCGCGTGATCTGGGTGCCGGGTTTGCCGACATCGAGTGGGTGGTCAGCGCCTACATGCTGGCTTTCGCCGCGCTGTTGCTGCCGGCGGGCAGCCTGGCCGACCGCTTTGGGCGCAAGCGCATGCTGATCACCGGGCTGGTGCTGTTCATCCTGGCGTCGCTAGGCTGCGGAGCGGCGCCGGACATTCTGTTCCTCGACATTGCCCGTGCGCTCAAGGGTGTGGGCGCGGCCTTGCTGCTGACCTCGGCGCTGGCGACCATCGGCCACGTTTTCCATGATGAAGCCGAGCGCGCCAAAGCCTGGGCGTTCTGGGGAGCCTGCATGGGCGTGGCCATGACTGCAGCGCCCACGGTCGGCGGGCTGATCGCCGAACTGGTCGGCTGGCGCTGGATTTTCTACCTTAACCTGCCGGTGGGTCTGGGGCTGCTGGTGATGGTCATGGGGAACATCGAGGAATCGCGCAACGAGCAGTCAGCGCGGCTTGATCCGTGGGGCAGCCTGTTTTTCAGTGCCAGCCTGCTGAGCCTGATCTGGGGCCTGATCGAAGCCACCCGAATCGGCTGGGACCACCCGCTCACCTCCATGCGTCTGGCCGCCGGGGCGGTGCTACTCGCGCTGTTCGTCATCGCCGAGCGCCTGCAACGCCGGCCGATGGTCGACTTGCAGCTGTTCAAATACCCGCGCTTCATCGGTGCCCTGCTCGGCATGTTCGCCTACGCTGGCTGCGCCCAAGTGATGATGACCCTGCTGCCGTTTTACCTGCAGAACGGCCTGGGCTTCAGCGCCATCGGCTCGGGGCTGGGCATGCTGCCGTTCGCAATCACCATGCTCCTGTTGCCACGCTTCGGGCCGACAATCTCACGTCATCTTTCGCCGGCCGCCATGATGGCGCTGGGCCTGACCCTTGTGGGCATCGGCAACCTGCTTTGCGCCTGGGCCACCGGAATGGGCGGCTACCCGGCATTCGCTGCGGCGATGGCGGTGACCGGTGCGGGGGCGGGCTTGCTCAATGGCGACACCCAGAAAAACATCATGGCCTGCGTACCCCGCGAACGCACCGGCATGGCATCGGGGATGAGCACGACCATGCGGTTCAGCGCCATCATGCTGGCGATCGGCGTCTACGGCGCGCTGCTCGCCAGTCACACGCTCGGTGCGCTGAAAGACACACTGGCGACCGTTGCGCCCGACCTCCTCGATCAGGCCGAGCACATCGCCTCACGTGCGGTGGCCGGGGACATGAACGCTGCGCTGCAAACGATCGATGCCAGCGCCCGGGGAATGATTCAGCCGCTGGCCCGGGACGCCTTTGTCTCGGGCTTCGGCTCGGTGCTGTGGGTGTCGGGACTGATCGCCCTGTTGGCCGCAGTGCTGGTGGGCACGCTGATGCGCAAGCCCATTCCGCTGATGCACCTGAAAACCGCCTGACCCATGCCACCGCTGAGGCGAATTTTTAGCGGGCTGCGAGGGCCCACACCCGGGCGATATCCCGCGCGCGATCATGGAGCAGGGCCGCCGCATTGGCGCAGGCGAACTCCAGCGTCATCGGCCCGCTGGTCACGGCAAACGCGGCGCTGATGCCGTGGGCATAAAGGTCGGCGTAGCCCTCCCCCAGTGTGCCGGCCAGCACGATGACCGGCACGTTGTTGCGCTGCGCCATCCGGGCGACGCCGAAGGGGGTTTTGCCGCGCAGGGTCTGGGCGTCGAAACGGCCTTCGCCGGTGATGACCAAGTCGGCGCCCTCCAGTGCGTCGGCCAGCCCGGTCAGGTCGGCGACCACCTCCACGCCGGGACGGAACGATGCATTCAGATAGGCCTTGGCGGCGAAACCCATGCCGCCTGCCGCGCCGCTTCCCGGGTATTCGCTGTCGTCCCGACCCAGTGCCTGAGCGGAATGCTCGGCGAAATGCCCCAGGGCCGCGTCCAGCGCCAGCACCTGCTCAGGGGACGCGCCCTTCTGCGGGCCAAAGATGTGCGAAGCACCCTGCAGGCCGGACAGGGGATTGTTGACGTCGGCGGCGACCTCGAACTGCACGCTGTTCAAGCGCGGGTCGAGCCCGGTCAGGTCGATGCGCGCCAGTTGCGCCAGCGACAGACCACCGGCCGGGAGAGGCTGGTCGTCGCGGTCAAGGAAGCGCGCGCCCAGCGCCGACAGCATGCCGGTGCCGGCATCATTGGTCGCGCTGCCGCCGATGGCCAGAATCACCCGCTCGGCGCCGGCATCCAGGGCGGCCTTGATCAGCTCGCCGGTGCCGAACGTGCTGGTGACCGTCGCGTCGCGCTGTTCCAGGCTCAGCAGTTGCAAGCCGCTGGCCATGGCCATTTCGATGATCGCTGTGCGCGTGTCCGACAGCCAGCCCCACTGTGCCTGCACGGGCTGCGCAAGCGGTCCGCTGACCTGATTGCTCATCCACTCACCGTCGCACGCCGCCAAGACCGCTTCGATGGTGCCCTCCCCGCCATCGGCCATCGGGCACTCGACCAACTGGGCATCAGGCCAGACATCGATGAGCCCGGCGGCGATGGCGTGGGCGACACTTTGGGCGCTGAGGCTGTCTTTGAACGAGTCCGGGGCGATGACGATTTTCATATTATTCTCCTTGTCTGATGGACGATCTTCGCACCCTGAAGAAACTTTACCGCCTTACGCTTGCACAACAGATGGCTGGCTCGGTTGTTCATACGAACAACGCTGCGACAGCGCTTTACCTGACCACCATCTGCGCGCCGAGGTACAGGCGCAGCAGGTCTTCTGTTCGATAAGGGTCGCAGCCAGTCAGTTCGGTAATTTTCTCAAGCCGGTAACGCAGGCTGTTGCGATGGATGCCCAGCGCGTCGGCGCAGGCCTGGCTTTCGCCGCTGTAATCGAACCAGGCGCGCAGGGTGTCGAGCAGCTGCGGGTTGTCGTGCAGGCGCTTGATGGGTTCTGCGATGCCTTCGGCCAACCAGTCGTGGCGATTGCGCCAGAACAGCAGCGCGACGCGATGGCTGGCCAGACGCAGCAGTTTGACGGTCGGCCGCAAGTGGCGTGCGTACTCGAGCAGGTCGCGAGCGGCGGTGCAGGCGGCGCGCAGGGAGGCCAGATCAGATGAAGGCTCGACGGTCGCCATGCGCTGTACGGGCCAGTCTTGCTCGTCGAAAAGCGCCAGCAGCAAGGCGTCGTCGCGATCCTTCCCTACGGCGCGGCACCAGTAAATCAACCCCGGCTCACAGGGCAGACACCAGCTGTTGGCGTATCGCCCCATCAGCCACGCACTCATCACACCGGCATGGGTCGCGGCTTCGGGGAGTTCGAGCAGCACGGCCTGACGCGGCAACTGCGGCTGCAAGCCCAACTGCTCAGCCTCGGCGACCAGATGGGCAGCACTTTCGCCGAGCAACAGCCGCGACAGCAGGTCTTCACTGCGCTGATGCCGCCACTGTTGATCGGCCTGCTGACGTCGGTGCTCCATGAGCATCTCGGCGGTCATCTTCACCAGCTCCGCGTAGACCCGCACCTCATCGGGCTCGCCGGTGATGCCGAGCACGCCGATCAGTTTCTGATCCAGCATCAAGGGCAAATTTACCCCCGGCCGCACCCCGTCGAGCTGCCGGGCGGTGTGCGAATCGATCTCCACCACGCGGCTGTTGGCAAGCACAAGCTGCGCCCCTTCATGCCGGGTGTACAACCGCTCCGCCTCGCCACTGCCAATGATGATGCCCAGATAATCCATGACATTGACGTTGCACGGCAAAATCGCCATCGCCCGGTCGACGATGTCCTGGGCCAGGGCGTGATCAAGGGCGAACATGAGGGGTGTCTGCACAGCGAAGGGAGTGAGGGTTCATACACATCAGGTCTTGTTTTTGTGGGTGGAGGGAGTCTGCCTGAATCTTGGTCCCGGCGCGATTGGCCGCTAGCATGGGATTTCAACTATAAGTAATATCCAGGCCAGACTTATGGAAGTCTTATAAGGACCCATGAATACGATCGTATGGACAAGGAAGGCCGTGAAACAACTCCTCAAGTTGCAACTAAGGCATCAGGTGCAAATCAGGGACGCTGTAAGCAAGCTGGAGTCGATGCCGGACGTCACCCACGTTAAATCTCTCGCTGGCCATAGCTGCGGCTACCGCCTGAGAGTTGGCGACTATCGTGTTCTGTTCGGCTGGGACGGCGGGGTCAAAATTGTCAGTGTTCAGGAGGTCAAAAAACGCGATGAGCGCACCTACTCATAACATCCAGATCATCAACGGCCCGGACGGCAAGCCCGCCTTCGTGGTCATCCCTTATGAAGAGTACGTCAGCCAGCACGGTGTGGATGATCTAATCCCTCATGAGGTCGTCAGCCGGATCGTTGACGGTTCAACGCCGATTCGGGCGTGGCGCGAGTATCTGGATCTGACCCAAGAGCTTGTCGCCGGAAGACTCGGTATCTCCCAACCCGCCTACGCCCAGCAGGAATCGGTGGCGCGTCCCCGCAAGCAGACCCGAGAAAGAATCGCCCAGGCATTCGGCATTCGGCCCGATCAACTGGACATCTGAACACGCGAGATCTCAATTTGGCCCTTCACCGTCTCACCCTCCTCCTTTCCGCCCTGACCCTTCAGGCCTGCGCCTCGACCGAGGTGCCTTTGGGGCAGGCGAGTTTTGCCGAGTATCGCCAGCAGACCATCGCCTGGATGGAGCAGAACCGGACCTTTCAGACGCCTGATCACCCTGCCGAGATCGAGTGGAACGCGCCTCGGGAATGGCGACCCAGTGGGCCAGCCACACGGGGGATTCTGTTGGTCCATGGCCTCGGCGACTCTCCTTGGTCGTTCAATGACGTCGGCGAGGCGCTCGCCGCGCAGGGGTTTCTGGTGCGCACGGTGTTGCTGCCGGGGCATGGCAGCAAGCCGGCGGACATGCTTGGTGTGACGCTCAGACAGTGGCAGCAGGTGGTGCGCGAGCAGACGCAGATGCTTGAGCGGGAGGTGCCGACGGTGTATCTGGGCGGGTTTTCGACCGGGGCGAACCTGGTGCTGGATTACGCCTACGAGCACGCGAATATCGCCGGCCTGGTGCTGTTTTCTCCGGCCTTCAAACCGGCGAACACCTACGCCTGGGTCACTCAGTACATCGGCTGGTTCCGCCCGTGGCTGGCGAAACCGGACGATGGCGTGCGCCCGATGCAGACGCCGGTCCGCTACCTGAACGTGCCCACCAACGGTTTCGCCCAGTTTTATCGCAGCGCTTTGTTGGCCCAGAAGCACCTCGATAAAGGGGTCTATGACAAGCCGGTGTTTGTCGCCATCACCGAGCACGATTCGGTGCTGGATACCGGTTATGTGCTGGACACCTTCAATTCGCGCTTCACCCACCCGCTCAGCCGGCTGATCTGGTATGGCAACGAACCGGCGCCAGCGCAGAAAAACCCGAGGGTGCGGGTGCGCAACGATTTCCTGCCGGAATACCGGATCGCCCAGTTCTCGCACATGGGGTTGATGTTCTCGCCTGCAAACCCGTTGTATGGGGTGAATGGCAGCCAGCGTATTTGCTGGAACGGGCAAGAATCCGCCGACATGCAGAAATGCCTGAACGGCGAGCCGGTGTGGTATTCGGACTGGGGCCATCGTGAACCGGGCAAGGCCTTCGCGCGACTGACGTTCAATCCGTATTTCGAGTGGCAATCGGGGGTGATGATGGAGGTACTGGCATACCCATAATGGGACCGCGCACGCAGTAGGACCGGCTTCAGCCGGGAAGAGGCCCGTGTGAGCAACACACATTTAGCGATGTCACACCCGATGCATTCCCGGCTAAAGCCAGTCCTACAGGATGACCGCGTCCAAATAGTGGGACCGGCTTCAGCCGGGCCAGCCCGAGCACCACACATCTCGCGGTGTCACACCCAACGCATTCCCGGCTAAAGCCAGTCCTACCGGATGACCGCGCTCAAATAGTGGGACCGGCTTTAGCCGGGAAGAGGCCAGCTTGAGCACCCTCACATTTGCGGTGTGACGCACGACGCATTCCCGGCTAAAGCCAGTCCTACAGGGTGACCGCGTTCAAATAGTGGGACCGGATTCAGCCGTGAAGAGGCCAGCTTGAGCACCCCCAGATCTGTTGTGTGACGCCCGACGCATTCCCGGCTAAAGCCAGTCCCACAGGAAGGCCACGTTCAAATAGTGGGACCGGATTCAGCCGTGAAGAGGCCAGCTTGAGCACCCCCAGATCTGTTGTGTGACGCCCGACGCATTCCCGGCTAAAGCCAGTCCCACAGGAAGGCCACGTTCAAATAGCAGGACCGGCTTCAGCCGGGAAGAGGCCAGCTTGAGCACCCTCAGATCTGCTGTGTGACGCCCGACGCATTCCCGGCTAAAGCCGGTCCCACAGGAAGACCGCGTTCAAATAGTGGGACCGGCTTCAGCCGGGAAGAGGCCAGCACGAGCACCACACATCTCGCGGTGTCACACCCGACGCTTTCCCGGCTAAACCAGTCCTACAGGATGACCGCGTTCAAATAGTGGGACCGGCTTCAGCCGGGAAGAGGCCAGCCGGAGCACCACACATCTCGCGATGTCACACCCGACGCTTTCCCGGCTAAACCAGTCCTACAGGATGACCGCGTTCAAATAGTGGGACCGGCTTCAGCCGGGAAGAGGCCAGCCGGAGCACCACACATCTCGCGATGTCACACCCGATGCATTCCCGGCTAAAGCCGGTCCCACCATTGGCCGCAGTCACTCCTACTTGCTGCAAACCCTATCAACCCCGCGCCGTCACTCCACCGGCGCCAGCCGTTCTCGGCTGTTGCTCAGGTGAGTCCACATTGCGGCGCGGGCGGCGTCGGGGTCCTGGCGGCGGATGGCGGCGAGGATGGCTTCGTGCTCGAGGTTGGCCAGATAGGCACTGTGGGTGAGACTTGACCCGGCCCGTTCGCTGGTGGCGATGCGGCTGCGGGGGATAACGGCGATGCCGAGGTTCTGCAGGATCTCCACGAAGTAAGGATTGCCGGTGGCCTCGGCGATCAGCAGATGAAAGCGCCGGTCGGCTTCGACGCAGCTGTCTTCCTTGGCCAGCAGGTCCTGATAATCGTCCAGCGCGGCGCGCATCGCTGTCAGCTGTGCGTGGCTCCGGCGCTGCGCGGCCAGGGCGACGGCCTGGGTTTCCAGGCCCATGCGCAGTTCGATGATGTGTCGCACGCTGAACGCGGTTTCCACCTTCAGGTGCAGACCGCTCTGCTCGGAGCGCGCCAGCACGTAGGTGCCTTTGCCCTGATGGGTTTCGACCAGCCCGGACGCCTGCAATTTGGAAATCGCCTCGCGCACCACCGTGCGGCTCACGCCATGCTCGCGGACGATCTCGCTCTCCGAGGGCAACTTCGCACCGGGCGCAATGGTGCCCATAAGGATTCGCTGGCTGAGGTCGGTCACCAGGTCCGTCGCCAGGCTGTGCTGGCGTCGCTTGGGTGGCAAGGGTCCGGTGCTGTTCAAAAAGGTCGTCCTGTAGGTACTGAAAAGAGCGGCGGCCGCCAAGGCCTGCCCTCCACTTGTATTTTCCTGACGGTGAAGTCTCGACGCACACCCCCACTCACCGGCTTGATGCACAACCAACCCCGGCCAAAGCCCCGAAAACAGAGCTACCAAGCAGTGCACCCCACTCATTCAACTTGTCAGACAGGCGAGCCTAGCCCGACGAAATACTTCCCGCAACCCCTTTAAATACGGTTGCCATGTCGATCATTACTTGTATGATGACTGGCAACAGGGCTACACACCTTGTCACACACAACGTGCTTAACCACCCGCATAAAAATAATCAGTGGGAGTTACCAGAGTGAACACATCCTCAATACGGGCGGATGACGCCTCCGATTCCGTCCTGCAATCGGCGGTCTCGAAAGTCAAACGACACATCCTGCCGCTCTTCGTCATCATGTTCATCGTCAACTACATCGACCGGGTCAACATCGGCTTCGTACGTAGTCACATGGAACATGATCTGGGTATCGGCGCAGCCGCCTACGGCTTCGGTGCCGGCCTGTTCTTCATCGCCTATGCGATGTTCGAAGTCCCCTCCAACATCCTCCTGCAGAAAGTCGGCGCGCGCATCTGGCTGACCCGCATCATGCTGACCTGGGGCATCGTCGCCGCCTGCATGGCGTTCATCCAGACTGAAACCCACTTCTATATCCTGCGCTTCCTGCTGGGCGTGGCCGAAGCCGGTTTCTTCCCGGGCGTCATCTACTACTTCACTCGCTGGTTGCCCGGCGTCGAGCGTGGCAAGGCCATCGCCATCTTCCTCAGCGGCTCGGCCTTTGCGTCGGTGATCTCCGGCCCGCTCTCCGGCCTGTTGCTGCAGATCGACGCGCTGGGCTACCACGGCTGGCAGTGGATGTACTTCATCGAAGGCATGTTCTCCGTCGGCCTGTGCTTCTTCGTATGGTTCTGGCTCGACTCCAAGCCCCACGACGCCAAATGGCTGACCGAGGCCGAGAAAGACGCCCTGGTCAACACCATCGACGCTGAACAGAAAGCTCGAGAAGCGGCCAATCCGGTCAAGCTGTCCATCGGCAAGTTGCTAAAAGATCCACAGATCATCCTGTTCTGCCTGATGTACTTCTTCATCCAGCTGACGATTTACGCGGCGACGTTCTGGCTGCCGAGCATCATCAAGAAGATGGGCGACCTCACCGACTTCCAGGTCGGTCTGTTCAACTCGATTCCGTGGTTCATCGCCATCGTCTGCATGTACGGTTTTGCCTCGCTGTCGGCCAAGTGGAAACACCAGCAGGCGTGGGTCGCCGTGGCCTTGTTGATCGCGGCAGCAGGGATGTTCATGTCGACCACGGGCGGTCCGGTGTTTGCCTTCGTCGCCATCTGCTTCGCGGCGATGGGCTTCAAGTCGGCGTCGTCGCTGTTCTGGCCGATCCCCCAGGGCTATCTGGATGCACGCATCGCCGCGGGCGTTATCGCCCTGATCAACTCGGTGGGCAACCTGGGCGGTTTTGTTGCGCCGACCACCTTCGGCATCCTCGAACAGCAGACCGGTTCGATCCAGGGCGGCCTGTATGGCCTGACGGTCACCTCGATCATCGCCGCGATTCTGGTGTTCACCGTGCGCACGACGCCCAAGCCCGGCGCGGTGCCGGTGGCCAAGGTCGACGTCACACCCAGCCACACTTGAGCCAGGCGCTTGGGCCCTGAGCTCTGAGCAATGAAGGCCGTAAAGACAGCGCCCCCGCCGCGCTGGGTACTCACAAGGATTTAGACATGAACACACAGACTTCCGGCAGCACCCCCGTCATCACCGACATGCAGGTCATTCCGGTGGCCGGCCACGACGACATGCTGCTCAACCTCAGCGGTGCCCACGGCCCGTATTTCACTCGCAACATCGTCATCCTCAAGGACAACGCCGGGCATACCGGCGTGGGTGAAATTCCCGGCGGCGAGAAAATCCGCCAGACCCTCGAAGATGCCCGTGGGCTGGTGGTCGGCAGCAGCATTGGCAACTACCAGAAGATTCTCAACGACGTGCGCCGCACCTTTGCCGAGCGCGATGCCGGTGGTCGCGGCCTGCAGACCTTCGACCTGCGCATCACCATCCACGCGGTCACCGGTATTGAAGCGGCGGTGCTGGATTTGCTCGGCCAGCACCTGGAAGTGCCGGTCGCCGCACTGCTCGGCGAAGGCCAGCAGCGTGATGAAGTGAAGATGCTGGGCTACCTGTTTTACGTCGGTGACCAGACGAAAACCAACCTGCCCTATCGCACCGAAGCTGACGCGGACAACGAGTGGTTTCGCGTTCGTCACGAAGAAGCGCTGACCCCGGAAGCGGTGGTGCGTCTGGCCGAGGCGGCTTACGCGCAATACGGTTTCGAGGACTTCAAGCTCAAGGGCGGCGTGCTCAGCGGCGATGCGGAAATCGAAGCCGTCACGGCGCTGGCCGAACGCTTCCCGAAAGCGCGCATTACCCTCGATCCCAACGGCGCCTGGTCGCTGAAAGAAGCAGTGCGTCTGTGCCGCGATCAACACAAAGTGTTGGCTTATGCGGAAGATCCGTGTGGCGCCGAGAACGGTTATTCGGGCCGGGAAGTCATGGCTGAATTCCGTCGCGCCACCGGCCTGCGCACCGCCACCAACATGATCGCCACCGACTGGCGCGAAATGGGTCATGCCATCCAGCTGCAATCGGTGGACATCCCGCTGGCCGACCCGCACTTCTGGACCATGCAAGGTTCGGTGCGCGTCGCGCAGATGTGCAACGAGTGGGGCCTGACCTGGGGTTCGCACTCCAATAACCACTTCGATATTTCCCTGGCGATGTTCACCCACGCGGCCGCCGCTGCGCCGGGCAACATCACCGCCATCGACACCCACTGGATCTGGCAGGACGGCCAGCGTCTGACCAAGGCGCCGCTGCAGATCATCGGCGGCAATGTGCAGGTGCCGAAGAAGCCCGGGCTGGGCGTCGAGATCGACATGGACCAGGTTGCCAAGGCCCACGAGCTGTACAAGGGTATGGGGCTTGGCGCACGGGATGACAGCGTGGCAATGCAGTTTCTGCTGCCGAACTGGACGTTCAACAACAAGCAGCCGTGTCTGGTTCGCTGATCGCATGATTTACACCGGTCAACCCTGCCGCTTGAGAAACGGCTGGACAGGGCGACCGGGCAGGTTCACCTAAACTGCCAAATGGCGACCGGCGCGTAACCCCTTGCGCGCCGTTTTTCTTCATCATCTGCTGTAGCGGCCGCGTGCTACTGTTCGCGCATCACACTGCCGTGAAGTCCTCCATGTCCCGCCTTGCCAAGACCCACCCTCGCCTGACCATTGCCACCCTTGTCGGCGTCGCTGCCGGCATCGCCAGCGCGTTCGTCGCCCCCGACATTTCGGTGATCAGCAAATGCCTGATCGGCTGGAACGTCGCCGGCTGGCTGTACATGGCGATGATCATGCGCCGCACCTTCAAATCCAGCGCGGATGACGTGCGCCGGGTCGCGGAAATCGAGGACGAGAACGCCGGCGTGGTGCTGTTCGTCGTCTGCGTGGCGGCGATTGCCAGCCTGGCGGCGATCATCCTGGAGCTAGCCGGCATTCAGGACATGAAGAACGCCGACAAAGCGCTGCATTACGCCTTCACCGGCTTCACCATCCTTGGCTCATGGCTGCTGATCGGCGTGGTCTTCAGCCTGCACTACGCCCGGGTGTTCTACACCTGGCGCGGCGACCAGCCGGCGCTGCGCTTTGCCGATGGCGAAGAGAACCCGGACTACTGGGACTTTCTGTATTTCTCCTTCACCTTGAGCGTTGCCGTGCAGACTTCCGACGTCGGCGTCGGCACCCGCGGCCTGCGCAAAGTGGTGCTGGCGCAGTCGCTGATCGGCTTTGTGTTCAACACCTCGATTCTGGGTTTCTCGATCAACATCGCGGCGGGGTTGTTTAATTGAGGTATGGCGACTGATCCGGCGGCAAGTGGACTTCCAGACAGTCCCGCTCGGGCGTACTGTGAGCGCCATAAAATCCAACATCGCTGCTGAACGAGGCCTCGCTCAATGACCCAGGATTCCGGGCTGAAGATTGCCGTACTCGACGACTGGCAATCGGTTGCCGAAAAGGTTGTGGACTGGACCGTGTTGCAATCGATCGGCGAGGTCAGCTTTCTGCATGACTACCCGGCGGACACAGACGCCATGGTCGCCCGCCTCAAGGACTTCCAGATCCTCTGCGTGATGCGCGAGCGCACGGTTTTCGATGACGCCCTGCTCAGTCAGCTGCCACACCTGAAGCTGCTAGTCACCGGCGGCATGCGCAACGCGGCGCTGGACCTCAAGGCCGCCGCGCGCCTGGGCATCACCGTGGTCGGCACCGACAGCTACAAGTACGCGGCGCCGGAACTGACCTGGGCGCTGATCATGGGCGTGACCCGCAACCTGGTGGACGAAGCCAATTCCCTGCGCGCGGGCGACTGGCAGATCGGCATCGGCAGCGACTTGTATGGCAAGACCCTGGGCATCGTCGGGCTGGGCAGCATCGGCCAGAAGATCGCCCGCTACGGCAAGGCTTTCGACATGAAGGTGATTGCCTGGAGCGAGAATCTCACTGCTGAACGCGCTGCCGAGCATGGCGTGACCTGTGTCAGCAAGCAGGAGCTGTTCGAGCAATCGGACGTGGTGTCGGTGAATCTGGTGCTCAGCGAGCGCAGTCGCGGGCTGGTGGATGCCGAGTCGCTGAACCGGATGAAGCCGACGGCGTATCTGGTGAACACCGCCCGCGGGCCGATTGTCGACGAAGACGCGCTGATCGAGGTGCTCAGGCAGAAGAAAATCGCCGGCGCCGCGCTGGATGTTTACAGCGTCGAGCCGTTGCCGGCCGATCACCCGTTCCGCACGCTGCCGAACGTCCTGGCCACGCCCCACGTGGGCTACGTGACCGAGAACAACTACCGGATGTTCTTCAGCCAGATGATCGAGGACATTCAGGCCTGGCACGCTGGCGCGCCGATCCGCGTGTTTGCCTGATCGCGAACCGACTCATTGCCCCAGGACTCACTGCAACAAGGACTCAAATGATGACCACGCCGCTTTCCCGATTGCCCTCCGACCCGCGCGCCGCGTTGCTGGTGATCGACATGCAATACGACTTCATGCCCGGCGGCGCGCTCGCCGTGGCCGAAGGCGACGCGCTGGTGCCACTGATCAACCGCCTCGGCGCGCAGTTTCGCAACGTAATCATGGCCCAGGACTGGCACCCGCGCGGGCATGTGTCGTTTGCGTCGAGCCATGCCGGGCGCGCGCCGTTCGACAGCATCACCCTGCCCTACGGCGCGCAGACGCTGTGGCCCGATCACTGCGTTCAAGGCAGCCCCGGCGCTCAGTTGCATGCCGATCTGGACATCCCCCACGCGCAGTTGATCCTGCGCAAGGGCTGCAACGCCGGCATCGATAGCTACTCCGCCTTCGTCGAAGCCGACCGCACGACCCGCACCGGGCTGGCCGGTTATCTGAGCGAGCGTGGCATCGACAGCGTGTTCGTGGTCGGTCTGGCCCTGGATTACTGCGTGGCCTGGACCGCGCTGGACGCCCGGGCGGCGGGTTTCAACACCTGGGTGATCGCCGATGCCTGCAAGGCCATCGACTTGAACGGCTCGCTGGACCAGGCCTGGAAAGACATGGCCCTCGCGGGGGTCAACCGGATCGACAGCGCGGAGCTCACTGAATAAACACACAGTCCCCTGTAGAAGTGAGGTTGTTCACGAAGAGGCCGGGACATTCAGCCACTTTCTCCGGCGGCTGAAAGTCAGTCTTCGCGAGCAAGCTCGACTCCCACGGATGGTGGGCTGACTCATATTTCGGCCAGTTCGGAGGACCTGTGGGTGTCCGCATCCGCAGGCAGCTCCTACAGCAATACGCCTCAATCCTCCCCTAGCGCAAAGCGCTCCAACCCTTCCCCCTCCATCCGGTAGCGCACCCACTCGTCCTGGGGCTCGGCGCCGATGGATTGGTAGAAGTCGATCGCCGGCTGGTTCCAGTCCAGCACGCTCCATTCAAGACGGCCGCAGCCGCTGTCGTGGGCGATCCGGGCCAGATGGCGCAACAGCTTCTTGCCAGCGCCGACGCCCCGTTGGGCGGCGGACACATACAAATCCTCAAGGTACAGGCCCTTGCGGCCCAGCCAGGTAGAGTAGCTGAGGAAGTACACCGCGAAACCAATAGGCTGGCCGTCCAGCAGGCAGATCAGCGCCTTGGCCGGCGAGGCTTCGTCGAACAGGCTGCGCTCGATGTCGGCGACGCTGGCCTTGACCTCGTGCTCGGCTTTTTCATAGATAGCAAGCTCGGTGATGAAGCCCAGGATGACGGCGGCGTCGGCACGGGTGGCGTCGCGAATGTGAAGGGTCAAAAGAGGATCTCCCACGTCAATGAAAAGGCTGCCGCCGTTGGCGAACGACGGGTAACGGATTGTGTCTCAAGCAGCAGTGTCGCGCAGCAAGCATGTGCAAGCCAGCCGCCGCCTCCCTCGAACATCTCAAACAGAATGCTCTGCCAAAGAGCACTGAATCATCCAAAGGATCACCATGGAAAACCAACCAGACGGCAAGACCCCCGGTCTGACGCCGGAAGAAGAACGCGATATCGACGAAAATCAGCCACCTCGCGCTGCCGTCCTCCACGAGACGATCCGCATGCAGGGCGATCAGGAACTGGAACGCAACGTCGCTGCGCTGTTCTGGTCGGCCCTCGCAGCCGGATTGACCATGGGCCTGTCATTGATGGCGATGGGGCTGTTGAACTCTCGCCTGCCCGATGCCGAAGGCTTCAAAGTCATCGCCAGCTTCGGCTACTGCGCAGGCTTTCTGGCGGTGATTCTCGCCCGTCAGCAACTGTTCACCGAAAACACCCTGACCGCCGTGTTGCCGGTGATGAGCAAGCCGACGCTGAACAACGTCGTCCGCCTGTTGCGGCTGTGGACCGTGGTGCTGGTAGGTAACCTGTGCGGCACGCTGCTGGTGGCTTACGTGATGCTGCACCTGCCGATCTTTGACACCAAGACCGACCAGGCCTTCCTCGAAATCGGCCGCAAGGTGATGGAGAACGACAGCGGGCAGATGTTCGCCAAAGGCATTATCTCCGGCTGGATGATCGCCACCATGGTGTGGATGATCCCGTCCATGGAGTCGGCCAAGGTCGCCATCATCGTGATGATCACCTACCTGATGGCATTGGGGGATTTCACCCACATCGTGGTCGGCTCGGCGGAAGTCTCGTATCTGGTGTTCGCCGGCGAACTGCCGTGGAAAGATTTCTGGCTCACATTTGCAGGCCCGACCCTGGGTGGCAACATCATTGGGGGCAGCTTCATCTTCGCGTTGATCAGCCATGCGCAGATCCGCAGCGAAGGCGAAACGCCGGAAAAGAAGGGCAAAAAGAAAGCGCTGGACGAAAAGCTGAAGCAAGAGCTGCGTCAGCCAGACGCTGAATCCGAACGCAAAGGCGCTTGAAGCCCCTGTAGGAGTGACCGGGGTGGCGCTCCACCTTGCTCGCGAATGCGTTCTGTCAGCCGACCTTTTTTTGTGAGGTCCGACGCCTTCGCGAGCAAGCTCACTCCTACTGGCCAACGGCACGATCAGATATCGGCGGCGTGGCCCTCCCCTCGACGCTGGCTAGCACCAAAAAGCCCCTCATGCCCTTCTTAAATTATTTTTAAGAAATCCCGACTACGTTTAAAGGCAAAATGCAGGCTTCTGTCCTCTCACGTGGTCCTGACCTCACATGACGCGAATTCTGACAATCGAAGACGACGCCGTCACCGCGAAGGAGATCGTTGCCGAACTGAGCAGCCACGGTCTCCAGGTGGACTGGGTCGACAACGGTCGCGAGGGCCTGGTCCGCGCGGTCAGCGGCGATTACGACCTGATCACCCTTGATCGCATGCTGCCGGAAGTCGACGGTCTGGCGATTGTCACCACCATGCGCGCCCTGGGCATCGCCACGCCGATCCTGATGATCAGCGCGCTGTCGGACGTCGATGAACGTGTCCGCGGGTTGCGCGCCGGTGGGGACGACTATCTGTCCAAGCCCTTCGCCTCCGACGAAATGGCCGCGCGGGTGGAAGTCCTGCTGCGCCGCAGCAACCCGGGGACCCAGGCCGAGACCATGCTCAAGGTTGCCGACCTCGAACTCAATCTGATCACCCGTGAAGCCACCCGCGCCGGTCAACCGCTGAACCTGCTGCCGACCGAGTACAAGCTGCTCGAATTCCTGATGCGCAACTGCGGGCAGATCATCACCCGCATGATGATTTTCGAAGAAGTCTGGGGCTACCACTTCGACCCCGGCACCAACCTGATCGACGTACACATCGGTCGCTTGCGCAAGAAAATCGATCCCCCTACCCTGACGCCGCTGATACGTACCGTTCGAGGCTCAGGTTATGTCATTGCCGAACCCGTCTAAGGGCTGGCGCTCCTCCAGCAGCCGGCTGCTGGCGCTGTACAGTTTTCTGTTTGTGGCCTGGAGCAGCATCCTCATGGGGGTGCTGTACTGGGAAGTTACCAGTTACCTCAACACCCTCGCCCGCCACTCGCTGATGCAGCGTCAGCAGCTGTTCTCGCGCTTTGAAGGCGCGCAGCTGGACGACGCGTTGCGCTCCAGCGACAAATTCGACATACGCTCGGTCGACGCGTACGGCTTGTTCGACAAGGACATGAAGCCCATCAGCGGCCCGATCCAGAGCGTTCCCGACGGCCTCAAGCTGACCGGGGAGATCCAGGAGCTGGACACCTGCATCGACTCCGACGACCCGGACCTGCCCAGCTCGGGCTGCGACGCCGTGGCCATTCATACGCTCGATGATCGCTGGCTGATTCTGGTGCGCGACAACGGTTCGCTGTTCGCCGTGACCACGCTGATTCTGCGCGCGCTGCTGTGGGGCATTTCGCTGACGATCATTCCGGGCATCGCCGGCTGGCACTTGCTGGGACGCCGCCCGCTGCGACGCATCCGGGCGATTCAGGCCAGCGCAGAGGCCATCGTCACCGGCGACCTGGCCCGCCGCCTGCCGGTCTCGGACCGTCGCGATGAGTTGGACATGCTCGCCGACATCGTCAACGCCATGCTCGACCGCATCGAGCGCCTGATGAACGAGGTCAAGGGCGTCTGCGACAACATCGCCCACGACCTGCGCACCCCGCTTACCCGGCTGCGCGCCCAGCTCTATCGAATCCAGCAGCAGTCGCCGGAAGATTCGGCGCTGGGCGAGCAGATGGCCCAAGTGATCGCCGACGCCGACACGTTGATGGCGCGCTTTCGCGGACTGCTGCGGATCTCGGAACTCGAAGATCACCAGCGGCGTTCGGCCTTCGGTCAGCTCGATCCGCAGCCGCTATTGCAGGAGCTGCACGATTTCTATCTGCCACTGGCCGAAGAAGGCCGCGTCTCGTTGCAGCTGAAAGTCGCCGAGCACCTGCCGCCGCTGGTGGGTGACCGCGCGCTGCTGTTCGAGGCGCTGTCGAATCTGCTCAGCAACTCGATCAAATTCACCCCACCGGGCGGCCAAGTGCTGCTCATCGCCCGCGCCGAAGGAAACACCACGTTCATCGAAGTCCAAGACACCGGCCCCGGCATCCCCGATGCCGAACGCGATGCTGTGTTCAAGCGCTTCTATCGCAGCGAAACCGGTAATCAGCAAAGCGGCTTCGGCCTGGGATTGTCCATCGTCGCCGCGATCGTCAACCTGCACGGCTTCAAACTGCGCATCGGCAGCAGCCCGTCCGGCGGCGCAAGTCTGGTGCTGGAGTGCCGTCGGGTGTTGGCATTGGGGTGAAGGGGTGGGGTTTTTGGGCTGCAAGCTGCAAGCTGCAAGCTGCAAGCAAAGATGACAAAGCCGCCTAAAGGGCGGCTTTGTCTATTGGTGGCCTTACATTTTTCGGGCTTGTTCTATGATCTTTTCCTGCCGCGCCCAGGCTTTCTCCATGACCTCCAGATAAACCCGCTCCTTCTCTTCGAAGGTGGCGTTGCGGACGAAGTCGGAAAACGGCGTCGACTTCACTGTTTTGAGTTTTTGCGGAGCAGCCATTATTCAAACCTCCTGGAATTCAGCCTGCGTTCAAGCGAAGCCCGATCATAGGTTTCGGGTATGTGAGTGTCAATTTGCTGGATGTTCTGGCGGTAAGCCTTGGTAGAGCCGTCATGATTCTTGATAAAAATATCGACGGTCACTGCATGGCCGAACTCGTATTTCAAACGATTCACCACTTCCCGAGCGGCAAAGTATTGGTCCACGAAGCCGTGCATCGGGATATTCCGGCCCTCCACTTTTTCTCGCGCCTGAACAAACTCCCAGGCTCTCTCGGGATTTTGATAAACGTAGAGCACCAACACGAAACGACCCCGCTTGAGCGAGCGCCGGATGTTGAGTGAAACCGTATCGAAATTTGATGCGGTGCCGTCCAGCAGAAATGATTGCTGCAGCCGCAACGCCTCGTCGTGAACGGCAGACACCAATACAGAAACCGCTCGTTGAAAAAGCGAAGAATTACTACCTGTGTACCCGGGCAATTCGGCGCGATAGGTATCCGGATCGATGCGCAGCACACTACCGCCGAATCGAGTGAGAAACTCCAGAGATGCCTCAGTTTTACCGGCCCCAGGTGAGCCCGCCATAAACACCGATACGGGCGAATCCTCTGAGAGGTAAACCAAAGGATCCGTCAGCCTCTTTGCTATCTCATTCCTGTTCGCCTTGGCAAAGGCCACAGCCACTTCTGAAATTCGTCGATCATCCGTATTCACCGCCACATCCATCCTTTTTATGAAGTCACGACAATCCAGCGCCGCGCAGTATTCACGGGCGCTTCGACTGCGCCTATCCGACGTCACAAAACGAAACAGGATGCGCTGCTGGGCATTCACAGATGCGGATTCGTACCGCGATGTCGCGCAACAAACACGAGGCCGCGGGAACACGCGATGACTCGATATCTCGGCCAGTTCGGAAAACCTGTGGGAGTGAGCTTGCTCACGAAGAGGCGGGGCATTCAGCCACTTTCTCGGGGACTGAAAGTGAGCCTTCGCGAGCAAGCTCGCTCCCACGTTCGGGTTATCACGCGGGCCAACAGAACACACCGCGTAATACACCCCTCTCCCCGTGGTTTATGAAGAGGCTAGCGTGGTGTGTGCACCCAAAGCCGAGGTAAACAGCATGGCCACGAAAGCTCGTTCCCATAGCTTGCGCACAGGGCGGTATTCAGAGAAAGGCAGGATCTATCTGGTGACCTCCCGGCTCGACCGTATGAGAAATGACTTCAGGGACTGGCGAGTAGGCCGGCTGCTCGTCAAGGAAATGCGAGAAATGGATAAGTGCGGATTCACAAGAACGCTGGCATGGGTGGTGATGCCCGACCATTTTCACTGGTTAATGCAGCTTCAACATGGCTCGCTTGCGGGCATTGTTCAGCGGGTCAAGTCCAAGACCGCCATTTCAGTGAATAGGCTCACCGGCAAACAGGGTCGACTTTGGCAGTCTGGATATCACGATGCAGCTGCACGCCATGAGGATGATCTCATTCACTTCGCCCGCTACATCGTGGCCAATCCACTGCGGGCAGGGTTGGCCAGTCGGGTGGGAGATTATCCGCTGTGGGACGCGACTTGGTTACCGGGTTCGGGGGTAGAGTTCGGGGAGTCTGGAAATGAATTGTTTGATGTGCTGCCAACATCTAACAATGACCTGCCTGATTCATTGCCAATCAGGCAGCCTTCGTGAGCAAGCTCACCTCCCACCGGCAGGTGGTTCGGCTCGGGATTTTCAGCTGTCGCAGCACTTGTGGGAGTGAGCTTGCTCACGAAGAGGCCGGGACATTCAGCCGCGTTCTCGAGTGGCTGAAAGTCAGCCTTCGCGAGCAAGCTCGCTCCCACGGGATCGTGGGCTGCCTCGATATTTCGGCCAGTTCGGAGGACCTGTGGGAGTGAGCTTGCTCACGAAAAGGCCGGGGCATTCAGTCACTTTCTCGGGGACTGAAAGTCAGCCTTCGCGAGCAAGCTCGCTCCCACGGGATCGTGGGCTGCCTCGATATTTTGGCCAGTTCGGAGGACCTGTGGGAGTGAGCTTGCTCACGAAAAGGCCGGGGCATTCAGCCACTTTCTCGGGGACTGAAAGTCAGCCTTCGCGAGCAAGCTCGCTCCCACGGAATCGTGGGCTGGCTCGATATTTCCGCCAGTTCGGAGGACCTGTGGGAGTGAGCTTGCTCACGAAGAGGCCGGGGCATTCAGCTGCGTTCTCGAGTGGCTGAAAGTCAGCCTTCGCGAGCAAGCTCGCTCCCACGGATCGTGGGTCGCCTGGATGTTTCTGCCAGGTCTCTTGATGTGCGGGACCGGGTGGGTCGCAGCTAGCCCCTGCGCAACAAAAACGCCTCCACAAGGGAGGCGTTGTCTATTGCAGCTTGAGGGCTAAGAAGCACGCACCTCAGGCAAGATCAAAGCGGTCCAGCTCCATCACTTTGGTCCAGGCGGCAACGAAGTCCGCGACGAACTTCGCTTGCCCGTCCGCACTGGCATACACCTCAGACACCGCCCGCAACTGGGCGTGTGAGCTGAACACCAGATCAACCCGGGTGCCGGTCCATTTGACGGCGCCGGTGTTGCGGTCGCGGGCTTCGAACAGCTGGTCGCCGCCCGACACCCCTTTCCATTCGACGCCCATGTCCAACAGGTTTTTGAAGAAATCATTGCTCAGCGTGCCCGGCCTATCGGTCAGGACGCCGTGCTGGCTGTGCCCGACATTGATGTTCAGGACCCGCAAGCCGCCAATCAGTACCGTCATCTGCGGCGCAGTCAGGTTCAGCAGTTGCGCCTTATCGACCAGCAGCTTCTCTGCCGAGACGCGGTAATGGCCCTTGAGGTAATTGCGGAAACCGTCAGCGATGGGCTCAAGGAAGCCGAACGACTCGACGTCGGTCTGCTCCTGGGAAGCATCCATACGGCCCGGGGTGAATGGCACAGTGACAGGGTGACCGGCATTTTTCGCCGCCTGCTCGATACCCGCGCTGCCGCCGAGAACGATCAGATCAGCCAGCGAAATCTGCTTGCCGCCGGATTGGCCGCCGTTGAATTCATCGCGGACACGCTCCAGGGTTTGCAGCACGCCAGCCAGATTTGCCGGCTGGTTGACCGCCCAGTCTTTCTGCGGGGCCAGACGCAGACGGCCGCCATTGGCACCGCCGCGTTTGTCGGAACCACGGAAGGTGGACGCCGCCGCCCAGGCAGTGGAGACCAGTTGCGAAACGGACAGACCGGACGCAACGATTTTGTCCTTCAACGCAGCAATGTCGTTGTCGTCCACCAGCGGGTGGTTGACCTCGGGAATCGGGTCCTGCCAGAGAAGTTCTTCAGCGGGCATTTCCGGGCCGAGGTAACGGGCCAGCGGCCCCATGTCCCGGTGGGTCAATTTGAACCAGGCGCGGGCGAAGGCATCGGCCAATTGGTCAGGGTTTTCCAGGAAGCGTCGGGAGACCTGCTCGTAAGCCGGGTCCACACGCAGCGCCAGATCGGACGTCAGCATGCGCGGTTCCTGGCGCTTGGCCGGGTCGAAGGCATGGGGGATTTTGCCCGCGCCCTCGCCATTCTTCGGCCTCCACTGATGGGCGCCGGCCGGGCTCTTGGTTAGCTCCCATTCGAAGCCAAACAGGTTTTCAAGGTACTCGTTGCTCCACTGGGTCGGGGTCGACGTCCAGGTCACTTCAAGACCACTGGTGATGGCATCGCCGGCCTTGCCGGAGCCATAAGTGCTGCGCCAGCCCAGCCCTTGTGCTTCAAGGCCTGCAGCTTCCGGTTCAGGGCCGACGTTGTCAGCGGGACCGGCACCGTGAGTCTTGCCGAAGGCGTGGCCGCCAGCGATCAGGGCGACGGTTTCCTCATCGTTCATGGCCATACGGCCGAAGGTCTCGCGGATGTCCCGCGCCGAGGCCGCAGGGTCTGGCACACCTTCCGGACCTTCAGGGTTTACATAGATCAGGCCCATCTGCACGGCGGCCAACGGGTTCTCGAGGTTGCGCTCGCCATTGGCGGTGCGGGTCTGTTCTTCGCTGTGGTGCTCGGGTTCGGCAACCAGCGTGCCCTCGCCGGGCTGTTGCATGTCCTTGTGCGCGCCGTAGCGGTCTTCACCGCCCAACCAGGTGGTTTCGGCCCCCCAATAAACAGCCTCGTCCGGTTCCCACACATCGGCGCGTCCACCAGAGAAGCCAAACGTTTTAAAGCCCATGGATTCCAGCGCTACGTTGCCGGTCAGAACGATCAGGTCAGCCCAGGAAATCTTGCTGCCGTACTTTTGCTTCACCGGCCAGATCAGGCGCCGAGCCTTGTCGAGGTTGACGTTGTCCGGCCAGCTGTTGAGCGGTGCAAAACGCTGCTGTCCGGCCCCTGCGCCGCCACGGCCGTCAGCAGTGCGGTAGGTCCCGGCGCTGTGCCAGGCCATGCGAATGAACAGCGGACCGTAGTGACCGAAATCGGCCGGCCACCATTCCTGGGATTGAGTCATCACTTCCAGCAGGTCGCGTTTGACGGCTGCAAAGTCAAGACTCTTGAACTCAGTAGCGTAATCAAAGCCTTCGCCCATCGGGTCAGTCAACGGCGAGTGCTGGTGCAGGATCTTGAGGTTCAGCTGGTTCGGCCACCAGTCACGGTTTGTGGTTCCGCCCCCGGCTGCGTGGTTGATCGGGCATTTCGATTCAGTCGACATGGTCTACTCACCTTCTTGTTTACTTATGTGGCCGTCCACAAGACAGCCCAAGCTAGCACTCGCACAAGACTAGACGACTCAGGCCAGCCGTCTAATAGGCAAATGTTTGGGCGACGATAGAGGGGTTCTGTTGGCGGAGTATCTAACGGAGGTGCTTGTATTTTCTGGCGCTTGAGCTCAACTCTAACCACAGCATCAAGTGCAGAGCCGGCGTCGACCGGCGTCTTGATCACCGTGGCAATCTCCAGGAGATTCAGGCATGGCCACCACCGCTTCACTGGCCCCGTTGTTCCGGCAATCAGTGGGCTTTGATCGTTTCAACGATTTTTTTGAATCTGCCTTGCACAGCGAAATAAACGCCAGCGGCCCCCCTCACAACGTCGAACGATACGGCACCGATCATTACCGAATCGTGATCGCCACAGCCGGGCTTGCGGCCGCCGACCTTGACCTGACCCTGGAAAAAAATGTGCTGACCGTTTGCGGGGGTGAAGCCCACACCGATGGCGGCGTGACGTACCTGCACCAAGGCATCGCCCATGGGCCGTTCCGGCTGGTCTTCCATCTGGCCGATCACATTGAGGTACAGGGCGCGACCTTCAAGAATGGTTTACTGATCGTCTTCCTGCTGCGTGTCGAACCCCAGGGGGCCAAGGCCCGCCGGATCAGCATTCAGAGTCCGGGGGACGATCCCGACCGGCCGCACATCAGCCGGCCATAATCAACGGAGTGAAATGCTCGCCTTGGCCCGATCAGGCCTTGATCATGTGGCGATCAGCTGGAGATCAAACAGCACCTGGGGTGCTTCGATCAGCAGGGAGCGCATCAATGGCGCGGTGCAGCCCAGCGCCTGCAGCTGCTCGACCACAGAGCCGTAGCTGACACTGTGTTCATGCTGGGTGTGCGGCCAATCACTGCCCCAGACCAGCCGCTGCTGACCAAACGTTTCCACCAGTAACGACAGCGCGTCACGGGCGAAATCGAGGTTTTCCTGAGCACTGCCTTCCAGACGGTAAATGCCCGAAACCTTCATCCACAGCTGTCCGCTCCGGCCCAGCTCCAACATCTGGAGAAAGCCGGGCTGTTCTAGGCCCAGCCGGGCGTCAGGCCGACCGAAGTGGTCGATCACGATCTTCACGCCGAACGGCATCAGACCGGCCAGCAATGCCGGCATGTCAGCGACCTGGCGGTGCACTTCTACATGCCAGTCGAGCGCCGCGATGTGGTCGAAAAACACCTGCCACTGCGGCTCGGAAAAGTCCGGCAGCGCCTTGCCCATCAGGTTCAGACGCACGCCGACGACGCCCAGCCGATCCATCTCCTCAAGGGCCGCCCGGCTGATGTCGCGCTCAACCACCACCACGCCGCGCAGTTGATCCGGCGCCTGCTGAAGGGCATCGAGCAAATAGCGGTTATCGGTCCCGAGGAAGCTCGGTTGCACCAGCACGCCATGAGTCAGGCCATGCCGATGAAGTTGATCCTGGTACATCGCCAGCGTGGCGTCGTAGTCCGGTGAATAGCGTCGTGCCGAGGTCTGGTCCAGCTCCCTGCTGAAGACGTGTGCGTGACCGTCGATGCCAAGGATCGACGGGGGAGGCGCGGATAAGAGGTCGGACATGGATCTCATCTATCAGAAGATGCGCGACGCAAAAGGCATCGCGCGGAAGGGGAAATCAGGCGCGGGCGGTTTCGCTGGGTGCGTCTGCGGCGGCGCTTGCAGTGGGGCCGGCTTCCAGGCTGCGACCGCGGGTTTCCGGCAGGCACAATGCGGCAATCACCGCGACGCCGTAGGCGATTCCGGCGTCGATGCCGATGGCCGAGCCCAGAGACATCGATTCACTCATGTGGCCCACCAGAAACGGGAAGACCGAGGACAGCACGCGGCCGAAGTTGTAGCAGAAGCCCACCCCTGCCCCGCGCACGTCGGCCGGATACAGCTCGTTGAACAGCGCGCCGAGGCTGGCCGGAATGCCGGCGGCGAAGAAGCCCAGCGGGAAACCGAGGAACAGCATCTGCGTGTTGGTCAGCGGCAGGAACACGTAGCACTGCACCGTGATTACGCAGCACAGGGCAAACAGCACGATGTTGAGTCGGCGGCCGATGCGGTCGATGAGAAAGCCGCTGGCGATGCAGCCACACCAGAACGCGACGATGATCACCGCCAGGTAGCCGCCGGAATTGAGCACCGACAGGTTGCGTTCGGTTTTCAGGAACGTCGGCAGCCAGGTCATTACCGCGTGGTAGCCGCCGTGGGCGCCGAGGCCGAGCAAGCCGCCGAGCAGCGTCACGCGGATCAGTTCCGGGCGGAAGATGCCGGCCAGTGATTTGAAAAAGCTCTGCGGGATGACGTTGTCTTTTTGCAGGCGCTGGAAGCTGTCGGGCTCCTCGACGTTGCGACGCACCCAGATGATCAGCAGCGACGGCAGCAGCCCGACCAGAAACATCACCCGCCAGGCCATGTCCTGGGGCACGAACGAATAGATCAAGGTAAACACGCCGACCGCCAGGCCCCAGCCCACCGCCCACGCGCTCTGCACGGTGCCCATGACCTTGCCACGGTATTTCGGGTTGATGGTTTCGGCCATCAGCACCGCGCCTGCAGCCCACTCGCCACCGATGCCGAAACCCTGCAGCGCCTTGACGATCAGCAGCGAGCTGAAGCCGGTGACGAACGCTGACAAGAAGGTGAAGAACGAGAACCAGAGGATCATCCATTGCAGCGTGCGCACCCGGCCGTAGCGGTCCGACAGCGTGCCGCCGACCCAACCGCCCAGCGCCGAGGTGATCAGCGTCACGCCACTGATCAGGCCGGCGTCGCCTTTGGTCAAGGCGAACGCGGCGATCAGCGCCGGAATCGCGAGGCCAAACATCTGAACTTCGAGGGCGTCCAGCGACCATCCGCCGAAGCAGGCCCAGAAGGTTTTGCGCTCCCGAGGAGTGACTTGGCGATACCAGTTGAACATGTTTTTGTCCTTATGAAGTGACGCGGCAGGTGGTGTAGAGCCCGTTCTGAGTGACGGGCTTGGGTGCAGAACTCGGGCTGCTCAGGCGGGTTCAGCGGATGTCGACGCTGTAGCGGAAGTGGCTGGCATGACCGCGCGAGCGGCGCCATTCCAGCGGCTCGCCGGCGTAATTACGCGCCAGGCGCTCGATCACCACCACCGGGCTATTGACCGGCACTTGCAGCAGCCGCGCGTGGGTCTCGTTGATGGCTTCGGCAGTCAGGGTTTCTTCGGCGTAGGCCACGACCTGGCCGCATTGCTCTTCGTAGATCGGATAGAGCAGCGGGCCCTGGCGGCTGAGGTCGATTTCCAGCAGGGTCTGAAACTGCACCTGGGGCAGCCAGATTTCTTCGGCGAGGACAGGCTGAGCGTCGAGCAGACGCAGGCGGATCAGGCGAATCACTGGCGCGTCCAACGGCAGACCAAGGGCGTGTGAAACGGCCGAGGGCGCGGTGACGGCTTCAATGGAGAGGATGCGACTTTCGGGCACCTGGCGTTCGCCGGAGACGCTTTGAAAGCGGAAGAAGCGGAACAGCGAGGACTGGAACTGCGGCCGGCGAATGAAGGTGCCGCGCCCCTGTTGGCGTTCGAGGATGTTTTCGTTGACCAGCATGTCGATGGCTTTGCGCACGGTGCCGGTGGACAGGCAGTACTCACTGGACAACGCGGCTTCGGTGGGGATGGCTTCGCCCGGACGCCAGCGGTTGTTGGCGATCTGTTCGGCGAGCTGGTCTCGCAGGCGTTGGTAGAGCGGCAGACGGACATCGCTGGAGAGTCGGTTCATGGAGGCGCTTCGCTGTTGTAGTTATGTAGTCATCTATATGAATCTGCGTTGAGTATTGTCCCGTTACAAATAGGCGTCAAGGGTGGGGATTGGGGTTGGCAGATGAATGGCGTTTGGGGGTTTTGGGTTTAACGTTTTTCAGAGGAACGCGGAAACGGCAGAGCTTGTGTCTGCCGTCAGGTTGCGGGGAGCGCGGTGGGTGTCAGGTCGGGATCAGGTCGGAGAGATTGTGGCGAGCGCACCGATCATGAGGGTCAGGGCGAGAAAGCCGAACAGGAAGATGGCGAGCTTGGCCATGGGTTTCTCCTACGCAAGTGAGTAGTACTGAGGATTCGGGCCGGGTGATGGGGGACCGGTCGGGCTTGATCGGTCTGCCGGGAGTGAGGTGATTTTGGGGGTTGCATCTGTTTCAGTACAGATTCAGGTATGGCTTATAAATACGGATCAGATGAATCCATACATGCGTCAAGATCAAGGGCATCTGCCTAACGGCAGATCGTTTCGCCTTCGGCGAGTTACTTGGAAAAGCACCCAAGTAACCAAGGGTGCTTGCTCCTGGTTGGGTTCCTCCTTCGTCGGAATACCCTCACTCCGACGACGCTCCGTGGGCCCGCGCCGAACGGACATCCATGTCCTGACGGCGCTCTCGCGGCATCCATGCCGCTCGGCCCACTCCGCGTCGTCTGCGTTCAGCCTGCACCCAAGTCGCGTTTTGTGGTGTTTGAGCTTTTTGCGTAGGAAGATCAAAGGCAAAAGCTTCCCGGCTGAAGCCGGTCCTACTAAACACCGCGTGCTTTTAGTGGGACCGGCTTCAGCCGGGAAGAGGACGGCATGAGCGTCACAAGATGTCCGATCGTTCCCATGCTCCGCGTGGGAATGCATCCCGTGACGCTCCGCGTCACCCTGCGGCTGACATGACACCCCACCAATCGCGCTGCTACGCTCCCTGCCTCTCTCCACTTCAGGCGCCAGCCATGCTCACCATCCGCTCGATGACCCTGGACGATTACGACGCCATCACCCAACTCATGCGTGACACGCCGGGTATTTCCTTGCGTGACGCGGACTCCCGCGAGGCCACCGAGCGGTATCTGTTGCGCAACCCCGGATTGAGCTTCGTCGCGGAGGACGATTCCCGCCTCTGTGGCTGTGTCATGTCGGGCCATGACGGTCGACGGGGGTATTTACAGCATCTGCTGGTGCTGCCTGAGTATCGGCGGCAGGGACTCGGAAAGGCGCTGGTCGAGCGCTGTCTGGTCAGTCTGGAGGCGCAAGGCATTCACAAATGCCATATCGACGTGCTCAAGACCAACCCGGCCGCAGCGACCTATTGGGCGAACCAGGGCTGGCAGTTGCGGGTTGATATCCACCGTTTTTCCTTCACCCGTCCTGGCAATGAAAACGCATGAAGCGCGGTTAAACCCTGATCAGACCTGACTGACAGGCGCCACGGGTTGGCGTCTGGCGTACACCAGCAGACCGCTGAGGAAGATAAGCCCGATGCCGAACATCGACGCCGTGCCCGGGTAGTTGCCGAACAGCAGGATCCCGTAAGCGACCGCGAAGATGATCTGCAGATAGCCCAACGGCGCAAGCACGGACGAGGACGCGTAGCGATAAGACTTGGCCATCAGAAAGTGCGCGCACAAACCCAGACCGCCCAGCACGAGCAACAAGCCCAACTGCAGCCAATCGGGATCGGCCCAGTAGAACGGCACGATGGCGCTGAGAATCAGGGTGCAGAACACGCCGACGTAGAAGCTGCACACCGAGGGGCTGTCGGTCTCCCCCGCCAGTTGCGTCAGCATCTGATACAGCGCGAAGAACAGCGCAGTCGCGAGTGGAAACAGCATCCACAGTGAGAAGGCATCGCTGGCGGGGTTGATGATCACCAGCACACCGATGAAGCCCAGCACCACCGACAGCCATTGCCAGCGATCGGCCTTGATGCCGAACATCAGAGGCGACAGGATCGTGACGAATGCCGGGGCAAGGAAAACAAGCGCCGTAGACTCGGCAATCGGCACGTGGGTCAGGCCGAACAGGAACGAGAGGCTGTCGGCGAGCAGAACCACCGCGCGCAGCAGGTGCAGCCAGGGCCGCCGGGTGTGGAAGACTTTCGCGCCGCCATTGCGCAGCAGCACGCTGGTCACCAGCGTCGAGTGGACGAGGTAGCGGGCCCACGCGACGAAGATCACCGGCAGGGAATAGATCAGCGTCTTGGAAATCGCATCATGACTGGCGAACATCAGCGCCACGCCCGCCATCAACCACATGCCGATGACTTGCCGGTGCGCGCCGTGATGGGGAGTCATTGCAAACCTGCCACAGAAAAAATGATGCGCAGGAGTTAACCACAGAAGTCGTGCCAAGCGGCCAGCGCACTTTCCTGCGGCCAATAAAAAACCCGCCTGAGCGGGTTCTTTTCTATCAACACCATTCCAACATCCTGTCAGTAGCCGTCCCGGCAAATGGTGGATCATCCATGACCTGCGAAGCACATCCAGCGCCTCGGTTGATGGATCCAAGGTTGCGCTTGTGGCGCTTCGCTGTACAGGGCGACATTGCCCGACGACGTGTAAGCCTTTCGCCATAGCGCGTGTCCGACGACTGTCGCACGTCCTGCTTGGCCTGGGTCATGAGCCCCAGCGCACGCCTCGCGACAAACACATGACGTAGGCATAATGTGCGTCACACGAATACGCCCCGCCGACCTGAGCCGCGTTGCCCACCCACGCCTCAGTCGGCTCAAAACCAGTCCGGCCCTGCCGCGCAACGGGAAGCGATATGCCAATTCTTGTTCACACGCCCTGCTCTCTACTCTCCGGCCTGCGGTCGTCGCAGTCATGATCGAAGTCACCGAAGTGTCCATCGCGCAATTGCGCGCAGCCCTGGAAGCGGGCCAGACCACTGCCGTCGAACTGGTTCAAGCGTATCTCGCCAGAATCGATGCCTATGACGGCGCCGACACTGCCACCGCCCTCAACGCCGTGGTCGTGCGCAATCCCCAGGCCTTGGAGGAAGCGCAGGCTTCCGATGACCGTCGTGCGCGAGGCGAAACCCTCGGCCCCCTCGACGGCATTCCTTACACCGCAAAAGACAGCTATCTGGTCAAAGGCCTTACGGCCGCGTCGGGCAGCCCGGCGTTTGCCGAACTGGTCGCCCACCGCGACGCCTTCACCATCGAGCGGCTGCGTGGCGCCGGCGCGATCTGTCTGGGCAAGACCAACATGCCGCCGATGGCCAATGGCGGCATGCAGCGCGGCGTGTACGGCCGCGCCGAAAGCCCCTACAACGCAGATTTCCTGACAGCGCCGTTTGCCTCTGGATCGTCCAACGGCGCCGGCACTGCAACAGCGGCGAGTTTCGCGGCGTTCGGGCTGGCGGAAGAAACCTGGTCGAGCGGCCGCGGCCCTGCGTCGAACAACGGCCTGTGCGCCTACACGCCGTCACGCGGGGTGATTTCGGTGCGCGGCAACTGGCCGCTGACGCCGACCATGGACGTGGTCGTGCCCTTCGCCCGGACCATGTCCGACCTGCTCGAAGTGCTGGACGTGGTGGTCGCCGAAGACCCCGACACTCGCGGCGACCTGTGGCGCTTGCAGCCGTGGGTGCCCATTCCCGCCGTCGACTCCGTACGCCCGGTGTCCTACGCCGAGCTCGCCGCCAGCCCGCAAACACTGGCCGGTAAACGCTTTGGCGTGCCGCGGATGTACATCAATGCCGACCCTGGAGCGGGTACGTCCGAAGCGCCCGGCATTGGCGGCCCTACCGGCCAGCGCATCATCACCCGCGCTTCGGTGATCGACCTGTGGGAACAGGCGCGCCGGGCACTCGAAGCCCAGGGCGCTGAAGTCATCGAGGTGGATTTCCCGCTGGTGTCCAACTGCGAGGGCGATCGCCCCGGCGCGCCGACGGTGTACAACCGCGGCATCGTCTCCAAAGAGTTTCTGCACCACGAACTGTGGGACCTGACTGCCTGGGCCTTCGATGATTTCCTGCAGGCCAACGGCGACCCGAAACTGAACCGCCTGGCCGACGTCAACGGCCCGCTGATCTTCCCCCACGACCCCGGCACCCTGCCCAACCGCGAGGGCGATCTCGCCGCCGGCATGGACGAATACGTGAAGATGGCCCAGCGCGGCATCACGCCGTGGGACCGGATCGACACACTGGCGGACGGCTTGCGCGGACTGGAACACACACGCCGCATTGACCTCGAAGACTGGATGCAGCAGCTTGGGCTGGATGCGGTGCTGTTCCCGACCGTGGCCGACGTGGCCCCGGCCGATGCCGACGTCAACCCGGTGTCGGCGGACATCGCCTGGAGTAACGGCGTCTGGGTGGCCAACGGCAACCTCGCGATCCGCCACCTTGGCGTCCCCACTGTCACTGTGCCAATGGGCGTGATGGCCGACATTGGCATGCCCGTCGGCCTGACCTTCGCCGGCCGGGCGTACGACGATTCCGCCCTGCTGCGTTTCGCTTCAGCGTTCGAAGCCATCGGCAGCCGGCGCCAGATTCCGCCGCGCACGCCGCCGTTGTCTTCTGCTCGATAAACAGTGTTAAAGGGTCGAGGTCAGCGCGCCTCGATCCTTCCCGCTAAAACTGACCCTCAGGAGAAGTGTTCAATGAGCAAGGCACCTTACGTCCCGCCTACCGTGTGGAAACACGAAGCGCCCTCCGGCGGCCAGTTCGCCAGCATCAACCGCCCGACGGCCGGACCGACCCACGAGAAAGTCCTGCCGGTCGGCAAGCACCCCTTGCAGCTGTATTCGCTGGCCACGCCCAACGGCGTCAAGGTGACGATTCTGCTTGAGGAGCTGCTTGCCCTCGGCCACAGCGGCGCCGAATACGACGCCTGGCTGATTCGCATTGGCGAGGGGGATCAGTTCGGCAGCGGCTTCGTCGACATCAACCCCAATTCCAAGATCCCGGCACTGCTGGACCGCAGCGTTGAACCGGCCATTCGCGTGTTCGAATCCGGCTCGATCCTGCTGTACCTGGCGGAGAAGTTTGGCGAGTTGCTGCCCAAGGACCTGGCCGGCCGCACCGAAACCCTGAACTGGCTGTTCTGGCAGATGGGCGCTGCGCCCTATCTCGGCGGCGGCTTCGGGCACTTTTATGTGTACGCGCCGGAGAAATTCGAATACGCGATCGACCGCTTCACCATGGAGGCCAAGCGTCAGCTCGACGTGCTGAATCGGCGCCTGAGCGAAAGCGCCTATCTGGCCGGCGACAGCTACACCATCGCCGACATCGCCGTGTGGTCGTGGTACGGACAAGTGGTGCGCAACACCGTGTACGGCGCCGCCGAATTCCTCGCCGCCCACGAATACACCCACGTGCAGCGCTGGGCCGAAACCATTGCACAACGGCCGGCGGTCATTCGGGGCATGCGCGTCAACCGCACCTGGGGCGATGAAGCCACGCAAGTGCCGGAACGCCATGATGCGTCGGATCTGGATTGAGGCAATCCCCGGCAGTCAGTGAGGCTTTCTCCAGTCTCACTGACAGACCGCAGATCCTTGTGGAACCGGCTTCAGCCGGGAAAGCGTCGGTCGTCACACCGCAAATTGATGGTGCTCGCACCGGCCTCTTCCCGGCTAAAGCCAGTCCTACGAGAACACCGCATCCATCCAGATGCACAGCATGTTCTGAATGTAGGACCGGCTTCAGCCGGGAAAGCGTCGGTCGTCACGCCGCAAATTGATGGTGCTCACACCGGCGTCTTCCCGGCTAAAGCCGGTCCTACGAGAACACCGCATCCAACCAGATGCACCGCATGTTCTAAATGTAGGACCGCATCCATCCAGATGTACTGCGTCTGCTGGATGTAGGACCGGCTTCAGCCGGAAGGCGTCAGTCGTCACGCCTCAAAATTGATGGTGCTCACACCGGCCTCTTCCCGGCTAAAGCCAGTCCTACAAGACACCGCATTCATCCAGTAGCACCGTGTGCGCCAGACGTGGACCGGTTCCAGCGGGAAGACCGTCAGTCGCCCTGCTGTTCCAGCTCGGCGAGCATCTCTTTTGGAATCACCAGCTCGGCGGCGGTGAGGTTTTCGTGCAAGTGCGCCACCGACGAGGTGCCCGGGATCAGAAGCAGGTTGGGCGCACGCTGCAGCAGCCACGCCAGCGCGACGCACATCGGCGAAGTTTCAAGGCGCTTGGCGACATCTGACAGGGTCTGCGACTGCAACGGCGTAAATCCACCCAATGGAAAGAACGGCACGTAAGCGATTCCCTGTTTGCCAAGCTCGGCGATCAGCGGCTCGTCATCCCGGTGCGCCAGGTTGTAGTGGTTCTGCACGCAGACCACCTCGGCAATGCGCTGCGCCTCGGTGACCTGTTTTGCGCTGACGTTGCTCAGGCCCAGATGCTGAATCAGCCCCTGACGCTGCAACTCGGCCAGCGCGCTGAACGGTTCGGCAATCGACGCTTCATCCGGTGAATGCCCGGTGCCCCACGCCCTGAAGTTCACCACGTGCAACGCATCCACGCCGAGATTGCGCAGGTTATCGTGCACCGCGCTTACCAGTTCTGCCGGGCTGTTGGCGGGATTCCATGAAGCGTCGGAACCTCGGGAGGCGCCGACCTTGGTGACAATCAACAGCTCGTTGGCGTACGGGTGCAGGGCTTCGCGGATCAGCCGATTGGTGACGTGAGGGCCATAGAAGTCGGCCGTATCAATGTGGTTAACCCCGGAAGCGACCGCTTCGCGCAACACGGCAATCGCGGCCGCGTGGTCTTTCGGCGGTCCGTATACGCCCGGTCCCGCCAGCTGCATGGCACCGTAGCCCATGCGATTGACGGTGCGACCGCCGAATGAAAACTGTCCTGCCTTGATGGCCTGGCTCATGGGTGACGCCTCGTGATCAAGTGTGTGCAGCGACTATAGGCGTTGACCGATGCGCTGATAATCAGGTGCAATCGGCACGGGTTGTACGATTGAGCGGACAATGGCGACAGACATTCAGGATTTGCTGGCCTTCGTGGCCGTGGTCAACGCAGGCGGCTTTCGTGAAGGGGCACGGCTGAGTGGCAAGTCGGCGTCCAGCCTCAGCGATGCTGTTCGACGCATGGAGTCGCGCCTGGGCGTGCGCCTGCTCAACCGCACCACCCGCAGCGTCGTGCCGACCGAAGCCGGCGCGCGGCTGATGGAACGGATTGTCCCGGCGCTTGGGGAAGTCGAATCGGCGCTGGACGTGGTCAATGATTTCCGCGACCGCCCTTCCGGCACCCTGCGGCTTAACGTACCGGTCAGCGCCGCTCGCCTGATACTGCCGGCAATCATCACCCCGTTCTTGCAAGCGCACCCGGACATCCGCATGGAAGTGGTCACTGAGGAAAGCTTCGTCGACATGCTCGCGGCCGGTTGCGATGCTGGCATCCGCTACGACGACCGCCTGGAACAGGACATGATCGCCGTGCCCATCGGCCCGCGCGTTCAGCGTTTCGCGACCGCTGCATCGCCGGCGTACCTCGATGCCAGGGGCCGACCCGAGCATCCGCGGGATCTCCTCAATCACAGTTGCCTGCGTGGCAAATTCCCCAGCGGGTCGGTACCGCTGTGGGAGTACGAGTGCGACGGCGAAAACCTTCGTGTCGACCCGACCGGCCCATTGACCGTTCGGATTGGTGGCGCAGTCGATCTTGCCGTGCAGACTGCCATCGACGGCCTGGGCATCGTCTCGTTGTTCGAAGACTGGTTGCGGCCCCATCTGGACAGCGGCGCGCTGGAGCCGGTGCTCGAAAAATGGTGGCCAAGTTTCAGCGGGCCATTCCTGTATTACCCAGGGCGGCGCTATGTGCCATCACCGTTGAGAGCGTTTCTGGACTTCATCCAGCGGCAGGCATGATGCTTATCCACGCCAAGGCATAAATGAGTCATTTAAATAAATCGACCGCCAGCGCTAGTTCATGTCGACACAAACAGCGAGATGTTCCAACAAAATAGTCAGGCAAAAAAAAACGCTGCATTCAATGCAGCGTTTCTTTTATAGCGTTTGTAGTTGAAGCCGCCAGGGCACTGGCGATCAACCATTTTGACGACCGTAGCCCATGATGGTGTAGTCGAGGGTGTGGGTCACGCCGGCATGGTCAACATAAACCATGGTGGATTGCACCGGACCATCAACTTTCTGCGGGTCCTGGGCATTTTTGATGCTGATCACTTCAGCGACGTCGATACCTTTGTGACGGTTGTATTGTTCAACCTGGGCCGAGTGCTGTTGGCTGGTGGCCGGGAGTTCGCCGGCAGCGGCAAATACACTGACGAGGGACAGAGCAGCGAAGGCTAATACTTTCATGGTCGTTCTCCAGAAGTTCATTAAGTAGTAAGGGAGCAAAGCGCTTGTCGTTTGCTTCTGGGGCCATTCTGTTCGTGATCGGCGCAGATGATAAATACTTAAAATCGATAAAGCCCATCACCGTCATCGATGCCCGAATTGATTACATCAATTCTCGTAATAGACCGTTGTATATCCTGTTAGCCCGCAACTTTTCATGCATCTCCCAAACCCAGGTAAACGCCCTTTTTGGTGCGGCAGATCGAGGGACTGCACTTTCACGGAGCGCGTCATGTTGTCGCGGGGGTATTTAACTGTCCCCGAGAAATATTTTCAGTGCAATCAAACATTTCCAATGACGAACGTACTACCATTCGTCCCGCTGACTCGTCCCGACCCCAAGATGTCCGAGCAGACCTCTATAAAGCGCTGGCCACTGGCACGGCGCTAATTGTTAAAACAAACCGAAGCCTTGATGCCGCCTCACGATCTGATCGTGGCGCAGTGCGTCAACCGTGATGACCGTCTGAGGTTGCAATGCAGAAATTGATGATTAACGGCCAGGAGCACGACCTGGATGTCGCCGACGACATGCCATTGTTGTGGGTCCTGCGTGACGTGATGGGCCTGACCGGCACCAAATACGGTTGCGGCATTGCCCAGTGCGGCGTGTGCACCGTGCACCTGGATGGCCAGGCCGTGCGTTCATGCGTGCTGCCGGTCAGCGCCGTGGCGGGCCGCAAGGTCACGACGATCGAAGCGGTCGGCGAGCAGGCCGTGGGTCAGGCGGTACAGAAAGCCTGGCTGGACCACGAAGTCGTGCAATGCGGCTACTGCCAGTCGGGGCAGATCATGTCCGCCGTCGCGCTGCTGGAGGAACACCCCAAAGCCAACGACGAGCAGATCGTCAACGCCATGTCGGGCAACCTCTGCCGCTGCGCCACCTACACCCGCATTCGCGCCGCCATCAAAAGCGTCAGCCAGGCCTGAAGGAAGTCATCATGTCCGAATCACAATCATCTGCCGCGATGCTCTCGCGTCGTGGATTGCTCAAAGGCAGTGCGCTGCTGGGCGGGCTGGTCATCGGCACCTACCTGCCGGCGTCAGTCACCCGTAGCTTCGCCGCCGACCTGGTCAAAGGCGCGAGCCTGGGCGACAACGCCGAACAAGGCTATGGCGCGTTTGTGCGCATTGACCACAGCGGCGCCGTTACGCTGATTTCGCCGAAGATCGAAATGGGCCAGGGCGTGCAGACCGGCATTGCCATGATGGTCGCCGAAGAGCTCGAAGTGCCGCTGAGCCAGATCACCATCACCGAAGCGCCGCCCAATGCAGCGCTGTACACCGACGCGCTGCTGAGCTTCCAGGCTACCGGCGGCTCGACCTCCACCCGCTACAGCTGGGAGCCCCTGCGCAAGGCCGGCGCCGGCGCACGCATTGTGCTGATCCAGGCCGCGGCCATGCGCTGGAAAGTCGCGCCGAGCCAATGCCACGCCGAGAACGGCCGGGTCATCGGCCCGAACGGTCAAAGTGCCGGCTACGGCGAGCTGGTTGACGCCGCCGCGAAGTTGCCACTGCCGACCGAGATCCCGCTCAAAGCCGTCAGCGAATTCAAGCTGCTGGGCAAACCGGTTCAGCGCCTGGACACCCCGAACAAGGTCAACGGCACCGCGAAATTCACCATCGACCTGCAAGTGCCCGGGATGCTGATTGCCTCCACCCTCACCTGCCCGGTTCACGGCGGCACGCTGCGCGGCTTGAAGAACGAAGACGCTGCGCGCAAGGTCCCCGGGGTGCGCGACATCGTGCGCCTGGACAACGCGGTGGCGGTGACGGCGAGCAATTTCTGGTCCTGTCAGCAAGCGCTCAAGGCCCTCGACATCGATTGGGACCTTGGCCCCCATGCCGCTCTGGATTCAGCGCAGCTGGACAAATCGCTGTTCGAGGCCAGCGCAGGCGACGGTGTGTTCGCACACCAATCCGGTGACATCGCCGGCGCACTGAAAAATGCTTCCAGCCGCTTCGAAGCCATCTACGAGCAACCGTTCCTGTCCCACTCCCCACTGGAGCCGATGACCTGCGTCGCCCATGTGCGCGCCGACGCGTGCGAGTTGTGGGTCGGCTGCCAGGCGCCGGGGATGGCCCAGGCGGGCGCTGCCAAAGTCTGCGGCATGCCGGTGGAAAAAGTGGTGATCCACAACCAGTTGATCGGCGGCGGTTTTGGCCGTCGTCTGGAATCCGACTTCATCTTCCAGGCCGTGGACATCGCGCGCCAGTTGAGCTACCCGATCAAGCTGATCTGGAGCCGTGAAGAAGACATGACCCACGACCGTTATCGTCCGCACTACGTCGACCGCCTTAACGCAGCGCTGGACAAAGACCTGCGCCCGGTGGGCTGGGAGCATCGGATCGCCGGTGCCTCGGTCGTCGCGGCCTACATCGGCGCGTTGCCGGCCGACGGCGTCGATGGCGACGCCGTCGAAGTGGCGAAAGACCCGATCTACACCCTGCCCAACCTGCAGGTGCGCTACATCCGTCACGACCCCGAGGTGATTCCGGTTTCGTGGTGGCGTGGCGTCGGACCGTTGCGCAGCACTTACGCCATCGAGTGCTTCATCGACGAGCTGGCGCACAACGCCAAGGTCGATCCGGTGAAATACCGCCTGGCGCTGATGCAGTCGCAACCCCGCGCCCAGGCAGTGCTGACCAAAGCGGCGCAACTGGTGGAGTGGGACAAGCCGCTGCCCGCGGGTTCAGGCCGTGGCGTGGCCGTGACGGCGGTGTTCGGCAGCTTTGTCGCGACCATCGTCGAGCTGGAGAAGCAGGGCGAAAAAGGCCTGCGCATCAAACGGCTGGTGACGGTCATCGACTGCGGCTTTGCCACCAACCCGACCTCTGTGGCGTCGCAGATGGAAGGCGGCACGCTGTTCGGTCTGTCGGCTGCGCTGTTCAACGAAATCCTCATCGAGAAGGGTCAAGTGCAGCAGACCAACTTCCACGAGTACCGGCAGATTCGCATGAGCGACGCGCCGCCGGTGGAGGTGCACATCGTCGACAGCGTCGAGACCCCTGGCGGTGTCGGTGAAACCGGTGCCGTGCCCGCCGCCGCCGCGCTGGTCAATGCGGTGTTCGCCGCGACCGGCGTACGCGAGCGTCGTCTGCCGTTGAGCCGCTTTGGCTATTTCACTGTTTAAGGAGCGCGTCATGAACGTTTTCAACACTGCGCTCGGACTTGTGGCCGGTTTGCTGGCCAGCACCGTTTACGCAAGCGACACCCCGGCGATGAGCAAGGGCGAATACCTGACCCGCGCCGCTGATTGCATGGCCTGCCATGTCGTGCCGGGCGGCAAGCCGTACGCCGGCGGGCTGGAATTCAAATTGCCGTTCGGCAGCCTGTATTCGCCCAACATCACCCCGGACAAAGAAACCGGGATCGGCAACTGGACCGACGACGAGTTCGTCGACGCCCTGCAGAAAGGCGTGGGCAAGGACGGCAAGCATTATTACCCGGCCTTCCCTTACACCTCGTACACGCTGATGTCCCGCGAAGACATCCTGGCGATCAAGGGCTACCTGTTCAGCCTTGAGCCGGTGAAGCAGATGCCGCCTGAAAACAAGATCTCGTTCCCGTTCAATCAGCGCTGGGGAATGATGTTCTGGAACGCGATTTTCGCGGGCAACGAACGCTTTGTCCCGGACAGCAAGCAGTCGGCTGAATGGAATCGCGGCGCGTACCTGGTGCAGGGCCCGGGCCACTGCGGCGAGTGCCACACACCGCGCAACATCTTCCAGGCGATGAGCTCAGGCAATTCTCTGGCGGGTGCCGAACTGGGTAACTGGATGGCCTACAACATCAGCTCCGACGCCAAATACGGCATCGGCGCCTGGCCGGAAGACGCTATCGTCAGCTACCTGTCGAAGGGCTACGCAGCCGGCTTCGGCGGCGCGGGCGGGCCGATGGGAGACGCCGTCGAGCACAGCCTGCAGTACCTCGAACCGGCTGACCTGAAAGCCATCGCGGTGTACCTCAAGAGCACCCCGGCCAGAAGCGAAGGCATCCCCCGCCCGAGCATGGCGGTGAACGATGCCGCGCTGCAGAAGGGGCTCGGCCAGAAGCTGTTCAACGACACCTGCGTGGCCTGTCACCAGATCGACGGCAGTGGCCGGCAATCACCGGCAGGCGGGTTGGCCGGCTTGAAAACCGTCAACGACCCCAAAGGCCGAAACGTGATGGCGACGTTGCTGGAAGGTCACACGCCAACGGCTGCACGGGTCGATCAGCGCATGCCTGACTTCGCCCGCAGTTACAGCGATGCTGAACTGGCCGCCGTGAGCACCTTCGTGCTGCGTCGGTTCGGTCAGAGTGACGGCGAGATCAAGGCCGAAGACGTCGCTAAAAATCGCGCCAGCGCGTTGCATTGATGGGACGGTAGCGCTGCTGATTTTTGTCTGAATCGGCAGTACTGCCAGGCCATTCGGCGGCTCAGGGGTTGGATACCTGCGCCGCCACCGCCGCCTTGTCGATCACCGACTCGACGTTGACGATACGCCCCGCCTCAAACGTGTAGAACACGTTCTCCGTAAACCTTACCCTCCTCCCGTTCACCGGCACATCGAACAGCTCGCCCACCGGCGTGCAATCGAACGTCAGCCTTGCGGCAATGTGCGGTGGTTCTGCGATCAGCAGATCGATGACAAAACGCAGGTCGGGAATGGCGCGGAAATCCCGCTCCAGCATCTCCCGGTAGCCGGCCAGACCGACACGCTCGCCGTTGTAATGCACGTCCTCGCCGACGAAGTCTCCCAAGGCAGACCAGTCCTGGCGATTGAGGCAGGCGATGTAGCCGGTGTAGGCGTCTTTGAGTGTCTGGTTGTTCATGGTGTCTCCTGGGGTGGATGGTTCGCATGAATGTTAATGCCACTGAATGCACGCGATGCCGTTGGTGGGACCAGCTTTAGCCGGGAAAAGGCCAGTGTGAACGCCATCCAATTTGCAGTGTGACGACTGACGCCTTCCCGGCTAAAGCCGGTCCTACTTCTTCCCGGCTGAAGCCGGTCCTCCCAGGTTTACTGCGGCGTGTCAGTCCCCTTGGCTGCAGGCGATGGCTCAGCCAGGAAGTGCTAGGTTATCCGCACTGACTCACTCAAGGCGCAATCATGTCCACCCACCCTCCTTTCTCCGGCGCGAAAGTCGCGATTCTGTGCAACGGGACATTGCTCACTTACCAGCGCGATGACAAGCCGGAGATCCCGTGGCCGAATCTGTGGGACCTGCCCGGCGGTGGCCGTGAGGGTGACGAGACGCCAGAAGAGTGCGCCGTGCGGGAGACGCTGGAAGAGTTCGGCATCATTCTCGACCCTGCTTCGTTCATCTACAAACGGGTCTACCCCGGTCAGGGCCTCAGCGGGCTCGAGACCTGGTTCTTCGTCGCTGAAGTGGCAGAAGGCCTATTCGATCAGGTGGTATTTGGCGATGAAGGCCAGCGCTGGGAGGTGATGACAGTCGCCGCGTTTCTCGCGATGGACAACGCCGTGGACCGACTTCAGCACCGCTTGCGGCAGTTCATGATTCAGCCGGACTGACGCATCAGCGCTCGGCAAGCAGACGCAAGAAACACTGCAGTGCGAGACAAATTGACGCAGGGCGTCCTTTTTTTGCTATCGTCGCCGGAATTAACTAACCGGTTAACTAAGCATGTGATCGTGCCGTGCATTTGGCTACACCGCAACGACGATGCGTTAAACCTTTGCTCTCACCTCAGTTGATCGGTCCCCCTCGACCCTTCATCGCGTCAGCAGGAATGCCTCATGAACCACTCACAACCTTCGGCAGCCGTCAGCCGCTGGCCCATTCGGGTCGTCGCGCTGGGCGTGCTGGTTTTCGGATTACTCTTCGCAGCGGGCGGCGGCTACCTCGTTACGCTGGGCGGCAGCGTGTATTTCCTGCTGGCCGGACTTGGCCTGACTATCTCGGCCGTCCTGCTGTTCCGGCGTCGCCTGTCGGGCGCCTGGCTGTTTGCAGCGGTGATGCTGCTCACGCTGATCTGGGCGCTGGCGGATGCCGGGCTGGTGTTCTGGCCGCTGGTTTCCCGGCTGTTTGCCCTCGGCGTGCTGAGCCTGCTGGTCGCGCTGATCTACCCTTCCCTGCGCAGGACCAATGGCCTCGCAGCCGGTCGCGGCGGTTACCTCGTTGGCGGGATGTTGGCGGTGGCGATGGTCGCCGGGTTCTGGGGGATGTTCCAGCCCCACGCCTCCGTGTCGCCGACAGGGGATGGTCCGGCGCTGACCAAGGTCGATCCTGAACACGCGCAGAAAGACTGGGCCCATTACGGCAACGATGAAGGCGGCAGCCGCTTTGCCGCCCTGGACCAGATCAACCGCGACAACGTCAGCAAGCTGGTGCCGGCCTGGACCTACCACACCGGCGACGTCGCCATCAGCGACGGCAATGGCGCCGAAGACCAGATGACGCCGCTGCAGGTCGGCGACAAGGTGTTCATCTGCACGCCACACAACAACGTCATCGCCCTGGACGCCGACACCGGCAAGCAGTTGTGGAAAAACGAAATCAATGCCAAATCCGCCGTATGGCAACGCTGCCGCGGACTGGCCTACTTCGACGCCAGCGCTGCCGTTGTGCCACCCACCGACGCCAGCGCTGCCGTTGTGCCACCCACCGACGGCAGCACGCCTGCGGCGTCGGTCGCAGTGCCTGCCGGCGCCAACTGCCAGCGTCGTTTGCTGACGAACACCATCGATGCGCGCCTGATTGCGGTGGACGCCGACACTGGCGAGTTCTGCCAGGGCTTCGGCAACAATGGCCAGGTCGACCTTAAGGCCGGTCTGGGCAACGTGCCGGATTCCTACTATCAACTGTCATCGGCGCCGCTGATGGCCGGGACCACTGTGGTCGTCGGCGGTCGCGTGGCCGACAACGTCCAGGCCGACATGCCGGGCGGCGTGATCCGTGGCTTTGACGTGGTCACCGGGCAGATGCGCTGGGCGTTCGATCCGGGCAATCCCGAAGACAAGCAGGCGCCTGCCGCTGACAAAACCTATGTGCGCAGCACGCCGAACAGTTGGGCGCCGATGGCCTACGACCCGGCGATGAACACGCTGTTCCTGCCGATGGGCAGTTCGTCCACGGACATTTATGGCGTGAAGCGCAGCGAGCTCGATCACACCTACGGCGCCTCGGTGCTGGCATTGAACGCCACCACCGGCGTGCAAAAGTGGGTGTATCAGACGGTCCATAACGACCTCTGGGATTTCGACCTGCCGATGCAGCCGAGCCTGATCGACTTCGCCAAACCTGATGGCAGCAAGGTGCCGGCGCTGGTCATCGGCACCAAGGCCGGACAGATTTTCGTCCTCGATCGCCACACCGGCCAGCCACTGACCGAGGTCCAGGAAGTCCCGGTCAAGGCGTCGAACATTCCCAACGAACCCTACTCGCCGACCCAGCCGAAATCCGAGGGCATGCCGCAGATCGGCGCGCAGACACTGACCGAATCGGACATGTGGGGCGCCACGCCGTTCGACCAGCTGCTGTGCCGGATCTCGTTCAAGAAGATGCGTTACGACGGCCTGTTCACCGCGCCGGGCACCGACATTTCGCTGAGTTTCCCGGGCTCGCTGGGCGGGATGAACTGGGGCAGTCTGTCGACCGATCCGGTCCACGGATTCATCTTCGTCAATGACATGCGCTTGGGTCTGTGGATTCAGATGGTGCCGCAGCTGAAGGACGCTATCGCGGCGTCCGGCGGTGAAGCGCTGAACACCGGCATGGGCGCCGTGCCGCTTAAGGGCACGCCGTATGCCGTCAACAAGAACCGCTTCCTGTCGGTGGCGGGTATCCCGTGCCAGGCACCGCCGTTTGGCACCTTGACGGCGATCGACATGAAAACCCAGAAGATTGCCTGGCAAGTCCCGGTAGGCACCGTGCAGGACACTGGCCCGATGGGCATCAAAATGCACCTCCCGCTGCCGATCGGCATGCCGACGCTCGGGGGCACGCTGTCGACCCAGGGCGGTCTGGTGTTCATCGCCGGCACTCAGGATTACTACCTGCGCGCGTTCAATAGCGCCAATGGCGAAGAGGCCTGGAAGGCCCGTTTGCCCGTGGGCAGTCAGGGCGGCCCGATGACGTACGTTTCACCGAAGACCGGCAAGCAGTACATCGTCATCACCGCCGGCGGCGCCCGCCAGTCGGCGGATCGCGGTGATTATGTGATTGCCTACGCATTGCCTGACGGCAAGTAGCCGCCGCATAAAAAAACCGCCGCTGCCTTGATGAGGGGCGCGGCGGTTTTTTATTGCAACAGAGGAAAGGTCAGGCCGGATTCACTTGGTGGGACCGGCTTCAGCCGGGAATGCGTCGGACGTCACACTGCAAAATCGTGGGTGACCAAACCGACCTCTTCCCGGCTAAAGCCGGTCCCACTGTCGAATCGCGTTCGCCTCGTAGGACCGGCTTTAGCCGGGAAGGCGTCGCGCGTCACGCTGCAAAATCGAGGGCGATCACACCGGCTTCTTCCCGGCTAAAGCCAGTCCTACAGTGTGTACCCGGTCCCACCAATCCACCGCACACACCCTTCGATCAATTACTCGCCACTTCCGCGGAATTACCGGTGGTCACCAGCGCTTTCAGCGAAGCATCAAACTGCTTCAAAGCGTTGATCTGCAAGTCGCGCTGCTGGTTGATCTGCGCAGCAATCTCCGGGGCGGCCTTATCGTGGACCCACACCGAGGTCAGCTCTTTGGCACCGAGGCCTTCAGCCTTGCCGATGTATTGCAGGTTCGAGTCGTAGAACTTCGCGATGAAGCGCGCTTCCACCTGGGAGTTACGCTGGGACACCAGCTGGCTGTGGGCGTCGAGCATGACCACCACGTCCGGCCGCGCCTGCATCAGCGCATCGAGGTTGTCATACACGGTCACCGACGCGAACTGCTTCTGTAACGAACCTTTCAGCCAGTCCATTGCCAGTTTCGGATCGGAGCTGCTGACGAATGCCTCGCGAATGCGCGAATCGAGCCCGCCGTTCTTGACGCCTTTCAACGCCACCGCGTGATAACGCTCAAGGTATTCGAGGGTGTTGACCGTGTTTTCGCTGTAGAGCACACCAACACTTTGAGAAGACTGCAATGCCACGCGGCTTTCAACCACCGGCAGCAAATGGCACGCCTCGGCGTCCGCCGCCGAAACAGTGACTGCTGCAGCAGCAGGACCCGACGCGACGAAACCGCTGGACAGCACGGCGACCAGAGTCAGCAGGGTTGAAATTTTCATCGCGTGGCGTCCTTCTAAAGCAAGTTCGGTATGGAGGCCATCCTCCTCTCTTCCGGGAAAAAGAGAACTCGCCTACCGTGATGGTCACTATCGATTTCAAGAATGGTATGGGCTTTGAGAAACACCGTTACCGACGCTTCAACAAAGCCCGCTTACACCCTCGCCGTTTTCACACTTCAATACAGGTAGCGGCCGACCGTCCCACGTACTTCCTGCAACGCAACGCTCAGCGCATTCAGATCCAGAGAGCCCAAGGCGAGGCGAATGCCGTGGGGGACGATGCTGGAAGTGGCGAAGGGTTCAGCAGTCGAGACCGCCACCTTATTCGCCAGCAACACCATGGCCACTTGGTCGGCCCTGGCGTCTTCCGGCAGTTGCACCCATAAAAAATAGGACGCTGGGTGACTGATGACGTTCAACCCGATTAACAGCTGCCGGGCGAGCGTCTGGCGGTCCCGGGCGTCGATGCGCTTTTCCGCTTCCAGCCGCGCGACGGTGCCGTCTTCAATCCAGCCGCAAATCAGCGACGTCATTACCCCCGGCGTGTTCCAGACTGTCGCCCGAATCGCCCGCTCGATGGCAGAAACCCATCGCAGCGGCGCGACCACGTAGCCCACCCGCAGGCCGGTCGCGATGTTTTTCGAGAACCCCGACACGTAGACGGTCAGGTCCGGCGCCAGGGCCTTCAATGGCGCGGGCGGGTCATCGGCCAGAAACGCGTACGCCGCGTCCTCGATCAGCAGCAAGCCGTGCTGGCGGGCGATGCGCACCAAGTGTTCGCGCCACGGCAGATCCATCACCCAGCCCATGGGGTTGTGCAGCGTTGGCATGGTGTAGACCGCTTTGATCCGTCGGCGCTGGCAAAGCTTTTCCAGTGCGTTGAGATCAGGACCGTCGGCATTGAACGGAATTGCCACCAACTCCAGGCGGTGCGCGTCGGCCAGCACTTTGAAGCCCGAATAGGTCAGTGCATCCACCGCCACCACATCACCCGGTTTGAGCAACGCCATCACCGTGACCGCCAGGCCGTGCTGCGCGCCGTTGACGATCACTAACGCCTCAGCTTCGACGGTTAACCCGCGGGCAGCGAGGTGCCGCGCCATGCACGCACGCTCATGGCCTCTCCCGGCGTGGGGCTGATAGCGCAGCAATGCTTCCAGATCGCCTGACAACGCCAATTGGCGAAGGCCTATGCGCAGCAGGTCGGCCTGCCCCGCCAGCGTCGGGTAATTGAAATTGAGATCAAGCACACCGGGGGCGCCGGCCTGTTGATCGACGCCATGGCTGAGCGGCAGGGCGATTTCCCGGACAAAGGTGCCGCGCCCGGTTTCGCCGCTGATCAGGCCCATGGCTTCGAGCTCGGCGTATACCCGCGACGCCGTGGCCAGCGCCAGGCCTTCATCTGCCGCCAACTGCCGGTGGGGTGGCAACCGCGTTCCGGGCGCCAGCTCACCCGCAGCAATCTGCGCGGCGAACCGGTCGACGACAGCTTTGTAGCGGGCGCGAGGCATCGGCGTTGTATCCATGACAATTTTTTGATTGTGCTGATCTTGAACCTTACGCTGCCCTGACGGCAACCCGCCAGCCAGTAGCACTCGTGGATCAGCCACAGCGTCCCGCCCCCGCCCCCTCAAGAGCCGATCACCATGGACATCTCTTCAAAGACTCAGACCCTGGACGCAAAGCACTCCGGTGCCGGATGGCTGAACGGCCTGATCGGCGTGATCATTTTCAGCGGCTCACTGCCGGCCACGCGCATCGCCGTGCTGGAGTTCACCCCGCTGTTTCTGACCGTCGCCAGAGCGTCCATCGCCGGCGCGGTTGCCCTGTGCCTGTTGCTCGTGCTGCGAGAGAAACGCCCGCAGCGCAGTCAACTGATCCCGCTGCTGATCGTCGCCAGTGGCGTCGTGGTCGGCTTCCCGCTGCTCACCGCGCTGGCGCTGCAGTACGTCACGTCGGCGCACTCCATCGTGTTTGTCGGCCTGTTGCCCTTGGCGACTGCCTTGTTCGCCGTTCTGCGCGGCGGCGAGCGTCCCCGAGCGGCGTTCTGGCTGTTCTCGTCGCTGGGGAGTGCGCTGGTGGTGGGGTTCGCCTGTGCTCAGGGGCTGTCGGCGTCGCCCGGGGGCGATCTGCTGATGTTACTGGCGATTGTCGTCTGCGGTCTGGGCTACGCCGAAGGCGCCACGCTGTCCCGGACCCTAGGCGGCTGGCAAGTCATTTGCTGGGCGCTGGTACTGGCGTTACCGCTCATGTTGAGCCTGACCCTGTTCAGCGCGCCGCCGTCGCTCTCCAACATCAGCGCACCGGCGTGGCTGAGCCTGAGCTACGTGGCGCTGTTCAGCATGCTGATTGGCTTTGTGTTCTGGTATCGCGGTCTCGCCCAAGGCGGGATCGCTGCGGTAGGACAACTGCAACTGCTGCAGCCTTTTTTCGGCCTGACGCTCGCCGCGACGCTGCTGCATGAAGACGTCAGCGTGGGCATGCTGGTGGTGACCGTCGGGGTTATCGCGTGCGTAGCCGGCGCGCGGCGGTTTTCACGCTAACCGCAGGCACGGCCATCGGTTGCCCAACGAAAAATGCCGGTGATCATCACCGGCATTTCCCTTTTTTACCAAGCCATCACTTGGCCTGACTGACGCGCCAGACCTTGTTGCCCACATCGTCTGCGACCAGCAACGCGCCCTGCTTGTCGAGGATGACGCCGACCGGACGGCCTTGTGCGTCGCCATCGGCGTTAAGGAAACCGGTCAGGACATCCACCGGCAAGCCGGTCGGGCGGCCATTCTGGAAGCCGACGAACACGACTTTGTAGCCGGACTGCGGGTTGCGGTTCCACGAGCCGTGCTCGCCGACGAATACACCGTCGGCAAATTTGGCCGGCATGCCGCGCGGGTCGGACCAGGTCAGGCCCAGCGGCGCAACGTGGGTGCCGAGGGCGTAATCCGGGGCGATGGCCTTGGCGACCATGTCCGGGCGCGGCGGCTGCAAGCGGCTGTCGACGTGGTTGCCGTAGTAGCTCCAAGGCCAGCCGTAGAAGGCGCCGTCCTTGACCGAGGTCAGGTAATCCGGCACCAGGTCGCTGCCGATTTCGTCACGCTCGTTGACCACCGTCCACAGCTCATTGCTGCCCGGCTTCCAGGCCAGCCCGTTAGGGTTGCGCAGGCCGCTGGCGAACAGACGTTTCTGCCCGGTTTTGACGTCCACTTCCCAGACCGCCGCGCGGCCCTCTTCGGCCTCCAGACCGTTCTCGGCCACGTTGCTGTTCGAGCCAACGGTGACGTAGAGCTTGGTGCCTTCGCGGTTGGCGATGATGTTCTTGGTCCAGTGGTGATTGATCCCCGCCGGCAGGTCGGTGACTTTCACCGGTTTGGCCGTGCTTTCAGTCTGGCCGTCGTTGTACGGGACCTTGACCACGGCATCGGCGTTGGCGATGAACAGTTCGTTGCCCACCAGCACCATGCCGAACGGCGAGGTCAGGCCGCTGATGAAGACTTTCTTCATCTCCGCGCGGCCATCGCCGTCGGCATCGCGCAGGATGCTGATGCGGTTGGCGCTCTCGGCTTCGGCGCCGACCCGGCTCATGACGATCCCGGTGGCGGTGCGCTTGATCCAGGCCATCAAGCCCGGGCCGCCGTCCTTCGCGCCTTCAGGCTTGGGCGGCTTGTTGCTTTCGGCGACCAGGATGTCGCCGTTGGGCAGGCTGTACAGCCAGCGCGGGTGATCGAGGTCCTCCGCCAGCGCGCTGACCTTGAAGCCTTCGGCAGCCTTGGGCGTATCGGCGCCCTTCCAGCCGACGGCCTTGGACACCTTGACGGTGGGAATCAGGGTGCTGTTGGGCTCAGGCAGTTGCGGCTGCGCGCCGACGCCGGCCTGAAACGGCAGCTTGGCGGTTTCGCCGCAGGCACTGAGCATCGCAGCAGTGGTCATCAGCAGTGCAAATCGGTGCATGGCAATCATCGTTCAACCTCGCGGCGGCCATCCGTGGGCCCATTGTTTTGAGAATCAGGAGACAGGAGAAGCAAATGCTTCGAGAGACACAGGGCTGACAAGTATCGCCCTGCCGACCGACAGCAAACAGCTCATCGGACGCAAATGAGATGTGCCGTTCAGGCATCAATAAAACGACCACCGTGTGAGCGTCAGGGTTCAATAATCTGCGCGGACACTTCCCATGCGGGACCGAGGGGTTAGCCATGTTCGCCGATTTTAGATACCCTGCCCTACCACTAGACCAGAGCCAGATCCGATGACCCGCCCAGAGTTTGCTTTGGATGTTGAGGCGATCAGTGCGATCCCGGCCGTGCCCGTCATTCTGAGCATGGTCAAGCACCTCACCGGCATGCGCTTTGCGGCGATCGCCAGGGTCACGGAACGTCACTGGGTGGCCTGCGCCGTCGATGACTCGATCAATTTCGGCCTCAAGCCAGGCGGCGAACTGGTGCTGGAGACGACCATCTGCCACGAGATCAGGCAGCATCAGCAGCCCGTGGTATTTGGTCACGCCAGCGCCGACCCGCAGTTCGCCACCCATCACACGCCCCTCACCTACGGGCTGGAAAGCTACATTTCGATCCCCATCGTTCTGCCGGACGACCGTTTTTTCGGCACGCTGTGCGCGATCGATTCGGTGCCGGCGGACCTGAGCGATCCTGCCACCGTCAAGACGCTGACCCTTTTCGCGCAATTGATCGCCATGAGCCTGGACACCCAGGGTCACCTGGAGAGCGCCCGGGCCGAACTGACCGACGCCAACGAACACGGCCGGCTGCGCGAGCAATTCATGGCGGTGCTGGGCCATGACCTGCGCACACCGCTGAGCGCGATCCGCATGAGCGCCGACCTGTTGGCGACCAAAACCGAAGACAAGCGCTCCCAGGGGCTGGTCGCGGCCATACGCCAGAGCTCGATCCGCATGGGCGCGTTGATCGAGAACGTACTGGACTTTGCCCGGGGCCGAATGGGCGGCGGGATCCCGGTAAAGCGCCACATCACCGACGATCTCTCCGACGTCCTGAAATCGACGGTGGACGAGATCCGCGCCTCGCACCCGCAGGCGAGCTTGATCGAGTCCATCCACCTCGGCGGCAACGTCTATTGCGATCCGCTGCGTATCAGTCAGCTGCTGTCCAATCTGCTGGGCAACGCGGTCACCCACGGTTCACCCACGACGCCGATCCATCTGCACATCTGGCAGGAAGGCGATCAGGTCATCATTTCCGTCATGAACCGCGGCACGCCCATTTCGCCACGGCTGCTGCCGCTGCTGTTCGAGCCTTTCACCCGCTCAGAAGCCGGTGGTCGCGGAGAAGGCCTGGGACTGGGCCTGTACATCGCCTCACAGATCGCCACTGCCCATGACGGCATTCTGACCGTGAGTTCATCGGCCGAGCTGGGCACCTGTTTCATCGCACGTTTCCCGGCCATACCACCCGCTTGAGCGCCGATTCTGGCGCCTCAAACCGGTGCCGCGCGTCACGGTTTTTCGCTATAACCCGGTTTTCTGAAGCCCCCTTCCCTGAGGAGAGCACCTGACATGCTTCTGCACCAGTCCACGTGGATCGAGATCGAGCAGTTTCTCAAACGCAGCCGCACGATCGTCGTGCCCATCGGCTCGAACGAACAACACGGGCCCACCGGCTTGCTCGGCACTGACTGGATGTGCCCGCAGATCATCGCCCACGAAGCGCAGAAAAGTGCCGATATCCTGATTGCCCCGACTTTCAACATTGGCATGGCGCAACACCATCTGGGCTTTCCCGGGACGATCTCGCTGCGCCCCTCGACGTTCATCGCCGCCATCGGTGACTGGGCGCGCTCGCTGGCGGGTCACGGCTTCGAAAAGATCCTCTTCCTCAACGGTCATGGCGGTAACGTCGCGTCGATCGAGGCGGCGTTTTCTGAGCTGTACGCTGAGGCCAGTTTCGCCGGGCGGTCTGCCGGCTTCGCCCTGAAGCTGATCAACTGGTGGGACCTGGAAGGCGTGGGCGAACTGGCCCACCGGCAGTTTCCGGTAGGCCACGGTTCACACGCGACGCCGTCCGAGATCGCGGTGACCCAGTGGGCCTACCCGGACTCGATCAAGTCGGCGGACTACTCGCCGCAGATCGCACCGTCCGGGCCGATCCGGGAGGCGAAGGACTTCCGTACGCGCTTCCCCGATGGGCGCATGGGCTCCGACCCCGCGTTGGCGACTCCGGAAAAAGGCGCCGAGCTGGTGGCGCTGGCGTCCAGGGGCCTGGTGCGTGCGGTGGATGCGTTCAGTCGTGAGCCGGCGCTGCGCTAACGTCGCTGCGTCGAGGTCGATGCGTTAACGTCGCTGCGTTGACGGGGCTTAGCCGTGCGGCAATAGCGCGCGGGCGTTGAACTCGTCAGCCAAACGGCGGCCATAGTGGTGTGCGCTTTATGAAACGGTTCGGGATCTGGGGCAGTCAGCAGCGCAACGACCTCGCCCGGTCCCCTTGGCTGACAGGTGATATGTGAATACTTTTATCCCACTGGACAAAATTGAAGAAATTGACCTGCAGGATTACCACGAGGTCTGGCTGACCACGTCGGAAACCTGGCCTCAAGACCCCGCAACGGTTCACCGCAAGTGCCTGTGGCGCCAGGACCGCGAAATGACCGCCGATGTGGAAATCGACGGCGTGTATTTTGAAAACCTCCCGCACCTGTGGCTGCGTGTGGACGATCTCGATGATCAACAGGACATCGACCTGGTCATCGAAAAACTAAAGGCGCGTATCGCCGCACTGAATCTCAAGGGTGAGTTCTACCCTGCCGAGCTGCCGAAAGCGCCGCCTCACAAGGATGAAGACGAGATCAACAAGGACCTGCGCAGCTAATTTGCTTCACCCCCCGCCTCTCAGACGTGCGCCGTTGCTGATGTTCAGCACGGCGCCGTTTTTGTTTCTGCCGCACGGATTCCCAGGCTGAGGCCTTTTATACGTAAAACCGACTGGCTTCGCTCACAGCCAACCGTCTCTTTAACGGAAACAATGTGTCCCTAATTAGGCCAATTGTTCCACTCATGGCAACTCCGTACAGTGTGGTCCAAGCCAGCCGAAAAGCGCTCGTTGCGCTAAGCCGGCTCATTTGATCCCCGTGCCAATCCATGTGAGCGCCATCATGAATACTCTGACAAAAACCCTGACCGCTACCCTCCTCGCTCTCTCCGTCAGCCAGGCTTTCGCCGCTGAAACCGCCGTGCCTGAACATCAGACCCAGGCGTTCCTCAATGCCCTGGCCGCCGGGGGTGGCAAGCCACTGGAACAGCTCAGCCCGAAAGACGCCCGTGCGGTGCTGACCGGCGCACAGAATTCGGTGAAGGTAGATTTGAGCGGGACTCAGGTCAGCGAGAAAACCATCAAGGCCGATGGCCAGAACATCAAGCTGACCATCGTGCGCCCGGCCAACGTCAAGGGTGCGCTGCCGGTGTTCATGTTCTTCCACGGTGGCGGCTGGGTGCTGGGTGACTACCCGACTCACGCCCGATTGATTCACGATCTGGTGGTGGGCTCGGGGGCTGTCGCGGTGTACGTGGATTACACGCCCTCACCCGAAGCGCATTACCCGACGGCGATCAATCAGGCCTACGCCGCGACCCAATGGGTGGCCGAACATGGCAAGGAGATCAATGTCGACGGCTCGCGTCTGGCCGTGGCCGGCAACAGCGTCGGCGGCAACATGGCAGCCGTGGTAGCGCTGATGGCCAAGGAGCACAACACGCCCAAGCTGCGCTTCCAGTTACTGTTGTGGCCGGTGACCGACGCGACGTTCGACACTGGCTCATACCAGCAATACGCCGAGGGGCATTTCCTGACCAAAGACATGATGACCTGGTTCTGGGACAGCTACACCACCGACGCCAACCAGCGCGCCGACATTCATGCCTCGCCGCTGCGCGCCAGCACCGAACAGCTCAAGGGCCTGCCGCCTGCGCTGGTGCAAACCGCCGCCCTGGACGTGCTGCGTGATGAAGGCGAAGCCTACGCCCGCAAGCTGGATGCCGCCGGTGTCGACGTCACCGCCGTGCGCTACAACGGTATGGTCCACGACTACGGCCTGCTCAACCCGCTGAGCAACATTCCCGAAGTCAAAGCAGCCATGCGCCAGGCCGCGGGCGAGCTGAAGGCTCACCTGAACTGAGGCCATCGGAGGCTACCCGTCTTGCGGTATGGCCTCCGACGTCTTCTCGGCTGAAGCCGGTCCCACAAGGATCCTGCGTGCACCCAGCGGAACTGGCTGTGACCTCGACCGTGGGACCGGCTTTAGCCGGGAAGGGGCCTTTGTGAACACCCTCAAACGCACATCGGTACAAGCCCACTCCACCCCTCTCTCTTAATGTCACCCATCTGATCCCTGCGAGGCGCTTCGAATGAATCACACCCACACGACATGGAGCAGGCAGACCAGCTTCTGGGTCGCGGCCGCCGTGGTGGTCCATACGCTGTGGACCAGCGCCGCACCCGCCATGATGTACCCGCTTTACGCCCATCAGTGGCAACTGACGCCGACCGTGACCACGCAGATTTTCGCGGTGTTCCCGGTGTTCGTGGTGGCGACGCTGATTGCCCTGGGCGACCTCTCTGATTACATCGGGCGCCGTGCGGCGATGTTGCTCGGTGTCGGCGCTTCACTGATCGGCGTGCTGTTGTTCGCCGTCGCCCCCGATGTCACCTGGCTGTTGATCGGCCGGGCGTTCATGGGCATCGGCGTCGGGCTGTCGGCAGGTCCTTCGGCGGCTGCGGTGGTCGAGTTCAGTGCGCCGGGCAAGGCGAAACTTGCCGGCGCCATCACCACCGCCGCGCAGGCCTCGGGCCTTGCCGCCGCCCTGATCATCGGCGGTGGCCTGATCCAGTACGCGCCGTTCCCCACGCGCCTGAGTTTCTGGGTGTTGATCGTCGTGCTCGGCGCTACGCTGTTCGGCGTCTGGCGACTGCCCCGGCACACCCCGGCGGAGAGCAAAAAACCATGGTCGCTGAAGCTGCCGCACATTCACCCGCCACTGCGCCGCACATTCCTGGTGTCAGTCAGCGCGGTGCTTAGCGCGTATTCGGTCGGGGCAACGATGCTGTCGCTGGGCTCGCAGATCGCCCACGACCTGATCGGCTCCAGCAACGCGCTGGTTAACGGCGGCGCCATTTCGCTGTTCGCCATCGTGCTCGGCATCACCGGCATCGTCGGCAAACGCTTCGGCTCAAGGCTGTCGATCATCGCCGGCGCGAGCGTTTCCATCGTCAGCCTGTTGCTGCTCATGCTCGCGACCAAGACCCACGCCCTACCGGTGTTCCTGCTTTCCAGCGCGGCCAGCGGCGCCGGTTACAGCCTGCTGTTCATGGGCGGCCTCAATCTGATCAACGCCCACGCGCCGATGCATCACCGGGCCGGGACCCTGTCGGCGCTGTTTCTGGTGGCGTACCTGATGCAGGGCGTTGTCGCTCTGTTGCTGGGCCGCGCCGCCACCGCATGGGGCCTGGATCTGGCGATTGATGTGGGCTCGCTGGCCCTAGCGGCCTTGAGCCTCGGCGCGATGTTGCTGGCGATTTACGTGCGCCAGCCGCCTTCTAAAGCCGACGCGGGGTAGCCGCCGGGCCACTCTGGGCTAGAATCGCTCGCTCAGACCATCAAGGAGTGACCCCCTGTGCAGATGTCCCCGGCGATACCGCTGATTCGTATCTTTTCCGAAGCCAAGGCGAAAGAGTTCTATTTGGATTTTCTCGGCTTCAGCCTGGAGTGGGAGCACCGCTTTGAACCGGGTCTGCCGCTGTATGCCCAGGCCCGCCGCGACCAACTGGTCATCCACCTGACTGAACACCACGGCGACGCGACCCCAGGCTCGACGCTCTTCGTGCCGGTCAGCGACATCGCCGAATTGCAGCGCGAACTGCTGGCAAAAAACTACGGCTACTCACGCCCCGGCATCCAGGACCTCGACTGGGGCAAGGTCATGGAAATCGCCGACCCGTTCGGCAATCGCCTGCGCTTCTGCGAGCGCTCCGAGGACTGAACCGCACCGCCGTCAGAGGCGGAAATACTGCCCGATCGCCCGCCGCAGCAGGTCCACGGCGTCATCCCCGTGGGAAGCTGACGAGCGCACGACGATGATGTCGTGGTCAGCGATCGGCGGCAGGCCGTCGAGGATGCGCATGCCGTCGGTGACCCGGGCGCGGTCGATCACGCTGATCCCCAGGCCTGCTTCGACGCAGGCCTTGACCGCCTGATTGGACGAGCTCTCGAGCACGATGCGCATGCGCAGGCCGCTGCGCTTGAGCGACTCGATCATCGCTTGCCGGTACGAGCATTGCGCGGCATGCACGGCCAGGGGCAACGGGTCCGGCATATCCCCCGGAAGATGCGCGGCGCCGACCCACACCGGCGTCGTCGGTACCAGCAATTGATCGTCCGCGCCCAGCTGGCCTTCCGGCTGGGCGATGACCGCCACCTGAAGCCGACCCCGCCGCACCTGATCGCGAAGCGTGAAGCTGGGCGCGGTCTTCAGCTCCAGAACGATGTTCGGCCAGGCGGCGGTGAAAATCGGCAGCACGTCGCGAATCAGGTGCGTGGCGTATTCGTCCGGCACCCCGAGGGTGATGCGCCCCGCCAGCTGCGTGCCCTGCAGCTCGGCCAGCACGTGATCGTGGGTGCTCAGCAGCGCAGCGGTGGAGGTCAGAAAACGCTTGCCCAGCGGCGTCAGCGACACCGACTGATTGTCACGATTGAGCAGTCGCCCGCCCGCCACCGCTTCCAGCCGCTGCACGTGCACGCTGACCGCCGCCGGGCTTTTGTGCAGCTGTTCCGCCGCTGCACTGAACTTGCCAATGCGCGCCACGGCGTGAAAGGTGCGGACCTGTTCGATATCAATAATGGCGCTCATGGTTCACTGATCCCGAAGCACTGCTGTCGTTTATTTTGATTTATTAGATTACGGCGGTTGGGTACGTTGGGTCCATGAACACTTCAAACGAACTGACCAACGTGAGCCTCCCTCTTCCGTCCCGGCGCCGGGCGATCCCCTTGCCGCTGCTCGAAGCCGGGCTGGTGGTCATCTGGAGCTCGGGCTTCATCGGCGCGCGCTTCTCCATCGATTACGCGCCGGCGTCGCTGGTGGTGTTCTGGCGTTGCATCCTGGTCACGTTTCTTCTCTTTCCCTTCGTCGCCCGGCAACTGCGCCAGACGCCGCCTGCGGTCCTGCTGAAAAACGCCGGCATCGGCCTGCTGGCCATGGCCGGTTATCTGTTCGGCGTGACCGAAGGGATTGCCCTGGGTGTGCCCGCCGGGCTGGCGGCGCTGTTTGCTGATCTCTTGCCGATCGGCATGGCCGTGCTGGCGGCCGTGGTGCTCCGCCAGCGATTGACCCGCGGCGTATGGGTCGGGTTGCTGATCGGCCTGGCGGGCGTGATGCTGGCGACCCACGACGCGCTGGCCTGGGGCAGCGCACCGCCCTGGGCCTATGCCCTGCCGGTGCTGGGCATGCTGTCGCTGGCGGTCGCCACGCTGTGGCAAAAACACTCCCCCGATCCCACGGCGCTGGGCCTGCTGCCCAACCTGTGGTTGCAGTGCTTCGTCTCGACCTTCGTGTTTGCCGTCGTTGCCGGACTGCACGGGAGTCTCGCGCCCGTGCCCAACGCAGGTTTCGCGATGAGTGTGCTGTGGACGTCAGTGTCGACGGTGGGCGGTTACGGCCTGTACTGGATGTGCCTGCGCCGGGCCACGCCGACGCGGGTTGCCAGCGTGCTTTACCTGAGCCCGCCACTGACGCTGCTGCTGGCCTGGGCCATGTTCGACGAACCGCTGTCGTGGCTGATGGCCATGGGCATGGCTGTCTCCGGTGTCGGCATTGGTCTGGTGATACGCGGCGAGGCGCGTGAGGCAGCAAAGCGTGAGTGATGTCACGTGGAATGAGCGGGCACGCTGCTAGAGCGGCGCGGTCCCATCCTTCAGGAAGGTGAGCTGCACAGGTCGTGAACGATCCTGCTCGCCCCGCGTGGCGCTCTCTCGCGCCATACTCCCTTCGTCTACTGGAGCGTACCCCCATGAAAATCGGCTTTTTGGGCCTCGGCAATATGGGTCAGGCCGTGGCTGGCAATCTGTTGAAAGGCGGTCATGAACTGCTGGTCTGGAACCGTTCTGCCCACGCAGCCCAGCCACTGGTCGAGCAAGGTGCCACGGCGGTCACCGAGCCTGCCCAGGCGTTCGCCGCCGACGTGGTATTCAGCATGCTCGCCGACGACAACGCGTTGCGCACCGTGCTGCTGGATTCCGGCCTGCTCAAGCAACTCAAGGGCCCGCTGATTCACGTCAACATGGCGACCATCTCCGTGGCCTTCGCCGATGAACTGGCCGAGCTGCACGCCGCACAAGGCATCGACTACATCGCCGCGCCCGTGATGGGCCGCCCCAACATGGCCGCCGCCGCGAGGCTGAACATCATGGCGGCCGGCTCCGCCCAGGCCATCGACACCGTGCAGCCGCTGTTCGACCTGATCGGCAGCAAGACCTGGCCCATGGGCAACAAACCCTTCAGCGCCAACGCGATGAAACTGGCGATGAATTTCATGCTGGTTTCGGCCATCGAGGCGATGAGCGAAGCCGCTGTGCTGGTCACCCGTCACGGTCTGAAATCCGCCGATCTGGTGGAGCTGGCGGCGGGGACGATCTTTCCCGGCCCGGTGTACGCCGGGTATGGCGCGCTGATCGGCGAACGCACGTACGAGCCGGCGGCATTCAAGGCAGTGCTGGGCCTTAAAGACGTGGATCTGGTCCTGGCCGCCGCCAGCCAGGTGTCGGTCGAGATGCCGAGCGCCGAGATGATTCGCGCCCACTTGCAGGATGCCATCGACCACGGTCAGGGCGACATGGACCTGGCGGTGTTGGCCGAAGTGGCGGAGCGCCGCAATCCGCGCTGAGAGGTCTTTGGTTTGTGGGCGATGCGAGGTGCAGACGTCAGCTCAAGGCCGGGCGACGTGAAGCCGGTGCAGGGTGATCTTGCGCACTTCCTGCTTGCTGATTTCGATGTGCCGCGTGAGCAACTGCTGGGCCTGCGCGGTCTGGCGACTGAGCACGGCGCCGAGAATCTGGCCATGCTCGTCGTAGGTCGTCTCGATGCGCGCCGCCTGGGTGAAATCCAGGCGGCGAATGATGCGGACCTTCTCGGTGATCTCCAGGTGCAGGCGCGCCATCTCAGTGTTGCCTGCCGCCTCCAGCAGCGCGCAATGGAAACGCTCGTCCAAGGCTGACACTTGCTGGGCATCTTGCAGGCGTTCGGAGGGGGTGACGAGCCAGGTGTGTTTCAGTTCATCAATGACCGGGTGTTGCTCCAGATCCAGCGCTTCAAGACGCGCCAGAGCCGCGCACTCCAGCACGATCCTCACGTCGTAAAGCTCTTCGAAATAGTTGAAATCGAACGCCCTCACCCGCCAGCCGCTGCGGAAATACACCTCCAGATAGCCTTCGCGTTCCAGCCGATACAGCGCCTGCCGCACCGGCGTGCGGCTGGCCTGCACGCGCTCGGCCACCTCGCCTTCGCTGAAGCGATCCCCCGGCAGCAGGCGGAACTCGAAGATGTCCTCCTTGAGCTGCTGATAGATGCGCTCGGCCAAGTTGTCCGGGCGCAGTTTGGGTTTTTGAGAAGGGATGATGGCCTGGGTGCTCCGACTCATGATGGTTAGACGTGACGTGGCTTTATGCTGTGCTTGGTGCGCCGGCCGCGTCAGGCGTTGGGTCAGGCTTTCTTCAGGCTGGCGATGTACGCGCGCCAGCCACCGAACGAGGTGATGTCCAGCGCGCCGTCGATCGCCCAAGGTTCGCAGATGAAGCCCTTGACGCTGCGACCGTCCTTCAGCGTCAGGTTGCCGATGCCCAGCGGCGCGGGGATCTCGGCAACGAACTCGCCAAAACGCGCCAGCGGGAGGTCCCACAGCTCAACGATGATTGACGTACCGCCTGGGGATTTGACCAGACCCGGTTTGGGTGGAACGGTGCCGGGCAGCGCGTAGAGCCGGTAATCGGCCGCCGTCAGGGTTTGTTCGACGAGCACGGCATCACGACTCGTGAGCTGGACGTTGAGCGGCATGCCGGTCAGGTGCGCACCCACCACGGCAACCCGCATGCTGCCGCGCGGTGCAACGGCTGGCGAAGGTGGCGACGCGGGAAGTGAGCGACCGGTTGCGCCCAGCGGCAAGCCGACGCTTTCCTGCCAGCGCTGACCGAACCGGGCCAGCGCTGTATCGTGCCACGCCGGTGCAATCAGGGTGATGCCCGACGGCAAGCCGTCGGCGCGCATACCGGCAGGCAATGCCAGGGCCGAGAGGTCCGCCAGGTTGGTGAAGTTGGTGTAGAAGCCGAACTGCGAGTTGTACAGCACCGGCTCCGCGGCCATTTCCGCCTGGGTGCGCAGGGTCGCGGAGGTGGGCACGACCAGTGCGTCGAAGCCGGCCAGCGCCTCGTTGATCTGGCGGCTCAGCCTGGCGCGCAGATACTCGGCGCGGTAGGCGTCACAGGCGCTGTAGGCCAGGCCGCTTTCCACAATGCCGCGCACCACCGGGTGAATGGCGTCGGGGTTGGTTTCCAGCATCGAGGCCAGGGCCACCGTGCGTTCCGCCACCCACGGGCCGTAATAGAGCTGCTCGGCCAGGGCTTTGAACGGGGCGAAATCGATGCGGGTGATCTCGGCGCCCATGTCGCTCAAACGATGCAGCGCCTGTTCGAACACGGCCTGATTGTGCGTATCGCCGAAGAACTCCAAAGTGTCCGGCACCGCCAGCTTCATCGCGACGCGAAAGCCCACCGGCGCCGTGCCCGGATTGTGGCGGGAATAGGCGTCATCGCTATCAAATCCCTCGGCCAGGCCGGCGACTTTGTGCGCGTCATGAACGGTCAGCGCGAAGATCGAAATGCAGTCCACGGTCTTGCACGCCGGCACCAGCCCGGTGTTGGGCAAGCGGCCCTTGGTGGGCTTCAGGCCGACGATGTTATTGAACCCGGCGGGCACCCGGCCCGAGCCTGCGGTGTCAGTGCCCAAGGAAAACGCCACCAGCCCCCGCGCCACCACCGACGCCGAGCCAGAGCTGGAGCCGCCACTGACATAATCAGGATTGAAACTGTTGGACACGGCGCCGTAGGGCGAGCGAGTGCCGACCAGGCCGGTGGCGAACTGATCAAGGTTGGTCTTGCCCATCAGAATCGCCCCCGCTGCGCGCAGTCGAGCCACCACGGTCGCGTCCTTGCTTGCGGTGTAGGCAAATTCGGGACACGCCGCCGTCGTCGGCCAGCCGGCGGCGTCGATATTGTCCTTGATCGCGAACGGCACGCCGTACAACGGCAATTGCGCGATATCGCCGTTGACTGCATCAAGACGCTCGGCGAGCGCATCAAGCTGCTCGCTGATCTGCGCCTGACTGGCCCGCGCGATCCACGCGGTGTCGGTTGCCGGGTAAGTGCTGGCAAGCGACAGCAGGACGTCCGGGGACAACTGCCCGGTCTGGTAGGCCGTCAGCCACTCGTTGATCGTCCAGCCGAAATGAGAGCTTTGGAGGTCGTGCATGGGAGGCTTCCATCTTGTATCCAAGTTTGGATTCAACAAAAGCAAAAGCCGGGCCAGGGGAGGACGTAGCCCGCTGGCGTTGGGATGCAGGTTGTCTTCAGATTATTGGAGGAGCCACCATGCGCTTCAAGGAGGCACTGCGTGCAGGGTTTTGGTGCCTGCCGCCACACTGCAGTGGTCTAATTTCCCCGGACACCTCGATAAGTGGAAAATACATTTATCGAGGAGTTCTACATGACCAGAAAACGCAACAGGTTTGATGACAGCTACAAACTGGAAGTCGTAAAGATGGTCAGGGATCAGGGGCTGACCG